>NZ_JBIVLO010000001.1:0-908638 GCF_044751305.1 Streptomyces sp. NPDC088725
TTGATAGGCCAGATGTGGAAGACCGGTAACGGTTGAAGCTGACTGGTACTAATAGGCCGAGGGCTTGTCCTCAGTTGCTCGCGTCCACTGTGTTGGTTCTGAAATAATGAACGGCTGTGTTGTTACCGGTTGTTTAATTTCATAGTGTTTCGGTGGTCATTGCGTTAGGGAAACGCCCGGTTACATTCCGAACCCGGAAGCTAAGCCTTTCAGCGCCGATGGTACTGCAGGGGGGACCCTGTGGGAGAGTAGGTCGCCGCCGAACAATTTTTATGGGGAAGCCCCGTACCTTTATGGTACGGGGCTTCTCTGCGTTCACCATCGATTTCTCCGGATGCCCCCTGTGCCCTCTGCGTTCTCTCCGTGTTCCAGGGGTGGACACTTTGCGGATACGGCTTCCATTGCACCTTCCCTCGTGCCTTCCCTCGCAGGGAGCGGTGTGGTTCCTGGTGGTGGTGTGGGTTCTGAGCATCAGGAAGTTTCAGGTATGCTTTCTCTTGTTGCTGCGCCCCAATAGCTCAGTCGGTAGAGCGTCTCCATGGTAAGGAGAAGGTCTACGGTTCGATTCCGTATTGGGGCTCCGGTAAAGGAAAGGACCCCCGCCTGCAGGCGGGGGTCCTTTCGCATGTCCGGGTCCGGAGGTGTCCTGTCTCTAGCTGGGCTGGGGCTCAGGGATGCGCATGGCCAGGATCGCCATGTCGTCCGACGCCGGCTCCGCGGCGAAGCGTTCCACGGCGCGCAGGACGCGTGAGGCGACCGCGCCCGCCGTGAGGCCCGTGCAGGTGGTCAGTACCTCGGCCAGACCGTCGTCGCCCAGCATGCGCGTTCCCTCCCTGCGTTCGGTGACGCCGTCGGTGACGCACAGGAGGACATCGCCGGGGTCCAGGGTGACCGTCTGCTCGTACAGGCTCAGGTCGTCCAGCACGCCCAGCAGCGGCTGCGGCTCGGCAGCCGGTTCGACGGTGCCGTCCTGGCGCAGGCGCAGCGGGAGCGGATGTCCGGCACAGACGACCTTCAGGAGCGCGCTGCCGTCCTCCTGGGGCCACAGTTCGCCGTACAGCAGCGTGAGGAAGCGGCTGCGCTCGCCCTCGTCCAGGATCGCCGCGTTCAGTCGTTCGAGGACCGCGGGTCCGGTGAAGCCCTCACGGGCCAGCAGCCGCAGCGCGTGCCGTGCCAGGCCGGTGACGGCCGCGGCCTCGGGGCCCGTACCGCAGACGTCGCCGATGGCGAAGCCGTAAGCGCCGTCGCGGATCGGGAAGAGGTCGTAGAAGTCACCGCCGACCTCGTTGCCCTCGCCGGCGGCGCGGTAGATGACCTCGACCTCGACACCGGCGATCTGGGGGAGGCCCGGGGGCAGCAGACTCTTCTGCAGCGCCTGGCTGATGGCCGTGCGCTCCGAGTAGAGGCGCGCGTTGTCGAGAGCGAGTGCCGCACGCCGGGAGAGGTCTTCGGCCAGTTCCAGGATCTCCTGGCGGAAGTGGTCGTCGGACGGTTTGCCGAGTGTGAGCATGCCGATGACGCGGTTACGGGCGACCAGCGGCAGTACCACGGTCTCTCCGCCGACAGCGGCCGCCGTCGCGAGCGTGGTGCCGATTCCCGAGGAGACAGGCGCGGAGCCCCCTCCCAGCTCCCGGATGGACGTACGCAGCGCCGCCTGGTGGGCGGCCTCGGCCGGCGCGGTCCAGATACGGGCGCCCGGTGTCGGGACCGGGTCGGGCGGACTGATCTTGGAGAGCAGGGACTTGAGGCCGTCGATGCGCTCCTCGTCCTCGTGCAGGACGAAGGAGAGGTAGGGCTCCGAGGACTGGTCGGCGATCGTGTAGACGGCGCACCAGGTGGCGAGGGTCGGGATGGTCATCTGGGCCATCAGCGCCAGTGTCTGGTCGCGGTCCAGCGTGCCCGCCAGCAGGTCGGAGGCTTCGACGAGGAAGGACAGCGAGCCGCGGCGGAGCCGTTCCAGCTCGCCGAGGCGGGCCGACTCGACGGCCAGGGCGATACGGTCCGCGGCGAACTGGAGGCGCAGCGCCTCCTCGTTCGAGAAATGGGCGGCCGTCTCCGAGGCGACGCCCAGGGACCCGGTGAGGCGGCCCTCCACCTTCAGCGGGACGGTCACGACGGAACGCATCCCGGTGTCGTTGAGCAGCGGGACGGCCCCGGGAACGGCCATGAGGTCCTCGTGGACGGCCGGCATGCGCGCGGAGCCGTAGCGTCCCGTGCCCGCCTCCACGGGGACGCGGGCGAAGCGCTGGCGGGCGGAGGGAAGCCCAGTGGTGGAGCGCACCTCCAGCTCGGTCTCGTCGTCCGTGGCGAGCAGCAGGAAGGCCGCGTCACCGTCGAGCATGTCGCGGGCGCGCTCCACGGTGCGCTGGAGCAGTCCGTCGAGGTCGTCGGGGGCCGGGGAGCCGATGAACACCTCGAAGGGGTCCGCGGCGCGGCTCTCGGAGCCCTCGGTCACAGGGACGCGCTGCGGGGTCTGGATGACCGCGCGTTCGTAGTCGCGTACGAGAAGGCAGACCGTGGACGGCTCGCCCTGGGTGTCGCGCACCCGCAGGTGCGAGGCGTAGACGGGGATGACGCGGCCGTCGGCGCCGCGCATGCCGTAACTGCCCTCCCAGCGGGAGAGGTGGAGCGCGTCGACGATGCCGGTGCCTGTGCCCGGGGTGTGGGGCCACGCGGCGAATTCCGTGAAGGGTTTGCCCATGACCTTCTCGGCGGGATAGCCGAAAATGTGTTCCGCGTCGTCGTTCCAGCTCATCAGGGCGCCGGTCCTGTCGACCTGCACGACGGCGACCCGTACCCGCTCGTCCGCCACGGGCAGCAGATCGACGGGGAGGACGGGCCCCGCGGAACGGGCGCCGACCGGCCGTTCCGGAAGGTCGAGCTGGAACCAGACCTTCTTGTACGTCGGGGTGTACTCGACGCCCCAGCGGGAGGCGAGCGCGGCACAGAGCAGCAGGCCGCGACCGTTCTCGCGGTCGGGGCTGCCCAGTGACTTTCCCGTGCCCTGCATGGGCACTTCGCGTTCGGGGTATCGGTCGGCGACCTCGACGCGGACGCCGTCCTCCGTACGGAGGCAGAGAACGTCGGCGGAGGTGCCGGCGTGGATCACCGCATTGGTGACGAGTTCGCTGGTGAGAACGACGGCGTCATCGACGACGTCGGAGAAGCCCCATCCCTGGAGCGTGTCCCGGACAAAGGCACGAGCGGTCGCTACGGACCGCCCTACCGGGTCGAAGGTGGCAGCCGCCCGCGCGGTGATCACAGAACTCCTCATACGCGTTTCGACGCCCGGCTCTGCCATGATCGGCCCCGCCCCTCCAGGTGCCCGGTGGTAGTACCTTCGCCATACCGCCCCTGCCGGGCAGACCGGAGCGGGTTGGACAGCCGGATGCCAGGTTACTTACCTTCGCGGTCGTGGCGGATGCCGGTCACCACTGTTTCCGCCCTCCGGGGGCGGGGACGCTATGCGAAGCTGCCGATCTGTTATCGCCTGGTTCGACCGGGGTGAAACACTGGGCAGGCTTCCGGAGACAGCCCGGACAGTACGGTCAACCCCTGCGGGAGGGACACGGTGGAGTCTGGCGTGACAGCGCGTGGCGACAACTCGCGCGCAAAAGGCGGACGGTCCCGGAGCAACGGGACAACCGAGGTGGACTCGGCGGAGCTGAGCAGACTGCTGACGGCGCTCGTGTCCATGAGAGACGGCAACTTCCGCAAACGTCTGACCGTGGCCGGCGACGATGTGATGGCGGAGATCGCCGCCGTCTTCAACGAGGTCGCCGATCGAAACCTCCACCTCACGGGTGAGCTGGCGCGTGTGCGGCGCATGGTCGGGCGTGAGGGGAAGCTGACCGAGCGGCTGGAGACCGGGGCCTGCGAGGGCTCCTGGGCCGCCGCGATCGACGCGTCGAACGCGCTGGTGGACGACCTGGCGCGGCCGGTGTCCGAGGTCGGGCGGGTGCTCTCCGCGGTGGCGGAGGGCGACCTGGAGCAGCGGATGGAGCTGCGCTCGGAATCGTCGGACGGGGCGGAGCGGCCGCTGCGGGGCGAGTTCCTGAAGGTCGCCCGTACGGTCAACAACCTGGTCGACCAGCTCTCGGCGTTCACCGACGAAGTGACGCGGGTGGCGCTGGAGGTCGGTACCGAGGGGAAGCTCGGTGGCCAGGCCAAGGTGCGCGGCATGTCGGGTTCATGGAAGGACCTCACGGACTCCGTCAACACGATGGCGTACCGGTTGACCGCTCAGGTGCGTGACATTGCTCTCGTCACCACGGCTGTGGCCAAGGGTGATCTGTCGCGCAAGGTCACCGTCCATGTGGCCGGTGAGATGCTCCAGCTGAAGAACACCGTGAACACGATGGTGGACCAGCTGTCCTCCTTCTCCTCCGAGGTCACGCGCGTCGCCCGGGAGGTCGGTACCGAGGGCGAGCTGGGCGGCCAGGCGACCGTGCCCGGTGTGGCCGGGGTGTGGAAGGACCTCACCGATTCGGTGAACACGATGGCCGGCAACCTGACGAACCAGGTGCGGGGCATCGCGCAGGTCACGACAGCCGTCGCCAATGGTGATCTGTCGCAGAAGGTCACGGTGAACGCGCGCGGCGAGGTCGCCCAGCTCGCCGAGACGATCAACCAGATGACCGAGACGCTCCGTACGTTCGCCGACGAGGTGACGCGCGTCGCGAGCGAGGTCGGAGCCGAGGGCCTGCTCGGTGGCCAGGCGCAGGTACCGGGCGCCGCCGGGACCTGGAAGGACCTCACGGACTCCGTCAACACCGTCTTCCGCAACCTGACCACTCAGGTGCGTGACATCGCCACGGTGACGACGGCGGTCGCCAGCGGTGACCTCTCGCAGAAGGTCACCGTGGATGTCGCGGGCGAGATGCTGGAGCTGAAGAACACCGTCAACACGATGGTCGACCAGCTCTCGGCGTTCGGTTCCGAGGTCACCCGGGTCGCGCGGGAGGTCGGTGTCGAGGGCCGGCTCGGCGGCCAGGCGGAGGTGCCGGGCGCCGCCGGTACGTGGAAGGACCTCACCGATTCGGTGAACACGGCCTTCCGCAACCTCACCGGGCAGGTGCGGGACATCGCCCAGGTGACGACGGCGGTTGCCAACGGCGATCTGTCGCAGAAGGTCACCGTGGACGTCGCGGGCGAGATGCTGGAACTCAAGAACACCGTCAACACGATGGTGTCGCAGCTGTCGTCGTTCGCCGACCAGGTGACCCGTATGGCGCGCGACGTGGGTACGGAGGGCCGCCTCGGCGGCCAGGCCCGCGTGGACGGCGTCAGCGGTACCTGGAAGGAACTCACCGACTCCGTCAACTTCATGGCCGGGAACCTCACCGACCAGGTGAGGCAGATCGCCCAGGTGACCACGGCCGTGGCGCGGGGCGACCTGTCGCAGAAGATCGACGTGGACGCCCGGGGCGAGATCCTCGAGCTGAAGAACACCATCAACACGATGGTCGACCAGCTCTCCGCGTTCGCGGATCAGGTGACCAGGGTCGCGCGCGAGGTGGGCACGGACGGCCGGCTCGGCGGTCAGGCGCAGGTGCCCGGCGTGGCCGGCGTCTGGCGGGAACTGACCGACTCCGTGAACGGCATGGCGGAGAACCTGACGGGTCAGGTGCGCAACATCGCGCAGGTCGCGACGGCGGTGGCCCGGGGTGACCTGTCGCAGAAGATCGACGTGGACGCCCGGGGCGAGATCCTCGAGCTGAAGAACACGCTCAACACGATGGTGGACCAGCTGTCCAACTTCGCCGAGCAGGTGACCCGGGTGGCCCGGGAAGTGGGCACCGAAGGCATCCTGGGCGGTCAGGCCGAGGTCCAGGGCGTCTCCGGTACGTGGAAGGACCTCACCCAGTCCGTCAACTTCATGGCGAACAACCTGACCTCGCAGGTGCGCAACATCGCCGAGGTCACGACGGCGGTCGCCAAGGGCGATCTGTCGAAGAAGATCACCGTTGACGCCAAGGGCGAGATCCTCGACCTGGTGACGACCGTCAACACCATGGTCGACCAGCTGCTGAACTTCGCCGACGAGGTGACGCGCGTCGCCCGCGAGGTGGGTACCGAGGGCATTCTCGGTGGCCAGGCCAGGGTCCGGGGAGTCACCGGTATCTGGAAGGACCTCAGCGACAACGTCAACACGATGGCCAACAACCTGACCAGCCAGGTGCGCAACATCTCGCGGGTCTCCTCGGCGGTCGCCAACGGTGACCTGACGAAGAAGGTGACGGTCGAGGCGCGCGGCGAGGTCGCGGAGCTGGCCGACACCGTCAACACGATGGTGAAGACCCTGTCCTCGTTCGCCGACGAGGTGACCAGGGTCGCCCGCGAGGTGGGCACCGAGGGCGAACTGGGCGGCCAGGCACGCGTTCCCGGGGTCTCGGGTACGTGGAAGGACCTCACCGAGTCCGTGAACTCGATGGCGTCCAACCTGACCGGTCAGGTGCGCCAGATCGCGACGGTCACCACCGCCATCGCCAAGGGTGATCTCACCAAGAAGATCGACATCGACGCGCGCGGCGAGATCCTGGAGCTGAAGAACACCATCAACACGATGGTGGACCAGCTCTCCTCCTTCGCCGACCAGGTCACCCGGGTGGCCCGCGAAGTGGGTACGGACGGGCAACTGGGCGGTCAGGCACGGGTGCGTGACGTCGACGGCACCTGGCGCGACCTCACCGAGTCGGTGAACGAGATGGCCGGGAACCTGACCCGGCAGGTGCGGGCGATCGCCGCCGTCGCCACGGCGGTGACGCGAGGCGATCTGAATCTCAAGATCGACGTCGACGCGGCGGGCGAGATCCAGGTCCTCCAGGACAACATCAACACGATGATCGCGAATCTCCGCGACACCACCCTCGCCAACGAGGAGCAGGACTGGCTGAAGGGCAACCTCGCCCGTATCTCCGGTCTGATGCAGGGCCGTCGCGATCTCGACGACGTGGCCTCGCTGATCATGAGCGAGCTGACCCCGGTGGTCTCGGCGCAGCACGGCGCGTTCTTCCTGGCGATGCAGACGGGTACGGTCCCGGAACTGGGCCCGGGCGTGGAGAAGAGCGGCTCGTACGAGCTGTGCATGCGCGGCAGTTACGGCTACTCGGCCGGTTCCATGCCGACGTCCTTCCGGCCCGGCGAGACCCTGATCGGCACGGCGGCCGAGGAGAAACGCACCATCCAGATCAACGTGCCGCCGGGCTATCTCAAGATCTCGTCCGGTCTCGGTGACGCGTCGCCGGCACATGTGATCGTGCTGCCCGTGCTGTTCGAGGGGAAGGTCCTCGGGGTGATCGAGCTGGCGTCGTTCCAGCCGTTCACGCAGATCCAGCGGGACTTCCTGAACCAGATCGCCGAGATGATCGCGACGAGCGTCAACACGATCAGCGTCAACACCAAGACCGAGGTCCTGCTGAAGCAGTCGCAGGAGCTGACCGAGCAGCTGCGTGAGCGTTCCGCGGAGCTGGAGAACCGGCAGAAGGCGCTTCAGGAGTCCAACGCGGAACTGGAGGAGAAGGCCGAGCTGCTGGCGCAGCAGAACCGCGACATCGAGGTGAAGAACACCGAGATCGAGGAGGCCAGGCAGGTCCTGGAGGAGCGGGCCGAGCAGCTGGCCGTCTCGATGCGCTACAAGTCGGAGTTCCTGGCGAACATGTCGCACGAGCTGCGTACGCCGCTCAACTCGCTGCTGATCCTCGCCAAGCTGCTCGCGGACAACGCGGAGTCCAACCTCTCGCCGAAGCAGGTGGAGTTCGCGGAGACGATCCACGGAGCGGGTTCCGATCTGCTCCAGCTGATCAACGACATCCTCGACCTGTCGAAGGTCGAGGCGGGCAAGATGGACGTCAGCCCGACCCGGATCGCGCTGGTCCAGCTCGTCGACTACGTCGAGGCGACGTTCAGGCCGCTGACGGCGGAGAAGGGCCTCGACTTCTCCGTACGGGTCTCGCCCGAGCTGCCGGCGACGCTGCACACCGACGAGCAGCGGCTGTTGCAGGTGCTGCGCAATCTGCTGTCCAACGCGGTCAAGTTCACCGACAGCGGCGCGGTGGAGCTGGTCATCAGGCCCGCGGGCGCCGATGTGCCGAACGCGATCAGGGAGCAGCTGCTCGAAGCGGGTTCGCTGCGCGAGGCGGACAGCGACCTGATCGCGTTCTCGGTCACCGACACCGGTATCGGTATCGCGGCGAGCAAGATGCGGGTGATCTTCGAGGCGTTCAAGCAGGCGGACGGTACGACGAGCAGGAAGTACGGCGGTACGGGCCTCGGTCTGTCCATCAGCCGGGAGATCGCGCGGCTGCTCGGCGGCGAGATCCACGCGGCGAGTGAGACGGGACGCGGGTCGACGTTCACGCTCTACCTGCCGCTGCATCCGAGCGAACTGCCCCCGCAGGGCTATCCGCAGCTGACGCCCGCCGGTATGGAGCCGCAGATGCGCAGGTCGCAGATCAGGGGCGCGGAGGAGCCGGCCGGCCCCGCCCGCCTGGAGGCCTTCGCACCCGCGCAGTTGCCGCCGGGGCCCGCCACGCTCTTCCGGCGCAGGCGCAAGAGCGCCGGGGCCGGCGAAGAGGGCTCCGGGGAGGCGCGGCAGGGGGGCTCGGCGGCTCCGGTGGCCCCTTCGGGCGAGCAGGAGTCCTGGACCGTGGGGGCGGCTGGTGAGGGCGCCCAGGAGGCCCCTCAGGAGCGCCGTACGTTCGCGTTCCACGGCGAGAAGGTGCTGATCGTGGACGACGACATCCGGAACGTCTTCGCGCTCACCGCTGTCCTGGAGCAGCACGGTCTCGCCGTGCTCTACGCGGAGAACGGCCGCGAGGGTGTCGAAGTCATGGAGCAGCACGACGATGTGACGGTCGTGCTGATGGACATCATGATGCCCGAGATGGATGGGTACGCGACGACCTCGGCGATCCGCAGGATGCCGCAGTTCGTCGATCTGCCGATCATCGCGCTCACCGCGAAGGCGATGAAGGGCGACCGGGAGAAGGCCCTCGAATCCGGGGCGTCGGACTACGTGACGAAGCCGGTGGATCCGGACCACCTGCTGACGGTCATGGAACAGTGGATGCAGGACAAATGATCAGTGAGGGTACGATTCCTCCCGCTCCTCCGGCCGTCGGTGGCCGGGGTGGTGTGAGGTGCCGATATCGGGGGAACCTTCTGGTCTCGCGCCACGTTTTCGCTTCGTGCACAGTGACATCGCGGTGACAGGGTGTGGCGACAAGCGGGGTGCGGCTACGATGACCGGCACAAGGACGGACGGCGTAAGGGAGCCGTCCCCTGGAGCGGTGGCCGGTGGTTTCCCGAGCCCCGCACACAGGGGAGGCCCCGTGGAGGGGCGAGGAGGGCGGGCGGCCATGGTGCAGAAGGCCAAGATCCTCCTGGTCGATGACCGGCCGGAGAATCTGCTGGCGCTGGAGGCCATCCTCTCTGCGCTCGATCAGACACTGGTGCGGGCATCGTCAGGGGAGGAAGCGCTCAAGGCGCTTCTGACAGACGACTTCGCGGTCATTCTGCTGGATGTTCAGATGCCGGGAATGGACGGCTTCGAGACCGCCGCGCACATCAAGCGGCGCGAGCGGACGCGCGACATCCCGATCATTTTCCTCACGGCCATCAACCATGGCCCGCACCACACCTTCCGGGGATACGCGGCGGGTGCGGTGGACTACATCTCGAAGCCGTTCGACCCCTGGGTGCTGCGTGCCAAGGTCTCGGTCTTCGTCGAGCTGTACATGAAGAACTGTCAGCTGAAGGAGCAGGCCGAGCTGCTGCGGCGCCAGCTGGCGGGCGCCGGGGAGACCCGGGAGCCGTCGGGGGTTCTGGCCGAACTGTCCGCGCGGCTCGCGGCGGTCGAGGAGCAGGCGGAGGCGCTGTCCAAGCAGTTGGACGACGAATCCGCGGACGCCTCGGCGGTCGCCACAGCGGCCCATCTGGAGCGCAAGCTGACCGGTCTGCGCCGGGCACTCGACGCGCTGGAGCCGGGTACGGGCGGCGGTTCGGGTCCGCTGCCCGTGGAGTCGTGAGCTGAGGAGGCGTCAGTTGCCTGACGTACCAAGGACGACACGATCGGGTGAAGCGGTAGGCACACGTGTCCGCGGGCGCTCACACCGGTAACCTCACCACCATGGCCTCACGTACGTCCGGCAAGGGTTCCCAGGGCACGGCGGGCACTGCGAAGCCGCGTGCCGGCCGTACGACGGGCGCCGTGCGGAAGGCGGCGCCCGCCAAGAAGACCTCGGCGAAGAAACCGCCGCCAGCGAAAAAAGCACCCGCCAAGAGGCCGCCCGCGAAGAAAGCGGCCGCCAGGCCCGCGCCCAGGCCCGCGCCCAGGCCCGCGCCGTCCCCGACAGCGGGCGTGTTCCGGCTGGTACGTGCCGTCTGGCTCGGTGCGGCGCACGGGGTCGGGGCGATGTTCCGCGGTATAGGGCGCGGCGCCAAGGGGCTCGACCCGGCGCACCGCAAGGACGGAGTGGCGCTGCTGCTGCTCGGTCTGGCGCTGATCATCGCGGCCGGCACCTGGTCGAACCTCCAGGGGCCGGTGGGCGATCTGGTCCAGATGCTCATCACCGGAGCCTTCGGCCGCCTCGATCTGCTGGCACCGATACTGCTGGGCGCCATGGCCGTGCGGCTGATCCTCTATCCGGAGCGGCCCGAGGCCAACGGCCGGATCGTCATCGGCCTGTCCGCTCTGGTCATCGGTGTGCTCGGGCTGGTCCACATCGCCTGTGGAGCGCCGGGGCGCGACGCGGGCACGGAGGCCATGCAGGACGCCGGCGGGCTGATCGGCTGGGCGGCCTCCGAGCCGCTGATCTTCATGATGGGCGAGGTCCTCGCCGTGCCGCTGCTTCTGCTGCTCACGCTCTTCGGCCTGCTGGTCGTCACCGCCACCCCGGTCAACGCCATTCCCCAGCGGCTGCGCCTGCTCGGTTCCCGGCTGGGGATAGTCGATTCCGTCGAGCAGTCCGGGTCCGAGCGGTACGACGATGACGACGAGCGGTATGACGAGCAGTGGCGTGAGGCGCTGCCCGACCGCGGGCGCCGGCAGGCCGGAGGCAGGCACCAGGCCGAGGTCGAGGCCATCGCGAAGCGCCGCGAACGGCCGCGCAGGGGTCCCGTACAGCCGGCTCTCGGCCGGACCATGGACGCCGTGGATGTCGCGGCCGCGGCCGCCGCCGCGCTGGACGGCGCCGTCCTCAACGGGATGCCGCCGTCGCCGATCGTCGCCGACCTGACCCAGGGCGTCGACCGGACGCGCGAGCGGCCGGACGCCGGCCCGGGGACCCCGCAAGTGGCCGCGGAAGGGTTCGGGCCGGAGCCGGCGGAGGACACCGGGGAGCATTCCGTGCCCGTGCCGACCGCGCGGGCGGGCCACAAGCGGCCCGCGCCCGCCGGGGCCGTGGCGGATCTGACCAAGCCCGTGCCCGCCGAGGAACGGCCGCTGCCGCCGCGCGCCGAGCAGTTGCGGCTCGCCGGGGACATCACGTACTCCCTGCCCTCACTCGACCTGCTGGAGCGCGGCGGCCCCGGCAAGACGCGCAGCGCCGCCAACGACGCGGTGGTCGATTCGCTGACCAACGTGTTCATGGAGTTCAAGGTCGACGCGACCGTCACCGGCTTCACCCGGGGGCCCACGGTCACGCGCTACGAGGTCCAGCTCGGCCCCGCCGTGAAGGTGGAGCGCATCATCGCGCTCACCAAGAACATCGCGTACGCGGTGGCCAGCCCCGATGTACGGATCATCTCCCCGATCCCCGGCAAGTCGGCCGTCGGCATCGAGATCCCCAACTCCGACCGCGAGATGGTCAACCTCGGCGATGTGCTGCGCCTGGCGGACGCGGCGGAGGACGACCACCCGATGCTGGTCGCGCTCGGCAAGAACGTCGAGGGCGGCTACGAGATGGCCAACCTCGCCAAGATGCCGCACCTGCTCGTCGCGGGCGCGACCGGTTCCGGCAAGTCCTCCTGCATCAACTGCCTCATCACGTCGGTGATGGTCCGGGCGACCCCGGAGGACGTGCGGATGGTCCTCGTCGACCCCAAGCGCGTCGAACTCACCGCGTACGAAGGCATCCCGCACCTGATCACCCCGATCATCACCAACCCCAAGCGGGCCGCCGAGGCGCTTCAGTGGGTCGTCCGCGAGATGGACCTGCGCTACGACGACCTCGCCGCGTTCGGTTTCCGGCACATCGACGACTTCAATCACGCCGTACGCACCGGCAAGGTCAAGCCGCCGGAGGGCAGCGAACGCGAGCTGTCGCCGTATCCGTATCTGCTGGTCATCGTCGACGAGCTGGCGGACCTGATGATGGTCGCGCCGCGTGACGTCGAGGACGCCATCGTCCGTATCACCCAGTTGGCCCGCGCCGCCGGTATCCACCTGGTGCTCGCCACGCAGCGGCCCTCGGTCGACGTCGTCACCGGCCTCATCAAGGCGAACGTGCCTTCGAGGCTCGCGTTCGCCACGTCCTCACTGGCCGACAGCCGGGTCATTCTCGACCAGCCGGGCGCGGAGAAGCTGATCGGCAAGGGCGACGGCCTGTTCCTCCCTATGGGGGCGAACAAGCCGACGCGTATGCAGGGCGCCTTCGTGACGGAGGACGAAGTCGCGGCGATCGTCCAGCACTGCAAGGATCAGATGGCGCCCGTCTTCCGCGAGGACGTCGTCGTCGGTACGGCGAAGAAGAAAGAGATCGACGAGGACATCGGCGACGATCTCGATCTGCTCTGCCAGGCCGCCGAGCTGGTGGTCTCCACTCAGTTCGGGTCGACCTCGATGCTCCAGCGCAAGCTGCGCGTCGGTTTCGCCAAGGCCGGCCGGCTGATGGACCTGATGGAGTCGAGGAGCATCGTCGGGCCCAGCGAGGGCTCCAAAGCGCGCGACGTCCTGGTGAAGGCGGACGAACTCGACGGTGTGTTGGCCGTGATTCGCGGGGAATCCGACTCGTAGGGAGACAGAATGCAACCGTTTCCCTTGGCCAAGCGTCAAGTTGGAGAGAGGGAGCAGACTTTGTCACTCCACCCACCACGCCGTTCGGCCAGTCCGATGGCGTACAGGGAGCATCCGCCCGGTTGCCCCACCCTTTCGTACCACCCATAGACTGAACGTCCAGCAGGTGGCTACACGCTCGAAAGGCGCCCCCGTGTCCATCGGCAAATCCCCCGACGGCAAATCCCCCGAAGACGACTCCCCGGAAGTCAGCCGGAACCCGACCGAGGACGACCGGCCTTCGATCGGCCGCGCCCTTCAAGAAGCACGTGTCGCCGCGAATCTGACGGTGGACGAGGTCAGTGCTGCCACCCGGGTGCGCGTTCCCATCGTGCACGCGATCGAGCAGGACGACTTCTCGCCCTCCGGCGGTGACGTCTACGCCCGTGGCCACATCCGCATGCTCGCCCACCAGGTCGGGCTCGATCCCGATCCGCTGGTCGAACGGTACGACGCCCAGCACGGCGGGCGCCCCGCGCCCACTCTGGCGGCACCGCTGTTCGAAGCGGAGCGCATCCGGCCGGAACGGCGCCGGCCCAACTGGACCGCGGCCATGGTCGCCGCGATCGTCGCGGTGGCCGGCTTCGCCGGCTTCACCCTGATCGGCGGCGGTGACGACGCGGGCAAGACCAAGCCGGTCGCCGAGGGCCCCACGCCCGAGGACACCAACACGGCCACGACGGTGCCCAGCAAGCCGGCCGGTGAGCCGGACCCCTCCGAGAGCGCCATCGCCGCGGCTCCGCGCGACAAGGTCACGGTGAAGCTCTCCGCGAGGGACGACAAGAGCTGGATCTCCGCCAAGGCGCACAACGGCAAGCTGCTCTTCGACGGACTGCTCCTCAAGGGGCAGTCCAAGACCTTCCAGGACGACGATCAGATCGACCTCATCCTCGGCAATGCCGGAGCGATCGACCTGTTCGTGAACGGCAAGAAGGTCGAGGACGAATTCGAATCGGGTCAGGTCGAGCGGCTTTCGTACACGCAGGGTGACCCGGAAGTCGGCTGATCGACGGCCTGCGGGCCGCCGGTCAGCCCTGCACGGCAGGGGCAGGGCCAGGACAACGTAGTCTTGAGCCCATGCCCGAACGCCGTACCGTCGCACTGGTCACTCTTGGCTGCGCCCGCAACGAGGTCGATTCGGAGGAGCTCGCAGGCCGCTTGGCAGCGGACGGCTGGCAGCTCGTCCAGGACGCCTCCGACGCGGATGTCGCCGTCGTCAACACCTGCGGATTCGTCGAAGCCGCCAAGAAGGACTCCGTAGACGCCCTGCTGGAAGCCAACGATCTCAAGGATCATGGCAGGACCCAGGCCGTCGTCGCCGTCGGCTGCATGGCCGAGCGGTACGGGAAGGAGCTGGCGCAGGCCCTCCCGGAAGCGGACGGTGTACTCGGCTTCGACGACTACGCCGACATCTCCGACCGGCTGCAGACCATCCTCAACGGTGGCATCCACGCCTCGCACACCCCCCGGGACCGCCGCAAGCTGCTGCCGCTCAGTCCCGCCGAGCGCCAGGGCGCGGGCGGGGTGGCTCTGCCGGGACACGGCGACCTCGCCCCGGCCCCGGCCCCCGAGGACCTGCCGGAAGGGCTCGCGCCCGCGTCCGGGCCGCGCGCGCCGCTGCGCCGCCGCCTCGACAGCAGCCCCGTCGCCTCCGTGAAGCTGGCGTCCGGCTGTGACCGGCGCTGTTCCTTCTGCGCCATCCCGTCCTTCCGCGGCTCCTTCATCTCGCGGCGCCCGAGCGATGTGCTGGGCGAGACGCGCTGGCTGGCCGAGCAGGGCGTGAAGGAAGTCATGCTCGTATCGGAGAACAACACCTCGTACGGCAAGGACCTCGGCGACATCCGGCTGCTGGAGACCCTGCTGCCCGAACTGGCCGGCGTCGACGGCATCGAGCGGGTGCGGGTCAGTTACCTCCAGCCCGCGGAGATGCGTCCCGGCCTGATCGACGTCCTCACCTCGACGCCCAAGGTCGCGCCGTACTTCGACCTCTCCTTCCAGCACTCGGCGCCCGCCGTGCTGCGCTCGATGCGGCGCTTCGGCGACACGGACCGCTTCCTCGAACTGCTGGACACCATCCGCGGCAAGGCTCCGCAGGCCGGCGTCCGCTCGAACTTCATCGTCGGTTTCCCCGGCGAGACCGAGGCCGACTTCGCCGAGCTGGAACGCTTCCTCAATGGCGCGCGGCTCGACGCCATCGGCGTCTTCGGCTACTCGGACGAGGACGGCACCGAGGCGGCCACCTACGAGAACAAGCTGGACGAGGACATCGTCGCCGAGCGGCTGGCGCACCTGTCGAGGCTCGCGGAGGAACTGACCGCCCAGCGGGCCGAGGAGCGCCTGGGCGAGAGCCTGGAGGTGCTCGTCGAGTCCGTGGGCGGCGAGGACGAGGCCGCGACCGGCCGGGCCGCGCACCAGGCCCCGGAGACGGACGGCCAGGTGATCTTCACGTCCCGCGAGGGACTGGTCCCCGGCCGCATGGTGGAGGCGAAGGTGGTCGGGACCGAGGGCGTGGACCTCGTGGCCGAGCCCGTCGGCCTTCCTGCCGGCGGGCTCCGTGTGCCGGGTGAGGAGGCGGCCAGGTGACGGGAGCCCCGGCGTCGGCCGCGCGCGGTTCCGGGGCCACTCCGGTGCCCCCGGCCACACTGGCTGCCGCGGCGGCAGGACAGGCCGGTGTGTGGAACATCGCCAACATCCTCACCATGGTGAGGCTGGTCCTCGTGCCCGCGTTCGTGGCACTGATGCTCGAGGACAACGGGACCGACCCCAAATGGCGGGCCTGGGCGTGGGCGGCGTTCGCCGTCGCCATGATCACCGACATCTTCGACGGGCATCTGGCCCGTACGTACAACCTGATCACCGACTTCGGCAAGATCGCCGACCCGATCGCGGACAAGGCCATCATGGCCGCGGGGCTGATCTGTCTGTCGTTCCTCGGCGATCTGCCGTGGTGGGTCACGGGCGTGATCCTCTTCCGCGAGCTGGGGATCACCCTGATGCGGTTCTGGGTGATCCGGCTTGCCGTCATCCCGGCCAGCCGGGGCGGCAAGCTGAAGACCCTGGCGCAGGGCACGGCCGTCGGTATGTACGTGCTCGTGCTCACGGGGCCGCTCGCCACGATGCGCTTCTGGGTGATGGCGGTCGCTGTCGTGTTGACGGTGGTCACCGGGCTCGACTACGTGCGCCAGGCGATCACACTGCGCCGCGCCGCTCTGGCCGCGGAGCGCGCGGCCGCCGGGGCGGCGGAGTCGGCGCGGTGAAGGGCGAGGCGGCGCGCGTCCTGGCGCTGCTCGACGAGCGGGGCGGCACGCTCGCGGTCGCGGAGTCCCTCACCGGCGGTCTGCTGGCCGCGGAGCTGACGTCGGTCCCCGGCGCCTCCCGGACCTTCCGCGGGTCCGTCACGGCCTACGCGACGGATCTCAAGCGGGACGTGCTGGGCGTGGACGGACCCCTACTGGCGGAGCGCGGCGCGGTCGACGCCGAGGTCGCACGGCAGATGGCGGTCGGCGTGCGGAAGGCGCTCGGCGCCGACTGGGGCGCGGCGACCACCGGGGTCGCGGGGCCGCAGCCGCAGGACGGGCAGAGCGTGGGAACCGTCTTCGTGGCCGTCGCCGGACCGGACAGCCCGGGGAAAGTGTCCGCACTACGGTTGAACGGCGGCCGCGCGGACATCCGTAAAGAGAGCGTGCGGAGCGTGCTTGTCCTGCTGCTGGGCGAACTTTCCGGGAATGGGCGCGCACAGGATACGGAACAGAACGGGGAGTTTTGATGTTTGCAGCCCTGAGTGAACACGACATCGCTCCCCGCACGGCCGCGGCGCGAGGCGGTACGGTGGGGCGTGAAGGATGCGGCTACGCGGTCCGAGGAGGGAGCCACCGATGATTCTGCTCCGTCGCCTGCTTGGTGACGTACTGCGTCGGCAGCGCCAGCGCCAGGGCCGTACTCTGCGCGAAGTCTCCTCGTCCGCCCGGGTCTCTCTCGGCTATCTCTCCGAGGTGGAACGGGGGCAGAAGGAGGCATCCTCCGAACTGCTCTCGGCGATCTGCGACGCGCTTGACGTACGGATGTCCGAGCTCATGAGGGAAGTGAGCGACGAACTGTCGCTGGCCGAGCTGGCCAGGATGGCGTCGGCCAGTGAGCCGGTGCCGGTACGCCCGATGCTCAATTCTGTCTCTGTGACGTCGGTGGCCGGAGTGCCGACGGAACGGGTGACGATCAAGGCGCCAACGGAGGCGGTGGACGTCGTCGCTGCCTGAGGGCGACCGCTTTCCGAACGAGAAGGCCCCGGTGGGTGCGTACGAGCCCACCGGGGCCTTCTTCATGCCCGATGCGCCCGGTTTGATCCATTTGTGTCATGGTGGAAAGTGCGTACGGGACTGGTGCGCGGCTGTACATCGGTGACGGAACTGGAGGACGTGCATGTCTGTGGTGAAGAGTTCCCTGTCCGAGAAAGACCTGAAGCTGGTCGGCGAGTCGCTGCAGGGCGCGCTCGTGGACCTGGTGGACCTCTCGCTGGTGGCCAAGCAGGTCCACTGGAACATCGTCGGGCCGCGCTTCCGTTCGGTACATCTCCAGCTCGACGAAGTCGTGACCACCGCGCGCCAGCACTCGGACACCGTGGCGGAGCGGGCCTCCGCGATCGGCGTGACGCCGGACGGACGTGCCGGCACCGTGGCTGCCCAGAGCGCGATCGGCACCGTGCCCGACGGCTGGATCAAGGACGGGGACGCGGTACAGATCCTCGTGGACGCCCTGGGCGCGGTGATCACGCGGATGCGTGAGCGCGTTCAGACGACGGACGAGCCGGATCCGGTGACGCAGGACGTACTGATCCAGGTGACCGCGGATCTGGAGAAGCATGCCTGGATGTTCCAGGCGGAGAGTGGGTAGCGAGCCCGCTGTTGACGGTGCCGCCGATTTCCTGCGCACGTCTTCCGGGGACGGCTCCTGGGTGCGGCGCCGTCGCTGCCGGGGCAGACTGCCGGGAGGACTCCGGGAAGCGGGATCGCTGCTCGGCGGCGAAGGAGGCCTCTTGAGGCGAGGAGTGCTGCTGCTGTCGCTCGCGCTGGGCGGGCTGTGGTGGTGGGCCGTACTGCGGCTCGTGCTGGCGCCCGGGCACGCGGGAGTGGTGGAGGGAACGGTGGCGGTGGGCGGCTGGGGGCTGAGCCTGCTGCCGGTGCACGCCGCCTCGCGGAAGACCGCGGCCGGCGCCGGTCGCCGCCGCCCGGGCACGGAGCCCGCCGACCCCCTCGTGAAGTGATGCCGGCATGACGTGACGGGGTGACGGCAGACGTCGGCATGACGTGATGGTGCGGCGGCTGACGCCGGGATGAGACGGCGTCAGCCGGCGGGCCCCGACTGGCAGTGGGGGCACCAGTAGGTGGGGCGGTTGTCCTGGTCGGCGGTACGGACGGCCGTGCGGCACCGGGGGCACGGCCGTCCGGCGCGGCCATAGACGTAGAGCCGCCGTTGGCCGCCCGGGCGTTCGCGGTTGGCTTCGAGGAGTTTCTTCGCCGCTGTCACCAGCCGCTGCGGCGACGGGACTTCTCCCACGGGGAGCCACGGCGTGACGCGGGCCAGGAAACACGTCTCGGACTTGAAGATGTTGCCGACCCCGGCGAGGTTGCGCTGGTCGAGCAGCGCCTCGCCGACCGGACGTCCCGGATCCGCCAGCAGATTGCGCAGTGCCGTCGCCGGATCCCAGTCGGGTCCCAGGAGGTCGGGGCCCAGATGACCGACCACCTTCGCCTCCTCGCTGGTACGCAGAAGCTCAAGGACGGGCAGGCGGTAGCCCACCGCGGTGTTTTCCGCGGTGCCGAGGACGGCCCGGATCTGGTGGTCCGCGCCGCCGCGCCAGCGCTCGCCGGCGGCGTACACCTTCCAGGCGCCGTCCATCCGCAGATGCGAGTGGAGCGTCAGGCCGCCCTCTATCCGGGTGAGGAGATGCTTTCCGCGCGGAGTGACATCGAGGACGGTACGGCCGGTCAGGTCGGCGGTGGCGAAACGGGGGACGCGCAGGTCCGACCTGGTCAGCACGCACCCCGCCAGGGCGGTGTGCAGCCGCCGGGCAGCCTGCCAGACGGTGTCTCCTTCGGGCATGCGATGTCTCCTTCGGGCCCGCGTCCCATCATGCGGGCATGGAGGGCTTACCGGCGAAAAGTCAGGCGGACGGATGGCAGGTGCCGCGGAGATCAGGGGCCGCTGGTGTCAGGCGCGCAGGCGCAGGCCTCTCGGGGTGGCGTGGAAGCCCGCCGCCTCCAGCGCGTGGCCGAGGGGTGAGGACAGGGCCGAGGCACCATTGGCGCGCTCCACGGTGACCGTGCCGAGCGAACCGGAGCGTGCGGTGTCCGCCAGTGCCTGGGCGGCTGCCTGGAGCGCGGGATCCTCCGGGTCCTTCGGCCACGCCAGCAGCGTCTTCCCGCCGCGTTCCATGTAGAGCGTCAGCTCGCCGTCGACGAGCACGACCAGCGAACCGGCCTTGCGGCCCGGCTTGTGGCCGGCTCCGTCGGGGGGCTCTGGCCAGGGCAGGGCCGCGCCGTACGCGTTGGCGGGATCGGCCGCGGCCAGGACCAGGGCGCGGGGTGCCTGGGACTCCGCGCGATCGCGGGCCGTCGCCGCCGTGCGCAGCCGGTCGACGGCGCCGTCCATCGCGAACTGCGCCGCGCCCAGGCCCTCCACGACATAGCCGCGGCGGGCCTGCCCGCTGTCCTCGAAGGCGGACAGCACGCGGTACGTCGCCGAGAAGCCGCCCTCGACCCCTTCGGCGGCGACCGCGCCCCGGGTGACGACGCCGTGGCGGTCGAGCAGGGTGCGGGCCAGGGCATGCGCGCGAAGCGTGCGGTCCGGCTCCAGGCCTGGCAGCAGCGACCAGCGGCCGCTCACCGTCGGCGGGCCGGTACGGGACGCCGGCCTGGCCGCGGCGGTGAGCGTGCCGTACCGGCCGCGCGGGACCGGACGGCGCCCGCGATGGGCGGTGGAGCCCGCGGTGCGTCCGGAGCCGAGCAGCGAACGCAGCGGTGCCAGTGTGTCGTTGGTGAGCCGGCCCGACCACGTCAGGTCCCATACGGCGTCGGCCAGTTGGGGATCGGTGGCGTCGGGGTGGGTGGTGGCGCGTACCTGGTCGGCGATCTGCCGGAAGAAGAGGCCGTAGCCGCCGGTGAGCGCGGTGAGGACCGACTCGTGCAGGGCGGTGAGCTCCAGCGGGCGCGCGGGCGACAGCAACAGGGGGGCGGCGTCGGCGAGATGGAGAGAGACCCAGCCGTCCTTGCCCGGCAGGGAGCCGGCTCCGGCCCAGACGACCTCGCCGGTGGTGGTCAGCTCGTCCAGGAGGGCCGGCGTGTAGCCGGAGACGCGAGAGGGGAGGATCAGCTTCTCCAGCGCCGACGCGGGGACGGGCGCGCCCTGCAACTGCTCGACGGCGCGGGCCAGGCCGTCGATTCCGCGCAGGCTGTGGTGGCCCAGATGCTGCCACTGGGGGAGGAACGTGGCGAGTGCGGCAGGCGCCACCGGCTCCAGCTCTTCCCGCAACGCGGCCAGGGAGCGGCGCCGCAGCCGGCGCAGCACCGTCGCGTCGCACCATTCCTGCCCGATCCCGGACGGGTGGAATTCGCCCTGGACGACCCGGCCGCTCGCCGCCAGGCGCTGGAGAGCGCCGTCCGTGACGGCGGGGCCGAGACCGAAACGCGCGGCGGCCGAGGAGGACGCGAAAGGGCCGTGCGTACGGGCGTAGCGGCCGAGGAGATCGCCCAGAGGGTCTTTGACCGGTTCCGTGAACGCCTCGGGTACGCCGACAGGCAGCGCCGTGCCCAGCGCGTCCCGCAGCCGGCCCGCGTCCTCGATCGCCGCCCAGTGGTCGGCTCCGCCGATGCGGACGGTGATGGCACGGCGGGACGCGGCCAGCTCCTCGGCCCAGGAGGCCTGCGCGCCGCGCTCCGCCAGCTCGGCGCCGGTGAGCGGGCCGAGGACGCGCAGCAGGTCGGCGACGCCTTCCACGTCCTTCACACGGCGGTCGTCGGTGAGCCACTGGAGTTCATGCTCCAGCTCGGTGAGGACTTCGGGGTCGAGCAGTTCCCGCAGCTCCGCCTGGCCGAGCAGTTCCGCGAGCAGGCGGGAGTCGAGGGAGAGCGCCGCGGCCCTGCGCTCGGCGAGGGGGGAATCGCCCTCGTAGAGGAACTGGGCGACGTAACCGAACAGCAGGGAACGGGCGAAGGGGGAGGGCTCGGTGGTGGTGACCTCGATCAGACGCACCCGGCGCGACTCGAGGTCGCCCATGAGCTCGGTGAGACCGGGGACGTCGAAGACGTCCTGGAGGCATTCCCTGACCGCTTCCAGCACGATCGGGAACGAGCCGAACTCGCTCGCCACCTGGAGGAGCTGAGCGGCCCGCTGGCGCTGCTGCCACAACGGGGTGCGCTTTCCGGGGCTGCGGCGCGGCAGCAGCAGGGCGCGCGCCGCACATTCCCGGAAGCGGGACGCGAACAGCGCGGAGCCGCCCACCTGGTCGGTGACGATGCCCCGGATCTCGCCCTTGTCGAAGGCGACGTCCGCAGCTCCGACAGGGGGCTGCTCGCTGTCGAAGAACGATCCGGGGCGGTCGGCCTCCTTGTTGCTCCCCTGGCCGCCTCCGCTCCCGGGGCCGTCTCCGCTCGCGAAGTCGTCGTCCAGGAGATCGAAGCCCATCAGATCGGCGTCGGGCAGGCGCAGTACGATCCCGTCGTCCGCGTGCATCACCTGCGCGTCCATGCCGTAGCGCTCGGCGAGACGCGCGCCGAGGGCCAGTGCCCAGGGGGCGTGCACCTGGGCACCGAACGGGGAGTGGATCACCACGCGCCAGTCGCCCAGCTCGTCGCGGAATCGCTCCACGAGGATCGTTCGGTCGTCCGGGATGTGACCGCAGGCTCTGCGCTGCTCGTCCAGGTACGCGATGACGTTCTCGGCGGCCCAGGCGTCCAGACCGGCGGTCAGCAGGCGCAGCCGGGCGTCCTCGGCGGGCAGGGAGCCGACCTCGCGCAGGAACGCGCCGACCGCGCGGCCCAGCTCCAGCGGCCGGCCCAGCTGGTCGCCCTTCCAGAACGGCAGTCGTCCCGGGGCGCCCGGGGCCGGGGTGACCAGGACACGGTCCCGGGTGATGTCCTCGATCCGCCACGACGTCGTACCGAGGGTGAAGACATCCCCCACCCGGGACTCGTAGACCATTTCCTCGTCCAGCTCGCCGACCCGTCCGCCGCCCTTCTTCGGGTCGGCGCCCACCAGGAAGACACCGAACAGGCCGCGGTCGGGGATCGTGCCTCCGGAGGTGACGGCGAGGCGCTGCGCTCCAGGACGGCCCGTGACCGTACCGGTGACGCGGTCCCACACCACCCGGGGGCGCAGTTCGGCGAAGGCGTCGGAGGGATAGCGGCCCGCGAGCATGTCCAGCACGGAGGTGAAGGCCGACTCGGGCAGCGCGGCGAACGGCGCGGCGCGGCGGACCAGGGCGAGCAGATCGTCGGCCTGCACGGTGTCCAGCGACACCATGGCGACGAGCTGCTGCGCCAGTACGTCCAGCGGATTGGCCGGGACGCGCAGCGCCTCGATGGATCCGGTGCGCATCCGTTCCGTGACGACGGCCGCCTGCACCAGATCGCCGCGGTACTTGGGGAAGAAGACGCCCCTGGAGACCGCCCCCACCTGGTGGCCCGCGCGGCCCACCCGCTGGAGCCCCGAGGCGACGGAGGGCGGTGACTCGACCTGGACGACCAGATCCACCGCGCCCATGTCGATGCCCAGCTCCAGACTGGACGTGGCCACCACGGCGGGCAGCCTGCCCGCCTTGAGGTCTTCCTCGACCTGGGCCCGCTGTTCCTTGGAGACCGAGCCGTGATGGGCCCGGGCGAGCACCGGCGGGGCTCCGTTCGCCGCGCCGGACTGGGCCATGATCTCGGCGGGGGAGTGGGCTTCGGGCATGGCCTCGCCCGTGGCACGCTCGTACGCGATCTCGTTCAGTCTGTTGCACAGTCGCTCCGCCAGCCGGCGGGAGTTCGCGAAGACGATCGTGGAGCGGTGCGCCTGGACGAGATCGGCGATCCGCTCCTCGACATGCGGCCAGATCGAGGGTTTCTCCGCCTTTTCCGTCTCCGAGGCCGGGGAGCCGCCCAGCTCGCCCAGATCCTCGACCGGGACGACGACGGAGAGATCGAACTCCTTGCCGGAGGGCGGCTGTACGATCTCCACCCTGCGCCGCGGCGACAGATAGCGGGCCACCTCCTCCACCGGACGCACCGTGGCGGAGAGACCGATCCGGCGGGCCGGGCGCGGCAGCAGCTCGTCGAGCCGTTCCAGGGACAGCGCCAGATGCGCTCCCCGCTTCGTGCCCGCGACGGCGTGCACCTCGTCCAGGATCACCGTCTCGATACCGGCGAGCGCGTCACGCGCGGCGGACGTCAGCATCAGGAACAGCGACTCGGGGGTGGTGATCAGGATGTCCGGCGGTTTCGTGGCCAGCGACCGGCGCTCGGCCGCCGGGGTGTCGCCCGAGCGGATGCCGACCCGCACCTCCGGTTCCGGCTTCCCGAGCCGGACGGACTCCTGCCGGATCCCCGTGAGCGGGCTGCGCAGATTCCGCTCCACGTCGACCGCGAGCGCCTTGAGCGGCGATACGTACAGCACCCGGCAGCGTTTCTTCGGCTCGGCGGGCGGTGGCGCCGACGCCAGCTGGTCCAGGGCGGCGAGGAACGAGGCCAGCGTCTTGCCCGAGCCGGTCGGAGCCACGACCAGTACGTCCGAACCCTCCTCGATGGCGCGCCAGGCTCCCTCCTGCGCCGGGGTGGGCGCGGAGAAGGCCCCTGCGAACCAGCTGCGGGTCGCGGGGGAGAAGGAGTCGAGCGCTGACCGTGCCATGCCCCCATCGTGCACCCGGCCACTGACAAACGCCCGGACCTGGGGAAACGGTCGGTGGCAACCAGGATGTACTCCGCCGTCGCTCAGCAGCGCCGCCGGCCGTCGTGCCCCGTGCCGGCCGGCGTGAGCGGGCGGCCGTAGGCGCGCAGCGTGCGCAGCGCCTCGATGGTCACGAACGGCCGCCACTCCAGGGCACTGCCCGGTGCCCAGGCGCGCCGGGCGGCCGGCCATCCTCCGTCCTCCTGCTGTCGCGCGGCGAGGAAGTCGAGCGACCGCTCCATCTCCTCGTCCGTGAACCAGCGCCGGGCCAGCGACCCGGGCACGCGCGCGTAGTCGTGCGGGAAGTGCTGCTCGTCCGGTGCGCGTCCCGGCGGGACCGGGTGCTCGGCGCGACGCCCCGGACCGAGGACCGCGAGCCCGCGCTCCCGCACCATCCTGCCGAGCCGGTGGGCCGCCGTCGCGGCCCGGGGACGGTCGGGGACGCCGTCCAGGAAGGCGATCGCGGCGAAGACCTCGTGAGGAAGCGACGTCTCCAGCGTCTCGACGGCCCGCCAGCAGAAGTCGGTGGCGCGGAAAAGCCAGGCGTGCCACACCTCGTTGCGGTGCAGCAGCCCGACCACCGGGCCTGTCGCGAGCAGTGCGCCCTGGGGCGCTTCCCCGAGCGGGAGGAACGGCGCGTACGGATAGCCGCGCAGGGAGGGGTGGAGCGCGGGCAGCGCCCCCTCCGGGGTGGAGACCGCCGTGAGATAGCGGCAGATCTTCTCCACGCGCGGCCCGTCGCAGCGGCCCACGGTGTCGAGGACGCGCAGCGCGTACGCGGTGTGGAGCGGCTGGCTGACGGGACCGCGCAGATCCGGGTCGAGCGCGTGCCCGTACCCGCCGTCCTCGTTGCGGTACGCCGTGAGGGCTGTCTCGACGGCCTGTTCGCCGGGGTCGTCGCGCGCTCCGCCGCTCAGGAAGTGGTAGGCGAACCGGCGCTGTTCGAGCACCCGGGCCGTCAGCCAGACGAAGCGCTCGGCGCGGGCGAGGGGAGAAGCGGTTGGTACTCCTGTTCCAGCCATGTTCCGACCGTAGGCCGCGCACGCCCGGCGGCAGGGGGCGTGGGCCCAGCTGCACTCTCAGGAGCGCGATAACGCGATAATGAAGGCATGCGGTTGACGATTTTCTGGGAGCGGATGGCGGACCACTTCGGCGCGGCCTACGCCGATTCCTTCGCGCGCGACCATGTGATGGCCGAACTGGGCGGCCGTACGGTGCACGAGGCCCTGGACGCGGGATGGGAAACGAAGGACGTCTGGCGCGCGGTCTGCGCCGCCATGGGCATCCCGGCCGACAAAAGGTGACATCACCGCTCATACGACCTGTGCGCGGCGTGAAGTGACCCCGGCCGTGCGTGGGGATGTCGTACCTGTAGGCGAGACTTGGCCCGTGGCATCACAGACTGACGAGACCGTGCAGGGGACAGCGACCAGCACCCCGGTGGACGCACCACCGCCCGCGACGGCCCCGGGCACACCGCGTCCCGCGGGCACCGGGGACGGCGGTCGGGCCGGCATGCCCCGCTGGCTGCCCAAGGCCCTGGTTCTCGCGCTGGCGCTCGTCGCCTGCTACCAGCTGGGAAATTGGGCGTTCCACCAGCTCATCGGGCTGCTGATCAACGTACTGATCGCCTTTTTCCTGGCGCTGGCGGTCGAGCCCGCCGTGAGCAGGATGGCGTCCCGGGGCATGCGGCGCGGACTCGCCACGTTCCTCGTCTTCTTCCTGGTGCTGATAGCGGGCGCCGGCTTTGTGGTGATGCTCAGTTCGATACTCGCGGGACAGATCGTCGACATGGTCGAGGACTTCCCCCAGTACCTCGACGCACTGATCAACTGGATCAACAGCACCTTCCACACCACGGTCTCCCGGGTCGACGTCCAGGACAGCCTGCTGCACTCCGACTGGCTCCAGCGGTACGTCCAGAACAGCGCGAGCGGCGTGCTCGATGTCTCCACCACGGTCCTCGGCGGTCTGTTCCGGCTGCTGACGATCTTCCTGTTCTCGTTCTACTTCGCGGCCGACGGCCCCCGGCTGCGGCGCGCCCTGTGCTCCGTACTCCCGCCGGCCAGGCAGGCCGAGGTGCTGCGCGCCTGGGAGATCGCGGTCGACAAGACGGGCGGCTACATCTACTCCCGCGGCCTGATGGCGCTCGCCTCCGGTGTCGCGCACTACATCGTGCTGGAGATCCTGGGTGTGCCGTATGCGCCGGTGCTCGCGGTGTGGGTGGGTCTGGTCTCCCAGTTCATCCCGACCATCGGCACGTATCTGGCGGGTGCGCTGCCCACTCTGATCGCCTTCACCGTGGAGCCGTGGTACGCGGTCTGGGTGCTCGCGTTCGTCGTGATCTATCAGCAGTTCGAGAATTATGTGCTCCAGCCCAAGCTCACCTCCAAGACCGTCGACATCCACCCCGCGGTGGCTTTCGGCTCCGTGATCGCCGGTACGGCGCTGCTCGGCGCGGTCGGCGCGCTGATCGCCATCCCGGCGGTCGCCACGCTGCAGGCGTTCCTCGGCGCGTATGTGAAGCGGTACGACGTGATGGACGACCCGGAGGTGCGGGCCCCCAGGCGGCGCGGCCTGGGGGCGCTGGCCGGGCGGGTCCGGCGGGTGCTGCGCGAGGGCAACGACGCGTAGCACGGACCCTTACGCGGCCAGGAGGTCCGTCAGCCTGTCGCGGACACCGTCCCGGCCGCCCGACGTGGCCGGTACCAGCCTCTCCCGGTGCTGCGGGTCCCGGGAAAGGACATGCAGCCGCCCCTCGTTACGGGCCAGGATCAGGTCGGTGCTGGCGCCTGCCGTCTCGGCCGATCCCTGCGCGGTGTACTGGGTGACGGTGACCAGCGCGGAACGCTCCGATCCGGTGAGCACGGCATCGGCGTCCACTGACGGATCGCTGTCCGCCGACGAGCCCCGGGGCAGCCAGTCGGTGAGCGTCCGGAGCGCCTCGTCGAGCTTGTACAGGCCGACCTGGTGGACGCCGAGCGCGTCGATGCGGACCATCAGGCAGATCCGCTCGGGCTGGGGGAGCAGCAGGATCCGCCACGGCTCGCCCGGTTCCGTCCCGGTCGTACGGGCGTCGAGCACCTTCCTGGCCCGCTGCTGGAACGCCACAGCGATGCCCAGGTCTCCCCGTACCTGGACCTCCTCGCCGGAGGAGCCCGCCAGGAGCAGCTGGCGTGCGGCCAGCGAGCGGACCGCCTCGGCGAGTTCGTCGTCGGACGGCCGGGCCTCGAGGAAGTCCACGATGGCGTCCACAGCGGTGAGTTCGGCGATGGTGTACGCACCGAGCAGCACCGGCCCGGTGTTCACCAGATCCACCACGGCCGAGACCAGCCCGTGCGGAACGGATGCCTCGCCCGGCCCCTGCGACGACGCCGGAGGCGTGCCGCGCTGATCGTCGCTCATGACGAACCTCCTGTCGGCCATCCGTCCACGGCGGGTGCCCTGCGGCTCTCACGGAGAACCGCGGCGGCGGTACGGGACGGGGTCTGCGTCACCCATACGTCGGAGTTGCCGAACAGGCCCCGGCCGCCCCTGTCGGACAGCGCCTGGCCCAGCTCGCCGGTCAGATCCGGCCGGTCGGGCGGCGGGAACCGGGCCGCGAGTTCCTGGGACACGGCCGTGACGTCGTCGTTCGCCTCGATCCGGTGCAGTGCCTGGGTCAGGGACCGCGCGATCGGCGGCGTCAGGGACGTGGGCACCGCCAGAACCGGCGTGAGATACAGCGGGTGCCGCTCGGTCATCCGCGACAGACCCCAGGGCCCGACGTTACTGTTGGTGAACTTGTACACCACGTAGTCCACCAGGTGCCGCAGGTCACTCGGACGGGGCAGTTTTGGCCCGCCGAACGCGGCCGGGGTCTTCTCCAGCTGCACCCAGGTGCCCTGTTCCGTACGGCCGTGCAGTTTCTCCCGTACGACCTGTCCGCGCATCCCGATGTCCGGGTAGCGCGTCTTGTCGATGTCGCGGTGGTGGCTGGACAGCCGCGGATGGCTGCCCTTGGCGAACCGCCACTTCTCGTACAGCCGCGGATCGTCCACCAGCACATGGCCGCCGCGCAGCACGTCCCGCAGCTGTGGCACCTGGAGTCCGTGCCGCTCCAGATCGTCAAGGATCACCGCTTCCTCAGGACTGAGGCGCTCGGCGGCTTTGACCAGGCCTTTCCGGTACGATCCGGCCCGCGCGGTGATCTCGATCATGAGCCGCACCCTGGCGCGCATCTGTCCGGCCCGCCCGGCGTGGACGTTGTCGGAAGCCGCCTTGCCGGGCCGCTCAGCGCCCGGGACGAAGGTCCGCGTGTGCTTGCGCTTCATCTGGCCAGTACAGCACGACAGGCAGGTACGCGCAGGGCCTGGCGCCGGCCGCCGGGAGCGGGAGTGGGGAGGTCCTGCGGGGACGACGGCCCGGTCGCGAGTCCGGCTCGGTTCTGGCGTACCACGGGCACCGATTCACAGCCCGGAGCCGGGCGTCCCCGCGTGCGCGACTGCCGCGTATATATGCATTCGGGTCATGGCCTCGCCCGCATTCCTCCCGGAAGCGGGAAGGACCTCATCGACGTACGCTCGAACGGAGCAACGACGACACCCGCCCAAAGCCAGGAGATCGCCATGGCCGGAGTAGGTTTCGTAGGACTCGGGGACATGGGTTCGCGCATGGTGCCCCATCTGTTGAACTCCGGCCACCGCGTGGTCGTCTTCGACCTTGTTCAGGACCGTGTTCGTGCGATGACCGCCCTGGGGGCTGTCGCGGCCGACAGTCCGGCCGCGGTCGCACGCGATACGGATGTGGTGATCAGCAGCGTCATGTCGGACGACATACCGGCGGCACATTGGGGACAGGACGGTGTCCTCGCCGGAGTACATCCCGGATCCGCCCTGGTGGTCCTGTCGACGACGACTCCTCACATGCTGGACGCGATCGCCTCGCGGATGCCCGCCGGAACTCACCTGGTCGACGCCCCTCTCATCGGTGGCGTGCGCTACGCGTCGGAAGCCAAGTTGACCGTGTTGCTCGCAGGCTCCGACGACGCGATGGCCCTGACCGAACCAGTCCTCACGCCTTTCGGAGACGTTGTCCGCGTAGGGCCGCTCGGTTCGGGCGTGGCCTACAAACTGATTACCAACGTGGTGGTCATGGCAGCCGAGGCCGGTTTGCGAGAAGCCCTCGACCTGGCCGATGCCCTCGACTGCTCGTACGACACCACGCTCGACCTGCTCGCCCGCGGTCCGATGGCCGCCGTGGTGAAGCGCGCCCTGGACCGCGACAATCCGCGAGCCATTCGCGACTCGGCCCTCGACTTCGACGTGCTGCTCTCCGCCGACGACGGCGACAATCTGCAGATGTCAGCGGCCGGACGCCGCCGGCTCTGGGCCGCGGTGGAAACGGCGTCCCCTCCCCCGGTCTTCTTCGACCTGACGACACACACAACGGCCCTTCCCGAATTCCGCACTCGGTAGAGGTGGCGGGTGGCGGTTTGCCCTGGAAGCCACGGGCCGAGACAGTGCGCGGATGGCCCCGGACAGGGCCTGGTCCGGTTGCCGTCCTCGAAGCCGCCGGGGGTATCTCCGAGGTGGGTGACAACACGGTCGCGGCCCGCATCCGGGTGCCGCGAAGCGGTCTCGCCAGGACGTGAATCCGCCCCACCGCCGGGGCCGGCGGACGCTACTCCTGCGCCGTCCAGGGCCACCTGCGTCGCCGCGTGTCCGTGCCGCCACCACCGGTGTCGGTGCTGACCCCGCCTTCCCGAGGGTGCCGGGACGAGTGCGGCCAAGGCCTTTCTGCTCCTGATCCTGCGACTCGCCCGCGAACCCGACCTGAGCGGACAACGTTCAATGGCGTAAAGCCGAGATGGTCACAATCCAGTGGCAATCGGTCAAGGTTCGCTGTCACAGGACATCGGGCGCCGGTGCGCCACGGGGGCCGGCGTGGCGCGCTTGACAGTAAAATCGAACATCCATTCTTATTGAGTTCCGGCCAGTTCGCCGGACCGGCCGGCTGAGTTGTCCACAGGCCGGGAGGCCGTCGGGGCGCGTTGTCAGTGGCAGGGGATAGCGTCGATGACGTGAAGCGATCGACTCAAGCAAATCGGGTGGAATCAATGGCAGGAACCGACCGCGAGAAGGCGCTCGACGCCGCGCTCGCACAGATTGAACGGCAATTCGGGAAGGGCGCGGTGATGCGCCTCGGTGACCGGCCGAACGACCCCATCGAGGTCATCTCCACCGGATCGACCGCGCTCGACGTCGCGCTCGGCGTCGGTGGGCTGCCGCGTGGCCGCGTCGTGGAGGTGTACGGACCGGAGTCCTCCGGTAAGACGACGCTGACCCTGCACGCGGTGGCGAACGCGCAGCGGGCCGGCGGCACCGTGGCCTTCGTGGACGCGGAGCACGCGCTGGACCCCGAGTACGCGAAGAAGCTCGGTGTCGACATCGAGAACCTGCTCCTGTCCCAGCCGGACAACGGCGAGCAGGCGCTGGAGATCGTGGACATGCTGGTCCGCTCCGGCGCGATCGACCTCATCGTCATCGACTCCGTCGCGGCCCTGGTGCCGCGCGCGGAGATCGAGGGCGAGATGGGTGATTCGCACGTAGGTCTGCAGGCGCGGCTGATGAGCCAGGCGCTCAGGAAGATCACCAGCGCGCTCAACCAGTCCAAGACCACCGCGATCTTCATCAACCAGCTCCGCGAGAAGATCGGTGTGATGTTCGGCTCGCCGGAGACCACGACCGGTGGACGCGCGCTCAAGTTCTATGCCTCGGTGCGCCTCGACATCCGCCGTATCGAGACGCTGAAGGACGGTACGGACGCGGTCGGCAACCGCACCCGCGTCAAGATCGTCAAGAACAAGGTCGCGCCGCCCTTCAAGCAGGCCGAGTTCGACATCCTCTACGGCCAGGGCATCAGCCGCGAGGGTGGCCTGATCGACATGGGCGTGGAGAACGGCTTCGTGCGCAAGGCCGGTGCCTGGTACACGTACGAGGGCGACCAGCTCGGCCAGGGCAAGGAGAACGCGCGCAACTTCCTCAAGGACAACCCCGATCTCGCCAACGAGATCGAGAAGAAGATCCTGGAGAAGCTGGGCATCGGTGTGAAGCCCGCAGACCTCACGGCCGGACCCGGCGCGGACGCGGCGGCCGCCGCTGTCACGGCCGCGTCCCCGGCCGACGGCACTGCCAAGTCGGTACCCGCACCTGCCTCCAAGGCCAAGTCGGCCAAGGTGGCCACTGCCAAGAGCTGATTCGGACCATGCCTTACGCGAAGAGGCGGCGGACGGAACAGCGGGACGGCGGCTCCGGCTCGTCGGGGACCGAGCAGGAGCGGCCGCCCCAGGATCCGGCGGAGCGGGCGCGGGCGATCTGTCTGCGCCTGCTCACCGGGACCCCGCGCACCCGTAAGCAGCTGGCGGACGCGTTGCAGAAGCGGGAGATCCCTGAGGACGTCGCGGAGGAAGTGCTCTCCCGCTTCGAGGACGTGGGACTGATCGACGACGCGTCGTTCGCGGACGCCTGGGTCGAGTCCAGGCACCACGGCCGGGGCCTCGCCAGGCGCGCCCTCGCGCGTGAGCTGCGCACGAAGGGAGTGGACTCCGCCCTGATCGACGAAGCGGTCGGGCAGCTCGACTCCGATCAGGAGGAGGCGACCGCGCGCGAGCTGGTCGCCCGCAAGCTCCGTGCCACCCGCGGTCTGGACCGCGACAGACGGCTGCGGAGACTCGCGGGCATGCTGGCCCGCAAGGGCTATGGCGAGGGCATGGCCCTGCGGGTGGTCAAGCAGGCGCTTGAGGAGGAGGGCGAGGACACGGACGGGCTGGACGAGAGCCTGTACTAGCGACCCCCGGGCAAGGCGCCTCGGGGCAAAGTGCCCCGGGCAAGCGCCCCCGGGCAACCGGAGCCGCAGTGGGAGCCCTTGTCACGGCGCCAGTTGCAGGCCCTCACACGGTGCAGGCCCTCATGCGGTGCGAGCCCTCACCCGGTACAGGTCCACTCACAAGGGGCGGCGCCGCACGGTGAGATACGGCGGTCGGCGAGGCCCGGTGGACCGGGTGCCGTTGAGATCCGGCGGTCGGTGAGACCGGGTGCCGGTGAGACCGGGCGCCGGTGAGACCGGGCGTGGATGAGAGCAGGCGGGCGACCGGTCAGCGGGTGACCGGCAGTCCCTCGGCCTTCCATGCCTGGAAGCCTCCGACGAGGTCCGTCGCGCGGTGCAGTCCCAGCTGGCGCAGGGAAACCGCCGCGAGACTCGACGCATACCCCTCGTTGCAGACCACCACCACCCGCAGATCGTGGCCCGTCGCCTCGGCCGCGCGGTGGCTGCCCTGCGGGTCGAGCCGCCATTCCAGCTCATTGCGCTCGACCACGAGCGCGCCGGGGATCAGCCCGTCGCGGTCCCGCAGTTCCGCGTACCGGATGTCCACCAGCAGGGCGCCGTCGGCAGCGGCCTCGTAGGCCTCACGCGGACCGACCCTGTCCAGATCCTCGCGGACCCGGTCCAGCAGCTCGTCGATTCCCACCGGCTCTCCCACCGGATCTATTCGCCCGCTCGCCGCCCCGCTCACTGCCACTCCTCGGGGACCTCGACCTGCTCCAGACGCAGGACGGCGCCGTTACGGCTGTAGCGACGCATCATCGGCAGCGGCGGGTAGTACGCGTGCACCGAGATCGCGTGCTCGGTCTCCGACTCGTTGCGCACCTCGTGCACGTGGTGCCTGCCGAAGGCCCGTCCCTCACCGGCGGCCAGCCGGCGCTCGCGGTCGACGCCCTCGGCCAGCTCCAGGGTCTTCCACCCCTCGGTGGGCAGCCTGACCGCCAGCGAGTCCTCCTGGAGCGCGCCCGCCGCCGTGGAGAACGCGCCGTGCGAGCCGCCGTGGTCGTGCCAGCCGGTGCCCGTGCCGGGCGGCCAGGCGATCAGCCACGCCTCGCTGCCCGCGGGGCCGTCGAGCCGGATCCACGTACGGCCCTCGGGGTCGAGGGGGAGCGAGGCGACAAGAGCGGCGTCGGCCGCCGTCCTGCGAACGAAAGCGAGCAGTGCGGCAGCGGTGGGACCGGAAGCCGCGGATGCCGGAGCGGGTACAGCCGCAGGTGCCGGGTCGGATACGGCCGCAGGCGCGGAAGCCGGCAGCGGGGAGGCGTCAGAGCCTGCGTCGGCACGTACGGGTACAGACATGGTGACCGTCCTGAATGGTTCGCGAGAAGAAGCGCTGCCGGGATACGTCACAGCGAGCGCGGGGAAAGATGGCGAATCAGCAGGTGGGGCGACACACACAGCCCGCATAGCGGACGAGGTCCACATGGACCCGTCGCCACAGGCGTACATCGGTGTCGGTCACGTTCGGTACTACACCACGAGTACTCGCGAGGGTCAATTGAGGTCCGCAGTTCGGTCAACCGGAGTGGTCGCGGGCGTGTCGGAGGGGTCTCCGCCGCGTACCGCGTCGGCCGCCGCGTAGAGGTCCGCGGGCCGCACCCCGTCGAAAGCGGCGACGAGATGCCCGTCGGGCCGCGCCAGCAGCACATTGTGCGCGGACGCCCCCGGGTAGGCCTCCGTGACCAGCAGCTCGGCCCGCACCGGCAGGGCGGTCACCGCCGCCGCCAGCCGCGGCATCACGCCCGCGGTCAGCCAGTGCCTGCGGTCCCACACCCCGGTTCCCGGCGCCACGAGAACCACCAGCAGCCGATCCTGCCCGAGCCGGTCGCGGAGCCGTACGGACTCCCCGTCGGGGGCGGTGACCAGCACGTCGGCGAGGGGCGCGCCGGTGAGCGTGGCGACCGCCGTGTGCGTCTCGGCGTGCGGAGGCGCGAGAGGGGAGTGCGGGTACGAGGGCGGCGCGCCCAGCGGCCCGTTCCCCAGGTGCCCGTCCGCCAGCAGGGTGTCGTACCCGCGAGAGGCGCCGGGCAGGTACGTACGCAGCCCGCCGCCGCCCCGCAGTATCGGCAGCGACTGGTCGGCCGCGCGCAGCCGGGCGGCGACGGCGGTGCGCCGCTCCGTCTGGTAGCTGTCCAGCAGGGTGTCCGAGGCGCCGTGGTGCCAGGCGTGGGCCAGCTTCCAGGCCAGGTTGTCGGCGTCCCGCAGCCCTTCGTCGAGACCCTGGGTGCCGACGGCCCCCAGCAGGTGGGCGGCGTCCCCGGCGAGGAACGCCCGGCCCACCCGCCACCGGCGCGCGAGGCGGTGGTGCAGTGTGTAGACACCGGTGTCGAGCAGTTCGTACGGCGGGGTCTCACCGCACCAGCCGGCCAGGGTGTCCCTCAGCCGGACGACCAGCGCGTCGGGTGTGACCAACTCGCCGCGCGAGGGGAGCAGCCAGTCCAGCCGCCAGACGCCGCCGGGGAGCGGCCTGGCCGAGATCTCCTCGCCTCCGCTGCGCCAGGAGGGCTGCCGGTGCAGAACGGCTTCGCCCGGCCAGGGCAGCTCGGCGCGGAGCGCGGCGACCGCGTGCCGTTCCACCGCCGTGCGTCCGGGGAAGCGGATGTCGAGCAGCTTGCGGACCGTGGACCTGGCGCCGTCGCAGCCCACCAGATGACTGCCGCGCCACCACGTCGCTCCCGGGCCCCGGGTGTGCGCGGTGATCCCGTGGGCGTCCTGCTCCAGCGAGTCGAGGCGGCTTCCGGTGATCACCTGGATGAGTTCCTGTTCCGCTACGGCCTCGCGCAGCCCGCGCGACAGAGCGTGCTGCGGGATGTGCAGGGGGGACGGGCAGCGGACCTCGCCGTCGTCGCCCGCGCCGTCGCCGACATCGTTCACACGGCCTTCCGCGACGTCGGCGACGGCGGCGTCGGCGAGGGGGAGCCGGCGCGTCAGCTGCTTGCGGCGCAGGGAACGCCAGCCGGTCCAGTGCGTGCCCTCGTCGCGGAGAGTCGTGCAGCCGAGCCGGGACACCAGAGCGGCCGTGTCCGGCCGTAGAACGACCGTACGAGCGGGCCGGGGGTCGTCCGTGCCTGATCCTTCGTCAAGGACGACGCTGGGCACACCCTGCGCGGCGAGCGCGAGGGAGAGCGCGAGGCCGACGGGGCCCGCGCCGACGACGATCACCGGGTCCACGGAGCGACCCCTCCGGCCCGTACGGTCATGCGGTCAGTGGTGCTTGGCGCCCGGTGCGTGATCACAGAACGTATGCAACCCACTGGGGATGCCCCCGTCAAGTGACCATGGGGGCGCACGTAGGCCGCCTGGCCCCGCAGGGATCAGGCGGCCCACCGTGTGAGGCGCGGACGGGTCAGCCGGCGCCCGAGCCGTGGCCTGGAGTGTTGAGTTCCTGTGCGTCGCCGGCTCCGAGAACCGCCCCCGTGCTCCTCTTGGCCCGGCGCAGCCGCTGTTCCAGCCGGCCGGCGAGCGCGGTGATCGAGGAGTTCAGCGCGATGTAGATCACCGCGATGACCGTGAACGTGGCGATGGTGTTCGCGCCGTAGTTCGCGGTGATCGTGCGGCTCTGCGAGAGGAGTTCCGGCAGCCCAAGCAGGGCGCCACCGAGCGCGGTGTCCTTCACGATCACGACGAGCTGGCTGACCAGGGCCGGCAGCATGGCCGTCACACCCTGCGGCAGCAGGACGGACGTCATGGTCTGGCCCTTGCGCATCCCGATCGCCTTGGCGGCGTCGGTCTGCCCGAACGGCAGCGACAGTATGCCCGCCCGGACGATCTCCGCCATGACCGAGGCGTTGTAGAGCACCAGGCCGGTCACGACCGCGTACATCGGCCGGATGTCGGACGAGATGGTGCTGTACTCCGCGTACGCCTGGTTCGCGAAGAGCATCATCAGCAGGACGGGGATGGAGCGGAAGAACTCCACCACGACACCGACCGGTCCCCGTACCCACGCGTGGTCGGAGAGCCGTCCGATGCCCAGGAGCGCCGCGAACGGCAGGGCGATCACGATGGACAGGCCCGCCGCAGTCAGGGTTTTCCCGAGACCGGGCAGCAGGTAGGTCGTCCATGCCTGGGAGTCCGTCGCGAACGGGCTCCACTTCTCGGACGCCAGCTGGCCCTTGTCGGCCATCGCCGCGAGCACCCACCAGGCGGCGAGTGCGCACAGCACCACGAACAGGACGGTGTAGAGGACGTTGCGGCGCTTGGCGCGGCTGCCGGGGGCGTCGTACAGAACGCTTGTCGCACTCATCGCTTCACCGCCACACGCTTGCCGACCCAACCGAGGATCAGACCGACCGGGAGGGTCAGGACGATGAATCCGAAGGCGAACACCGCGGCGACCGCGAAGATCGCGTCACTCTCGTTCTCCATCATTTCCTTCATCAGCGCCGCGGCTTCCGCGACGCTGATCGCCGCGGCCACCGTGGTGTTCTTGGTCAGTGCGATCAGTACGTTCGCCAGCGGAGCGACAACGGTACGGAACGCCTGCGGAAGCACGATCAGCGTCAGCACCTGGAAGAAGCTCAGGCCCAGCGCGCGGGCGGCCTCCGCCTGGCCCACCGGCACGGTGTTGATGCCGGAGCGCAGCGCCTCACAGACGAAGGTGCCCGTGTAGGCGACCAGGCCGAGAACGGCGAGCCGGAAGCCGATCTCCTTGAAGTCCTGTCCACCGAGCGCGATTTGCAGCGTCTGGTTGAGCCCCACGGAGCAGCCGAGGATGATCACGGTCAGTGGGGTGTTCCGGACCAGGTTGACGTAAGCGGTGCCGAAGGCGCGCATCAGCGGAACAGGGCTGACCCGCATCCCGGCCAGCAGCGTTCCCCAGACGAGGGAACCGACCGCGGAGTAGAGGGTGAGTTGCACCGTCACCCAGAAGGCGCCGAGCACGTCGTACTGCCCGGTATCAAGAAAGTCGAACACGATGCCCCGCGCTCTCCCCAAAATGGCTGGTAGGAAAGCGCCGCCGGACGGACCGGCGGCGCGTTACTGCTGTGTCGGCGGTCGCGCGGGCGTCAGCCGATCTTCGGGGCAGGCTCGTTCTTGTAGTTGGCCGAACCGAAGTTGGCCGTCACGGCCTTCTCCCAGGAGCCGTCCGACTCCATCTTCGTGAGCGCGTCGTTGATCTTCTTCTGGAGGTCGGCGTCGCCCTTCTTGAGGCCGATGCCGTAGTTCTCGTCGCTCAGCTTGAGGCCGGTGAGCTGGAACTTGCCCTGGTGCTCCTTCTGCGCGGCGTAACCGGCGAGGATGGAGTCGTCCGTGGTCAGGGCGTCAACAGCCTTGTTCTCCAGGCCGGTCAGGCACTCGGAGTAGCCGCCGTACTGCAGGAGGTCTGCCTTCGGGGCGAGTTCGGTCTTCATGTTCTGCGCCGAGGTGGAACCCGTCACCGAGCAGAGCTTCTTGGAGTTCAGGTCCTCGGGCTTGGTGATGCTCTTGTCGCCCGCGCGGACCAGCAGGTCCTGGTGCGCGAGGAAGTACGGGCCGGCGAAGTCGACCTTCTGCTTGCGCTCGTCCGTGATCGAGTAGCTGGCGACGACGAACTTCACGTCACCGTTGGAAATGAGGTTCTCGCGCTCGGCGCTGGGAGCCTCTTTCCAGTTGATGTCCTTGGCGTCGTAGCCCAGTTCCTTGGCGACGTACGTGGCGACGTCGATGTCGAAGCCGGCGAAGGAGCCGTCCGGCGTCTTCAGGCCGAGACCGGGCTGGTCGAACTTGACACCGATGTTGATCTTGCCGCCCTTGTCACCTCCGTCTCCGCTGTCGCTCTTGCCACATGCGGTGGCGGTCAGCGAGAGGACGAGGAGCGCAGCGGCTGCGGTGCTTGCCTGGTGAAGCTTCATGTGTGGACTTCCCTCGGATGAGACGTGGGCGAAAAGGTTCCGGCAGAGCGGCGATCACGGTCCGTGAGTGATGCCGGGACGTCAGTGGTGCAGGATCTTGGAGAGGAAGTCCTTGGCACGGTCACTGCGCGGATTGCTGAAGAATTCCTCGGGGGTGGCCTCTTCGACGATCTTGCCGTCCGCCATGAAGACGACACGATTGGCCGCGGAGCGCGCGAAGCCCATCTCGTGGGTGACGACGACCATGGTCATCCCCTCGCGGGCCAGCTGCTGCATGACCTCGAGGACCTCGTTGATCATCTCGGGGTCGAGCGCCGAGGTCGGCTCGTCGAAGAGCATGACCTTGGGCCCCATCGCCAACGCCCGCGCGATCGCGACGCGTTGCTGCTGACCGCCCGAGAGCTGGGCCGGGTACTTGTCGGCCTGCGTACCCACACCCACACGGTCCAGAAGGGCGCGGGCCTTGTCCTCGGCTTCCTTCTTGTCCAGCTTGCGGACCTTGATCTGGCCCAGCATGACGTTCTCCAGCACGGTCTTGTGCGCGAAGAGGTTGAACGACTGGAAGACCATGCCTACGTCGGCACGCAGCCGCGCGAGCTCCCTGCCCTCCTGCGGCAGCGCCTTTCCGTCGATCGAGATCGAGCCCGAATCGATCGTTTCCAGGCGGTTGATGGTGCGGCACAGTGTGGACTTCCCGGACCCCGACGGTCCGATGACGACCACGACTTCGCCGCGGGCGATCGTCAGATCGATGTCCTGGAGCACATGCAGCGCGCCGAAGTGCTTGTTGACGTTGCTCAGTACGACCAGGTCGTCCGTCGCCTGTCCGGCGTCCCCGGCACTCTTGGTCACTGACACTCCGCTCATCGGCTTAATGCTCCGTCCTCCTCGGTTGGAAGGACCTTAGTCACGCACTGCGATCAACGTCATTACATCTGAGCGGAAATTGAGTATTACGAAACGGCTGCGGGCCGACAACTCGGTGCACATGTGAGGACACACGGGGTACCAGGCGGATAACGGAAACATGAGGGTAACGAGAAGGCCCTTGACTGACGGACCGGCATAGGAATGGATGCCTGTACGCAGTGTGACCACGACCACAAGGGGGGGTATGAGACTGCTGCTGGTCGAGGACGACGACCACGTCGCCGCCGCGCTTTCCGCCGTGCTTGCCAAACACGGTTTCGCGGTGGTGCACGCCCGCAACGGCGCGGAAGCGCTCCGCGCGCTGCTGCCCGCCGCCAATCAGGGCAAGCCGCCCTTCGGCGTGGTCCTTCTGGACCTCGGACTACCCGACCAGGACGGCTATCAAGTCTGCGGGAAGATACGGAAGATCACCTCGACGCCGGTGATCATGGTGACCGCGCGTGCCGACGTCCGCTCCCGTATCCACGGGCTGAATCTCGGCGCCGACGACTACGTCACCAAGCCGTACGACACCGGCGAACTGCTCGCCCGCATCCATGCCGTCAGCCGGCGCACGCCGAACACGGAGGAGCCGGAGAAACCCGCCGAGGCACTTCCGTCCCTCGGCCGCGTCCACATCGAGGTGCCCACCCGCCGGGTGACCGTCGACGGCGCGGCCATACAGCTGACCCGCAAGGAGTTCGACCTGCTCGCCCTGCTCGCACAGCGCCCCGGAGTCGTCTTCCGCAGGGAGCAGATCATCAGTGAGGTCTGGCGCACCAGCTGGGAGGGGACGGGCCGCACCCTCGAAGTGCATGTCGCGTCCCTGCGCCACAAGCTCGGTATGCCGACGCTGATAGAGACGGTACGGGGCGTCGGCTACTGCCTTGTCGCGCCGACCGTGAACCAGGGTCCGTAGCGGCCGGTGCGCACCCGACTTCTGCCGCTGCTCATCATCCTCATGGCGGCCATCCTCCTCGCTCTCGGCTTCCCGCTCGCGGTGAGTCTCGCCAACGCGCAACAGCAGCAGGTTGTCGTCGACCGCATCGACGACACCGCGCGCGTCGCCGCGCTCGCCCAGTTCGTGGCCGAAGGCCGCTCGGGCACGGACGAGCGGCGCGAGATGCTGGAGAGCGAACTCACCCGGTACCACGATGTGTACGGGATCAGGGCGGGTGTCTTCTACCGCGACAACGAGGCCATGGCGCGCGCCCCGAAGACATGGAGCGTGCCCGTCGACGGCGAGGGCCGCAAGGCGTTCGGCGAGGCTCTGCTCGGACGCCGCAGTGACGATCCGCCTCAGGTCTGGCCGCTTCAGCGGGGCCGGCTCATCGTGGCCTCACCGGTCGTACGGGACGGTGACGTCATCGCGGTCGTGGTGACCGACTCGCCCACGGAACAGATGCGTGCACGCATCCTGCGGGGCTGGCTGATCATCATCGCCGGCGAGGTGGTGGCGATGCTGGTCGCCGTGGGAGCGGCATTCCGGCTGACGGGGTGGGTCCTGCTGCCGGTACGGGTGCTCGACGCGGCCACCCACGGCATCGCCACGGGCCGGATGAAGTCCCGGGTCGCCGCGGCCGGCGGCCCGCCCGAACTGCGGCGCCTGGCACGCTCGTTCAACGAGATGGCCGACAACGTCGAGGATGTGCTCGAACAGCAGCGCGCCTTCGTCGCCGACGCCTCCCACCAGTTGCGCAATCCGCTCGCCGCGCTGCTGCTGCGCATTGAGCTGCTGGCCCTCGAACTTCCGGAGGGGAACGAGGAGATCGCGTCCGTACGCACCGAGGGCAAACGCCTCGGCCAGGTCCTTGACGATCTGCTGGACCTGGCGCTGGCCGAGCACGCCGCGGCCGATCTGCGGCTCACCGACATCGGCGAGCTGACCGCGGAACGCGTCGCCGCGTGGCGGGCCGTCGCGGACGAGAAGGGCGTACGGCTGACCGAGCACGGAGCGCATGTCACGGCCTGGGCGGATCCCGTCGCGCTCTCCAGCGCTCTGGACGCCGTCGTGGACAACGCTCTCAAATTCACTCCGGCGGGTGAAGAGGTCGTGGTCACGGTCGGGCGGGGCGGCGAGACCTGCACCATCGTCGTCAACGACGGTGGACCCGGGCTCGCGGACGACGAGCTGGCCCGGATCGGCGACCGGTTCTGGCGCAGCAACCGGCACCAGAACGTCAAGGGCTCGGGGCTCGGCCTGTCGATCTCGCGGGTGCTGCTCACCGCGGGCGGCGGCTCGATCGCGTACGCGCACGGCGAGCCCCGAGGTCTGCGTGTCACGCTCACTGTTCCGAGGATGTCCCCGCAGGCCTGAACGCCCGCTCTCCCGGACAGCGGGCCCGGGCCTATGGCTTGACCGACCGGTAGTAGCGCTTGGCGCCCTCGTGGAGCGGCAGCGGGTCCGTATAGATGGCGGTCCGCAGATCCACCAGCTGCGCGGGGTGCACCTCGTGGCCGATGCGGTCCCGGCTGTCGATCACCGCGCGGGTCAGGGCCTCGGTCATGGACGGATCCATCCGGTCGGTCGTGACCAGGAGATTCGACACGGCCACGGTCGCTATGGCCGCGCCGTTCTGCGCCCTGGGATAGGCGTCGGCCGGCAGCTCCGCCGAGCGGTAGAAGGTCGAGGCCCTGTCGCCCGTCGCGTGCAACTCGGTGACCAGCGACGCTTCCAGTGGCACCAGCCGTATGTCGAAGCGCTCCGACAGCTGTTCCACGGCGAGGGTGGGCAGACCGCCCGACCAGAAGAAGGCGTCGAGCTGCCCGTGCTCGATGAGACCGGGCGCGGTGTCTATCCCCACGGGCGCCGCGCTGACGGACCGCGACGAGTCGAGCCCGACGGCCTTCAGCAGCCGGTCGGCTATCAGCCGTACGCCGGACCCCTGCTGGCCCACGCCCACCCGTTTGCCGCGCAGATCCCGGATGGAGTGGATCTCCGAGTCCTTCGGCACGATCAGCTGTACGTAGTCGTCGTACAGCCGCGCGCAGCCGCGCAGCCGGTCCGCGCCTGTGCCGCCGTTCTTCTGGTACTCCGCGACCGCGTCGGCGGTCGCGATCGTGACGTCGGCCTCACCGATCGCCACCCGCGAGATGTTCTGCTGCGAGCCCTCACTGGTCTGGAGCGCCACTGACACATCCGGCAGATCGCGCGCCAGTTCGTTCTTGAGCAGCGTTCCGTACCGCTGGTAGACCCCGCTGGTCACCCCCGTACTGAACGTGACGGAGCCGTGCGGGGACGATGTCCCGAAGGGCAGCAGCCACCACAGCAGCAGCCCCAGCACCACCAGAAACGCGGCGGCTGCCCGCAGAGTGCGGCGGCGGCTGAGCCAGGACGGTACGGACAAGGCGGCGAGCATGGCGTGATCCTGCCAGTTCGCTCCTCGTGATGGCCAGGGCCCATGATGGCAAGGGCCCATCTGACGAAGCCCCGGACGGTTGCCCGGGGCGACCCCGTACCCTGGTGGCGAGATGAGCGCGAAGACCTACGAAGTGCGCACCTACGGGTGTCAGATGAATGTCCACGACTCCGAGCGGCTGTCGGGCCTGCTGGAGGGCGCGGGATACGTCCGTGCCCCCGACGGCTCCGACGGCGATGCCGATGTCGTCGTCTTCAACACCTGCGCGGTGCGGGAGAACGCCGACAACAAGCTGTACGGCAACCTCGGCAGACTCGCCCCGATGAAGACCAGGCGTCCCGGCATGCAGATCGCCGTCGGCGGCTGCCTGGCCCAGAAGGACCGCGACACGATCGTGCGGCGCGCTCCCTGGGTCGACGTGGTCTTCGGGACGCACAACATCGGCAAGCTGCCCGTCCTCCTGGAGCGTGCGCGCGTCCAGGAAGAGGCGCAGATCGAGATCGCCGAGTCGCTGGAAGCCTTCCCCTCGACGCTGCCGACCCGCCGGGAGTCCGCCTACGCCGCGTGGGTCTCCGTCTCCGTCGGCTGCAACAACACCTGCACCTTCTGCATCGTCCCCGCGCTGCGCGGCAAGGAGAAGGACCGCCGCCCCGGCGACATCCTGGCCGAGGTCGAGGCGCTGGTCGCCGAGGGAGTCTCGGAAGTCACGCTGCTGGGCCAGAACGTCAACGCGTACGGTTCCGACATCGGCGACCGCGAGGCGTTCTCCAAGCTGCTGCGGGCCTGCGGCTCGATCGAGGGCCTGGAGCGCGTCCGGTTCACCTCGCCGCACCCCCGCGACTTCACGGACGACGTGATCGCCGCGATGGCCGAGACGCCGAACGTGATGCCGCAGTTGCACATGCCGCTGCAGTCGGGCTCGGACACGATCCTGAAGGCGATGCGCCGCTCGTACCGCCAGGACCGCTACCTCGGCATCATCGACAAGGTGCGCGCCGCCATCCCGCACGCGGCCATCTCCACCGACATCATCGTGGGCTTCCCCGGCGAGACCGAGGAGGACTTCGAGCAGACGATGCACGTGGTGCGGCAGGCGCGCTTCGCGCAGGCGTTCACCTTCCAGTACTCGAAGCGACCGGGGACGCCGGCCGCCGAGATGGACGGACAGATCCCGAAGGAAGTCGTCCAGGAGCGCTACATGCGGCTCTCCGCCCTCCAGGAGGAGATCTCCTGGGAGGAGAACAAGACGCAGGTCGGCCGCACGCTCGACGTCATGGTCGCCGAGGGTGAGGGCCGCAAGGACGGGGCCACCCACCGGCTGTCCGGCCGCGCGCCCGACAGCCGTCTCGTCCACTTCACCAAGCCGGACGAGCCGGTGCGCCCCGGGGATGTGGTGACCGTCGACATCACGTACGCGGCGCCGCACCACCTGCTCGCCGAGGGGCCGGCCCTCCGGGTGCGCCGTACCCGCTCGGGAGACGCCTGGGACAAGCGCAACGCGGCCGCCGGCGAGCGCCCCGCCGGGGTGCTGCTGGGGCTGCCCACGGTCGGCGTCCCCGCCCCGCTGCCCGCGGTGGCGGGCGGCTGCGGAGTCGAGGCGTAGGTCCGGCCCGGGCCCGGGCGTAGGTCCGGCCCGGGCCTTGGCGCTTTTCGCGCGCGTTAGGGTGCGGGCATGCTGGTCGCCGCTGCCGTCTGCCCCTGTCCGCCGCTGCTCGTGCCCGCCGTGGCGTCGGGGGCAGCCCCCGAACTCGATGCCGTACGGGCCGCGTGCGCCGACGCCCTCGGGGTGCTCGCCGCCGCCAGGCCCGACCGGCTCGTCGTCGTCGGGCCCGCCGGGCGGGACGGCCCGGGGCCGTATCCGCAGGGCGCCGTCGGGTCCTTCCGGGGCTTCGGCGTGGACGTCGAGACCGTGCTCGGCGTATCCGGCGGGCGCTGCGAGCGCCCGCTGCCGACCTCGCTGGCGGTCGGGGCCTGGCTGCTGGAACACGTCCGCTGGTCCGCCGCCCCCGTCACCGGTCTGGGCGTGGCGGGGGAAATACCCGCCGACCAGTGCGTGCGGGCGGGACAGGAACTGGTCGGGCGGCCGGGGAGAGTGGCGCTGCTGGTGATGGGCGACGCCAGTGCCTGCCGCTCGCTGAAAGCGCCCGGGTATCTCGACGAGCGGGCGGCCGGTTTCGACGCACGCGCGGCAAGGGCCCTGGAGACCGCCGACCTTGAGTCGCTGGAGTCGCTGGACGTCGGCCTGGCGGCCGAACTGAAGGTGGCCGGCCGGGCGCCCTGGCAGGTACTGGCGGGCGCGGCAAGGGGAGCGGACCTGGGCGGCGCGCTGCTGTACGAGGACGCCCCCTATGGCGTCGGCTACCTCGTCGCGGCCTGGTCCTGACGCACCGGAAGCCCCGGGGACCGCACCCACGGCAGCGGCCGCGAAGCGCCGGTCGAGGCGTCCCGCGGCCGTAAGGGTGAGCCGGAATGTCGCTGAGCGGGGATGTCGCTGAGCGGGGATGTCAGGGGGCGGACGGTGGCGGCGGCGGGGGAGTGCCGTCGTCCTTCTGGGCCATCCGGTCGATGGCGCCCTTCGCCTTGCCCGTCCCGGACTCGATCTTGTCGCTGTACTTGCCCTTGGTCTTCTCGTCGACCGTCTTCGCGGCCTTGTCCAGGCCGTGGCCGATCCTGTCCCCGTGCTGCTGAGCGAGATCGGAGACCTTGTCCTTGGCCGGAGCGATCCTGGCCTTGAATGAATCCTTGAATCCCATGGGGCACCTTCCCTCGGTGGGAACTACAGCCTACGGGCGAGCGCCCCCGACAGCCTCGTTGTCCGCCGCCACCCGGGTAACCCGTTCGGGGAGCGGTCCCTTGTTTGCGAGACTGGGACCGTGACAAGTGCAGCTCCCGCACCGCGGGTCATCGCCGTTGTCGGTCCCACCGCGGCCGGCAAGTCCGATCTGGGCGTCCATCTCGCCCGGCAACTTGACGGTGAGGTAGTCAACGCCGACTCCATGCAGCTCTACCGGGGAATGGACATCGGCACCGCCAAGCTGACACCCGCCGAGCGCGCCGGCGTCCCGCACCACCTCCTCGACATCTGGGACGTCACCGAGGCCGCGAGCGTCGCCGAGTACCAGAAGCGGGCCAGGGCGGAGATGGACCGGCTGCTCGCCGAGGGCCGTACGCCGGTCCTCGTGGGCGGCTCCGGGCTGTACGTACGAGGCGCCATCGACGCCCTCGACTTTCCGGGAACGGACCCCGAGGTACGCGCCAGGCTCGAAGGCGAACTGGCCCTGCGCGGCTCCGGCGCCCTGCACGCCAGGCTGTCCGCCGCGGACCCCCAGGCCGGCCGCGCGATCCTGCCCAGCAACGGCCGGCGCATCGTCCGGGCGCTCGAGGTGATCGAGATCACCGGCAAGCCCTTCACCGCCAACCTGCCGGGCCACGAGGCCGTGTACGACACGATCCAGATCGGCGTCGACGTCGAACGCCCCGAACTGGACGCGCGCATCGCGCTGCGGGTCGAACGGATGTGGAGCGCGGGACTGGTGGACGAGGTGCGCGCGCTGGAGACCCAGGGCCTGCGGGAAGGCCGTACCGCCTCGCGCGCGCTCGGCTACCAGCAGGTGCTGGCCTCGCTCGCCGGGGAGTGCACCGACGAGGAGGCGCGCGCCGAGACCGTACGGGCGACCAAACGCTTCGCGAGGCGTCAGGACTCCTGGTTCCGCCGGGACGCGCGGGTGCACTGGCTCGACGGAGGGGCGGAGCACCGCGAGGAACTCCCGCAGCGGGCACTGGCGTTGGTCGAACGGGCGGTCACAGCCTGATCACGTGATGGCATCGGGACGCTCAGCCCGTCATTCCGGGACCCGGGAGCGTGCCATCATCGAGCATCGATCGACCAGTGGAGTCCGAGTTGGGAGGGCGCGTGGCGATGGAAGCCGGCCCTCGCGAAGGTGAACCCATTACCCAGGTCACACAGGAAGCCCCCCCACGGTTGAGTCCTGGACTGAGCCCCGACGGGCCCGACGAAGAAGAAGCCGTCACCCCCGAGGTCGAGGTCGAACTGCGCCCGCAGCGCAGGCTGCGCATCTGGCAGCTCGCCCCGATCGTGATGCTCGCGGCGGTCGGCTCGCTGATGTTCGCGTTCCCCCTCGCCTTCGGCACCGGTGACGTCGGAGCGGTCGTAGCGATGCTGGGCCTGCTGATCAGCTGCTGCGCCGCCGGCGGGGCCATGATGGCCGCCCGCCGCGTCGGCCACACCTGGCCGGGACTGCCGTCCCGTGCCTCCGGCGAGCGCCCCGACTGGCGGGTCGTCGCGCTGTACGTGACCATGGCCGCCGCACTGGTCGCGCTCGCGGTCTGGCGAGTCGCCCGACTGCGCTGAACTCGTACGATGGACCTGTGAGTACCTCGCAGACCGCGCCGATCCCCTTCCTCAAGGGCCACGGCACGCAGAACGACTTCGTGATCGTCCCCGACCCGGAGAACACCGTCGGGCTGTCCCCCCGGGTGGTGGCCGCGCTCTGCGATCGCAGAGCGGGCATCGGCGCCGACGGGGTGCTGCATGTCGTGCGGTCCGCCGCGCATCCCGAGGCGCGCGCCATGGCCGGCGAGGCCGAGTGGTTCATGGACTACCGAAACGCCGACGGATCCATCGCCGAGATGTGCGGCAACGGTGTGCGGGTCTTCGCCCGCTACCTGCGGCGCGCGGGTCATGTGCAGGCGGGCGATCTCGCAGTCGCCACCCGCGCCGGGGTGAAGCGGGTGCACATCGCCAAGGGCACGGGAGCAGAGCGCGCGGACGGCGCCGAAGACGGCGACATCACCGTCCACATGGGACCCGCCGCGTTTCACAGGGGCGCCGTGACGGTCACGGTCGGCGACCGCGACTGGCCCGCCGTCCACGTCGACATGGGCAATCCGCACGCGGTCGCCTTCGTCGAGGACCTGGCGCACGCCGGAAACCTGTACTCCGCGCCGGCCTACGCCCCCGCGTCCGTCTATCCGGACGGGGTGAACATCGAGTTCGTCGTCGGCCGGGGCCCGCGCCATGTCGCCATGCGCGTCCACGAACGCGGCTCGGGCGAGACCCTGTCGTGCGGCACCGGCGCCTGCGCCGTCGCCGTGGTCGCGGCCCGCAGGGACGGCGTCGACCCGGCGGTGACCGGAACGCCCGTCACATACACCGTGGACCTGCCCGGCGGACGGCTGCTGATCACGGAACGCCCGGACGGAGAGGTCGAGATGACGGGGCCGGCCGTCATCGTGGCCGACGGGCGATTCGACCCGCTCTGGCTCGAAACGGCCTTCGGATAGAACCTCGCTCGAATGGGTGATCCGTTTCACGCTCGGCGGGAGCTGGTCCGGTCCGCGTGATGGGCTCGATAGCATCAAGTACCGGCCCGGAGGGCGCTCCTGCTCCTCCACCGCCGGTCGAAGCTGTTGGAGGTGCCCCATGAGCGCAGAGGCCACCAGCCCCGGTGCCCACAGCCGCAAGCGCGGTCTTCCCAGGATCGACCTCCGCAGGATCGGGAGAGCCGCGCTGCTCGGGCCCGCCACCAGGGACCGGCTGCCCGACGCCATGGGACACGTCGCGGACGCCCACCGCGCGCACTACCCGGAATCCGACCTCGCCGTGCTGCGCAAGGCGTACGTCCTCGCCGAGGCCTCGCACCGCGGCCAGTACCGCAAGAGCGGCGACCCCTACATCACCCATCCGCTGGCCGTCACCCTGATCCTCGCCGAACTGGGCGCGGAGACCACGACGTTGACGGCATCGCTCCTCCACGACACCGTCGAGGACACGGACGTGACGCTCGATCAGGTGCGCGCCGAGTTCGGTGACGAGGTCTGCTATCTGGTCGACGGCGTGACGAAGCTGGAGAAGGTCGACTACGGCGCCGCGGCGGAGCCCGAGACCTTCCGCAAGATGCTCGTCGCCACCGGCAACGACGTCCGCGTGATGTCGATCAAGCTCGCGGACCGGCTGCACAACATGCGCACGCTCGGTGTGATGCGGCCCGAGAAGCAGGCCCGCATCGCCAGGGTCACCCGCGACGTCCTCATCCCGCTCGCCGAGCGCCTGGGCGTCCAGGCGCTCAAGGCGGAGCTGGAGGACCTGGTCTTTGCGATCCTGCGCCCGGAGGAGTACGAGGAGACCCGCGCGCTGATCGAGGAGAACGCCACGGCGGGGGACGCGCTCGCGGCCATCTCCGAGGACGTCAGGAAGGTCCTGCGCGACGCGGGCGTCAGCGCCGAAGTCCTCGTCAGGCCACGGCACTTCGTATCCGTGCACCGCTCCAGGCTGAAACGCGGCGAACTGCGCGGCACGGACTTCGGCAGACTGCTCGTGCTGGTCGGTGAGGACGCGGACTGTTACGCGGTCCTCGGCGAGCTGCACACCTGCTTCACGCCGGTGATCTCCGAGTTCAAGGACTTCATCGCCGCGCCCAAGTTCAACCTGTACCAGTCGCTGCACACCGCGGTCGCGGGACCGGACGGCGCGGTCGCCGAAGTCCTCATCCGTACGCACCAGATGCACCAGGTCGCCGAGGCCGGCGTCGTCGCTCTCGGCAATCCCTACGCCGCCGTCGACGTGACGGAACCGCAGGAGGGCGAGCGCGCCGACCCCACCAGGCCGGGGTGGCTCTCCCGCCTCCTGGAATGGCAGCAGGCGACCACCGATTCCGAGACCTTCTGGACGACGCTGCGTGCCGATCTGGCGCAGGAGCGGGAGATCGCCGTCTTCCGCGCGGAGGGCGGGATGCTCGGACTGCCCGCGGGGGCGACCTGCGTGGACGCCGCGTACGCCCAGCACGGAGACGCGGCGCACGGCTGCCTCGGCGCGCGCGTCAACGGCCGTCTGGCACCGCTGAGTACGGTCCTCGGCGACGGCGACACCGTCCAGCTGCTGCTGGCCCAGGACACCACGTCGGGACCCTCGCCGGAGTGGCTCGACCACGCGCACACTCCCGCCGCGCGGATCGCGATCACGGGCTGGCTCGCGGCGCACCCGGAAGCGGTGAGGGCGCCCGCGGCCGCGCCCCGCGCGCCCTCCGCCGTGAGCGCCGGCCAGCGCGGCGCGGCCAACGTCGTGGTGGACCTGCCGGACGCGGCCGTACGGCTCGCGGGCTGCTGCACGCCCGTACCGCCGGACGCGGTCACGGGCTTCCCGGTCAGCGGCGGGGCCGTCACCGTCCACCGCGAGGAGTGTTCCGCGGTGGCCAGGATGCGCGCTCTCGGCCGGGCGCCGGTCGCGGTGAGCTGGACGGACGCGGCGGACTGCCGCGTCACCCTGTACGCGGAGTCCTTCGGGCGCCCGAGGCTGCTCGCCGACCTCACGGAAGCCATCGCCACGGAAGGCGCCGCGATCGTCTCCGCGACCGTGGAGCCGCCCAACGAGCAGCGCGTACGGCACACGTACACGCTCCAGCTGCCCGACGCGGCAGGACTGCCCGGGCTGATGCGCGCCATGCGGGACGTGCCGGGGGTGTACGACGTGAGCCGCGCCCAGCACCCGGCGGCCAGCTGAGACACCGGCCGCTTGCCGGACCGGACTGCCCGACCCGGGGCCGCTGAGGTGCCCGGCCGTCTCGTTCGGGTGGATGTGGAGCGAGCCGTCGCCGCGCTCCGGGCGGCCGCTGATAGCGGTGGTGCATGCCGCTCATCTCACCGCGCCTGCGCGCCGTCCTGCTGGCCGCCGCCTCCGCCTCCCTCGTCGCCGCCACTCTGCCCGCGCCCGTACCGCTCGGTATCGGGGACCCGCTCTTCCCGGAACTGGGCAACCCCGGCTACGACGTACGCGCCTACGACATCGGCTTCACCTACGGCGGCGACAACACCGAACCGCTGGAGGCCGTCACCAGGATCGACGCGCTGGCGACCGAACGGCTGGAGCGGATCAACCTCGACTTCAGCCACGGCACCGTGCGTTCCGTCGAGGTCAACGGAGCGCCCGCGCGCTTCGCGAGCGCGAGCGAGGACCTGGTCATCACCCCCGCGAAGGCCGTGGACCCGGGCATGCCCCTGCGGATCACCGTCGGCCACACCAGCGACACCGGCGGGAAGAAGGGCGGCTGGATCCGCACCACCGACGGTCTGGTGATGGCCAATCAGGCCGACGCGGCCCATCGTGTCTTTCCCAGCAACGACCACCCCTCCGACAAGGCGTACTTCACGTTCCATGTCACTGCCCCGCAGCGGCTGGCCGTAGTCGCCAACGGCCTCCCTGTGGCGAAGACTCGCCACGACGCGACCACCACCTGGACGTACCGCACCGAACACTCCATGGCCACCGAACTCGCGCAGATCACCATCGGCGACTCGGCCGTCATCCACCGCGAGGGGCCGCACGGACTGCCCGTACGGGACGTCGTGCCGGCCGCCGACCGTGAGCTGCTGGAGCCGTGGCTCGCGAAGACCCCGGAGCAGATCCGCTGGATGGAACGGCAGCTCGGCACCCCGTACCCCTTCGAGACGTACGGCGTGCTGATCGCCGGCGCCGTCACCGGCTTCGAGCTGGAGACACAGACGCTCTCGCTCTTCGAACGCTCCCTGTTCACCCGTACCGAGTACCCCGAGTGGTACGTCGACTCGGTGATGGTCCACGAGCTGTCCCACCAGTGGTTCGGCGACAGCGTCTCGCCGCGGTCCTGGTCGGACCTGTGGCTCAACGAGGGGCATGCCAGCTGGTACGAGGCCCTGTACGCCCAGGAGCACGCGCGGATGCCGCTGGAGACGCGGATGCGCGAGGCCTACCGGCAGTCCGACGTCTGGCGGGCCGCGGGCGGCCCGCCGGCGGCCCCGGAGCCCCCCACCGCGGGCCACCCGATCAGCCTGTTCCGTCCCGTCGTCTACGACGGCAGCGCCCTCATCCTCTACGCGCTCCGGCAGGAGATCGGCGAGCAGGACTTCGCCCGCGTGGAGCGCTCGTGGGTACGGGACCACCGCGACGGGACGGCGACCACCGCCGACTTCACCGCGCTCGCCTCGGAGGTCGCGGGGCGTGACCTGTCCGCCTTCCTCGAACCGTGGCTGTACGGGAAGAAGACCCCGCCGATGCCGGGACACCCGGACTGGCACAGCGTGGCACCCGCCGGAAACAGCACGTGAAACACATGTGACGGCCGGAGCGAACCGTGCCACCATCAAGGGGCCGGTCAAGGGGCCGGCGGCATGGCCGGGAATCAATCCCGGCCGTCACCCGTTGTGACTGCTGAGCCGGGTGGACCGGCCTTTCCGATCGACGTAAAGGATCCAATGACCTCCTCTTCATCCACTTCCCAGGACGCGCAGACCTTCGAGGACAGCCGCACGGCGGACCCGCGCACGGACAGCCTTCGGGCCGATGCCCTGATGGAAGAGGACGTCGCCTGGAGCCACGAGATCGACGGTGAGCGGGACGGGGACCAGTACGACCGCTCCGACCGTGCCGCGCTGCGGCGCGTCGCCGGCCTCTCCACCGAACTCGAAGACGTCACCGAGGTCGAGTACCGGCAGCTGCGCCTGGAGCGCGTGGTCCTCGTCGGCGTGTGGACCTCCGGCACGGTCCGGGACGCGGAGAACTCCCTCGCGGAGCTGGCGGCCCTCGCCGAGACGGCGGGCGCCGTGGTGCTCGACGGAGTCGTCCAGCGCCGCGACAAGCCCGACTCCGCCACGTACATCGGCTCCGGCAAGGCGCAGGAGCTGCGGGACATCGTCCTCGACAGCGGCGCCGACACCGTCATCTGCGACGGTGAGCTGAGCCCCGGTCAGCTGATCCATCTCGAAGACGTCGTCAAGGTCAAGGTGGTCGACCGCACCGCCCTGATCCTCGACATCTTCGCCCAGCACGCCAAGTCCCGTGAGGGCAAGGCGCAGGTCGCGCTCGCGCAGATGCAGTACATGCTGCCGAGGCTCCGCGGCTGGGGTCAGTCGCTCTCCCGGCAGATGGGTGGCGGCGGCGGTGGCGGCATGGCCACGCGCGGTCCCGGTGAGACCAAGATCGAGACGGACCGGCGCAGGATCCGCGAGAAGATGGCGAAGATGCGCCGGGAGATCGCGGACATGAAGACCGGCCGCGAGATCAAGCGGCAGGAGCGCCGGCGCCATCAGGTGCCGTCGGTCGCGATCGCCGGATACACGAACGCGGGCAAGTCGTCCCTGCTCAACCGGCTCACCGGTGCGGGCGTCCTGGTGGAGAACGCGCTGTTCGCCACCCTGGACCCGACCGTCCGCCGCGCGGAGACGCCGAGCGGCCGGCTGTACACGCTGGCCGACACCGTCGGATTCGTCCGGCACCTGCCGCACCACCTCGTCGAGGCGTTCCGCTCCACGATGGAGGAGGTCGGCGACTCCGACCTGATCCTGCACGTGGTGGACGGCGCCCACCCCGCGCCGGAGGAGCAGCTCGCCGCCGTGCGCGAGGTGATCCGCGACGTGGGCGCGGTGGACGTCCGCGAGATCGTCGTGATCAACAAGGCGGATGCCGCCGATCCGCTGGTCCTGCAGCGATTGCTGACGGCGGAGCGGTACGCGATCGCCGTCTCGGCCCGTACCGGCCAGGGCATGGCGGAGCTGCTGGCGCTGATCGACGCCGAGCTGCCCAGGCCCGAGGTCGGGGTCGAGGTGCTCGTCCCGTACACGCAGGGCGCTCTGGTCTCCCGGGTGCACGCCGAGGGCGAGGTGCTGTCCGAGGAGCACACCCCGGAGGGCACGCTGCTCAAGGCACGGGTCCACGAGGAACTGGCGGCCGCGCTCGCCGCGTACGTACCGGTCGCGCCCTGACCTGACCGGGCCTGGTCCGACCGGCACCGGCCTTGAGCGACGCATGACGGCGGCCCGTCCACTCTCCCGGGAGAGTGGACGGGCCGCCGTCATGCGTCGCTACTTGTCCGCGAACTTCTTGCTGACCCCGTCGTAGACGCCCTGTGCCACGTCACCGAGGCGCGGACCCGCCAGCCATCCCGCGCTGACCGGGCCGATGGAGGTGTTGGACACCAGGGCGGGCTTGCCGTCCTGACCGGTGGCCACCCAGCCGCCGCCGGAGGCACCGCCGGTCATGGTGCAGCCGACGCGGTACATCGTCGGGTCAGAGGCGTTCAGGGACAGCCGGCCCGGCTTGTCCGCGCACTGGAAGAGCTTCTGGCCGTCGAACGGCGCCGCCGCCGGGTAGCCGGTCGCCGTGACGTCGGCGATCTCCGTCGTGGCAGGCTCGTTGAACTCCACCGGAAGCGCCGAACCGACCGTTTCCTCAAGCGACTTGCCGGTGCTGCCGCCCTCCGGGGTGACGTGGATCACCGAGAAGTCGTACGGTGCGCCGTCGCCGCCGCTGGGGCCGCCCTGGGAGATCCACTGCTGGGACGTCTGCGCCCAGTCGGCCCACCAGACGCCGTGCGGAGCGATCTCCTCCTTCGGTGCCGTCTCCAACTCGGCCGAGGACAGGCCCTTGTCGTTGTACGCGGGCACGAAGGCAAGGTTGCGGTACCAGCCGCCCTCCTTGCCCGCGTGCACGCAGTGCCCCGCCGACCACACCATGTTGGACTTGCCGGGATGCGCCGGGTCCTTCACGACGGTCGCCGAGCAGACCATCGAGCCGTCCGGGCTGTCGAAGAACAGCTTGCCCGCCTCGGCCGCGTGGGCGCTGTACGGAGCGCTCACCGCCGCGGCCTCGACCGGCGCCGGCGTCGGGTCGGTCACCCCCTCGTCACTCGAGAGGTCCGGGGCGACGGGCTTCTCGGGCGCCTTGTCGGCATCCCGCATCCGCTCGGAGTCCCAGAGACCGGCGATGATCGGATTGACGAAGTCCCTGGCCTCCCGCAGCCACGTCTCCCTGTCCCAGTTCTTCCACTCGCCGTTCTTCCAGTTGTCCAGATCGAACCCGTGGTCCTTGAGCTTTTCCTTGAGGCCGTCCGGAATGACGATCTTGCCGTCGGACGAACTGCCGCTCGACACGCTCGGGTGGTCACTCGCGTCGTCCTCGCCGGAACCGCAGGCCGTGGCGGTGAGCGCGAGAGCGACGGCGACGGAAGCCATCGCGAGAGCGGGCGAGACTCCGCGCCGAGCGCTTCCCTGACGGCGAGCGGTGAGCTTCGGGCGAATGGGTCGCATGGTGGAAATCCCCCTGTGGCGTCGGAACGGTTCCCTCGAAAAACGCACAACTGACACACCCCGGTCACTCTGAGGAGTCAGGATGCGGCCCCCACTATGCCGGTGCCGGAGCGGACGCCCGACGGCAGGGCCGCGGTTCCGCGCCCAAGGGATCTTCCCCGTGCCCGTGATCCACCGGGCACCTCGTCGTTGAGACCTGAGAGGCGCCCATCGAGCGTCCGCCCCCGTACATCCGGCTGTCCGGAGCCGTACGCGCACCATGACCGTGACACCGGGAGGACCTACCGCCGTGACCGAACCAGCACCGGTGGCGGCGACCGTCACCCACGAAGGCACCCTGCGGCGCCAGACGTCACGTGAGCCGTCGGCGCGCACGTACGCGGGCTCGCTGCCCGTCGTGCCGGTGCGGGCCCGGGGTCTGACGATCGAAGGGGCCGACGGGCGGCGGTACTTGGACTGCCTCTCCGGCGCCGGGACACTGGCTCTCGGGCACAACCACCCGGTGGTCCTGGAAGCGATCAGATCCGTTCTCGACTCCGGCGCGCCACTGCACGCCCCCGGCCTCGCGACCCCCGTGCAGGACGCCTTCACGGCGGAGTTGTTGACCACGCTGCCGCCACGGCTGGCCGAGAACGCCTCGGTGCGGTTCTGCGGACCCACGGGCGCCGACGCGGTCGGGGCCGCCGTCGGACTCGTCCGTACCGCCACCGGCCGCGGCGGACTTCTCGCCTTCACCGGGGCACACCACGGAATGACGCCTTCGGCCCTCGGCGGACCCGGCCGCGCCCAGGACGTACAGGTGACCCGGCTGCCGTTCCCGTACGACTACCGTTGCCCCTTCGGCGCCGGCGGCGAACGCGGCGCCGAACTCGCCGCCCGCTGGACCGAGAGCCTGCTCGACGACCTCAGGGACGGTGTGCCCGCTCCGGCGGGCATGATCCTCGAACCGGTCCAGGGCGAGGGCGGGGTCATCCCGGCCCCCGACACCTGGCTGCGCAGAATGCGCGAGATCACCACCGACCGTGCCATCCCCCTCATCGCCGACGAGGGGCAGACAGGGGTCGGACGCACCGGCACGTTCTGGGCGGTGGAACACAGCGGAATCACCCCCGACGTCATGGTGCTCTCGCAGGCGATCGGGGGGTCCCTGCCGCTGGCCGTGATCGTGTACCGCGCGGATCTCGAACGCGGCGAACCCGCCGCCCGCCCGGGCTCGTTCCGCGGCAACCAGCTCGCGATGGCCGCAGGCACGGCGACCCTCGCGTACGTACGGGAGAACGGCCTCGCGGCGCGCGCCGGGCTGCTCGGCGCGCAGATGCTCCGGCAGCTCCGGGGCCTCGCCGCCGGCCATCACCGAGTCGGAGACGTACGGGGCCGCGGCCTCATGATCGGTGTCGAGCTGGTGGACCCGGAGAGCGGCGGCGACGGCCCGGCCGCGCCCCCGGATCCCGCACTCGCCGAGGTCGTCCGGCGCGAATGCCTCAGCCGCGGCCTCATCGTCGAACTCGCCGGACAGCACACCGCCGTCGTCCGGCTGCTCCCGCCGCTCACCCTCACCGACGAACAAGCCGTGGCGGTCCTCGACCGGTTCTGCGACGCCCTGGCCGCCGCCGAGCGTTCCGTGGTCCGGCGTTCCGTACCCCGGCCTTCCGCGCCTCGGCGGTCCCTGCTCCGGCGGAGCGCCGGCTGATCGTCGTCGTACCGACCACCCCCGGACCTCCCGGCGTCGGCCTCCACCCCGGCCCCCTCACAAGGAAGCTTTCCGTGAACCCCACCCCCACGCCCGTCCCTCCTTCTGTGCCCGCGCCCGTCTCCGTTCCCGCGCCCGCTGTCGCCGCCGAGTCACCGACCGTGCCGCGGCAGCAGGCGGGCAGCCCCGCGGAGGAGCACACCCACGCGGCGGCCTCCCCGCCGGCCGACCTCCTCGACCACCCCGACCCGCGGCGGGCGGCCGACGCGGCGGCGGTGGAGAACCTGCTGCGCTGCTGGGTCAGGGAGAACAACCTGCCCCAGCCCGCCGGTGACCTCCTGCGGATCCCGCTCGACATGAGCGGCGCCGCGCTGCTCGTCCCCGTCCTCTACTGGTCGCCGACCGGCTGGCACCGCTTCGGCGCGCCCCTTCTGGAGGGCGTGACTCCGGACGCCCCCGCCGCCGAAGCCGTCACGGTCGCAGCCCTTCTCGGCCGGGAGTCGGGCCGGCCGCAGAGTGCCGATCTGGTCGGCAGGGTCGCCGACTCCGTCGACCGCACAGCCGACTTCCTCGCGGACCGGCGCCGCAGGCCAGAACCCGCCGAGGGCGCCGATCTCTTCCTCACCGCCGAACAGTCGCTGCTGCTCGGGCACCCGCTGCATCCCACGCCCAAGAGCAGGCAAGGACTCTCCGAGGCCGAAGTACGCTCCTACTCACCGGAGTTGCGCGGATCCTTCGCCCTGCACTGGATGGCCGTCGACCGGTCCGTACTCGCCACCGACTCGGCGTGGACCGAACAGGGCCGTGTCGTACGGGCCGAACAGCTCACCTCCCGGCTCCTTGCCGGTCTGCCCGTCCCCGAGCGCACCGTCCCGCTGCCCCTGCACCCCTGGCAGGCCCGCGAACTGACGCACCGTCCCGCCGTCACCGCGCTCCTCGACGCCGGACTGCTCCACGACCTCGGGCCGTCCGGTGACCGCTGGCACCCCACCTCCTCGATCCGTACGGTGCACAGGCCCGGCGCCGCCGCCATGCTCAAGCTCTCCCTCGGCGTACGGATCACCAACTCCCGCCGCGAGAACCTGCGCAAGGAACTCCACCGCGGAGTCGAGGTCCACCGGCTGCTGCGCAGCGGACTCGGCAGGGAACTGCGGTCCGCCCACCCGGGGTTCGACATCGTCCGCGACCCCGCCTGGCTGGCCGTCGACACCCGGGACGGAGAACCGGTCGGCGGACTCGACGTCATGCTGCGCCACAACCCGTTCGGACCCGCCGACGACGCCGTCTGTGTCGCGGGGCTGACCGCCCCGCGACCCTGGCCCGGCCGCCCCGGTGTGCGTTCGCGCCTCGCGGAGACCGTGTCCGGGCTCGCGGCCCGCACCGGCCGGAGCACCGGAGCCGTGGCCGCCGAGTGGTTCCTGCGCTACCTCGACCAGGTCGTGCGCCCGGTCCTCTGGCTGGACGGCACGGCGGGCATCGCCCTGGAAGCGCACCAGCAGAACACCCTGGTGCTCCTCGACCCCGACGGCTGGCCCATCGGCGGGCGCTACCGCGACAACCAGGGCTACTACTTCCGTGAGTCGTACAGGACCGCCCTGGAGCGCCGTCTCCCCGGCATCGGTGTGGCCAGCGACACCTTCGTCTCCGACGAGGTCACCGACGAACGGTTCGCCTACTACCTCGGCATCAACAACGTATGCGGGCTGATCGGAGCGTTCGGCGCGCAGGGTCTCGCCGACGAGCGCGTCCTCCTCGCCGCCTTCCGTCAGTTCCTGGCCGGGGCCCTGCCGCTCGGCTCGCCGCTGCCCGGCCATCTCCTCGACGCGCCCACCCTGCGGTGCAAGGCCAACCTGCTCACGCGGCTGCACGATCTGGACGAACTCGTCGGCCCGGTCGACACCCAGTCCGTCTACATCACCCTCACCAACCCCCTGAGCCGGTGACCGAACGCGTCCGGCCCGACCTGCCGCGAGGAGCGAGAGACCGTGCCTCCCACTGATGAGAGCGCCGACGAGAGCACCGATGCGTGCGCGGACGGGAGCGTCTACGGAACCACCGGCGCGAACGCACGTGCCGGAGCCGTCCCCGCCCCGCCGGGCGGGGATGCCGAGGACACCCTTGACCTGCGGCTCTCCGAGCAGCTTGTCGCGCTGCTCGCAGAAGGCGGCCCGACGGTGCCCCCGCCGGTGCCCGACGACGTGCCCGGCGGTGGGCTCCTCGATTTCCCCGCCGGGTGGGGGCCCGTGACCACCCCGGTCGGTGTCTTCCAGCTCGTCCCCGTGCGCGTCGAGCGCGATCTGGCGCTGATCAGCCGCTGGATGAACGATCCCGCTGTCGCCGCCTTCTGGGAACTGGCGGGGCCCGAGGCCGTCACGGCCGCCCATCTGCGTGCCCAGCTCGACGGCGACGGGCGCAGCGTGCCCTGTCTGGGCGTGCTGGGCGGGGCGCCCATGAGCTACTGGGAGATCTACCGCGCCGACCTCGACCCACTGGCGCGCCACTACCCGTCCCGCCCGCACGACACGGGCATCCACTTCCTCGTCGGGGGCGTCGCCGACCGCGGCCGACGGATGGGCACCACGCTCCTGCGGGCCGTCTCCGCGCTCATCCTCGACAGCCGGCCGCGCTGCGGACGGGTCCTCGCCGAGCCCGATCTGCGCAACACCCCGTCCGTGTCCGCGTTCCTCAGCGCCGGGTTCCGTTTCTCGGCGGAGGTCGACCTCGATCAGAAACGAGCCGCGCTGATGGTCCGCGAACGCGCGTTCCGCGACCTGCTCTGAACGACGCGTGGGGGAACGGTCCGCTTCCCGGCCTCCCCGGCCACCGGCCCTCCGTTTCCGGTCCCCCGTACGGGCAGAAAACCTGGAGTGCCCGGGGCGCTCTCCCCAACTCGGCCGGGGATCCACGCATCCGCCCGCCTCCCCGTCTTCCGCGGAGCGACCTCCACTGTCAGTGCGGCCCCGTAGGGTAGTCGCGCTATGACGAAGCCATCACTCTCCGAACTCCTCCACGCCGCCGTCACCGCTGTCGGCGGTGTGGAGCGGCCCGGCCAGGTCTCCATGGCCGAGGCCGTCGCCGAGGCCATCGACTCCTCATCCCATCTGCTCGTGCAGGCCGGCACGGGCACCGGCAAGTCGCTCGGCTATCTGGTGCCTGCCCTGGCACACGGAGAGCGGGTGGTGGTGGCCACGGCCACTCTCGCCCTGCAGCGCCAGCTGGTGGAGCGCGACCTCCCGCGTACGGTCGACGCCCTGCATCCCCTGCTGCGCAGGCGTCCCGAGTTCGCCATGCTCAAGGGCCGCTCCAACTACCTCTGCCTCCACCGGCTCCACGAAGGCATGCCGCAGGACGAGGAGGACGGCCTCTTCGACCAGTTCGAGGCGGCCGTACCGACCAGCAAGCTGGGCCAGGACCTGCTGCGGATGCGGGACTGGGCGGACGAGACAGAGACGGGCGACCGCGACGCGCTCACGCCGGGTGTCTCCGACCGCGCCTGGTCCCAGGTCTCCGTCTCGTCCCGGGAGTGCCTGGGTGCGACGAAGTGCGCCTACGGAGCGGAGTGCTTCGCGGAGCTGGCACGCGAGCGCGCCAAGCTCGCCGACGTGGTCGTCACCAACCACGCGCTGCTCGCGATCGACGCGATCGAGGGCGCGCCGGTGCTCCCGCAGCACGAGGTGCTGATCGTCGACGAAGGCCATGAGCTGGTCTCCCGGGTCACCGGCGTCGCCACCGGCGAGCTGACACCGGGCCAGGTCAACCGCGCGGTGCGCCGAGCGGCCAAGCTGGTCGACGAAAAGGCCGCGGACTCACTGCAGACGGCGGCCGAGACCTTCGAGCGGTTGATGGAGCTGGCCCTTCCCGGGCGGCTGGAGGAGATCCCCGAGGACCTCGGCTACGCCCTGATGGCACTGCGCGACGCGGCCCGTACGGTCGTTTCCGCGCTCGGCTCGACCCGCGACAAGTCCGTGCAGGACGAGGACGTCGTGCGCAAGCAGGCGCTCGCGGCCGTGGAGTCCGTCCACGGTGTCGCCGAGCGGATCGCCAACGGCTCGGAGTACGACGTCGTCTGGTACGAGCGGCACGACCGGTTCGGCGCGTCGCTGCGGGTCGCCCCGCTCTCCGTGTCCGGCCTGCTGCGGGAGAAGCTGTTCGCGGAGCGCTCCGTCGTGATCACGTCCGCCACGCTCAAGCTCGGCGGCGACTTCAACGGTGTGGGCGCCTCGCTGGGGCTGGCTCCGGAAGGCGCGGTCACCGAGGACGTCCCGCCGTGGAAGGGCCTCGATGTGGGCTCGCCGTTCGACTACCCGAAGCAGGGCATCCTGTATGTCGCCCGCCATCTCAACACACCGGGACGCGAGGGCTCTCGCGACGACATGATGGATGAGCTGGCCGCGCTGGTGGAGGCGGCCGGCGGCCGCACGCTCGGCCTCTTCTCCTCGATGCGGGGCGCGCGGGCGGCGGCCGAGGAGCTGCGCGTCCGGCTGGACGTGCCGATTCTCCTCCAGGGCGAGGAGACGCTGGGCGAGCTGATCAAGGCCTTCGCCGCCGATCCGGAGACCTGCCTGTTCGGCACGTTGTCGCTGTGGCAGGGCGTCGATGTGCCGGGGCCCAGTTCGCAGCTCGTGGTGATGGACCGCATCCCGTTCCCCCGTCCCGACGACCCGCTGATGAGCGCGCGCCAGAAGGCGGTGGAGGAGGCCGGCGGCAATGGATTCATGGCCGTCGCCGCGACGCACGCGGCGCTGCTGATGGCCCAGGGCGCCGGGCGGCTCGTACGGGCGAGTGGCGACCGGGGCGTGGTGGCGATCCTCGACCCGAGGCTGGCCAAGGCCCGGTACGGCAGTTTTCTGCGCGCTTCACTGCCTGACTTCTGGTACACGACGGACGGTGACCAGGTGCGGCGCTCGCTCACGGCCATCGACGGGGTGGCGAAGGCGAACGCGCAGTAGAGGGCCGCGAGAGCGCAGAGGGCAGAAGAAAGGGCCCTGGTGCGGTCACTGCCGACAGGCTCGGACGTACGCCTGTCAGCAGACCCAGCAGGGCCCGTCCGCTCTCCGGGGTGGAAGCCTCCCGGGAGAGCACCGTACGCGTCAGACGCGGCGCAGGACCGCCACCACCTTGCCGAGGATCGTCGCCTCGTCGCCGGGGATCGGCTGGTACGCCGCATTGTGCGGGAGCAGCCAGACATGGCCGTCCTCCCGCCGGAAGCGCTTGACCGTCGCCTCTCCGTCCAGCATCGCGGCCACGATGTCGCCGTTCTCCGCGACCGGCTGGCGGCGGACCGTCACCCAGTCGCCGTCACAGATCGCGGCCTCGATCATCGAGTCGCCGACGACCTTGAGGACGAACAGCTCTCCGTCACCGACCAGTTGACGGGGCAGCGGGAAGACGTCCTCGACGGACTCCTCGGCGAGGATCGGCCCACCGGCCGCGATCCTGCCGATCAGCGGCACATAGGAAGCGGCGGGCTTGCCCGTGGTGTCCGTCTGCTGCGTACTCGGCTGGTCGGACCCACGGACCTCGTACGCCCTCGGCCGGTGCGGGTCCCTGCGCAGGAAGCCTTTCCGCTCCAGAGCCATCAGCTGGTGTGCGACGGACGATGTGCTGGAGAGGCCGACGGCCTGGCCGATCTCCCGCATGGAAGGCGGATATCCACGCCTCTGCACGGAGTCGCGGATGACTTCGATGACCCTCCGCTGCCGGTCCGTGAGACCGGTGCTGTCCGCCCTGATCCCTGGAGGCCTGCCGGGCAGCGAACGGGGGGGCTTGGGCCCCTCCGGATTCGTGACAGCGTCATTGATGTCATGCACCGGCTCGAGACGGCTCTGGGAGCGGTCCTGAGCAGTGATGGTGGCACTGTCTGCGGTCGTGGTCACGTCGGCCCCTCTCGAATGGGTTCTCCCTAGCTGCACAACGGTAGTAGCTTTCGAAAGGTTGCGCCAAACACACGTTCGAGTGAAAAATCGAAGAGGGTCGGGCGAGACGCTTCGGCTGGGTGTATGGCCAGGCTCCTGACGGCCGGCGGCGCAGCCGCCCGTTCGCGCCGCCGGCCGCTTCCCGTACGCTCTGCGCTGCCCGGCGGCATCGCCGGTGACCCCTCGGGAAGCGCGACACGCGCGCAGGCGTAGAGTGCCGCTAAACCCCCAGATCTAGTGGTTGGATCATTCCCACCACCCAGAAGTTGTGGTCCGGGTCCATCGCGGTCACGGGCATCACCTATGCTGGGGACTGCTTCGGGGGGCCTTTCCGGCCCCTGGCGGGGCCATTCAGTCATGCTGCGTAAGGAGGGTCGGATCACATGCACTGTCCCTTCTGCAGGCATCCCGACAGCCGTGTCGTCGACAGTCGCACCACGGACGACGGGACGTCGATCAGGCGCCGTCGCCAGTGCCCCGACTGCACCCGCCGTTTCACGACGGTGGAGACCGCGTCGCTGATGGTGATCAAGCGCAGCGGTGTGACCGAGCCCTTCAGCCGTACGAAGGTCATCTCCGGCGTCCGCAAGGCATGCCAGGGACGTCCGGTCACCGAGGACGCGCTCGCCAAGCTCGGCCAGCGGGTCGAGGAAGCGGTACGCGCCACCGGAAGTGCCGAGCTGACCACCCACGACGTGGGGCTGGCCATACTCGGCCCGCTGCGGGAGCTCGACCTCGTCGCGTACCTGCGCTTCGCGTCCGTGTACCGGGCGTTCAACTCACTCGAAGACTTCGAGGTCGCCATCGTGGAATTGCGCGAGCGGCCTCCCTCGGAAGGGGAAAACGGGACGGGCGAGGCCCACGAGGCCCCCGTGTCCGCTCCCGCCGCCGACTGACGGCCGACTCGGGCCGACCGCTCTCGCGGCGACGAAACACCTGCCACGGGTGTGCCCTGTGCGGCACCCGAGGCTCAGACATGCACCCGTGCCAGGGAAGAACATGGCACTTCAGGGCGTTTTTGCACGTATATGGGAGGCGGCATGACAGAGACGACGAGCGGCCCGGCACGAGGGTCCCGCACCAAGGGAACCAAGGTCACCAAGGGTCTGCGTATCGAGCGAATCCACACCACGCCCGGCGTGCATCCGTACGACGAGGTGGTCTGGGAACGCCGTGACGTCGTCATGACCAATTGGCGTGACGGCTCGGTCAACTTCGAGCAGCGTGGCGTCGAGTTCCCCGACTTCTGGTCGCTGAACGCGGTCAACATCGTCACCAGCAAGTACTTCCGCGGGGCCGTCGGCACCCCGCAGCGCGAGACCGGTCTCAAGCAGCTGATCGACCGGATCGTGAAGACGTACCGCAAGGCAGGAGAGGACTACAACTACTTCTCCTCGCCCGAGGACGCCGAGATCTTCGAGCACGAGCTGGCGTACGCCCTCCTGCACCAGGTCTTCAGCTTCAACTCGCCGGTCTGGTTCAACGTCGGCACGCCCCAGCCGCAGCAGGTCTCCGCGTGCTTCATCCTCTCCGTGGACGACTCCATGGACTCGATCCTGGACTGGTACAAAGAAGAGGGGATGATCTTCAAGGGCGGTTCGGGCGCCGGCCTGAACCTCTCCCGGATCCGTTCCTCCAAGGAACTGCTCTCCTCCGGTGGCAACGCCTCCGGCCCTGTCTCCTTCATGCGCGGTGCCGACGCCTCCGCGGGAACCATCAAGTCCGGTGGCGCGACGCGCCGTGCGGCCAAGATGGTCATCCTCGACGTCGACCACCCCGACATCGAGGACTTCATCGAGACCAAGGTGAAGGAAGAGGAGAAGATCCGCGCGCTGCGTGACGCGGGCTTCGACATGGACCTGGGCGGCGACGACATCACGTCCGTCCAGTACCAGAACGCCAACAACTCGGTCCGCGTGAACGACGACTTCATGAAGGCCGTCGAGGCGGGCGGGAAGTTCGGGCTGCGGGCGCGCATGACCGGCGAGGTCATCGAAGAGGTCGAGGCCAAGTCCCTCTTCCGCAAGATGGCGGAAGCCGCGTGGGCCTGCGCCGACCCGGGCATCCAGTACGACGACACGATCAACCACTGGCACACCTGCCCGGAGTCCGGCCGGATCAACGGCTCGAACCCGTGCAGTGAGTACATGCACCTGGACAACACCTCGTGCAACCTGGCCTCGCTGAACCTGATGAAGTTCCTCAAGGACGACGGGAAGGGCAACCAGTCCTTCGAGTCCGAGCGCTTCGCCAAGGTCGTCGAGCTGGTCATCACCGCGATGGACATCTCCATCTGCTTCGCGGACTTCCCGACGCAGAAGATCGGCGAGAACACCCGCGCCTTCCGTCAGCTCGGCATCGGCTACGCCAACCTCGGCGCCCTGCTGATGGCCACCGGTCACGCCTACGACTCGGACGGCGGCCGCTCGCTGGCCGGCGCCATCACGTCGCTGATGACCGGCACCTCGTACCGGCGCTCCGCCGAACTGGCCGCGGTCGTCGGCCCGTACGACGGCTACGCCCGTAACGCCGAGCCGCACAAGCGCGTCATGAAGCAGCACTCCGACGCCAACGCCACCGCTCCGCGCGTCGACGACCTGGACAGCCCCGTCTGGGCCGCCGCCACCGAAGCCTGGCAGGACGTGCTCCGCCTCGGTGAGAAGAACGGCTTCCGCAACGCGCAGGCCTCGGTCATCGCCCCCACCGGCACCATCGGTCTCGCGATGTCCTGCGACACGACCGGCCTTGAGCCCGACCTCGCACTGGTCAAGTTCAAGAAGCTCGTCGGCGGCGGCTCGATGCAGATCGTCAACGGCACCGTCCCGCAGGCCCTGCGCCGCCTGGGCTACCAGGAGGAGCAGATCGAGGCGGTCGTCGCCCACATCGCCGAGCACGGCAATGTGATCGACGCGCCCGGCCTGAAGACCGAGCACTACGAGGTCTTCGACTGCGCGATGGGTGAGCGTTCCATCTCCGCGATGGGACACGTGCGGATGATGGCGGCGATCCAGCCGTGGATCTCCGGCGCGCTCTCCAAGACGGTGAACCTCCCGGAGACCGCCAGCGTCGAGGACGTCGAAGAGGTCTACTTCGAGGCGTGGAAGATGGGCGTCAAGGCGCTCGCGATCTACCGCGACAACTGCAAGGTCGGACAGCCGCTCTCCGCGAAGAAGAAGGAAGAGGCCGTCACGGAGAAGGCCGAGGACACGATCCGCCAGGCGGTGGAGAAGGTCATCGAGTACCGCCCGGTCCGCAAGCGTCTGCCCAAGGGCCGTCCCGGCCTCACCACTTCCTTCACGGTGGGTGGCGCCGAGGGCTACATGACGGCCAATTCGTACCCGGACGACGGTCTCGGCGAGGTCTTCCTCAAGATGTCCAAGCAGGGCTCGACGCTCGCGGGCATGATGGACGCCTTCTCCATCGCCGTCTCGGTCGGTCTCCAGTACGGCGTTCCGCTGGAGACGTACGTATCGAAGTTCACCAACATGCGCTTCGAGCCCGCCGGGATGACGGACGACCCGGACGTACGGATGGCGCAGTCGATCGTCGACTACATCTTCCGCCGTCTCGCGCTGGACTTCCTGCCCTTCGAGACGCGCTCGGCCCTCGGGATCCACTCGGCCGAAGAGCGTCAGCGTCACCTGGACACCGGTTCGTACGAGCCGTCCGCGGACGAGGGCCTGGACATCGAGGCGCTGGCCCAGTCGGCGCCCCGCCGGACGGAGACGCTGAAGGCGGTGCCGCCGACCGTGACGACCGCCACGGGCGCGGTTCCCGCACCCAAGGAGGCGCACACCTCGGCCGAGCTGGTCGAGATGCAGCTCGGCATCAGCGCAGACGCGCCGCTCTGCTTCTCCTGCGGTACGAAGATGCAGCGGGCCGGCTCCTGCTACATCTGCGAGGGCTGCGGCTCGACCAGCGGCTGCAGCTGATTCTGGGCGCGGCCGGGTCGTGAGTGACCTGGTGGGGGCGGTGGAGCTCGGCTCCGCCGCCCCTGCGCGCGTGATGCCCGGCTGTCACGTGCGGCGCGACGCGTCCGCGCGGAAAGCCCGTTACGGCCTTTGGGGCCGCAACGCGAGACGTGGGGCTCGCCTCACCACTCCCGGCCCGGCGGCCAGCCGTCCCCGTCAGGCGGAGCCCATCACCCTGCCGAAGGACTGGGGGTCGGTGTCGAAGCCGCGGACGGCGGTGCGGAACGACCAGGCGCCGGAGTCGGCCCGTACGAATTCGGCGACGGTCGCCGCCGTCGCAGCGGCTACATCGGCGAAGTCGTACTCCGCCAGTTCGTTGTAGCCCTCCAGCACGCGGATCTCGGGGCTCGCGATGTCGCCGAACCTGCGCTCGCCGTCGCGCTGCTGGATGACCACGCCCACGACCACCCGGACGTACTGGGACCCCAGCCGGTCCAGCTCCAGCGTCATGTCCTCGTCGGTGCCGAAACCCTGGCCGGTCTTGCTGTCGCGGTTCAGGGTGATGGTGCCGTCGGGCGAGCGGCTGCCGAAGTGGACCAGATAAGCGGGTTCGCCGGTCGGGTCGTCGGAGGTGTACGTCGCGGCGACGACGTCGAGGTCATGGTCGGGTTCGCCGAAAGGGCTGGGATCCCACTTGAGCGACACCTCGGCCTTGGACACGCCTTTGTTGAGACTGCTCACCGGTCTTCCCCCTTGTGTGAACCGCTGCGTGGACCGCGTATGTTAACCGCGCCGGAGCCCATGCTCTGCATCCAGGCTAGACCGAGGGACTGACAACGCAGGGCGGGATCCGTGCGGTTGACGCCATGCTGGCTGATATTCGCCGTGGGCCGGACTCCGCCGGTACGGGGTCGTGGCCGCCTCCTGGCCCGTACGATGGCTCGGTGCTGGTCAAGTGGATTTGCTGCACTGTGGTCGACCGTCGAGGCTTCGAGCGCGGGCAGCGGAAATGGGCAGGGTTGCTCGGCGAGCCGGGTTTCCGCGGGCAGGGCGGGGGATGGAGCAGAACGCGGCCCGGCGTGGCCCACATCTTCACGTTCTGGGAGAGCCGGGCGTTCTACGACTCGTTCATGGCGCGCTCGCACGACCGCCTGGCCGCCGCGCAGTCCGGGACGTACCGGGATATCCAGGTCAAACTGTTCGACCACCGCTTCGATGTGAAGATGGGCTTCGAGCCGCAGTTCACCGACGCGGACGTGGTCCGTGTCGCGCACAGCAAGATCCATGAGGGCCGGGTCGAACATTTCGCCCTGATGCAGGAGAAGGTGTGGAACCCCGCCATGGCGGGGTCACCCGGGATGCTGCGCGGGCTGTTCGGTGAGGCGCCGGGGAACGAGTTCCTGGTGCTCTCGATGTGGCAGTCGGCCGCCGAGCACGGCAAGTACCGCGTCGAACGGGTGGAGCGGCTGACGCTCCGCGCGCAGACGGCGGCGGACGTGGCGGCGCTGACGGGGGACATCATCGAGCTGGAACCGTCCTGGACGGTATGAGCTGCCGGGCGCGAGCCACGCCTGCCGCTCTCCTGCCCACCCCACCCCGCCTGTTTCGCCCGCTGCGCCGGATGGACGTGAGGCCCCGGTGAGACCCGGGCAGGAGGGCCCAGCTCCTGTCCGGCGGATCTTCGTGGCCCGCGAAGATCTGCCGGGCAGGGCCTAGGGTCGGAATATGGCACGTCCGCGGCGCATCGTTCTTGTTCGGCACGGCGAGTCGGTGGGGAACGCCGACGACACGGTGTACGAACGTGAGCCCGATCATGCCCTGAGGCTCACCAAACGGGGCCGGCGGCAGGCCGAGGAGACCGGGGAGCGGCTGCGGGCGCTGTTCGGTCACGAGCGTGTCAGCGCGTATGTCTCGCCCTACCGGCGGGCTCACGAGACGTTCCGCGCCTTCGGCCTCGACCCGGATCTGGTCCGCGCGCGGGAGGAGCCCCGGCTGCGCGAGCAGGACTGGGGAAACTGGCAGGACCGGGAGGACGTACGGCTGCAGAAGGCCTACCGCGACGCGTACGGACACTTCTTCTACCGGTTCGCCCAGGGCGAGTCGGGCGCCGATGTGTATGACCGGGTCGGTGCCTTCCTGGAGAGCCTTTACCGCAGCTTCGAGGCGCCCGATCACCCGCAGAATGTACTGCTGGTGACCCATGGACTGACCATGCGGCTGTTCTGTATGCGCTGGTTCCACTGGTCGGTGGCGGAGTTCGAGTCGCTGTCGAACCCCGGGAACGCCGAGACCAGGACGCTGTTGCTCGGCGCGGACGGCAGGTACGTCATGGACCGGCCGTTCGAACACTGGCGTACCCCTGAGTCGTACGGGATCACCGGATAGGGTCCCGGGCTGATGACTCCTGACTCCACTGATCCCACGGAACGCACTGATTCGACTGACTCCACACACCCCATTGGCTCCGCCGGCGCCAATTCCGGCGGCTCCACCTCCGGTGCCCGCTTTGAACGCGCCCTGAACAGCCTGCGCGGGCTGGCCGTGGGAGACGCCCTCGGATCCCAGTTCTTCGTACCGTCGAACCTCCCTCTGCTGAAGCGCCGAGAACTGCCCGCCGGTGCCTGGCAGTGGACCGACGACACCGAGATGGCCGCCTCCGTGGTCGCGGTGCTGGCCGCGGAAGGCCGGATCGACCAGGACGCGCTCGCTCAGGCATTCGCCCGCCACCACGACTTCGACCGCGGCTACGGCCCCGCGGTGAACCGCGTGCTCCGGCTGGTCAGGGAGGGCGGCGACTGGCGCGAGCTGGCTGCCGGTCTCTTCGACGGGCAGGGCTCGTGGGGCAACGGAGCCGCCATGCGGATCGCGCCGCTCGGCGCCTGGTACGCGCCGGATGCCGAGCGGGCCGTGAAGCAGGCGGCGCTCTCCGCCTTCACGACGCACCAGCACCACGAAGCGGTGGTGGGTGCCATGGCGGTCGCGGCAGCGGCGGCGCTCGCGGGAGCCCCGGACGGGCCGCCCGCCCCCGGGGACCTGCTCGGCGGTGTCATCGCGCTGATACCCCGCAGCGCTGTCCGGGTGGGACTGGTCCGTGCGCTGGACCTGCTCGATCACACCGATCCGCGCACCGTCGCCGGCGTCCTGGGCAACGGGCGGCGGACCAGCGCGCACGACACCGTCCCCTTCGCACTCTGGTCGGCGGCGCGCTCTCTCGCCGACTTTGAGGACGGTTTCTGGACCACCGCGCAGGCGGGCGGCGACATCGACACCACCTGCGCGATTTTCGGTGGCGTGGTGGCCGCGGGCCGGGCGGGGCAGCCGCCGGAGGCCTGGCTGGCGCGGACGGAGGAACTGCCCGGCTGGCTGCCCGCGGCCGTGGCCTGCTGAGGTCGTGTCACGGCCCGTCGTGATCACGGCCCTTCGGCTGGTGAATCAGGCGCGGCGCGGGGACCCGGTCGGAAGGTCTGAACGGCAGGTCGCCGGCGGGTTTCGAGATCCCCTGTCACAGCGGCGGTGAACCAGGCGGACCGGAGCCCGGCCGTCGGACCGGCGGCTCCATGAAAAAGGCAGCGAGGAGCCCCGTCTTCGCGCGTCCTGGCCCCGGGACTCTCCGGGACGCGCGGAGACGGCCGATTGCGTACTGTCACCGCGCGGCTCGCTCTCGTAGGCTCCTTGTCGGCCTGTCTGCCTATTTCGGGATGTGTCATGCAACCTCAGACGATGTACTGCTACACCTGCGAATCCCACGAAGGTCACCGCCCCCTCACTGCCGCGGAGAAGGTCTGGCTCAAGGGGCGCACCGGCCAGAAGAACGTCGAAGCGTTCTTCATGTGCACGGCCCAGGGCTGCCGCAATGTGCGTACCGGCTTCAATCAGCGTCCCTTCGACCCCGTCATCCGCGTGCCCTTGCCGGACTGACCTCGCGAGCGGCCGTCACGCGGACGTCGAGCACGCTTTTCGCGCCCCGGGGGGCGATATCTCCGAGACGCGGCACAATGACGTCCATGACGTGCTCGCCTCCTCGCGCTGCCGGGGGTTCCTCGCTCTCTTTGTGGTCGAAGGATTCCGTCCTGTCGATCGGCTCGGTGGGTTCGGTGCTGTCCATCGGTTCCGTGGGCAGCGCGCTGTCGATCGGCTCGATCGGTTCCGCGCTGTCCGCCGGTTCGATCGGGTCCGCCATGTCGCTGGTGTCGCTGGGGTCCCTGCAGAGCGCCGGATCCGTGTTCTCGGTCCGGGCGCGGTCGTCCGTGATGTCCGCCGGCCGGCACAACGCGCTGGGCACGCGCGGTGCGCTCGGCACGCTCGCGGTGCTTGCCTCGGGCGGCCTCGTACTGGCCGGCGCACTGGCCCTGCGCACACGGGCCGGAGGCTGACCACGGATCGTGCACGGCACGGACGGCTGATCACGCCGGGCTGATCACGCCCGGCTGACCGGGCTGGGCTGACCGGGCTGGGCTGACCGGGCCAGGGAGCTCTCACCCACGCGGAGGGGCGATCGGGAACGGACCTGTCCCGACCTGTCCTGACGGATCCACCCGGGGGGCGCCGACCGGCCGGGGCTGCGGAGGTGCCGGGCGCGCAGGCCCGCCGCGGCCGTCCGCCGCAGGGCCCGGCAGGTGGAGAGCCACCCCGGCTGTCGCGTGGCTTTCCGGCGGCGTAACCTTGCACGCGCCATGCCGTACGAACCACCCACGCACACCGTCGAGCGCTCGCTCCGCGCCACCACCGGCGCCAGGATCATCGCTGGAGTAGATGAGGTCGGACGCGGAGCGTGGGCCGGTCCTGTCACGGTGTGCGCGGCCGTCACCGGACTGCGCAGGCCTCCCGCCGGTCTCACCGACTCGAAGCTGATCAGTCCCAAGCGCCGTACGGAGATGGCCGGTCAGCTCAAGGAATGGGTGACCTCCCACGCACTCGGGCACGCCTCTCCGGAGGAGATCGACGCACTCGGGATGACCGCGGCGCTCCGGCTCGCCGCCGAACGCGCCCTGGAGGCGCTGCCGGTACGGCCGGACGCGGTGATCCTCGACGGCAAGCACGACTATCTCGGAGGGTCCTGGCAGGTGCGTACGGTCATCAAGGGCGACCAGTCCTGTATCGCCGTGGCGGCCGCCTCCGTGCTCGCCAAGGTGCACAGGGATGCCATGATGGCTGAACTGGGCCTGGCAGCACCGGAGTACGCCCCCTTCGCTTTCCACGACAACGCCGGTTATCCCTCGCCGGTGCACCGGGCGGCGCTGGAGGAGCGGGGGCCGACAGCGCACCACCGGCTCTCATGGTCCTATCTTGACGCGCTGCCCCAGTGGCGGCATCTCAAGAAGGTCCGGGTCCCCGTGGAGACGGCCGCGATGGAAAGCGGGGGCCAACTCGGCTTCGACTTCTGAATCTTCCGGTGATCCCGCCGGCCGCGCGCCCCTCGCGCGGACATGGGAACGAATGTGCCACCAATGTGGCCACCTGCCGGTGCGTTTCGCACCGGTGTTTGATAGACATCCTGTTATGCCTCTCACCCCCGAGGAGCCTCAGATTCAAGCGAGCGCCCAGGGTCCCCGCGCCACTCCGGCCACCGGCCGTACCGCAGCGACCCCCCGTCCCGTCCCCGGTCCGCGTCCCGTTCCGGGCCCGCGTTCCGCGGCCACACCGAGGCCCGGGCGTCCCGGCCCCGGTCCCGCAAGGTCCGCGCCGCCGCAGCAGCGCGCCGCCGGCTCCGCGGGGCAGCAGGAGGCGGTTCGTCCTGACGCCTCAGCGGCCCCCCGGTCCTCAGCCCCGCAGCTCCAGCTGATCCCGGCTCCGGCGGAGGGGGCGATCGACGCCGCGGAGGCGGCGGTCGACACACTGCTCGACTCGGGCCGGGCTCCCGGCGACATCCTCGTACTGACCACGGGTGAGCAACACCCTTGGGCGACGCACGAGTTGTCCTTCGGCGAGGCCGCGTACTGGGCTCAGCAGGATGCCCGCGAAGATGTCTTCTTCGCCGACGCCTCCGCTGTCGCCCGTGCGAAGTCCCGTTCCGTCGTGGTCGTGGCCGTCAACGGGGGCGAGGGCGACCTCGCCCCCGTGCTGCCGTCGGCCCAGAAGCTGGCCGGGGCGCTGCTCATCGTGTGCGGCGACCCCGAGAAGACCAACGCCGTGCTCGGCACGGGCGTCTGAACCGTACGACTCCTCGGAGTCCGGTCGCCGCCTCGTGCGGCGCCGCTTCTCTCCGGCCCGGCCGCCCTCTCGCAGGGCTGCCGGGCCGCTGCCGTACAGCACGGCGGCCGGGCTGACGTGTACGCCCGCTCGCTCAGCGGGCGGCTGTCCGCCGTGACACTTCGACCGAACCACTGCCGCCGCTGCGCACCACCGCGGTCTCGGGATCGGCGGTGGTCTCGGACAGAGCGACGGGCGGGGACTCCGAGTCGGGCCGGCGGCCGCCGCGGCCGTCGCCCAGCACCTGCCAGCCACCGCGCGTCAGTGTGATGTACGCGCCGCAGCGCAGTCCGTGCAGTGTGCAGGCGTCACGCAGCCCCCACATCCAGGCCCCGTCCTCCTGCGTCCAGCGCTCGTCGCCGTCCCGGGAGTAGAGCAGGACGGCGGTGCGTATCGGCGTTCTGCGGCGCAGGTCGTGCGGGATGACGCGGCGCAGCTGCGCCAGCAGCGCGTTACGGAACTCCCAGCCGTCCACCTGCGCCACGCGTGGTACGAACGAGGCGCTGGCGGCGAGCCGTTCCTCATGGTCGAGGACGGCGACGACGGCGGTCGCGGGAGCCGGCCGGTGGCGGCTGTGCAGACCGCTGACCACCTCACGGGGGTTGCGCAGCAGCGGTATTCCCGCTGCCGCCCACTCGGCGGGTTCGAGGATCCTGGCGAGGCGGCTGACGGAGTCGGCCGGTGCGGTGATCGAAGTGGCTGCGGACGGGGCGAATCCGAAGGTCACGTTCCTCCCTTCGCATACGCGCCCACAGTGCGGGCAAGGTCGAGTGGGGGCGCCGTGGCGCAGCCCGGCGGACAGGGGCCGGACCGTGCGGGGCGTGTCCAATTCTCGCTGCCCTGCGGGCGTGCGGCAACGAGCAATTGACGCGGCTGACGGGAAAGGGTGGGTATGACCCTGATATCCCTGCCCAGAAAGCCATGAGTGATGCTTGCTGTCAGGTCTGGACGGCGAGGACCAGGGGAAATACGCCTTCCGCACCCGCCCTGCGGAGCAGCCGCGTGGCCACCGCGAGTGTCCAGCCGCTCTCCGAGAGATCGTCGACGAGCAGGACGGGCCCGCCGGCCGACGCGAGAGCCGCGGCCAGCTCGGGCGGCACGGTCAGCGTTTCGTGCAACGCCCGCACGCGCTGGGCGCTGTTGGTGCGGGACATGTGGCTGTCGGCGGCCTCCGGGGCGTACGCGACCGAGCCGAGCAGCGGCATCCGGCCGACCTCGGAGATACGGCTGCCGAGCGAACCGACGAGCCGCGGCCTGCTCCGGGAGGCGACGGTGACGACCCCGACCGGCCTCGGCGGCGCGTCGGGGGCGCCGGAGGCCCAACCGCCCGGCCCCTTCGCCCAGTCCGCGAGCACACTCACCACCGCGTCCACCACATCAGCGGACACCGGAGCGTCCGGAGCGTGCGGGGCGAGCAGCGGCCGGAGCCGGTTGCCCCAGCCGATGTCGGACAGCCGCCCGAGCGCCCGGCCGGGAAGGGACTGCTCCGCCGGGGCGATACGTCCCTTCAGGTCGACACCGACGGCGGAGAGCCCGGTCGGCCACATCTTCCTTGGCTCCACCTCGACGCCCGGCCTGCCCAGTTCCCCGCGCGCCGCGTCCAGGGCCGCCCCGGACACCTTGTCGGTGAACCGTGCCCCCGCGCAGTTGTCGCAGCGGCCGCAGGGGGCGGCCAGCTCGTCGTCCAGCTGCCGCCGCAGAAATTCCATCCGGCACCCCGCCGACGCCGCGTAGTCGCGCATCGACCGCTGCTCTGTCTCCCGCTGGCGCGCCACCCAGGCGTACCGCTCTGTGTCGTACACCCACGGGCGGCCCGTGGTGGTCCAGCCGCCCTTCACCCGGCGCACCGCTCCGTCCACGTCGAGCACCTTGAGCATGGTCTCCAGCCGGGTGCGCCTCAGCTCGACCAGCGGCTCCAGAGCGGGCAGCGAGAGCGGTTTGCCCGCCTGCGCCAGGACATCGAGCGTGCGCCGGACCATCTCCTCGGGCGGAAAGGCGACCGAGGCGAAGTACTGCCAGATCGCTTCGTCCTCCTTGCCGGGAAGGAGCAGTACCTCGGCATGCTCCACACCGCGCCCGGCGCGGCCCACCTGCTGGTAGTAGGCGATGGGGGAGGAGGGTGAGCCGAGATGCACCACGAAGCCGAGGTCGGGCTTGTCGAAGCCCATGCCGAGCGCGGAGGTGGCCACCAGCGCCTTGACGCGGTTCGCCAGCAGGTCGTCCTCCGCCTGCTGCCGCTCCGCGTTCTCCGTCCTGCCGGTGTACGAGGCGACCGTGTGCCCGCACTGCCGCAGATACGCCGTGACCTCCTCGGCCGCGGCGACCGTCAGGGTGTAGATGATCCCGGACCCGGGCAGCTCGGTCAGATGGTCGGCCAGCCACGCCAGCCGGTGCGCGGCGTCGGGCAGCCGCAGCACGTGGAGGCTGAGGCTTTCCCGGTCCAGCGGCCCGCGCAGTACGAGCGCGTCGGTCCCCGCCCCGGTCCCCAGCTGCTCCGCGACATCGGCGGTCACCCGCGCGTTCGCCGTGGCGGTCGTGGCGAGAACGGGGACGCCGGACGGCAGCTCCGCGAGCATCGTGCGCAGTCGCCGGTAGTCGGGGCGGAAGTCGTGGCCCCAGTCGGAGATGCAGTGTGCCTCGTCCACCACCAGCAGACCGGTGGCGGCGGCGAGCCTGGGCAGAACCTGATCGCGGAAATCCGGATTGTTGAGGCGCTCCGGACTCACCAGCAGGACATCGACCTCGCCGCCGGCGACCTCGTCCTGGATCGTGTCCCATTCCTCGGGATTGGACGAGTTGATCGTGCGGGCCCGGATTCCGGCCCGCGCCGCCGCCTCCACCTGGTTGCGCATCAGCGCGAGCAGCGGGGAGACGATCACGGTCGGGCCCGCGCCGCGCTCGCGCAGCAGGGCGGTCGCGACGAAGTACACCGCGGACTTGCCCCAGCCTGTCCGCTGGACGACGAGCGCCCTGCGCCGGTCGGCGACAAGCGCCTCGATGGCCCGCCACTGGTCCTCACGCAGCTGGGCGGTGCCCGTCGTGTCACCGACCAGGCGGGCGAGTACGGAGTCGGCCGATTCCCGGAGGGCTGTGCGTTCTGCGTTGGTCATGGCCCCCATGCAACCCGATGGTCCGGACAAACCGCGAATGCGGCCGCCGGCCTGTGGATAAAGTTATCCACAGGGGTCGCGGGATCTGGACGTCCGCGGGACGGTCGTGGCATGAACAAGCGCCACGAATCGACCGGATCCACCGACGAGCAGCAGATCACCCTGCGGGGTCCTGCGGAACTCGCAGACGCTTTGCCCTATTTGATGGGTTTCCATCCGACGGACTCGATCGTCCTGGTCGCGCTGCACGGCGTCAGCGGACGCTTCGGCGGACGGCTCAGGCTCGGTATTCCCCGCTCGCCGCAGGAGTGGCAGCCGGTGGCCGAACAATTGGCGCAGTGCCTCGTCGAAGGCAGCGAGCGCCGCGGCGCCCGCCCCGACGGGATCGTCGTCTTCGTCTGCCAGGACCCGGCGGACGGTGAGACCGGCGGCCAGGTGATGGAGCGCCTGCGTCCGCTCGCGCAGCGGCTGCGCACTGCCTGCGGAAGCCTTGACGTGCCGGTGCACGAGGCGCTGTGCATTTCCGGCGGCCGCTACTGGTCCTACTGCTGCCCCGACACCCGGTGCTGTCCGCCGGAGGGCACGGGACTCGCCCTGCCCGGCACCACGGTCATGGCCGCCGCCGCCACCTACGCGGGCATTCAAGTGCGTGGATCACTGCGGGAGATGGAGGCGCGTCTGGAGCCCTCGCGTACTCCGGCCGCTCTGGAACAGGAGCGGGTGCTCGACGAGGCGGGAGCCGACCTCGTGCCCAGGATTCTCCTCGGCGGAAACCGTGAACAGGTCGGCTCGGAGACGCTGGCGATGGCCCGCAGGCTCATGAAGCGGCTCGGGGAGCTGCCGGGCTCCGGCCGCGCGGGGACCGACGCCGACGCCGAGGACGACAAGCTCATCGGTGACAAGGAGGCGGCTGTCGTCATCCTCGGCCTCCAGGACCGGGAGACCAGGGACCGCGCGGCGGAGTGGATGGAAGGACCGTCCGCGCAGCCCGCGCTGCGGCTGTGGCGTGCGCTGGCCCGCCGCTGCGTCGGTTCGTACGCGGAGCATGCGACGGCTCCGCTGACTCTGGCCGGCTGGGTGGCGTGGTCCACGGGTGACGAGCCCGGCGCGCGGGTCGCCCTCGGTCTCGCCCTGCGTCTCGATCCGGATTATGTCTTCGCGCGGCTGCTGCACCAGGCGTGCAACGAGGGGATGGACCCGGAGACGCTGCGTGCGTGTCTGCGCCGGGAGCGCGTCTCGCGCACCGGGGCCGGGACACGGGGACCGGGCAGGCGGACCGCACCCCGCCAGGCCGAACAGCGCCGGGCCGAACAGTGCCGGGCCGAATTCCGTCGGGCGGGTGGGCCGGTGGCGAGGAAGACCACCCCCTCAGGCACCCGGCGCCCCGGTTCCGGGGTCGCACGGGTCCATGGGACGAGGCGCGGCGGACAGCGTGGAAGCAGGACGAGGCGATGACGGCCGTGACCCGGCCGCCCGTGCGGCAGTTCACCTGTGTGGCGGAGTCGTACGAGCCGCGCCGCCGTCGAGAGCGGTGGCTCCTCGGAGCGCACGGAAGGCACAACAGACCACCCATGGCCCTCACTGTCCCTCCCTCAGGAACCGGCGCCGGGCGTATCCCCGCCGCACGCACCGCGTCATCGCGAGACGAGCGGCCCAGGCCCGCGTCACCCGGTGAACTGCCGTCGGTGCACGGGGCGATCGTCTGCGTCGCTCTCCCGTGTCTCACCTTCTCCTCCGGCGACGGCCAGCTCATCGGTGAGGGGCTCGACGGCTTCTACCAGTCGGGCCGCCGGCTGCTGGCGCGCTGCCGGCTGCGCGTCGCGGGACGCGAGCCCGTCGCCTTGCAGGGCAGGCTGGTCGCTTCGGACCGGGCCCGCTTCGTCGCCGTGGTCCGCACCCCGGCAGACCGCGGACCCGACCCGGAGCTCAGCGTGGAGCGGATCCGGGACGCGCAAGGAACCGAACGGATCACTCTGCGCAGCAGCGCCCCCGGGCCCCGCAGGTTTCCGTTGGAGATCACCCTCGGTACCGATCTCGCGGAACTGGCCGCCATCTCGGCGGGCCGTCCCGGGCCCGCCCTGCCGGCGGTCGTCCATGCCGCAGGACTGCGCTGGTCGGCCCCCGACGGCAGGTACGCGACCGTCACCGCGGACCCGGCGCCCACCACCGCGCTGGCCTCGGCGGGACTTCTGCGCTGGGACGTCGAGTTGGGACCGGGCGCGAGCCACACGATCGAGCTGCGGATCCGTTCCGACCGCCCGGTCAGGCCGACGGGGAGGACGGGCGGCGATCCGCTGCCCGAGGCGGCGGCCGAAGGTGACGACTCCAGGGTGCGGCCCTTGTTCGCCGCGAGCGCCGGAGACCTCAGGGCGCTTCTGCGACGCGGACCGGGCGGGCCTGCGGACGTCTACCTCGCGGCCGGTGTCCCCTGGCGCTGCGGGCCGCCCACCGCGGAAGGGCTCTGGGCGGCACGGATGGTTCTGCCGCTCGGTACCCGGCTCGCGGCGGGTACACTCCGCGCGCTCGCCCGCACGCAAGTCGCCGGTTCCGGAGCCGACTTAGGGCTCATCCCCGGGCCCCTGCGGGACGCGGGCCCGCATCTGCCACCGAGTTGCACAGGCATCGAGGCGACCCTCGCCTTTCCGGCGGTTCTCGCGGAGGCACGCCGCTGGGGTCTTCCCGAGCGGGATCTCGCCGAGCTGCTGCCCGCGGCCGAGCGCTGCCTGCGGTGGCTGCGTACCAATGCCGGCGACGGGGGACTGTTGGGGGAGCCGGGGCCAGGGGGACCGCAGCGCGCGGAGACCCAGGCACACGCACACCGCGCGGCGCTGCTCGGCGCCGATCTGCTGGAGGCGTGCGGCCGTCCCGGCGCGGACAGCTGGCGCGAGTGGGCGCACGGCCTGCGCCTGCGGTTCCGGGAGGCCTTCTGGGCCGACGACCGTACCGGCGGTCGTCCCGCCGCCGCCCGTACCTCCGACGGCAGGCTGCTGCCCTACCTGAGCGGCGGCGCGGCTCATCTCCTGGACACCGGTCTGCTGGGCGAGGGGGCGTATGCCCAGGGGCTGCTGGACGGCGTGCGGACCGAGCAGCTGGCCAGACTGCTCGGGGCCCCGGATCTCGATTCGGGCTGGGGGCTGCGCGGCCTGGGCGCGAGGGAACCGGGCCACAACCCGTTCGGCCACCGGGCCGGCGCCGTACGGGTCCATGAGACGGCGGTGGCCGTCACGGGTCTGGCGGTCGCCGGATACGAGAAGGAGGCCGCGTCCCTGCTCGGCGGTGTGCTGGACGCGGCGGAGTCCTTCGGCCACCGGCTGCCCGAGATGTACGCGGGGAAGCAGCGCACCGCGGGCGGTGTCCCCGTGCCGCACCCGGCCGCGTGCCGTCCGGCGGCCGTGGCCGCCGCCGCGGGCGTCCACCTGCTCGCGGTGCTCGCCGGCGTCCGCCCGGACGCACCCGGGGGAACGGTCGCCCTGCGCCCGTTCCGGGCCGCCCCACTCGGAGCCGTACGGCTCTCCGGGCTCCGTGTCGCGGAACAGCCCTTCGCCGTACGCGTCAGCAGGATGGGTCTCGGCATGGTGGAGGAAGCGGCCGCAGGGCTGCGGCTGGGGACATGAGACAGGAAGAAGCAGACACGGCAGTTGCCGGAACGAGTGATTATCGTCAGGCAGACGACTATGATCACGGCATGTCGCCCTACGACCCGTCAGCCTTTCCGCCCTTCGCTGTCTCGGTCGACCTGGTCGTGCTCACCGTGCGCCGCCACGCACTCTGCGCGCTCGTCGTCCGGCGCGGGGAGACGCCGTTCCAGGGCCGCTGGGCACTGCCCGGCGGTTTCGTCAGGGCCGACGAGGACCTTGCCACCGCGGCGGCGCGTGAGCTTTCCGAGGAGACCGGACTCTGCGCGCACGACCCGCTGTCCCCCGCGCCCGGGAACGCCGCGCATCTCGAACAGCTGGCGACGTACGGGGATCCCGGGCGCGATCCGCGGATGCGGGTGGTCAGTGTGGCCCATCTCGCGCTCTCGCCCGACCTGCCCGCGCCCCGCGCGGGTGGTGACGCCAACAGCGCCCGCTGGGCGACTGTCGAAGCGCTGCTCAGCCAGGAGAGTGGTTTCGCCCGTGAGGAGGAGCAGCCCGCTCAGCTCGCCTTCGACCACGCGCGGATCCTCGCGGACGGGGTGGAGCGCGCCCGCTCCAAGATCGAATACTCCTCACTCGCCACGGCCTTCTGCCCGTCGGAATTCACCGTCGGCGAGCTGCGCAGGGTGTACGAGGCGGTGTGGGGGGTCGCCCTCGATCCCCGTAATTTCCACCGCAAGGTGACGGGCACTCCGGGGTTCCTGGTCCCGGCCGGAGGTACCACCACACGGCAGGGCGGCAGGCCCGCCCAGCTGTTCCGGGCCGGTGGCGCGACCGTGCTCAATCCGCCGATGCTGCGCCCGGAGATCTGACGCCCGGGGTGCGGAGCGAGCGGACCGTCTGACACCCGCACAGTTCGTCCTGCGCCGCAAGTCGGACATATCGCGTTATCTTGCTGGAGTAATCACTCTGCCGCAGCGGTCTCACCTTTCCGCGAGAGAAGCGATGCTCCAGGCCATCGGACTGACCAGCAACCCCCGCCGAGACCTCCCGCCCGCCGTGGACGATCTGACCTTCGAGGCCAGGACCGGCTGCGTCACGGCGCTTCTCGGCGCCCCCGGAGCGGGCAAGACGACCGCGCTCAGGCTGATGCTCGAACTCGAACGAGGCCGTGGAATCACCTACTTCCGCGGCCGCCCGCTCCACCGCATCGCCCACCCGGCCCATGAGATCGGGGTCCTGCTCGGTGATGTGCCAGGACACCCCGGCCGGACGGCCGGGGGACAGCTCCGGATGCTCTGCGCCGCTGCCGGCGTGCCCGCCGCGCGCGCCGGCGAACTGCTCGACATCGTCGGTCTCGGCGCGCTCCGCGGTGAACGTCTGGGAACACTCTCCGTCGGCATGGACCGCAGGCTCGGGCTCGCCTCCGCACTGCTGGGCGACCCGCACACGCTGGTGCTCGACGCGCCTTCCCGGGGCCTCTCGCCCCGCGAGAGCGCCTGGATGCACGGGCTGCTGCGGACCCACGCCGAGCACGGCGGAGCCGTCCTGTACACGACCAGCGACCCCAAGGAGGCCGCCCGCACCGCCGACCGGGTCGTCACCATCGACAGGGGGCGCCTGATCGCCGACCAGGACGTCGCCTCCTTCGCCCGCACCAGACTGCGTCCCCGCGTCGCGGTCAGGACCCCCCACGCGGCCCGCCTCGCCGACGCGTTGCAGCGGGAGGCCAGGGCGGAGCGCCGCTCGGTCGAAGTGGTCGCGGAGGGGGGCAGCCGCATCTCCGTGTACGGCAGCAACTGCGCGGAGATCGGCGAGACCGCCTTCCGGCACGGCGTCCTCGTCCATCAGCTCGCCGACGAGACCGGCGACGCGGGCCCCGTCCCCGTACCTGTGACCGCCCCTGTCCCTGCCGTACCTGCCGTCGCTTCCGTTGCTTCCATGTCTTCCGTTGGCTCAGCCCCTGCCTCCGGTTCCGGCTCCACCGCCGTGCTCGTGCCCGCGCCGGCTCGCGCCGTGGCTCCGGGCGCCGGCAGTCCCGGGCCGATCCCGCCGCCGCGCCCGGCGCGCCCGGCCCGCAGTCCGCTCAGGCCGGTGCGTTACGAACTCCGCCGCATGCTGGGCGTCAGGACCGCGCTCCTGATCGTGCTTGCCGTCCTCATCGCCTCTGTGGCCCTCGCCGTGCCGCTTGCCCGCACCGGGCACACCCCGCTGCCCGATCTGCTCGCGGCCTGGCCGGACTTTCTGCCCCTGCCGCCCGCCGCCCTCGGAGCGGGGCTGATCGGCGCGCTCTCGTTCGGTGACGAGTTCAGGCATCCGGCCCTCGCCGGTGCGCGCGGCACCGTCCCGCGCCGTCTCGGTCTGCTTCTTGCCAAGCTCGCCGTCACGGCGGGTACGGCGCTGCTGCTGGCGCTCCTTGTGCCGGCGGCCGACGCCGGAGTGCTGCGGCTCGTGTACGGCGCCGCGGCCGTTCCCGTGCCGGACAACTGGTCCGCGCTCGGTGCCGGTTGGGCCGGGTTCGCGGTGGGATGCGCCTGGGCGGGACTGCTGGGCGCCGGAGTCTTCCGGGTCACGGCCGCCGGAGTGGCCGCGGTCATCGCGGTGCCCGTCCTGGTCGTTCCGCTCGTCCAGCGGGTGCTCGCGGGGCCGTCCGCGCGTTCGATCGTCGGACTTCCGGCCAGGCTGCGCGAGCTCGCGTGGCTGGAATGGCCGCACCGGGCCGACCACTGGCTGATCGCCACGGCCCGGCTGGCCGCCCAACCGGTCGCGGCAGCGCTGACGTTGTCACTCTCGGCCTTGCTCTGCGCATATCTGGTCACCGGCCTTCGGCGGAGGGCCCGTTGGTGACCGAGGAACGACCGAAGCAGGTCCTGCTGTCCGTAACTCCCCTGATAAAGCCCGCTTCTTTCCGATAAGGAGTCAAAGGCGTCAATCGAAGGGCAGGCGCCGATCACCCTTTCGTGTGCTTTTCACCAAAGACCTCAAGGGTGATGGAAGCAACGCCGACAAATGATGCGTGAGTACCCTTGCGCACACCATGATGACCGCCGCCCGTTCCGCCGAGTCCGGCCTCGCCGGCCCGGGTGAAATCGACCGCTACCCCTTCGCGGAGGCGCCCGGCGCCGACCGCGGGTCTGCCCCCGTGTGGGACAGCCCTGACGCCGATCTGGGCCGGATGGGCCGGCGTTCCGCGGGCAGCCGCGGCCGCGGGCTGCACGGCCAGCTCGTTCAGCAGCTCGGCCAGATGATCGTCTCCGGTGACCTGGGTGCCGACCGGCCGCTCGTACCTGAGGAGATCGGCCAGCGTTTCGAGGTCTCCCGCACGGTGGTGCGGGAGTCCCTGCGCGTTCTTGAGGCCAAGGGCCTCGTGAGCGCCCGCCCCAATGTCGGTACCCGAGTCCGTCCGGTCAGTGACTGGAACCTCCTGGACCCGGACATCATTGAATGGCGGGCGTTCGGACCGCTGCGTGACGATCAGCGCCGCGAGCTGAGCGAGCTGCGCTGGACGATCGAGCCGCTCGCCGCGCGGCTGGCGGCCGGCCACGGCCGGGAGGACGTCCAGCAGCGGCTTTCCGACATGGTGGAGATTATGGGCCATGCCCTCACACAGAGTGATTCGATCACCTTCGCGCGGGCGGACGCCGAATTCCACAGCCTGCTGATCCAGCTCGCGGGCAACCGCATGCTCGAACACCTCTCGGGCATCGTCTCCTCGGCTCTCCAGGTTTCCGGTGCCCCCATCACCGGCTGCGACCGGCCGACCGACGCCTCGCTCGGCCATCACGGGCGGATCGTCACCGCCCTCGCTTCGGGCGACGGGAACGCCGCGGAATCGGCCATGCGCCAGCTGCTGACGGTTCACCCGGAAGTGGAGCGGGTCGTGCCCGCGCCGCGCGAGCACTGAGTGCGGAGCACTGCCCGTGGGCCGGGGCGTACGGGGATGTGCGCATCGTGTCGCCGGACCTGGGGTCCGGCGGCATGATTGTGGGGGTTGAGTCCCCCTATGGCTCGCTTGTCGCAAATGGGGTGTGACTCGGGCCACGTGGATTGGGCGTAACACTCCTCGAGGCAGTGCGATGACTTAAGAGGTGATACCCGAGGAGGGAACGGGAATACGACCGCTGAGGGCGGCGCTGTATTCCACCTCCGAGGTACCAGCCCGCGCCGTCGGTGACATCCCCAGCCGGCGGACGTCGGCTCCGGCCCGATCCTGGGCGGGGCCGGAAGCCGTTTCCATCGTTCCGAGAGGTTGTTCGTGTCGGCCAGCACATCCCGTACGCTCCCGCCGGAGATCGCCGAGTCCGAGTCTGTGATGGCGCTCATCGAGCGGGGAAAGGCTGATGGGCAGATCGCCGGCGATGACGTGCGTCGGGCCTTCGACGCTGACCAGATTCCGCCAACCCAGTGGAAGAATGTTCTGCGCAGCCTCAACCAGATCCTCGAGGAAGAGGGTGTGACGCTGATGGTCAGTGCAGCGGAGTCGCCGAAGCGCACCCGCAAGAGCGTCGCAGCGAAGAGCCCGGTCAAGCGCACCGCCACCAAGACTGTCGCAGCCAAGACGACCACGACGAAGACTGTCGCGGCCGCCACAGCGACTCCGGCGGAAGCCGGTGACGCGTCGGCCGACGAGGCCTACGCCCCCGCCAGGAAGGCCGCGGCGAAGAAGACCGTGGCCAAGAAGGCGACTGTCAAGAAGACCGCGGTCAAGAAAACGACCGCCAAGAAGACCGCCGCCAAGAAGGACGCCGACGAGCTCGCCGATGGCGAAGAGGCGACCGAGGAAGTCCAGGCCGGCAAGGTCGAGGAGGAGGAAGGCGAAGGCGAGAACAAGGGCTTCGTCCTCTCCGACGACGACGAGGACGACGCGCCTGCCCAGCAGGTCGCCGTCGCCGGCGCCACGGCCGACCCGGTCAAGGACTACCTGAAGCAGATCGGCAAGGTCCCGCTCCTCAACGCCGAGCAGGAGGTCGAGCTGGCCAAGCGCATCGAGGCCGGCCTCTTCGCCGAGGACAAGCTGGCCAACGCCGACAAGCTCGCGCCGAAGCTCAAGCGCGAGCTGGAGATCATCGCCGAGGACGGGCGCCGCGCCAAGAACCACCTGCTTGAGGCGAACCTCAGGCTCGTGGTCTCGCTGGCCAAGCGCTACACCGGTCGCGGCATGCTCTTCCTGGACCTGATCCAGGAGGGCAACCTCGGCCTCATCCGCGCGGTCGAGAAGTTCGACTACACCAAGGGCTACAAGTTCTCCACGTACGCCACCTGGTGGATCCGTCAGGCGATCACCCGCGCCATGGCCGACCAGGCCCGCACCATCCGTATCCCGGTGCACATGGTCGAGGTCATCAACAAGCTCGCGCGCGTGCAGCGCCAGATGCTCCAGGACCTAGGCCGTGAGCCCACCCCGGAGGAGCTGGCCAAGGAACTCGACATGACCCCCGAGAAGGTCATCGAGGTCCAGAAGTACGGCCGTGAGCCGATCTCGCTGCACACCCCGCTGGGCGAGGACGGTGACAGCGAGTTCGGTGACCTCATCGAGGACTCCGAGGCCGTCGTTCCGGCCGACGCCGTGAGCTTCACGCTCCTCCAGGAGCAGTTGCACTCGGTGCTCGACACCCTCTCCGAGCGTGAGGCGGGCGTGGTCTCCATGCGCTTCGGTCTCACCGACGGCCAGCCCAAGACGCTGGACGAGATCGGCAAGGTCTACGGCGTGACGCGTGAGCGCATCCGTCAGATCGAGTCGAAGACCATGTCGAAGCTGCGCCACCCGTCGCGTTCGCAGGTTCTGCGCGACTATCTGGACTAAGTCCTCTGTACGCGTGAGGGCCCGGATTCCGTTGAGGAATCCGGGCCCTCACGCGTTTTCGCGATGCGGCTCACGTCCTGTTGGGTAACGCTGAGTGGATCAGTTCGCACCGGAGAGTCAGGAGACCGTATGCGCCACTCCCTTGCCCGCGTACTCACAGGAGGGCTGGCCCTGATCGGCACGGGGGTCGCGCTGCCACTTGCCTCGTCCGTGCCCGCGGCGGCCGACAGCGTCGTCATCGGGGGCGGCCCCGCTCACATCGCGGACAGTCCGTGGGTCGTGGCGCTGTCCAGCCGTGACCGGTTCGGCACCGCCCGCGCGGGCCAGTTCTGCGGCGGCGCGGTCGTGGCGCCGACCAAGGTGCTGACCGCCGCTCACTGCGTGAGCAAGGACGTTCTCGGCGGCTCGGAGAACCATGTGGGCGACCTCAAGGTGATCGCGGGCCGCGACGGGCTGCGCGGGACGGACGGGAAAGAGGTCGCCGTACGGTCCTACAAGGTGGACCCGGCGTACGACCCCCGCACCAACGCGTCGGACCTGGCCGTACTGACCCTGTCCGAGGCGCTTCCCGCGAATTACGCGCTCGAGCCGGCGCAGTCGGGTGATGACGCCTCCGCTCCCGGCACCCCGGCCGAGGTCTTCGGCTGGGGTGACACGACGGGTAACGCCTCCTACGCGTACGCGCTCCGCTCCGCGCCTGTGACGGTCCTGGCCGACTCGGAGTGCGCACGGGCGTATCCCGGTGGGCCAGGGGGCCGCTACGACGCCTCCACGATGCTCTGTGCGGGCGATCCGCGCGGTGGGCACGATGCGTGCCAGGGAGACAGCGGCGGGCCGCTGGTGGCCCGTGGACGGCTCATCGGGCTGGTGTCCTGGGGCAGCGGCTGCGGACAGGCCCAGAGTCCCGGGGTCTACACCCGCGTCACCGCGGGACAGGCGCTGGTCGCCGAGGCGGTCGGCTCGGCCGCCGGGCGCTGACGCCGGTCACCCCGCGCCTGCCACGACGTGAGAACGGGCGGCCACCCTGGGTTGCAGGGGGGTCGCCCGTCGGCAGGTCCAGGACCGGCCCTTGGCTCGTCGTGGATGCGAGGTGTCAGTGTTCCTCTTCACCGCCGCCGGCCGGTACGGCCGTCAGTCGGTCGGTCTCATCCTGTATTTCCGCGGCGATCTTCTTGAGTTCCGGCTCGAACTTGCGTCCGTGGTGGGCGCAGAAGAGCAGTTCACCACCGCTGGACAGGACGACGCGCAGGTAAGCCTGTGCGCCGCAGCGGTCGCAGCGGTCAGCCGCCGTCAGCGGGCTTGCGGGGGTCAGAACAGTAGTCACGTCGCCTCTTCTCTAGCTCGACGAGCTGTCGTACCAGGGTCAACATCCAACCAGGCCGAAAACGTTCCCGCTCTCGGCATTTCGTCGAAACTTCTTTCCGATCCGGCTGGCTGCGGACGATTGGCGGCGAATGAGCCGTATTGCTTAGCTTTACGGATTTCGCGTTGCTTGGCAGTCGCTGGTCAGTCGTTTTGGCAGTCGTTCGCTCGGGGGTGCCCTCCCGGCCGGCTTGCCGGTTTGTTGATGAGGACGTGCCCGGAGCCTAAATGGTTCATGCCTGGAAGGGAACGTGACGTGTGCTTCACTCCATCGAGCGATCGAACACCTATGCGAGGTTGGACTAGCATGAGTTTGGGTGAGGGTGGCGTGACAACGGCTCTACCAGGCCTCTGTACCCTCTGACCGGTGACAGACGCCGGGGCCTTACCCCAAAAGGCCACATCTCAAATTCAGCGAGGAGCGAACCGCGTGACCGCCGAGACGTCCGTGCCGTCCACTGCGCTGCTGACCGCAGACCGTGACGACTCCAACTACACCGCGCGGCACCTGCTCGTCCTTGAGGGGCTCGAAGCGGTCCGCAAGCGCCCCGGTATGTACATCGGGTCCACGGACAGCCGCGGCCTGATGCACTGCCTCTGGGAAATCATCGACAACTCGGTCGACGAGGCCCTGGGAGGCTACTGCGACCACATCGACGTGATTCTCCACGAGGACGGCTCCGTCGAGGTCAAGGACAACGGCCGGGGCATCCCGGTCGACGTCGAGCCGAAGACCGGGCTCTCCGGCGTCGAGGTCGTGATGACCAAGCTGCACGCGGGCGGAAAGTTCGGCGGCGGCTCGTACGCCGCTTCGGGCGGTCTGCACGGTGTGGGTGCCTCCGTGGTCAACGCCCTCTCCGCCCGGCTGGACGTCGAGGTGGACCGCAACAGCGCCACGCACGCGATCAGCTTCCGGCGCGGGGTCCCCGGCATGTTCACGGAGCAGGGCCCCGACAGCCCCTTCGACCCGGCGAACGGGCTGCTCAAGGGCAAGCGTGTGCCCAAGACCCGTACCGGTACGCGCGTGCGCTACTGGGCCGACCGGCAGATCTTCCTCAAGGACGCCAAGCTTTCCCTGGAGCACCTCCACCAGCGTGCCCGTCAGACGGCCTTCCTCGTCCCCGGGCTCACGATCGTCGTCAGGGACGAGCGTGCCGAGGGGGAGAACGAGGGCAACGGCACGATCGAGGAGACATTTCACTTCGACGGCGGCATCAGCGAGTTCTGCGAGTACCTGGCACAGGACAAGGCCGTCTCCGACGTGCTGCGGCTGACCGGGCAGGGTTCCTTCAAGGAGACCGTGCCGGTGCTGGACGACCGGGGGCACATGACGGCCACCGAAGTCACCCGCGAGCTGGGTGTCGACATCGCTCTGCGCTGGGGGACCGGCTACGACTCGACCATCAGGTCGTACGTGAACATCATCGCCACCCCCAAGGGCGGCACGCATGTGAGCGGCTTCGAGCGGTCGCTGACCAAGACGGTCAACGAAGTGCTGCGCTCGGCCAAGATGCTGCGCGTCGCCGAGGACGACATCGTCAAGGACGACGCCCTGGAAGGTCTCACCGCCGTGGTGACCGTGCGGCTCGCCGAGCCGCAGTTCGAGGGGCAGACGAAGGAGATCCTCGGCACGTCGGCGGCCAGCCGCATCGTGTCGAACGTCGTCGCCAAGGAGCTCAAGGAGTTCCTCACGTCGACGAAGCGCGATGCCAAGGCGCAGGCACGATCGGTCCTGGAGAAGGCCGTCGCCGCCGCCCGTACCCGCATCGCGGCCCGGCAGCACAAGGAGGCGCAGCGCAGGAAGACCGCGCTGGAGTCGTCCTCGCTGCCGGCCAAGCTCGCCGACTGCCGCAGCGACGACGTGGAGCGCAGCGAGCTGTTCATCGTGGAGGGCGACTCCGCGCTCGGCACGGCCAAGCTCGCCAGGAACAGTGAGTTCCAGGCGCTGCTGCCGATCCGGGGGAAGATCCTCAACGTTCAGAAGGCCTCCGTCTCGGACATGCTGAAGAACGCCGAGTGCGGCGCGATCATCCAGGTCATAGGGGCGGGCTCGGGCCGGACGTTCGACATCGACGCGGCCCGTTACGGCAAGATCGTGCTGCTCGTCGACGCCGATGTCGACGGCGCGCACATCCGCATCCTGCTGCTCACGCTCTTCCAGCGCTACATGCGGCCGATGGTGGAGGCGGGGCGGGTCTTCGCCGCGGTGCCTCCGCTGCACAGGATCGAGCTGGTGCAGCCCAAGAAGGGCCAGGACAAGTACGTCTACACGTACTCGGACAACGAGCTGCGGAAGACCCTGCTGGAGTTCGGGCGCAAGAACATCCGGATCAAGGACTCCATCCAGCGCTACAAGGGCCTCGGTGAGATGGATGCCGACCAGCTGGCCGAGACCACGATGGACCCGCGCCACCGCACGCTGCGGAGGATCAACATCGGGGACCTGGAATCGTCCGAGCAGATCTTCGACCTGCTGATGGGCAACGAGGTGGCACCGCGTAAGGAGTTCATCACCAGCTCGGCGGCGACCCTGGACCGCTCGCGCATCGACGCGTGATCGACAGGTAGGGCCGGGCGCCGGCCACTCTGCCCTCCACCCACGGGTGGAGGGCAGATCTCCACCTCCGATCAACCTCTGCTCCGATCCGCTGACCTGGCGTTTCTCCGTACTGTCACAGGCGTTGAACTTCTTCGCCCCTCGGAGGCACGCCTTGTCCTCGATTCTCAGTACTCTCCTGATCCTCGCCGTCGTGGTGCTCGTGCTGGTACGGCAGTTCAGGCCCCAGCGGCTCACCGGCGGGGGACACAAGTGGCTGGTCATGCCCGCGGTTCTCGTTGCCGTCGCCTTCAGCCAGCCGGGCGGTTTCCTCGACGCGGACGCCCGTGCGCTGTCGCTCCTGTTGCTCGGCGCGGGGCTGGTGACCGGTCTCCTCATGGCGATGGGCTGGGCCTGGAGCAGCCGCATATGGACCGAGCCAGACGGCTCGACCTGGGCCGGCGCCACGAAGTTGAGCGTGCTGTTCTGGCTCGGCGGCTTCGTGGTGCGGCTCGGGCTGATGGGCCTCGGCTCGCTGATGGGCGTCCACCAGGGGAGCGGAGTCCTGCTGCTCACGCTCGCGGTCTTCCTGCTGGTTCGCAGGGGCCTGCTCCGGCGTCGGGCGGGATCGGGAGGCGTCAGGCCGTTCGCCGGCGAGCGGCCGTACGGTGGGAGCGTGGCAGCCGCGCAGGGGAAGGACCGTGTGTGATCCCGCGAGGTTCTGACAAGGCGATTCCGGACGTTCTGACGCGATGGCCCTCGCGGGAGGCTCTTTCCCGCGCCGGCCGCGTGAGCGCGCGGCGCCGGCTGGCCCGGTTCAGCAGGTTCGCGGCTCTGGGCGCGGTGCTCTGGGCCAGCTTCCAGGACCACCCGGTGTCCCCCTGGGGTGCGCTCGCGTTCGCCGCGGGTGCGTTGGCGGGTGCCTACTGCGCGCGGGCCTTCTACCGCAACACCCTGCGGCACGACCTGTGGCCCTCGCTCGGGCTGCTGGGCCTGCTGACAGCCGGAGCCCTCGGCGCCCACCTGGCCGGGTTCGCGACCCTGGCGGGTTTCCTCTGGTGCGGCTGCGCGATCGTCGGTCTCCAACGGCTGCCGCTGGCCGCGGCATTGCCCAGCGCCGCCGTCGCCCTCGGCGCGTACGCGCTGGCCAATCAAGCCGCATGGCTGATCACCACGATCTCGGTCGCGGGCCTCGCGCTCATCGGATATGTCCTGCGGCTGGATGCCGAGTCGCGGGGCAGCGCGCACCGGCTGCTGGCCCAGGAACGGGCCGCGCACGCGGCGGAGGCAGAGTCGGCGGCGCTCGCGGAGCGCGCCAGGATCGCCCGTGACATACACGACGTGCTGGCCCACAGCCTCTCCGCGCAGCTCGTCCATCTGGAGGCGGCGCGGTTGCGGATCGAGCGGGAGCCGCAGGGAGAGTTCCGCGACCAGGTACTCGAACGGGTGGTGGCGGCCCGCTCCATGGCACGCGAGGGACTAGCGGAGACCCGTCAGGCGCTCTCCGCGCTGCGCGGGGAGATGGCACCCCTCGGGGACTACCTCCGCGAGCTGGCCGCGGCCGACGGCGCGGAGGTCGAGGTCGTGGGGCAGCCGCGCGCCCTGCCGGCCGAGGCCTCACAGGCGGTGCGCCGCGTGGGCCAGGAGGCTCTGACCAACGTGCGCAAGCACGCCCGGGGGGCCGGGGTGCGGATCCGGCTCATGTACGGGCCGGACCAGGTGACGCTGGAGGTGCGGGATTCGGGCGGTGAGGACGCGGTCTCGGCCGGGCTCGGCGGATCGGGTTCCGGGTACGGTCTGCTCGGAATGCGGGAGCGGGCCGAGCTGCTCGGCGGCACGCTGGAAGCCGGCCCCGCGGGACCCGACGAAAGAGGTTTCACCGTGCGCCTGCGAGTACCCGCGTGACGGCCAGAGTGATCGTCGCCGACGACCAGGCCGTGGTGCGCGAGGGCATCGTGATGCTGCTCGGGCTGCTGTCCGGCATCGAGGTCGTCGGAGCGGCGAGGGACGGCGAGGAGGCGGTCGCGCTCGTCGGTGAACTCGCCCCCGACGTCGTCCTGATGGATCTGCGGATGCCGCGCGTCGACGGTGTCGAGGCGACCCGCCGGATCCGCGCCGCACACCCGGCGACCCAGGTCGTGGTGCTCACGACGTACGCGGACGACGACTCGCTGTTCGCCGCACTCCAGGCCGGCGCCCGCGGCTATCTGACCAAGGACGCGGGAGGCGACGAGATCGTCCGGGCCGTCAAGGACGTGCTGGCGGGACAGGCCGGGCTCGCGCCCTCCGTGCAGCGCCGCCTGCTGGAGCGGGTCACCGCGCCGCCGGAGCGCGCCGTCCCCGCCGAGCTGCCCGACGGGCTCACCGCCCGCGAGGCCGAGGTGCTGACGCTGGTCGCCGAAGGGCTCTCCAACAAGGAGATCGCGGCGCGGCTGCACATCGGGGCGGCCACGGTGAAGACCCACATCAACAACCTTTTCGCCAAGACCGGCGTGCGTGACCGCGCACAGGCCGTGCGATACGCGTACCAGCAGGGCCTTACCCCACCACCTGGGGCTGGTGTCACCTGATGGGGTGAAGTCACGGAGAGAGGAGTCGGCGAGCTTCCCGCTCCGCACATCCTTGGGATGCGGCCGAAATGGCCCGCTGACAAGGAGAGTTCACCGGTGGAGAAGCAGGAAGGGCGCGAGACCGCAGCGGTGCGGCTCGACGACCCGTGGTACGACGCGCTGGCCGACGGCTGGGGCGAGCTGGACGGCGCGGGCGCGCCCATGGTGCCGGCTCCGGACAGGACCGGGGCTCCGGGCACGAGCCCCAGCACCGCCGACATCTACCTGGAAGTACAGCGCAGCGCCGCTTTCCGACGAGTCCGCAGCCGCTACCGGCGGTTCGTCGTCCCGGCTTCTCTGGCCTTCTTCGTCTGGTACTTCGCGTACGTCGTGGCGGCCACCGCGGCACCCGGGCTGATGGCGAGGCCGGTGGCGGGCGCGGTGAACGTGGCGATGGTGGCGGGTCTCGGCCAGTTCCTCTCGACTTTCCTGCTGACCTGGGCGTACGTCCGTCACGCCCGGCTGCGCAGGGACCGCGCGGCCCTCGAACTGCGCTGGGACACACAGGAGATGACGCGAGGGACCGAACGGTGAACGGTGACCACCAGACCCTGGCGCTGCTGCTGTTCAGCGCGTTCGTCGCGGTCACGCTCGGCATCACCACCTGGGTGGGCCGGGGCAGGCAGGGCTCCGCCGAGGAGTTCTACACGGGCAGCCGTCTTTTCTCACCGGTGGAGAACGGATTCGCCATCGCGGGCGACTACATGTCCGCGGCCTCGTTCCTCGGCATCTCGGGGCTCATCGCCCTCTTCGGGTACGACGGCGTGCTCTACTCCGTCGGCTTTCTCGTCGCCTGGCTGGTCGTGCTCTTCCTCGTGGCCGAACTGGTCCGCAACTGCGGCCGGTTCACTCTCGCCGACGTGGTCGCGGCGAGGATGGGCGAACGTCCCGTCAGGGTCGCGGCCGGTATCTCGTCCGTCACCGTCTCCGTGCTCTACCTGGTGGCGCAGATGGTCGGGGCGGGCAGTCTGGTCGCGCTGCTGCTCGGCGGTACGGGCGCGGCGGCCCGCACCTGGACCGTCATCGGTGTGGGCGCGCTGATGGTCGTCTACGTCTCGCTGGGCGGGATGCGGGCCACCACCTGGATCCAGATCGTCAAAGCGGTCCTGCTGCTGGCGGGCGCGGTCGCGCTCACCGTTCTCGTCCTCGTGCGGTTCCACGGCGATGTCAACGATCTGCTGAACAGCGCGGTCGCGCACAGCGGTCACGGCAAGGAATTCCTGTCGCCGGGGCTCGCGTACGGCGGTGACTGGACGGCGCGCTTCGACTTCATCAGCCTCGGTCTCGCCCTGGTGCTGGGCACCGCCGGGCTGCCGCACATCCTGTCCCGCTTCTACACGGTGCCGACCGCGCGGGCCGCCCGCCGCTCGGTCGTCTGGGCCATCGGACTCATCGGCGGCTTCTACCTGATGACCATCGTGCTCGGCTTCGGAGCGGCGGCGCTGGTCGGATCCGACACCGTACGCACCTCGAACGCGGCGGGGAACACGGCCGTTCCGCTGCTCGCCCTCGACCTCGGCGGCGGCGCGGGCTCGACCGGCGGGACCGTGCTCCTGGCGGTCGTCGCGGCGATCGCCTTCGCGACGATCCTCGCCGTCGTCGCCGGCATCACGCTCGCCTCCTCGGCGTCCGTCGCCCACGATCTCTGGGCCTCGTTCGCCCGTTACCGCGTCAAACAGCGCGGCGAGGTCGCCGTGGCCAGGGTGGCGGCGGCCGGGATCGGCGTGGTCGCCATCGGGCTCAGCCTGCTGGCCCAGGAGCTGAATGTCGCGTTCCTGGTCGGCCTCGCGTTCGCGGTCGCCGCGTCCGCGAATCTGCCGGTGCTCCTGTACTCGCTCTTCTGGCGGAACTTCACCACCCGAGGCGCGGTCTGGTCCGTGTACGGGGGGCTGGTTCCGGCCATCGTGCTGGTCGCGCTCTCGCCCGTCGTCTCCGGTGCCCCCGACGCGATGTTCCCCGGGGCCGACTTCCAGGTCTTCCCGCTCCAGAACCCGGGAGTCGTCTCGATCCCCCTGGGCTTCCTGGCCGGCTGGATCGGTACGGTCCTCTCGCCCGAGCCACCGGACGCGGCCAAGCACGCGGAGATCGAAGTCCGCTCGCTGACCGGCGCGGGGGCGGCCTGAGCGGCCGGGAGCGGGCAACCGGTGGCCGGTTCGACCGGCTGCCGGTCAGGTTCGGCCGGTTCAGGGGCGCCCGCTCGCCGTCCACGCGTAGCGGTGTTCCGGGCGTATCGTCCCGCTGTACCGGAGGCTGAGCCGTACCCGCCCGGTGCGTTCGAGCGGTTTGGTACAGCGCCTCGCGGTCTGCCTGCTCATCCCCGCCGGCTCCGCGATCTCCCGTGCGGACAGCGGTCCTTCGGCACTGAGCAGCACCTGCCTCACCACCGTCCTCCAGGGTGCGGCGCAGTGTCGCGTACGCCGCCAGCCTGGTCTGCGGACCGGCGAGGCCGAACGGGTCGACCAGGTACCCGGAAGCCCGCTGCTTTCGGCACATGGGCCGTATTGATCCGGGCGCCCCTGACGTCGTCGTCCACGACCAGTACGTCGATCATCGTGCCTCTCCTGCCGCGGCGTGACCTGCCGCAGAAGGGCCTGCCTGAGCGAGTTCTCCCGGCGCCGCCTCTGACAGCGCCTCCGGCAGCACGACGGTGAATTCCGCGCCGCCCTCCGCCGACGCGCCGACCCGTACGCTGCCACCCTGCCGCTCCGCGAGTCTGCGGACCAGAGCGAGTCCGAGCCCGCGTCGGCCGTGTGCGGGCGGCTTCTTGGTCGACCAGCCCTCCGAGAAGACCAGTTCACGCCGGTCCACCGGAACGCCGGGCCCGCTGTCGGAGATCCGCAGGACGACCGTGCGTCCCTCGGCGCGCAGCTCCACCTCGATGCGCGGATCCGCCGAACCCGCCGCAGCGTCCAGCGCGTTGTCGACGAGATTGCCGACGATGGTGACCAGGCCCTGCGGATCCGCCAGCCTGTCGGGCAGCAGGCTGTCGGGCGAGAGCCGCAGGGCGACGCCGCGCTCCGCCGCGACCGTGGCCTTGCCGACCAGCAGCGCGGCGGGCAGCGGATCGTGGACACGGTCGGTGATCTGCTCGGCGGTGGCCCGGTGCACCCCGACGACCTCGGTGACGAACTCCACCGCCTCCTCGTGCATCTCCAGCTCCAGCAGTCCCAGCAACGTGTGCAGCCGGTTGGCGTGTTCGTGGTCCTGGGCGCGCAGCGCGTCGATCAGCCCGCGGGTGGCGTCCAGCTCCCGTCCCAGCCGCTCCAGCTCCGTGCGGTCGCGGAGGGTGGCGACGGCGCCGCCGTCCTCGGTCGGCATCCGGTTGGCGACCAGCACCCGGCTGCCCCGTACGGTCAGCAGGTCCTCGCCGGCCACCCGGCCCGCGAGCACATCGGTCGTACGTCCGGCGCCGAGGACCCGGTCGAGCGGCAGCCCGGAGGCTTCGGGGCCGAGCCCGAGCAGCCGTTGGGCCTCGTCGTTCATCAGCCGTATCCGGCCGTCCGCGTCCAGGGCGACGACGCCTTCACGCAGGCTGTGCAGCATGGCCTCACGCTCCGCGAGCAGCGCGGAGATGTCGGAGAACGCCAGGTCGTGGGTCTGCCGCTGGAGCCGTCTGGAGATCAGATACGCGGCGAGTGCCCCGGCGGCCAGCGCGCCGCCCGCGTAGGCGAGCAGCCCGGGGATCGCCGCGAGCAGCCGTTCGTGCACGCTGTCGTACGCGATGCCCACCGATACGGCGCCGACGACGGCGCCCGTACGGTCCCGCAGCGGGACTTTGCCGCGGGCCGAGCGGCCGAGCGTGCCGCTGTCTATTTCCATGACGTGCTCGCCCGCGAGGGCCTCTCTGGGGTCGGTCGAGACGATCCGGCCGATCTCCGCGGTGTCGGTGTGGGACCAGCGGACCCCGCGTCTGTCCATGACCACCACATATTCGGCCCCGGTGGCCCGTCGGATGCGTTCGGCCTCGGCCTGCACCGGGCCTTCGCGCACCGGCCGCGAGCCGACGAGGGCGCCGGCCACCTCGGGGGAGGCGGCGGTCTCGGCGATCGCCAGCGCGCGGTGCATCGCCTCGTTGTCGAGCTGTGCGCTGAGAGGCGCCAGGAAAAGGCCGGTGGCGAGCACCGTGACGCCGGTCGCGACGGCCAGCTGCGTCAGCAACACCTGCGAGAACACACGCCGTGGCCGGCCGAACCGTCTGCGTACAGCCGCGTCGGAGGGAGCTCCAGCACTCATGCGTACGAACGGTAGAGGCTGGGTCGGGTTTCCGGAATTTTCAAAATCGCGCAAATATTTTGCGGGATATGCGAACTGCTTGCGGCTTCGACGTGTCGACCAGAAACCTTCTGACACAGACCTGTTGAGCGTGGGCTGCTGACGGGTCGACGATGATCCGGTCGATCCGTTTCTGTCAGAGTTGTGGACGGCTTCGCATTTCTCTGCAACTCTCTGACCGCAAAACGCAAAAGACTCCGCTCCTCAGTGCACAAACGTATGCCGCACCGGCATGCACTCAGAGCCGCGCCCTCGCCGCCTCAGCGCCGAGGCCGAAGATCGGGGATCCATGAGATCGCTACGCTGGAGATGGCGGGCCCTCGCGGCCGTCACTACCACCAGTCTTTTGATGATCGGCGTGCCGTCGCTCACCGCGGCCGCGGCCGGCGGTCCCAACGTCGCAGCGGGGCGGACCGCGGCGACGAACGCCCACGCAGCCGACGCCAGGAAGGTCACTGACGGGAACCAGTCGACCTACTGGGAGGGCAACGGCAAGAAGTCGGGGCAGTGGGTCCAGTCGGACCTCGGCGCGAGCAAGCGCGTCGACCAGGTGACGCTGAAGCTCCCCGCGGGATGGAAGAGCAGGAAGCAGACCCTGTCCCTGCAGGGCAGCGCCGACGGCACGAGTTTCGAGACGCTGAAGTCCTCCGCCACGTACACCTTCAGCGAAGGCGCGGGCAACAAGGTCACCATCGCCTTCCCGGCCACCAAGGCGCGCTACGTGCGGGCCGACTTCACGGCCAACTCGGCGGGCAAGAAGGCCCAGCTGTCCGAGCTGGAGGTGCGCACCGCCGCCGCGGCCTCGGTCAACCTCGCGCTCGGCAGGACGCTCACGTCGAGCAGCTTCACCGACGTGTACCCGGCCTCCAAGGCCAACGACGGCAACAAGGCCACCTACTGGGAGAGCAACAACAACGCCTTCCCGCAGTGGATCCAGGCCGACCTCGGCTCGTCCGTGGCCGTCAACAGCGTCGTGCTGAAGCTCCCCGACGGCTGGGGCGCCAGGGACCAGACCCTGAAGATCCAGGGGTCCACGAACAACTCCACCTTCACCGATGTGACGGCGTCGAAGGCGTACACCTTCGACCCCGCCTCGGGCAACACGGTGACCATCACCTTCAACAACACCACCACGCGGTACGTACGCGCGCTGGTCACGGCCAACACCGGCCAGCCGGGCGCGCAGCTCTCCGAGTTCGAGATCTACGGACCCACGACCGGTGACACCCAGGCACCGACCGCTCCGACCCAGCTGACCTACACGGAACCCGTCACCGGTCAGATAGCGCTGGCCTGGCGGCCCTCGACCGACGACACAGGCGTCACGGGCTACGACATCTACGCCAACAACGTGCTGCGCAGCAGCGTCGCCGGCAATGTCACCAGCTTCACCGACACCCAGCCGACCAGCGCCACCGTCACGTACTACGTACGGGCCAAGGACGCGGCGGGCAACGTCTCGGGCAACAGCAACAGCGTCACGCGCACCGGCGACACCGGTGACACCACCGCGCCCACCGTCCCCGGGAACCTCGCCTACACCGAGCCCACCTCCGGTCAGATCAAGCTGACCTGGAGCGCGTCCACGGACAACAAGGGCGTCACGGGCTACGACATCTACGCCAACAACGTGCTGCGCGGCAGCGTCGCGGGCACCGTACTGACGTACACGGACACCCAGTCCGCGGGCACCACCGTCTCGTACTACGTACGGGCCAAGGACGCGGCGGGCAACGTCTCGGGCAACAGCAACACGGTGACCAGAAACGGCAGTTCGGGATCGTCGTCCAATCTGGCCGTCGGCAAGCCGGTCACCGCGTCCTCCTCGGTCTTCACCTTCGTCGCGGAGAACGCCGTCGACAACAACACGGCCACCTACTGGGAGGGCGCGGGCGGCAGCTACCCCAACACCCTCACGGTGAAGCTCGGCGCCAACGCCGACACCGACAGCGTGGTGGTCAAGCTCAACCCGGACAGCAGCTGGGGGGCCCGCACCCAGAACATCCAGGTGCTCGGCCGCGAGCAGAGTGCCACCGGTTTCACGTCCCTCGTCGCGGCCAAGGACTACGCCTTCAGCCCGGCCACCGGCAACTCGGTGACCATTCCGGTCAGCGCGCGCGTCGCCGACGTCCAGCTGAAGTTCAACTCCAACACCGGTTCCGGCGCGGGCCAGGTCGCGGAGTTCCAGGTACTCGGGAACGCGGCTCCCAACCCGGACCTCCAGGTCACCGCCGTGAGCGCGTCCCCGGCCGCGCCCGTCGAGTCCGACTCGATCACCCTGTCGGCGACCGTACGCAACGGCGGTTCGGCAGCCGCCCCCGCCAGCACGGTCGAATTCCGTCTCGCGGGCACCAAGGTGGGCACCGCGAACGTGGGCGCCCTGGCCGCCGGAGCCTCCACGACCGTCACCGCCAATATCGGCGCGCACGACGCCGGTACGTACGAACTCAGCGCAGTCGCCGACCCGGCCAACACGGTCATCGAGCAGAACGAGACCAACAACACCTTCGTCAGCTCCACCGCCCTGGTGGTGAAGCCGGTCTCCAGCTCGGACCTGGTCGCGGCCAGTGTCGCCACATCGCCGTCCTCTCCCTCGGCCGGTAACACCGTCACCTTCTCGGTGGCGATCAAGAACCAGGGCACGGTCGCCTCGGCCTCCGGAGCCCACGGCATCACGCTGACGCTGCTGGACGGCAACGGCGCCACGGTCAAGACCCTCACGGGTACCTACAACGGCGCCATCGCCGCGGGTGCCACCTCGGGGACCGTGGGGCTCGGCACCTGGACCGCCGTCAACGGCTCGTACACCGTCAAGGTGGTCCTCGCTGACGACGCCAACGAGGTACCGGTCAAGCGCGCGAACAACACCTCCACGCAGCCCCTCTTCGTCGGCCGTGGCGCCAACATGCCGTACGACATGTACGAGGCCGAGGACGGCGTGACGGGCGGCGGCGCGAAGGTGATCGGTCCGAACAGGACCGTGGGCGACCTCGCGGGCGAGGCGTCGGGCCGCAAGGCCGTCACGCTCAACGACACGGGCAACTATGTCGAGTTCACCACCCGCGCCAGCACCAACACGCTGGTGACCCGGTTCTCCATCCCGGACTCCGCGGGCGGCGGCGGCACGACCTCGAACCTGAACATCTACGTCGACGGCACCTTCCTCAAGGCGATCGACCTCACGTCGAAGTACGCGTGGCTGTACGGCGACGAGACAGGGCCCGGCAACTCACCCGGCTCCGGCGGTCCCCGTCACATCTACGACGAGGCCAACGTCATGCTGGGCAAGACCGTCCCGGCGGGCAGCAAGATCAGGCTCCAGAAGGACGCGGCCAACACCTCCACGTACGCGATCGACTTCATCAACACGGAGCTGGCCACGCAGGTGCCCAACCCGGACGCGGCCACCTACGCGGTGCCGGCCGGATTCGCGCAGCAGGACGTGCAGAACGCCATCGACAAGGTCCGGATGGACACGACGGGCAAGCTGGTCGGTGTCTACCTGCCGGCCGGCGACTACCAGACGTCCAGCAAGTTCCAGGTGTACGGAAAGGCTGTGAAGGTCGTCGGCGCGGGCCCCTGGTTCACCAGGTTCCACGCACCGGACACGCAGGAGAACACCGATGTGGGCTTCCGGGTGGAAGCCGCGGCGGCGGGTTCGTCCTTCACGAACTTCTCGTACTTCGGCAACTACACGTCGCGCATCGACGGCCCCGGCAAGGTCTTCGACCTGTCGAACGTCACCGACATCACGATCGACAACATCTGGAACGAGCACACGGTCTGCCTCTACTGGGGCGCCAACGCCGACCGCATCACGATCAGCAACTCGCGGATCCGTGACACGTTCGCCGACGGCATCAACATGACCAACGGCTCCACGGACAACCACGTCGTCAACAACGACGCGCGGGCCACCGGTGACGACAGCTTCGCGCTGTTCTCGGCGATCGACGCCGGCGGCGCGGACATGTACAACAACGTCTACGAGAACCTGACGGCGACGCTGACCTGGCGTGCCGCGGGCATCGCCGTATACGGCGGTTACAAGAACACCTTCCGCAACCTCCTGGTCGCGGACACCCTGGTCTACGCGGGCATCACGGTCAGCTCGCTGGACTTCGGATACGCGATGAACGGCTTCGGCACGGATCCGACGACGATCGAGAACGCGTCGGTCGTCAGAGCCGGCGGCCACTTCTGGGGCTCGCAGACCTTCCCGGGCATCTGGCTGTTCTCCGCCTCCAAGGTGTTCCAGGGGATCCGGATCAACAACGTCGACATCGTCGATCCGACCTACAGCGGGATCATGTTCCAGACCAACTACGTAGGAGGCCAGCCGCAGTTCCCGATCAAGGACACGATCCTGACCAACATCTCGATCTCCGGCGCCAAGAAGAGCGGCGACGCGTACGACGCCAAGTCCGGCTTCGGGCTCTGGGCGAACGAACTGCCGGAGGCGGGGCAGGGTCCCGCGGTCGGTGAGGTCACCTTCAACGGTCTGAAGCTCAGCAACAACGCTCAGGACGTGAAGAACACCACCTCCACCATGAAGATCAACATCAACCCGTAGCAGCCGCCCGGCGGCGCCGGGGTGCGGTACCGACCGGAGGGATCCGGCCGGTACCGCACCCGTCGCGGTTGTTACGCGGCTGAGCAAGTAGCTTGCATCGCTTGCGATAGTCTTGCGTGTATGACGCGACGACTTGCTCAAGTGGCTAAGAAGGTTGGGGTCAGCGAGGCCACGGTCAGCCGGGTGCTCAACGGCAAGCCAGGGGTCTCGCAGGCCACCAGGCAGTCCGTGCTGACCGCGCTGGACGTACTCGGCTACGAGCGGCCCACCCAGCTCCGCGGGGAGCGTGCCCGGCTCGTGGGCCTGGTGCTGCCGGAGCTGCAGAATCCCATCTTCCCGGCGTTCGCCGAGGTGATCGGTGGCGCGCTGGCCCAGCAGGGCCTGACTCCCGTGCTCTGTACGCAGACCAAGGGCGGGGTCTCCGAGGCGGACTACGTGGAGCTGCTGCTCCAGCAGCAGGTGTCCGGAGTGGTCTTCGCGGGCGGGCTGTTCGCGCAGGCGGACGCGCCGCACGACCACTACAGGCAGCTCGCGGAGCGGAAGATCCCGGTGGTGCTGATCAACGCGCCGATCGAGAATCTGGACTTCCCCTGCATCTCCTGCGACGACGCCGTCGCGGTCGAGCAGGCCTGGCGTCACCTGGCATCGCTCGGCCACGAGCGCATCGGTCTGGTGCTCGGCCCGTCCGACCACGTGCCCTCGCGACGGAAGCTCGCGGCGGCGCTGGCGACCGCGAAGGCGGCCGGGGCGAAGCTCCCCGAGGAATGCGTCGAGCGGTCGATGTTCTCTCTGGAGGGCGGCCAGGCGGCCGCCTCACGGCTGCTGGACCGCGGTGTCACGGGCATCATCTGCGCGAGCGACCCGCTGGCCCTGGGGGCCGTACGGGCGGCCCGCAGGCGCGGCCTGGACGTGCCGCGCGAGGTGTCGGTCGTGGGCTTCGACGACTCCGCGTTCATGAATTGCACCGAGCCGCCGCTGACCACCGTCCGCCAGCCCATCGAGGCCATGGGGCGGGCCGCCGTCGAGCTGCTGACGGCCCAGATCCAGGGCGGCGCCGTACCGCCAGGCGAGCTGCTGTTCGAGCCCGAGCTGGTCGTACGCGGCTCCACGGCGCAGGCGCCCAGGCCCGCGCCGCGGGCCGGGGCCGGTGCGCGCGACTGACTGTCGCACATTTCCGTAAGGCACACGAAATATTTCGGTAATCTCTCCTCGGGTGCCCTGGTTTTCGCCCCGGGCACCCGCCGTCGCCGCCGTTGAGCGCCCGCCGGCCGCCGCGCGTACGTGGCCCGGCCGGCTCCGGTGGGCAAGTGGCTTGCATGACGCGCGTAATTATTGCGGCCCCATACGTGCGTGATCCGCGCGCGACATATTCCGGCCGAGCCGCCGCGACGCATCCGGCGGCACCCCCGACCACGGTCCGCGGTGTCGCGCGAGAGACGGAATCCCATCCTCCGCGCGCGTGGCGCGACAGACCAACACCCCCTGAAGGCCTGCTTGTCGGGCGCGGGGCGAGATGAGCGGTGAGGGCGTGGTGAGGGCGTGCTGAGATAAGTGGCGAGCATCCCCCGACAACTGAAAGCATAGGCCCACGGAGGGTGATCCAGCCCCAGTGGATGCACGCGTCTGTCAAGTATTTGCGAAATCGGAGCGACATATTGCGGACATCCGTAGTTAGTGGTTGAGTGAGCGCCGCCACACAGCGAGCAGCTGTTGGATTCCCACGCTCCTGCCCTAAGAGGGGTCCACCGATGACCAGTCCCGGGTTCCGCCGTACGTGTACCGCCGCCATAGCCTCCGCGCTGGCCCTGACCGGGCTGGCCGCATGCGACTCGGGCAGTGATGGTTCCGCGAACGGCAAGACGCAGATCACTGTGAACTGCGAGCCGCCCAAGAGCGCGAAGATCGACCGCAAGAGCTTCGAGGACGACATCACGGCCTTCGAGAAGGCGAATCCGAAGATCGACATCGTCGCCCGTGACGGTTTCCCCTGCCAGGACCCCAAGACCTTCGACGCGAAGCTCGCCGGCGGTCAGATGGAGAACGTGTTCTACACGTACTTCACCGACGCCAAGCACGTGGTCGACATCAACCAGGCCGCGGACATCACGTCGTACGTGAAGGACATGAAGGGCTACAGCGACATCCAGCAGTCGCTGCGCGACGTCTACTCCGTGGACGGCAAGGTCTACGGCGTTCCGCGCACCAACTACTCGATGGGGCTTCTCTACAACAAGAAGCTCTTCGCGCAGGCCGGTCTCGACCCCGACAAGCCCCCGGCCACCTGGGAAGAGGTCCGCGCCGCCGCCAAGAAGATCGCGGCGCTCGGCAAGGGCTACGTGGGTTACGCCGACTACAGCGCGCAGAACCAGGGCGGCTGGCACTTCACCGCCGAGATGTACTCGCAGGGCGGTGACGTCGTCACCCCCGACGGCAAGAAGGGGAGCGTCGACACTCCCGAGGGCAAGGCCGTCCTGCAGAACCTGAAGGACATGCGCTGGACCGACGACTCGATGGGCACCAAGCAGCTGCTCATCCTCAACGACGTCCAGCAGATGATGGGTTCGGGCAAGCTCGGCATGTACATCTCCGCCCCGGACAACATCCCGATCCTGGTCAAGGAGAAGGGCGGCAAGTACGAGGACCTCGCGCTCGCGCCGATGCCGGGCGGCAAGGGCACGCTCGCCGGCGGCGACGGCTACATGTTCAACAAGAAGGACACCCCGGCCCAGATCAAGGCCGGCCTGAAGTTCCTGGAGTACGAGACCAACACCCCGGGCCACGGTCTCAACGACTGGAAGCGCGCCTCGGAGAACAAGGCCCCGGTCGGACTGCCCGAGCCGCGCCTGTGGACCGGCGCCACCGACGCCAAGGACCTGGCGCTGAAGAAGCAGTACGCCAACGTCCCGGTCGAGAACTACCAGCCCTTCCTCAGCGGCAGCCAGCAGCTCACCCTCAAGCTGGAGCCGGCGAACGCCCAGCAGATCTACTCGGTCCTCGACGCGGCCGTCTCCGCCGTCCTCACCAAGAAGGATGCCGACATCGACGGCCTTCTGAAGGACGCGCAGGCCAAGATCGACGGAATCCTGGCGCGAGGCTGACACAGCGATGACGACTGCCCGGGCTCCTCAGCGGCCCGCCGTGCCTTCCCCCACCGCGGGGAAGCGCCCGGCGGGCCGCGGAGGCGGCTCCCACAGCCCCTTCCGCCGCAGGCTCTCCCACCAGGTCCGTGCCTACGGCTTCCTGATCGGCGGCCTGCTCTGCTTCGCGCTGTTCTCCTGGTATCCGGCGATCCGCGCGGTGATCATCGCCTTCCAGAAGTACACCCCAGGCTCGGCTCCGGAATGGGTGGGGACCGACAACTTCACCGCGGTCTTCCAGGACCCGGAGTTCGGTACGGCCTGGCGCAACACTCTCGTCTTCACCGGCATCGCCCTGGTCATCGGTTTCGCGGTGCCGTTCCTGATGGCCCTCGTCCTCAACGAACTGCGCCACGCCAAGTCGTTCTTCCGCGTGGTCGTCTACCTCCCGGTGATGATCCCGCCGGTGGTCAGCGCCCTGCTGTGGAAGTGGTTCTACGATCCGGGCGCGGGCCTCGCCAACGAAGTGCTGAGCAGCCTGCACCTGCCCACCTCGAACTGGTCGAACGGCGCCGACACCGCGCTGATCTCCCTGGTCATCGTCGCCACCTGGGCGAACATGGGCGGCACCGCCCTGATCTACCTCGCGGCGCTCCAGGGCATCCCCGGCGAGCTGTACGAGGCCGCGGAGCTGGACGGCGCGAACATCCTCCAGCGCGTGCGGCACGTGACGATCCCGCAGACGCGCTTCATCATGCTGATGCTGATGCTCCTTCAGATCATCGCCACGATGCAGGTGTTCACCGAGCCGTTCGTGATCACCGGAGGCGGACCGGAGAGTTCCACGGTCACGATCCTCTACCTGATCTACAAGTACGCCTTCCTCTACAACAACTTCGGCGGGGCCTGCGCCCTGAGCGTGATGCTGCTGGTCGTGCTCAGTCTCTTCTCCGCTCTCTATCTGCGGTTCACCCGCACCGACGACTGAGAGGAGCGCAGCGCCATGACCCAGATCGCGCCGCCTCCCCGGCAGGCACCCCCGGCGTCCGCCGAGGCAACCGGACGACGCCCCGACTCCGCCGCCGTACGCACCCTCGTCTCTCCGCTCACGCTCGCGAGCAGCCGGGGGAAGGCCCTCTACTGGATCGTCTTCACCCTGGTCGTGTTCGCGTTCGCCGTGGCCTTCCTGTTCCCCGTGTACTGGATGGTCTCGGGGGCCATGAAGACGCCGGACGAGCTGGTGCAGACCCCGCCGACGCTGATTCCCAAGAGCTGGCACATCGACGCGTACGCCGACGCGTGGGACCTGATGGACCTGCCCACGCACCTGTGGAACACGGTGGTGCAGGCCGCGGGAGCCTGGATCCTCCAGCTCGTCTTCTGTACAGCGGCGGCCTACGCCCTGTCGAAGCTCAGGCCGGCGTTCGGGAAGGTGATCCTGGGCGGCATCCTCGCCACCCTGATGGTCCCGGCCCAGGCACTCGTCGTGCCCAAGTACCTCACCATCGCCGACCTGCCGCTGATCCACACCAGCCTGCTCAACGACCCGCTGGGCATCTGGCTGCCGGCCGTGGCCAACGCCTTCAACCTCTATCTGCTCAAGCGGTTCTTCGACCAGATACCGCGCGACGTCCTGGAAGCAGCCGAGATCGACGGCGCCGGACAGCTGCGGACGCTCTGGTCGATCCTGCTGCCCATGTCCAGGCCGGTGCTGGGCGTCGTGTCGATCTTCGCGCTGGTCGCCGTCTGGCAGGACTTCCTCTGGCCGCTGATGGTCTTCTCCGACACCGACAAACAGCCCATCAGCGTCGCGCTCGTCCAGCTGTCGCAGAACATCCCCCTGTCGGTGCTGATCGCCGCCATGGTCATCGCCAGCATTCCGATGGTCCTGATGTTCCTGGTGTTCCAGCGCAACATCATCGCCGGTATCAGCGCCGGCGGGACCAAGGGCTGACGGGCAGGGCGGACAGCCCGAGCCGAGCCGGCCTCCCTGTCCCGCCGCACATCCTGCGCACCGCCGCCGGCCATCTCCGTCCCGCTGTGGGGCGGCGGTGCGCAGCCCATGGACCACCCCCGCCTCGTCACGGAAGCCACCCCCACCGTGAGGGCCACCGCACAAGGCCGAAAGGAACGCCGCATGGAAGGCAGCCCTCTGGAGTCCGCCGACCGGGACTGGTGGCGCAACGCCGCCATCTACCAGGTCTACGTACGCAGCTTCGCCGACGGTGACGGAGACGGCACCGGCGATCTCGCGGGTGTACGGTCCCGGCTGCCGTACCTCGTGGAACTGGGCGTCGACGCCCTCTGGTTCACCCCGTGGTACCTCTCGCCCCTCGCCGACGGCGGTTACGACGTGGCGGACTACCGCACCATCGACCCGGCGTTCGGCTCGCTGGCCGAGGCCGAGAAGCTCATCGCCGAGGCGCGTGAGCTGGGCATCCGCAGCATCGTCGACATCGTGCCCAACCACGTCTCGGACCAGCACGTCTGGTTCAGGGCGGCGCTCGCGGCCGGTCCGGGCAGTCCGGAGCGTGCTCTCTTCCACTTCAGGACGGGACGCGGCGCACACGGCGAGATCCCGCCGAACGACTGGGTCGGCGAGTTCGGCGGCGTCCCCTGGACCCGGCTCGACGACGGCGAGTGGTACCTCCACCTCTTCGCGCCCGAGCAGCCCGACCTCAACTGGGAGCACCCGGCGGTCCGTCAGGAGCACGAGGACGTCCTGCGCTTCTGGTTCGAACGCGGGGTCGCCGGCGTACGGATCGACTCCGCCGCGCTGCTCGCCAAGGACCCGGCCCTGCCGGACTTCACCGCGGGACAGGATCCGCACCCATACATCGACCTGGACGACCTGCACGACATCTACCGCTCCTGGCGCTCCATCGCCGACGAGTACGACGCCGTCTTCGTCGGCGAGGTGTGGCTGCCCGACACCGAGCGCTTCGTCCGCTACCTGCGCCCCGACGAACTGCACACCGCCTTCAACTTCAACTTCCTGACCTGCCCCTGGGACGCGGACCTGCTGCGCACCGCGATCGACCGGACGCTCGCCGAGCACGCGCCGGTCGGCGCTCCCGCCACCTGGGTGCTCTGCAACCACGACGTGACCCGGACGGTCACCCGGTACGGACGGGCCGAATCCGGCTTCGACTTCGCGGCCAAAGCCTTCGGCACCCCCACCGACCTGGCACTCGGCACCCGCCGCGCGCGGGCCGGCGCGCTGCTCTCGCTCGCCCTGCCCGGCGCCCTCTACGTCTACCAGGGCGAGGAACTGGGCCTCCCCGAAGTGGAGATCGCCCGCGACCGCATCCAGGACCCGATGCACCTGCGCTCCGGCGGTGTCGACCCGGGCAGGGACGGCTGCCGTGTGCCGATGCCCTGGACCTCGGACGCGCCGTACGCGGGTTTCGGCTCCGACGTGGAGCCCTGGCTCCCGCAGCCGGCCTCCTGGTCCTCGTACGCCGCCGATCTCCAGTCGGGCGACCCGGACTCCATGCTCACCCTCTACCGCGAGGGGCTGCGGCTGCGCCGTACGGAGTCCGGCTTCGGCGACGGGCGGCTGAGCTGGCTCGACGCGGCTCCCGGCGTGCTGGCCTTCAGCCGCACCGGCGGTCTGGTCTGCGTCGTCAATTTCGCCGGAGAACCCGCGCCGCTTCCCGGCCACTCCCGCGTCCTGCTCACCAGCGGTCCGCTGGACGACGCCGGCCGGCTCCCGCAGGACACGGCGGCCTGGCTGCGGATCTGACGGTTCGCCCTGTCCGGACCGGGGCCTCGTACGCTCAGGGCAGTTCCCTGGGCGGCCGGGGCCCGTCGTACTGGCCGCTCGGGCGCATCCGCAGCGGGCTTTCGCCGTACTCCTCCAGCGCGTGTGCGATCCAGCCGGCCGTTCGGGCCACCGCGAAGACCGTCTCGCCCGCCTCCGCGGCCATCTCCATGGACACGGAGAGTACGGCGAGGGCCAGATCGACATTGGCGTGCAGCGGCACATGGCGGGCCGTGGTCGCCTCCACCTCACGCGCCGCCGCCAGCGCGGCCCCGGCGCCGGGAAGCTCGCGGAGTACGGCGAACAGCGCCTCGGCGCGCGGATCGGTGCCCTGATAGAGCCGGTGGCCGAGCCCGGGGACCCGCCGTCCCGCCCGCAGATGATCGGCGACCACGGCCGCCGCGCTGCCGCGCTCCAGGACCTCGGTGAGCATCCGGTGGGCCAGGCCGCTCGCGGCGCCGTGCAGCGGACCGTCCAGCGCGCCCAGCCCGGCCGACACGACGGCGTACGGATGCGCCCGCGCGGACGCGGCCACCCGGACGGCGAGCGTCGAGGCCGCCAGATCGTGGTCGATCAGCAGTGACAGGGCCATGTCCAGGGCCCGCAGCCCCGGTTCCTCGGCGGGCCGCGCGGTCAGCCGGGCCCACAACCGCCGGGCCAGGCTGTCGGCGGCGTCCCCGGGTGGTCCCACCACCGGGAGCGCGTCGACCAGCGTGGGGATCAGGGCGCGGGCCGTGGAGAGCACCGCGTCCGGGGAGAGGTCGAAGCGCAGTGGGTCGGCGACGGCCGCCGCGATCGCGGCGGCCCGCAGCCGGTACCGCACCGAGGACCCGCGCTCGCGCATGCTGCGCACGATCGCCGAGGGGTTCGGTGGTCCCCTGGTGGAGTTCGCCGTTCAGGTCGAGGAACGTGTCGAGGCGATACTCGCCGAGCTCAAGCCCGGCCGTGAGCTGCACACCAACGTCGAGTTCTACGCCGGGGTCGTCATGGAGCTGTGCGGGCTGCCGCGTGAAATGTTCACGCCGACCTTCGCGGCCGCCCGGGTGATCGGCTGGAGCGCCAACATCCTGGAGCAGGCGGAGGATTCCAAGATCATTCGCCCGGCGGCCCGCTATGTGGGACCGGCCGCGCCGCGGCCGGTCCCCGGAGCGGTCGCCTGAACCGCCGCCGTAACGATGCGCTATACGTTCTGGAGGGCGAATCGATGGCAGGCCAGCAGCGTGCGGGCCTGCACGTTCACGTAGTTGCCGTGCTGTGTCAGGGCGGTGAGCTGGCCGGCGGTGACCCAGCGGTAACCCGGCGGCGGGTTCGTCGGCGCCTCCTCCTCGGTCGCCTCGACGAACATGTAGCGGCTCTCCGCGTTGAGGAACCGTCCGCCCTCCTCGCTGTGGATGGTCTCGTAGCGGATCCGGGACGCGTCGGCCTCCAGCACAAGGTCGAGGAAGAGCGGCCGCCGCTCCCTGGGCAGGTGGTCGTAGTTGGCGGGGACACAGTGGATGGTGGGGCCCAGCTCCATCGACTGGATGATGCCGCCCTCCGCCTTGGCATGGGCCAGCATGTGCGTCACACCGCCGATCCGCCGCGTCAGGAAGGCCGTGACACCACGGCCCACCGGCTCGAACAACGGCTGCGTCCAGCTGCCGACCTCACGGCTTTCCGCCTGCACGGAGACGGCCACGACCCGGAAGAACCTGTCCGCCTCGTGTTCGATGGACATGCTGTTCCTGGTCCAGTTGCGGACGTTCTTCAGCGGAATGCGGTCGACGCGCAGCTGCCGGGTGGCCCGCTGCGAGGTGATCCACGACACGACCTCGGAGTCGGAGTGGAGCGCCTGGGGCTCGTTCCCGCCGAAGGGCGCGCAGGACAGGACAGTCCTGGAGTCCATGTTGAGAAGGTTGTCACGGTGCATCAGTTCGCCGAGCTGGCCGAGGGTCAGCCAGCGGAAGTCGTCGTCCGCCGGGACATCCCCCTTGGCCTCGACGATCATGTTGCGGTTCCCCTTCTGGAAGAACCACGAACCATGCTCCGACTGGATGACATCGGCGAGCACGCTGCCACGCGCCGGATGTGTGAAGTAGTCGATGTACTTGACGCGCGAACCCCGGTGAGCGCCGGTGTAATTGCTGCGCGTCGCCTGCACGGTGGGTGAGAGCTGGAGCAGATTGGGGTTGCCCGGCTCCATCTTGGCCTGCATCAGGAAGTGCGGGACACCGTCGAACTCCTTGACGAGGATGCCGAGAATGCCGACCTCGGGCTGCCGGATGATCGGCTGTTCCCACTCCGTGATCTGTTCTTCCTCGGCCGTGACATGCAGTCCCTCGACCGTGAAGAAGCGCCCGCTCTCGTGTCGCAGATTCCCGGTGTCCTGCGCGAAGGACCAGCCGCGCAGTTCGTCGAACGGAATCCGGTCCACCCGGAACCGGTGGGCGGCGCGCCGCTCGGCGAGCCAGTCCTCGACATCCTCGGTGGACAGCATGGTGCCCCGCCGGTCCATGATCGACCGGACTATCCGGGGGGCGGTCAGCGTGTCGGTGCGCTCGGCGAGCTTCATGCGGACACCCCTTCGGCGACCCGGACGAGTTCCGTGACGGTCTCGGCGGGCGACGGCAGGTCGGCGACGGCCTGCCCCAGTTTCCTGGCCGACTGCGCGTAGGAGGGGTCCTCCAGCAGCGATTCCGCGGCCTTGCGCAGGTGCACCGGATCGTCCTGCTGGGGGGCGTTGTCGATCGTGATACCGGCTCCGGAGGCCGCGAGCTGGTCCCCGTACCCGAAGGAGTCGGCGATCTGGGGCAGGGCGATCTGCGGCAGGCCGAAGCTGGTGCTGGTCATACCGGTGCCGTTGCCTCCGTGATGCACGACCGCGTCGCAGCTGCTCAGCAGTAGATGCAGCGGGAGAGGCTCCACCAGCCGGACGGAGGAGGAGACCGGGCCCAGTTCCTCCCGGTATCGCTCCTCCACGGTCGCGACGATCTCCACGTCCTGTGCCTCGAAGGCCCGCAGGACGTTCCTCAGCAGGGGCACGCCGCTCATGCTCAGCGTGTGCGAGCCCAGCGAGACGGCGACCCGGCGCCTCGCCGTTTTCGCGCGCCGTTCGTCCCTGAGCCAGGCGGGCATCGTGCCACTGCCGTTGAACGGAACGTAGCGCATCCGTATGCCCGCGGGCAGGCCGGGGAGTTGCAGTTCGGCGGGGCAGGGGTCGATGACCACCGTGGGCTCCGGCAGTTCGGTCAGCCCGAGACTCTCGAACTGCTCCCGGAGCGCGGTCCGGGCGCCCACCTTGATCGGCTCGGACACCGGGTCGACTCCGTAGCGGTGATGCGCGACGGGGATGCCGAGCGCCTCTCCGACCATCAGGGCGTTGCACTCCATGACGTCCGCGAGAATCAGATCGGGCCGGTACTCCTTGGCCAGCTCCAGGTATCCGGGCAGGACGTTCTGGCTGTGCTTGAGCCACACGGGCGGGAAGACGCTGAACGTCTCGGTGGTCCAGCGGCCGACCCATTCCAGCGGCCGCTGTCCGGGACGCACCTCCACCAGTGCCTGGAGCGCGTCGTTGATACCGGCGGGATCGCCGACGCTCACGGCGTTCAGGCCGGCCCGCTCCACCGCGCCCAGTGCGTCCGGCTGCGCGGCGACCAGGATCTCGTGGCCGGCGGCGCGTATGGCCCAGGCGAGCGGCACCATGGGGAGGAAATGGGTGGCGGAGGGGCTGGTGATCATCAGGACGCGCACGGGTGCTCCAGGCTTCTATCGAAAAGACGGCCGGTCAGGCGTCGGCGTTCTGCTATTTCCTTGGAATCCTGTGTGCAGGTATTCACGATTGGCGTATTTTCTCGTAGTGCGCCAGGCAATCGGTGTACGTCGGAAGAAGTCCGGCAGCCACCGCTTCCGTGAGACTCGGCGCGGCCTTGTCCTTGTCGGACATCAGGGGCTCGGAAGTCAGGTCCCACGGAATGCCGATGACTGGATCGAGGGCGTTCACGTCGACCATCGTGCCGTGTACGTATTCGGTCGAGCAGATGTAGTTCATGCATACTTCGTCGCTCAGTGCGAGAAAGGCGTGACCGATACCCTCTGACATCAGGACGGAGACACCCGAGGCCTCGTCCTGCTGGGTGATCTCGTACTGCCCGAACGTCGGCGAGCCCACCCGCAGATCCACCGCCACGTCGAGGGCGCTGCCCCGGACGCAGGTGACCAGCTTCTCCTGGCCGGGTGGAAGAGCGGTCGTGTGAATTCCGCGCAGGGTGCCTTTCTTTGACACCGAGTAATTCGCCTGACCGACCCGGAAAGGGCGGCCGAGTATCTCGCTCAGTACATCGGCCCTGAATGCCTCGTAAAACTTGCCGCGCCGGTCAGGAATGTGTCCTGGTTCAATACGGAAAGCACCGGATATTCCCAATTCGGTGACTTTGCCTTGTTCCGCGAAACTCACGGGTTTCCCTTCACACATCGGTGCGGACCGCTGCTGCGGCCACTTCACCGATCAATCCGGCGACCCGGATGGAATTCGCCTCTGCGGCCGTGTTGTCGGACGCGGAATCCACGCCGACCGACCTGACAAACGATTCGACGACATTCGCGAACTGGTCGTCGGGAGGGAGCGTGATGTGCTCCTGGTGGTTCTGCCGGTCGACTTGGACCACCGGCTGCCAGGCCGGGGGCGGGGTGAAGGCCCGGTCGAGACGGAGCGAACCGCTGCTGCCGGACAGCGCGTAGTCGGACCGGTAGGAATGCTCCATGCCGAAGGTCAGCTGCGCGGGTATGCCGGTCGGAGAGACCAGCAGGATGCTGCCCGACCTGACGACCCCGTCCTTCTGCTCGCGGAGCGTCGCGCCGACCAGTTCGAGGTCGTGCCCGAGGAAGTGCAGCGCGGCGAGGACCGGATAGAACGCCATGTCGAGCAGGGCGCCGCCACCGAGGTCCGCCCGGTTGCGGATGTCCTCGGGGGGCTTGGGCGGAATGGTGAACGCACCGGCGAATCCGCGCAGTTCACCGATGGCGCCCTCGGCCACGAGGCGGGAGACGGCGCTGTGCTGGGAGTGGTGGAGGAACATGGCGTTCTCCCGCAGCACCAGCTTTCGCTCCCGCGCGATACGGAACAGGCGTTCCGTATCGGAGGGGAGGGCCGAGACGGGCTTCTCGGCGAAGACGTGCTTGCCGGCTTCGAGTGCTCGCTCGATCCACTCTGCCTGGAGCATCGCGGGCAGCGGTATGTAGACGGCGTCCACGTCGGGGTGGTCCAGGAGGTCTTCGTAGCCGCCCAGTGCCGCACCCCCGAAGCGGTCCGAGAAGCGCTGTGCCTTGTCCGGCGAGCGGCTGGCGGTCGCCACAAGCCTTGCGTCCGGACAGGCCTGGAGCGCCGGAAGCGTACGACGCCAGGCGATGTCGGCGCAGCCGAGCACTCCGAAACGAAGTGGAGCGGAGGTGGGTGAGGCTCGGGTCACGAGGAATTCCTTCCGTGCGAGGCCATGCAAACCGCCCGAGCGATGGTCCTGCTCGGACCGTTCGGGCCATGGGGCTGCCCGGTTCGCCAGCCTGTGCCAGTTCACAGGAACAGCACTGAGGAATTACCTAGTTTTCGCCCGATCCTGGGCCGCTGACCGGGGAGTATCTTCGGAACCGGGCGAGCAGTGACACCCAGTGCCAGGGTGATTGCGAACGGTTTCGGTCCCGCCGGGAGTGACAAGCGGTGCCATAACCACGGTGTGACAGCCCGGTTCGCCTGTCACCGTCACTGAAGCCGCCGCCGTGCGGGCGGTCGGGTGGAGTCGCGGGAACGCGTGCGGACGACGCGCGCGAGGCGCCGGGACGCACCGGCACCCGCCGTCGTGGCGAGCGCGCGTCCGCGCCCGGACCCGGAGGTCCGGACGCGGACGGGGAGACGGGGACGAGCCGTCAGTGGGCGGGGCCCGCGAGCGCGGAGACCGCCGTCGTCAGCGGCGTACCGGAACCGTCCCTGCGGGGGTCGGGCTCCGGGAGGGACACCGGTGCGCCGTTCTTGTCCGCGGCGCGGGCGGGACCCGCACCCGCCCAGGCGAGCACCAGCAGGTCCTCGCCCCTGAGGAAGCGGTGACAGCGCACCCCGCCCGTCGCCCTGCCCTTGCGGGGGTACTGGTCGAACGGTGTGAGCTTCACCGTCTGGATCGAATCGTCCAGGGTGTGCTGCGAACCGGTGACGGTGAAGACCGCAGCGTCCGCCGCCGGGTCCACGGCCGTGAAGGAGATCACCTCCGCGCCCTCGCCCAGCTTGATGCCGGCCATGCCTCCGGCCGGCCGGCCCTGGGGCCGCACCTGCGCGGCCTGGTAGCGCAGCAGTTGGGCGTCCGAGGTGATGAAGACCAGGTCCTCCTCGCCGGTCCGCAGCTCGGCGCCGCCGACGATCCGGTCACCCTCCTTGAGGGTGATGACCTCCAGCTCTTCCTTGTTGGCGGGGAAATCGGGCACGACACGCTTGACCACGCCCTGGAGCGTGCCCAGGGCGAGTCCGGGGGAGGACTCGTCGAGCGTGGTGAGACAGATGACCTGTTCGTCCGGCTCCAGCGTGAGGAATTCCGCGATCGGCGCTCCGCCCGAGAGATTCGGCGCGGCCGCGGTGTCGGGCAGCTGCGGCAGATCGATCACCGAGATCCTCAGCAGCCGTCCCGCGGACGTCACCGCGCCGACATCGCCGCGCGCCGTCGCCGGTACGGCCGAGATGATCACATCGTGCTTGACACGGCCGCCGTCGCTTCCCTCCAGCGGTTCACCGTTGACCGTACGGGCCAGCAGACCGGTCGAGGAGAACAGCACCCGGCACGGGTCGTCCGCGACCTCCAGCGGTACGGCGGCCACGGCTGACGCGCCGGACTCCAGCAGCACCGTACGCCGGGGGGTGCCGAACTTCTTCGCCACCGCGGCCAGTTCGGCCGAGACGAGCTTGCGCAGCTCGGCGTCGGAGTCCAGGATCCCGGTCAGCTCGTCGATCTCGCCGTTGAGCCGGTCGCGCTCGCTCTCCAGCTCGATGCGGTCGAAGCGGGTGAGCCTGCGCAGCGGCGTGTCCAGGATGTACTGCGTCTGGATGTCGCTCAGCGAGAAGTGCTCGATCAGCCGCTCCTTGGCCTGCGCCGAATTGTCGCTGGACCGGATCAGCCGGATGACCTCGTCGATGTCGATGAGCGCGACGAGCAGCCCCTCGACCAGGTGCAGCCGGTCACGCCGCTTGGTGCGCCGGAACTCGCTGCGCCTGCGGACCACGTCGAAGCGGTGGTCCAGATAGACCTCGAGCAGTTCCTTGAGCCCGAGCGTCAGCGGCTGGCCGTCGACCAGCGCGACATTGTTGATGCCGAAGGACTCCTCCATCGGTGTCAGCTTGTACAGCTGCTCGAGGACTGCCTCGGGCACGAAGCCGTTCTTGACCTCGATGACCAGACGCAGGCCGTGCGCGCGGTCCGTGAGGTCCTTCACATCGGCGATGCCCATGAGCTTCTTGGCGGAGACCAGATCCTTGATCTTCGCGATCACCTTCTCGGGGCCGACCGAGAACGGCAGTTCGGTCACGACCAGGCCCTTGCGGCGCGCGGTGACGTCCTCGATCGCGACCGTGGCCCTGATCTTGAAGGTGCCGCGGCCCTTCTCGTAGGCGTCCTTGATGCCGGTCAGACCGACGATCCGGCCGCCGGTCGGCAGGTCGGGACCCGGCACGAAACGCATCAGCGTCTCCAGGTCCGCGGCCGGGTGCCTGATCAGGTGGCGGGCTGCCGCCACGACCTCACCCAGGTTGTGCGGCGGCATGTTCGTCGCCATACCGACGGCGATCCCGGAGGCACCGTTCACCAGGAGGTTCGGATACGCGGCGGGGAGCGTGACCGGTTCTCGCTCCTGGCCGTCGTAATTGGGCTGGAAATCGACCGTGTCCTCGTCGATCGACTCCGTCATCAGTGACGTGGCGTCGGCCATCCGGCACTCGGTGTAACGCATCGCGGCCGGCGGGTCGTCGTTGCCGAGCGAGCCGAAGTTGCCGTGTCCGTCGACCAGGGGCAGCCGCATGGAGAACGGCTGCGCCATGCGCACGAGCGCGTCGTAGATCGACGCGTCTCCGTGCGGGTGCAATTTACCCATGACCTCGCCCACGACGCGGGCGCACTTGACGTACCCGCGGTCGGGGCGCAGGCCCATCTCATTCATCTGGTACACGATGCGGCGGTGTACCGGCTTCAAACCGTCGCGGGCGTCCGGCAGGGCCCGGGAGTAGATCACCGAATACGCGTACTCGAGGAAGGAGCCCTGCATTTCATCGACCACGTCGATGTCGAGGATCTTCTCCTCGAAGTCCTCCGGCGGCGGGGTCTTCGTGCTGCGGCGGGCCATCGCTGCTGCGGCTCCTTCACAGGTTCTGTACGGCAACTTCTGGAACTGACGCGGACCATTGTGGACCGCGCCACTGACAACGCCGACCTCGACCCGTCGTTGAGGGTGCCCGGCACGGGAACTTCGCCAGGTGTCAGCACGCTTGCATACAGTGGCAGGACTTCTCCATATCGCGATCGAAGGGACGTACATGCCCATGGGTCACACGGCCACAGCGCAGGCCGGTTCCGGCGGCCTGACAGCGACTGAGCACCGGCTGGCCAACGGCCTGCGCCTGGTGCTCTCCGAGGACCACCTGACTCCGGTCGCCGCGGTCTGCCTCTGGTACGACGTAGGCTCGCGCCACGAAGTCAAGGGCCGTACGGGCCTTGCCCACCTTTTCGAGCACCTGATGTTCCAGGGCTCGGCACAGGTGCACGGGAACGGGCACTTCGAGTTCGTCCAGGGAGCGGGCGGTTCCCTGAACGGCACCACCAGCTTCGAGCGGACCAACTACTTCGAGACGATGCCCGCCCATCAGCTGGAGCTGGCGCTCTGGCTGGAGGCGGACCGGATGGGTTCGCTGCTGGCCGCGCTCGACGAAGAGTCCATGGAGAACCAGCGGGACGTCGTCAAGAACGAGCGCCGTCAGCGGTACGACAATGTGCCATACGGTACGGCCTTTGAGAGGCTGACGGCGCTCTCGTACCCCGAGGGCCACCCGTACCACCACACGCCGATCGGCTCGATGGCCGACCTGGACGCCGCGACGCTGGAGGACGCCCGCGCGTTCTTCCGTACGAACTACGCGCCGAACAACGCGGTGCTGTCGGTCGTCGGCGACATCGACCCCGAGCAGACGCTCGCCTGGGTCGAGAAGTACTTCGGCTCGATCCCCTCGCACGACGGCAAGCAGCCGCCGCGCGACGGCACGCTCCCCGACACCCTCGGCGGGCAGCTGCGCGAAGAGATCCACGAAGAGGTCCCGGCGCGCGCGCTGATGGCCGCCTACCGTCTGCCGCACGACGGCACCCGCGAGTGCGACGCCGCCGACCTGGCGCTCACCGTCCTCGGCGGCGGCGAGTCCTCCCGGCTGCACAACCGCCTGGTGCGCAGGGACAGGACCGCCGTCGCCGCGGGCTTCGGACTGCTGCGGCTGGCCGGCGCCCCGTCGCTCGGCTGGCTGGACGTCAAGGCGTCCGGCGGCGTCGAGATCCCGCAGATCGAGTCCGCCGTCGACGACGAGCTGTCCCGGCTCGCCGCCGAGGGGCCGACCCCGGAGGAGATGGAGCGCGCGCAGGCCCAGCTGGAGCGCGAATGGCTGGACAGGCTCGGCACGGTCGCCGGCCGCGCGGACGAACTGTGCCGGTACGCCGTGCTGTTCGGGGACCCGCAGCTGGCGCTCACCGCCGTGACGCGTGTGCTGGACATCACGGCCGAGGAGGTGCGTGCCGTCGCCGCCGCGCGACTGCGCCCCGACAACAGGGCGGTGCTGGTGTACGAACCGCTGGCCCCCGAAGAGGCGTCCGCGGACGAGACCGCCGCCGAAGAGACCGACGAGCACGAGGGGGCGGACAAGTGACCGACGCTGCCGTGACCATGGACCTCCATCCGCAGCCGCAGGCCGGCGAAGCCACCCCCTGGGCCTTCCCCGCTCCCGAGCGCGGCGCGCTCGACAACGGCGTGACGGTGCTGCGCTGCCACCGCCCCGGGCAGCAGGTGGTCGCCGTCGAGATCTCCCTCGACGCCCCGCTCGACGCCGAGCCGGAAGGGCTCGACGGCGTCGCCACGATCATGGTGCGTGCCTTCTCCGAAGGCACCGACAAGCACAGCGCCGAGGAGTTCGCCGCCGAGCTGGAGCGCTGCGGCGCCACGCTCGACGCGGCCGCGGACCACCCGGGCGTACGGGTCTCCCTGGAGGTCCCGGTCTCCCGGCTCGCCAAGGGGCTCGGCCTGCTCGCCGACGCGCTGCGCGCGCCGGCGTTCCTGGACACCGAGGTCGAGCGGCTGGTGAACAACCGCCTCGACGAGATCCCGCACGAGGCGGCCAACCCGGGCCGCCGGGCCGCCAAGCAGCTCTCCAGGGAGCTGTTCCCGGCGTCCCTGCGCATGTCGCGCCCCCGCCAGGGCACCGCGGAGACGGTGGAACGCATCGACGCCAAGGCGGTGCGCGCCTTCTACGACGCGCACGTACGCCCCGCCACGGCCACGGCCGTCGTCGTCGGTGACCTCACGGACGTCGACCTGGACGCGCTGCTCGCCGAGACGCTGGGCGCCTGGACGGGCAACACCGCCCCCGCCAGGCCCGTGCCGCCCATCACCGCCGACGACACGGGCCGCGTGGTGATCGTGGACCGTCCCGGCGCCGTACAGACCCAGCTGCTGATCGGCCGCATCGGCGCCGACCGGCACGACCGCGTCTGGCCGGCCCAGGTGCTCGGCACGTACTGCCTCGGCGGCACCCTGACGTCCCGTCTCGACCGGGTGCTGCGCGAGGAGAAGGGCTACACCTACGGTGTCCGGGCCTTCGGCCAGGTGCTGCGCTCCTCCGACCCGGCCACTCCCGGCGGCGCGACGGGCGCCGCGATGCTCGCCATCAGCGGTTCCGTGGACACGGAGTCCACCGGCCCGGCGCTGGAGGACCTCTGGACCGTGCTGCGCACCCTCGCGGCCGAAGGCCTCACGGACGCCGAGCGCGATGTGGCCGTCCAGAACCTGGTGGGGGTCGCGCCGCTGAAGTACGAGACGGCGGCCTCGGTGGCGGACACCCTGGCCGATCAGGTCGAGCAGCACCTCCCGGACGACTTCCAGGCGCAGTTGTACGCGCGCCTGGCCGAGACCGGCACGGTCGAGGCGACCGCGGCGGCGGTCAACGCCTTCCCGGTGGACCGTCTTGTCACGGTGCTCGTCGGGGACGCCGCCCGGATCAAGGATCCCGTCACGGCGCTCGGAATTGGCGAAGTGACGGTTGTCACGGGCTGAATTCCGCCGTAAGTGGAACCCCGGTGACGACCAGTCGCCGGGGTTCTCCCGTATGTCCTTCTTGTCTGTGGTGTGCGCTACAAACGGGCCTGTCTGTTTGGTGATTGAAAGACAGTCCGCTTAGCGTCGATCCGGCTGTTCGCCAGTAACGCGCCGCGACCGCGGCATCGGACAGCCATCGCCGAGTCCCCGTCAGGCGCGAGCCTGGGGAGCCGGGGACCCACACTCAGTCCCCGGGGTGAATCGGGTGCCTTCGCACGTATCCCGTGCGGAGGGGCCCGTAGGAGACCTTCCTGCTCCGAACCCGTCAGCTAACCCGGTAGGCGAGAGGGAAGGAAAGGACCAGCAGTCTTGGCATTCAGCCGTCCCGCCGGGAAGCACCGTGCCCCGCGCCGTGCTTCGAGTCCCGACGCGCGCCGTACGGCGCGCAGGAGCGCGAGAGCCGCAGGCGTCGTGACCGTCGCCGTCGGCAGTGTCGTCACCGGGCTCTCGTCCCAGGCGCTGGCCGCGGATTCCGACGCGCCGGCCGCGCGGCGGACCGGACTGACGCAGGTTCTCGACGTCAGTGACTCCCTCGCCGACGAGATCGGGGCCCAGGCCGCCGCCCAGCGCCAGGCCGCCGACGAGGCGGCCCGCGCGACGGCTCGGGCCGAGGCCGAGCGCAAGGCCGAGGCCCGCGCCAAGGAGGCCCGCGCGGCCGAGGAGCGCGCGGCCCGTGCGGCCGAGCGCGAGCGCCTCAACGCCTTCCGGCTGCCGGTGGCCGGTTCGTACGTCAGCACGGCCTACCGCAGCGGCGGCGCGCTCTGGTCCTCCGGCAGTCACACCGGCATCGACTTCCACGCGGCCTCCGGTACCCCGGTCGTGGCCGTCGGCGCGGGCACCGTGGTCGAGGCCGGCTGGGCCGGCGCCTACGGCGACAACGTCGTGCTGAGGATGGACGACGGCACCTACACGCAGTACGGCCACCTCTCGTCGACCGCCGTCTCCGTCGGCCAGAGCGTCAGCGCGGGGCAGCGGATCGGCCTCTCGGGCGCGACCGGCAACACCACGGGACCGCACCTGCACTTCGAGGCCCGTACGAGCGCGGAGTACGGCTCCGACATCGACCCCGTCGCATATCTGCGCAGCCACGGCCTGAACGTCTGACCGATTCGTCCGGCCTCCGCAGAACCTCCGTCGCACTGGCCAAAAGATATCCATGGATTTCGGGCAGCCATCGGAAATTCGCGTTGATTGCAATAGAGTCACGGAACAGGCGTCAATCGGCTGCGTTTCGCGCGGATTAAGGCGGAGGTTCGGACATGCGCATTCCAGCGCACTCGGTATGCACGGCGATCCGCGACGACATTGTCTCCGGTCTGTTCGAGCGGGGCGGCAGACTCACCGAAGAACATCTGGCGCGGCGCTACGGCGTCTCCCGCGTCCCGGTGCGCGAGGCGCTGCGCACCCTGGAGTCCGAGGGGTTCGTCACGACCCGGCGCCATGTCGGCGCGTGCGTGGCCGAACCCACCGAGCAGGAGGCGGCGGACCTCCTGGAAGTGCGGCTGCTGCTGGAGCCGCTGGGTGCGGCCCGCGCCGCGCAGCGGCGTACGGACGCCCATCTCAAGGTGTTGCGCGGCATGGTGCGGCTGGGTCAGGAGCGGGCGCGCCGGAGCCAGGGCGAGGATCTGCGCTCGCTCGGCTCCTGGTTCCACGAGACGCTCGCCCAGGCGTCCGGCAGCCCGGGGCTCATCGCGCTGCTCACGCAGCTGAGGCACAAGATCGCCTGGATGTACACCGTCGAGCAGCCCGGGCATCCGGTGGAGTCCTGGGCGGAGCACGGCGCGATCGTCGACGCGGTGGCGCGCGGCGACGCCGAGCGCGCGCGGACGCTCACCACGCTGCACGCCGAACGCTCCGCCGTCGCGCACCGGCTGCGGCGGCCCGCCCCGGTCATGGAAAAAGTGAGCGCTTCGCAACATGCCGTAAACATCACGAGCGTCCGTACTTAACAATGACGTCGTATACAAAGAGCGGGAAACAAGTGGGCTCTATTTCCTGCTGCCCTTTTTGAAAGAAAACGGGCCGAAAACAAACCGAGCCGCGGTGCGCGGAATTCACGCACCGCGGCTCGGCCCGCGGAAAAGATGTGCCGGACGTCTCAGACCGTCTCGGGGAGTTCGTCGAGTCCCTCGGCGACCAGCTTCGCCAGCCGGTCGAGCGCGGCGTCCGCGCCTTCCGCGTCCGAAGCGAGCACGATCTCCTCGCCGCCCTGCGCGCCCAGTCCGAGCACCGCGAGCATCGACGCGGCGTTGACCGGGTTTCCGTCGGCCTTCGCGATGGTCACAGGGACACCGGTGGCCGTGGTCGCACGGACGAAGATGGAAGCGGGGCGGGCGTGCAGGCCCTCGGCCCAGCCGACATTGACGCGGCGCTCAGCCATGGTGTTGCCCTTCAAGTCTCACGTTTCAAGAGGTTGTCTAGACCAGTGTCTCACGTGCGGCGAAGTACCTGGAGGCACGTGTTCACGCGCGGCCTCCGACCGCGCTCCGCCGTAGGCTTGGACCATGGAGACGCCGTCGGAATACGCGTACCCGAGCCACTGGGAAGCAGACATCGTGCTGCGTGACGGCGGTACAGCGCGTATCAGGCCCATCACGACCGGAGACGCGAAACGCCTGGTCAGCTTCTACGAACAGGTCTCCGACGAATCCAAGTACTACCGTTTCTTCGCCCCTTACCCGCGCCTCTCCGACAAGGACGTGCACCGCTTCACCCATCACGACTACGTGGACCGGGTGGGCCTCGCGGTGACCGTGGGCGGCGAGTTCATCGCCACCGTCCGCTACGACCGCATCGACGACCGCGGCATGGCGGCCACCGCGCCCGCCGACGAGGCCGAGGTCGCCTTCCTCGTCCAGGACGCCCACCAGGGGCGCGGGGTCGCCTCCGCCCTCCTCGAACACATCGGCGCCGTCGCGCGCGAGCGGGGCATCCGGCGCTTCGCGGCCGAGGTACTGCCCGCCAACAACAAGATGATCAAGGTGTTCCGGGACGCCGGCTACACCCAGCGGCGCAGCTTCGAGGACGGTTCCGTACGGCTCACCCTCGACCTCGAACCCACCGCGGAGTCACTGGCCGTGCAGCGCGGCCGCGAGCAGCGCGCCGAAGCGCGCTCGGTGCAGCGGCTCCTCGGCCCCGGATCCGTCGCTGTCGTCGGAACGGGACGCATACCGGGCGGCGTGGGCCGCACCGTCCTGCGCAACCTCCTGGCCGCCGGCTTCACCGGCCGTACGTACGCCGTGAACCACGCCTTCGACGCGGATCTGCGCGAGATCGACGGCGCCCCCGCCGTCCGCTCCGTCGCGGAGATCGGTGCCCCCGTCGACCTCGCGATCCTGGCCGTACCGGCGGAACGGGTGCCGGACGCGGTCGCGGACTGCGGAGAACACGGCGTCCAGGGCCTGGTGGTCCTCTCCGCCGGATACGCCGAGAGCGGCGACGAGGGACGGGCGCGCCAGCGCGAACTGGTGCGCCAGGCCCGCTCCTACGGGATGCGCCTGATCGGCCCGAACGCCTTCGGGATCATCAACACCTCGCCGCAGGGACGGCTGAACGCCTCCCTCGCGCCCGACCCGCCCCAGCGGGGCCGTATCGGCCTCTTCACACAGTCGGGCGCCATCGGTATCGCCCTGCTCGCCGGGCTCCACCGGCGCGGCGCCGGCCTCTCCTCGTTCGTCTCGGCGGGCAACCGCGCGGACGTCTCCGGCAACGACTTCCTCCAGTACTGGTACGAGGACCCGGACACCGATGTCGTCCTGATGTACCTCGAATCGATCGGCAACCCCCGCAAGTTCACCCGCCTCGCGCGGCGCATGGCCGCGGTGAAACCGGTCGTGGTGGTCAAGGGCGCGCGCCACAGCGGCAGTACGCCTCCCGGGCACGCGGTCCCGGTCACCCGTATCCCGGACGCGACGGTCTCCGCGCTGATGCGCCAGGCCGGGGTGATCCGCGTCGACACGGTCACGGAACTGGTCGACGCGGGTCTCCTGCTCGCGGCCCAGCCGCTCCCGGCGGGACCGCGCGTCGCGATCCTGGGCAACTCGGAGTCGCTGGGCCTGCTGACGTACGACGCCTGCCTCGCGGAGGGCCTGCGCCCGCTTCCGCCCAGCGACCTCACCACCTCCGCGACCCCGGAGCACTTCCGCGTCGCGCTCACGGCGGCGCTGGCGGATCCCGCCTGCGACGCGGTCGTGGTCACCGCGATCCCCCGGGTGGGAGAGAACGGAACGGAAGACCCGTCCGCGGGCGGCCCGCTGGCCACCGCGCTGCGCGCGGCCGCGGCGACGGGCCCGGCGAAGCCGGTGACGGTGGTGCACGTGGAGATCGGCGGCATCGCGGAAGCGCTGACGGCGCCGGTCGGCGGCAGCGCACCGCCCGCACCGGTCCCGGCGGGCACACCGGACGTCGCACCGGTCCCGGACACCGGCGAGGCGCCTCCGGCCCCCGCAGGCAGCCCCGGCCCCGGCCGGATCCCCGCCTACCCCGCCGCCGAGCGCGCCGTGCGCGCGCTCGGGGAAGCCGTGAAGTACGCGCAGTGGCGGCGGGAGGCGGCGGAGCCCGGGAAGGTGCCCGAGTACGACGACATCGACGAGGCGGGCGCCGCCGCCCTCATCGAGCGCTGCCTCGGCGAGAGCGTCGATCCGCACGGCGTCACGCCGGCCCCCGGCGACGTGCGCGAACTGCTCGGCCGGTACGGAATCCACGTGCGGCCGACGCTGCCGGCCCCCGGGCCCGACCAGGCCGTCGAGGCGGCCCTGCGGCTCGGTTTCCCCGTCGCGCTGAAGACGACCGCCCCGCATCTGCGCCACCGTGCCGACCTCGGCGGCGTACGGCTCGACCTCGGCGACGAGGCCCAGCTGCGGCTGGCGTTCCGCGAGCTGACCGAAGCGCTCGGCAAGCCCGCGGAACTCCAGCCCGTCGTCCAGGCCATGGCGCCCCGGGGCGTCGACACCGTCGTGCGCGCCGCCATCGACCCCGCCGCCGGAGCCGTGCTCTCCTTCGGGCTCGCGGGCGCGGCCTCCGAACTGCTCGGCGACCTCGCCCACCGGCTCGTCCCGGCCACCGACCGCGACGTCTCCGAACTGCTCACCTCCCTGCGGACCGCCCCGCTCCTCTTCGGCTGGCGCGGCTCCGCGCCGGTGGACACCCCGGCCCTGGAGGAACTGCTGCTGCGGGTGTCCCGGCTCGTCGACGACCACCCCGAGGTCGTCTCCGTCGCCCTGGAACCCGTCGTGGTCGCGACCCGGGGCCTCTCGGTCCTCGGCGCGAGCGTCCGGCTCGCCCCGCCGCCGGCCCTCGGCGACCTCGGCCCGAGGCGCCTCCCGAGTTACTGAACCGGGCGTTGCGCGCGGGCTCCGCGCAGGGGGTCTGCGGAGCCATCCGGTCACCGTAGGATGGAGCCCATGGCGAAGACCGGTACGACGACCCAGGGGCTGCGCACGGCGATCGAGCGCAGCGGCTACTACCCGGCTCTCGTGGCCGAAGCGGTGGAAGCCGCTGTCGGTGGCGAGCCGATCGCGTCGTACCTGGTGCATCAGGAGACCACTTTCGACTCCAACGAGGTGCGCAGGCACGTCACGGTCCTGGTCCTGACGGCTCATCGCTTCATCGTGAGCCACACCGACGAACAGGCCGCGGACACCAGCTCCCCGACGCCGTACGCCACGACCTCCACCGAGTCGGTCAAGCTCGACCGGATCTCGTCCGTCGTGGTCAGCCGTGTGGTCGCCAACCCCGAGTCGTACACCCCCGGCACCCTGCCGCGTGAGGTCGTCCTCACCATCGGCTGGGGCGCCGTGTCCCGTATCGATCTCGAACCCGCCGCCTGCGGTGACCCCAACTGCGAGGCGGACCACGGCTATACGGGCAGTTCCACCGCCGACGACCTGAGCCTGCGGGTCAGCGAGGCGGGTGACGGCCCGGACGCGGTACGGCAGACGCTGGCGTTCGCGCAGTCCCTCTCCGAGGCCACCGCGGCCACCGCGTCGACCGGCCGCTGATGGCCGCGCAACCCTGGGCGCAGACCGCGGCCTGGCAGGACCCCGTCCCGCTCGGCCTCTCCACCGCGCCACTGCCCGAGTACGGCAGCGGCTCGCTCGCCGACCTGCTGCCGACGCTCGCCGCGGGCCAGGGAGTGCCCGGGATGACCGCGGCCATCGCCGAACTGACCCCCGCGGACCGGAACTGCGTCTTCCTGATCGACGGACTCGGCTGGGAGCAGATCAAGAACCACGCGGACGAGGCACCTTTCCTCGCCTCGCTCCTCGGCACCTCGCGCGGTGGCACGGGCCGTCCGATCACCGCCGGCTTCCCGGCCACCACCGCCTCGTCCCTCGGCTCCGTCGGCACGGGACTGCCGCCCGGCGCGCACGGCCTGGCCGGATACACCGTCCGTGACCCCGGAACCGGCGCGCTGATGAACCAGCTCCGCTGGAAGCCGTGGACCGAGCCGCACGTCTGGCAGCCGTACCCCACCGTCTTCCAGCTCGCCGACGCGGCCGGTGTCCACACCGCGCAGGTGTCGTCGCCGATCTTCCAGCACACCCCGCTCACCAAGATCGCCCTGAGCGGCGGCACCTTCCACGGCCGGCTCTCCGGCGACGAGCGGATGGACCTGGCGGCGGCGCAACTCGCCGGCGGGGACAGGTCGCTGGTCTACACGTACTACAGCGAGGTCGACAGCAACGGCCACCGCTTCGGCGTCGACTCGGACGCCTGGCGCGGTCAACTCATGTACGCGGACCGGCTCGCCCAGCGGCTGGCCGAGCAACTGCCGCCCAGGACCGCGCTGTACATCACCGCGGACCACGGCATGATCGACATCCCCTTCGACGAGCAGTCGCGCATCGACTTCGACGAGGACTGGGAGCTGAAGGCCGGGGTCGCCCTGCTGGGCGGCGAGGGCCGGGCCCGCCATGTCTACGCCGTACCGGGTGCGGAGGCCGATGTCCTCACCGTCTGGCGCGAGGTGCTGGGCGAACAGTTCTGGGTGGCTGGGCGCGACGAGGCGATCGAGGCGGGCTGGTTCGGGCCACCCGGATCGGTGGACGACCGGGTGCGCCCGCGGATCGGCGATGTCGTCGCGGCGGCCCACGACGATGTGATGGTCACCGCGTCCCGTCTGGAGCCGCGCGAATCGGAGATGGTGGGGGTGCACGGTTCGATGACCCCCGTCGAACAGCTCGTACCTCTTCTCGAAGTACGCTCGTAGCCCCCTGGAACCACTCCGAAAGGCCACCCCCCACTGATGTCCGAATTGGTATTTTTCTCCGGAACGATGGATTGCGGGAAGAGTACTTTGGCACTGCAAATCGGACATAACCGTTCGGCTCGTGGTCTCCAAGGCGTGATCTTCACCCGGGACGACCGGGCGGGCGAGGGCAAGTTGTCCTCTCGTCTCGGCCTGGTCACCGACGCGGTCGAGGCCGACGAGAGCATGGACCTCTACGCCTACCTGGTCGACCAGATCAGCCGCGGCGGCCGGGCGGACTATGTGATCGTGGACGAGGCGCAGTTCCTCGCCCCCGGCCAGATCGACCAGCTCGCCCGTATCGTCGACGACCTCGACCTGGACGTCTTCGCCTTCGGCATCACCACCGACTTCCGTACGAAGCTCTTCCCCGGTTCCCAGCGCCTGATGGAACTGGCCGACCGCATAGAGGCGCTTCAGGTCGAGGCGCTGTGCTGGTGCGGCGCCCGCGCCACGCACAACGCGCGCACCGTGGGCGGGGTGATGGTGGTCGAGGGCGCCCAGGTGGTGGTCGGGGACGTCCACCAGCCGTCGGCCGAGGTCGGGTACGAGGTCCTGTGCCGACGGCATCACCAGCGCAGGATGACCAGCAAGAGCGCCCGGGCCGGGGCGCTCTCGCCGGACGTGCTGCCGGTCACCGCGGGCTGAGGGCCGGGGGACCGCACGCGCCCGCGGGCCGTCCTCAGGAGGCGTCGATGCGGGCCAGTGCCGCGGTGAGCGCTTCCGTGAGGGTCGTGGTGGGGCGGCCGGTGAGGCGGCTGAGATCGCCGCTCTCGACGAGCAGTTCACCGCGGCCGAGTCCGAGGTCGGCGTCCGCCAGTACCTCGGCGAACGGCGCGGGAAGGCCGGCGCCGATCAGCAGCTGCGTGAAGTCCGCGACGGGAAGGTCGTTGTAGACGATCTCCCGGCCCGAGGCCCTGGAGACCTCCGCGGCCAGCTCGGACAGCGTGAACGCCTGGTCGCCGCCGAGTTCGTACACGGCGCCCGTGTGGCCCTCCGTGGTCAGAACGGCCGCGGCGGCGTCCGCGAAGTCGGCCCGGGTCGCGGCGCTGACCCGGCCCTCGCCCGCGCTGCCCGTGACGGCGCCGTACTGGAGGTACGTGGCGAGCTGGTCGGTGTAGTTCTCCAGGTACCAGCCGTTGCGCAGGAGGACGAACGGGACTCCCGCGGTGCTCAGGTACTGCTCCGTCTCCCGGTGCTCGTCGGCGAGCTTCATGGTGGCGGAGTCGATGTTCGAGATGCTCGTGTAGACCAGCGTGGACACGCCTGCCGCCTTGGCGGCGTCGATGGCGCGGCGGTGGTTCGCGGCCCGCTCGCCGACCGCGTCGGTGGAGACGAGCAGGAGCTTGGTCGCGCCCTCGAACGCCGAGGTCAGGCTGTCGGGATCGCTGAAATCGGCCCGGCGCACGGTGACGCCCCGGTCGGCCAGGTCCTTGATCTTCGCGATGTCGCGGCCGGTGGCCACGATCTCGGAGGGCTGTACTCCCCGGCGCAGCAGCGCTTCGACGGCAAGGCGGCCGAGCTGGCCGGTGGCACCGGTGACGACTGTGGACATGGCAGATCTCCTTCACAGGTAGCGGGGGGCGTTCCGTGCGACCGTCCCGCCGACCAGTAGACCGCCATTACTCTCTAAAAGGAAGTGGCCACTTTTAAGTAAGGTAGCCACCGATTGGAGAGTGATGGCATAGTGGACAGTATGACCGAGGACGCAGCGGACATTTCATGGGATCCCTACGAACGAGGATGCCCGAGCCGGGACGTGCTCGACCGGATCGGCGACAAGTGGACGGTGCTGGTGCTCGGCGAGCTGGCCGCGGCGGGGCCGCAGCGGTTCACCGCTCTGCGGAAGCGGGTCGACGGAGTGAGCGAGAAGATGCTCACCCAGACGCTCCGCTCTCTTGAACGGGACGGCCTGGTGCTCCGCACGGTGCATCCCGAGGTCCCGCCGAGGGTCGTGTACGAACTGACCCCGCTGGGCGAGACCTTGGGCGAGCCGCTCGACATGCTCAAGCGCTGGTCGGTCGAGCACATGGACGAGATCGTCGCCGCCCGCGCGTCCTACGAGGCGGGAGCGGGCACGCGGGTCAGCCGGTGATCCCCGGAGTTCCCCGCAGCCCCGGCGCCCGGGGCGGAGCAGCGGCCGGGGATGAACGGCCGTCTCCTGCCGGGCGCCGGGGGTGGTCCGGCTGCATGAGCCGGTGGGCCGTCCGCGTCAGCGGGCGGCCGAGCGTACGAGTGTGAAGACCGCGCCCTCCGGGTCCGCGACCGTTGCCGTCCGTCCGTCCTCCGTGTCCCCGGGCGGCCGGATCACCCGGCCGCCCAGCTCGGTGACCAGTCGCGCGGCCGCGTCGGTGTCGTCGACCTCGAACGAGGTCATCCAGTGTGAACCCAGCTCGCCGGAAAGGGAGTTGCCCGCGCCGCGCAGGGAAGCCACCGGTGCGTCGTCCAGCCGCAGTGCCACGAAATCGGCGCCGGGGTCGGCCGCGGCCGCCAGGTCGTAGCCGAAGACCGCCTGGTAGAACCGGGCGACCGTCGACGTGTCGGGCGTGACCAGTTCGTTCCAGACGGGGGTGCCGTGGGCCCCGGCGATCGCCGTGCCGGTGTGCGCCCACGCCTGCCAGATCCCGAAGACCGCGCCCGAGGGGTCGGACGCTATGGCCATCCGTCCCGCGTCCTGCGCGTCGAGCGGTCCGACTCCGACCGTGCCACCGCAGCTCCTGATGGTCTCGGCCGTCTTGTCCGCGTCGTCCGTCGCCAGATACGTCATCCAGACGATGGGCAGCCGCCGTCCCGCCGGCAGCTCACCGATTCCGGCCACGTCCGCGCCGTCGAGCTTCGCCCGGACGTACGGCCCGAGCTGCTCGGGGCCGGGCACGAACGACCAGCCGAACAGCGCGCTGTAGAAATCCTCCGTCTCGGCGAGTCCGTGCACCATCAGACTCACCCAGCAAGGGGTACCTGGTCTGCGCCGGATCGCTGCCTGGGTCATCGTCTTCTCTCCTCGGACCATCGTGGCGGCCGTGCGGGGCCGGGGACGGGCCTGGAACGCGCTGGTGCCCCGCCCCGGGCAGATGCTTCCACTCGGTGTCGGCGGGCGCGTCGCGGCCGCGCCGCTTTTGGCGGGATCCGGCTCGGGTGTTTACCACCCGTTTGACAGGCGACAGGTCCTGTCCTTCCCGGTGCTGTCCGTGCGCGAGGATGACCCCTATGACAGCCATCATCACCGCATCCGAACTCGCGAGCGAGTTGGCGGGACCGCGTCCGCCCGTACTGCTCGACATCCGCTGGCAGCTGGGCGGGCCGCACGGCAGGCCCGCGTACGAGGCCGGGCACCTGCCCGGCGCCGTCTACGTCGACCTCGACACGGAACTGGCGGGTCAGGCGGGCAGGGGCGGCCGCCACCCGCTGCCCGACACGGCCGCCTTCGGCGCGGTCATGCGGCGCGCGGGGGTCTCCTCGGACCGTCCTGTGGTGATCTACGACGGTGGCCAGAGCTGGGCGGCGGCCCGCGCCTGGTGGCTGCTGCGCTGGTCGGGCCACGAGGACGTCCGCGTCCTGGACGGCGGTCTCGCGCACTGGACGGGCCCGCTGTCCACCGAGGAACCCGCCCCCGCCGAGGGGACGTTCACCCCGGTTCCCGGCGCGCTCCCGTTGCTCGACGCGGACGGAGCGGCCGCGCTGGCCCGCGAAGGACTGCTGCTGGACGCGCGGGCCGCCGAGCGCTACCGCGGGGACGTCGAACCGATCGACCGGGTCGGCGGTCACATCCCCGGCGCGGTCTCGGCGCCCACGACGGAGAATGTGGCTGGAAACGGCAGCTTCCTCAGCCCCAAGGAACTCGCGGCACGCTTCGAGGCTCTGGGCGCCACCGGCACCGAGGTCGGCGTCTACTGCGGCTCCGGCGTCTCGGGCGCACACGAGGTGCTGGCCCTGGCGATCGCCGGTATTCCGGCCGCTCTGTACGCGGGGTCCTGGTCGGAGTGGTCCTCGGACGAGTCCCGCCCGGTGGCGAAGGGCCCCGACCCGCAGTAAATGCGCGCGCCTCCAGAAGGTACGCGGAGGGGCCCGTACGGCGGGTGCCGGACCCCTCCGTGTACTACCGGGCCTCTCCGCGTACTACACGAACGAATTACTCCTGTTTCTTGCGGCGCGTGCCGAAGACGATCTCGTCCCAGCTCGGCACCGCCGCGCGACGGCCCGGGCGTACCCCGTCCGCCTCCGCCTGACGGTCCGTCGTGCCCGTGAGCCGGTCGCGGTGGCCGGCCACGGAGCGCGGCATCAGGACGTCCGCGTATGCCGCTCCCGCACCTGCCGAGGCCGCGGGCGCGATGGGTTCCTCGTCCTCCGGCTCCTCCGCCGGGTCCATGTCCTGCGGATCGGACGGCGACGGCCGCTCGGGCACCACCAGGTCACCGCGGAAGCTCGGCACGGCCTCCAGCAGGCTCGTCAGGGAATCGCGCTCGCCCAGCTCGTCCGGGTCCGACGCGGAGGGCCGGTCGGCAGAGCGGTCCAGCGCCCGGTCGCGCGGCAGCCGTGCGATCCGCGGAACGAACGGGAAGCTCGGCTCTTTCGCGACCAGGTCGTCGGTGTCGCCGATCAGCGCGCGCGCCTCGTCGTCGACGGCCTGGACGAGCCGCCGGGGCGGGTCGTACGTCCAGCTGGCGGAGTGCGGCTCGCCCGCGACGAGGTAGACGAGCAGGACTTCCCACGTCCCGTCGTCACGGCGCCAGGAGTCCCACTGGACGGTCTCCCTGGCGGCGCCACGCAGGGTCAGACGCTCCTGTACGGCCTCACCGAGCTGGGGGCCCGCGTTCTCGCCGGGCCGCCGGACAGCCGTCTTCCTGGCGCGCTCGGCCATGAAGGCACGCTCGGCGAGCACCGGTCCCTCGAAGCGCCGCACCCGGTCCACCGGGATCCCGGCCTGCTGCGCGACCTCCTCGGCGGAGGCACCGGCTCTTATCCGCGCCTGGATGTCACGAGGCCGGAGATGGCTCTCCACCTCGATCTCGATCTGGCCGAGACGGGCGCGGTCATTGCGCACAGCAGCGCGCAGCCGCTCATCGATCGGCAGCGTGTACTCCGTGCTGTCCGCAGCCTTGAGCACCAGTCGTGTGCCGTCGTTGGAGACGGCCACGACACGCAGTTCGGGCATGGGGACCTCCCGGGTGGTGCCTGCCGACGTCACGTGCGTCGCTGCTTCCGCTAGTCGAGTGTGGCCTGCCCGGGTTCAGCCTGCCACAACCTTGCCGTATTGCCCGGCGTGTCGGGCAGGGCTCCTGGATCGCCGTTATGACACGGTACCTGTTTGCGACGCGGAGTGACGGACCTGGTCACTCTGTGCAGCAGGTGCCTGTACGGTGCCATGGCCCCGCCGGTCGAGTGCCATTTCCGGCCCCCTTCCGTAGGTCCCGGACACCCGCGAGAGAGTCCGGCCCCAGGGCTCGCCACAGTACTCCATTTGGACCATCCGGGTGGAGCGGCGCGCCGCCGAAGTTCACGCCGGCTACGGGAGTTGACCCTTGCGGAGGGCCGGAAGCCGGTGTTGCGCTTCACACAATCCACCGAAACGGAACTCTTCGCTTCGCCCATCCGTGCACTCTTGGTGCACGCTGTGACAGATGGGTAAGCAGGGGCGGGAGATGCGACAGAAGCCGGACAGCGGTACGGAACACGCTGAAGTCGGGGCAAAGGCCCCGAGTCGGAGATTCGACCTGAGCCTGCCGCAGGTGGCGGGCAGCGCGCTCGCGGCCGTCGCGGCGGCGGTGCTCGCGTCCCGGCTGGGTGTGTACGGCACGATCATCGGCGCGGGTGTGGTCAGCGTGGTCGCCACCTGTGGAGGCTCGGTCTTCCAGCATCTGTTCCGGCGCACCGGTGAACAGATCCGTGTGGTCACGGTCCAGGCGAAACCGGGCGGCCGCCGGATACCCGTACGGAACACCGGCGGCGAGACGTCCGTGCTGACCGGGCCGCTTCCGCCGGTGACGTCCCCGAACGGAGAATTCGGGGACGGCGAGTTCAGCGAGGCGACAACGCACGGCACCCGGGTGCGCGGCTGGAAGCGGCCCGCTCTGGCGGCCGTTGTCGTCTTCCTGGTGGCGATGATCGGCATCACGGCCTTCGAACTGGCCTCTGGCCAGGAGGTCGGCGGCGGCAGGGGCACGACCGTCGGTTCCGTCGTCGGCGGGGGCGGCGGGGGATCCGCGCCTTCCCAGGACCACGGCTCCACACCGGACACGGACCGGGACCAGGACGGGACCCCGGGCCACGGTGGTGGTACGGAACCGAGCCGTACGCCGGACGGCGGGCACTCCGCGGGGACGGGGCAGAACGGCGGCGAACCGCAGGCACCGCTGACACCCCGGCCCTCGCACTCCCCGGGCGGCACCGCGCCCTCGCCGTCGGCTCCCGCGCCGGCCCCCTCCGCCCCGAGCGACCCGAGCACGCCGGGCGACCCGGCGGGCGGCGGTGCGAACGGTGGCGCGAGCGGCGGCGGTACGGGCGGTGACAGCGGCGGAGGCGCGAACACCCCGGGCGCCGGATCCGGCACGGCGGAGCAACAGCCGGCCGGAGAGTGAGACGCCGAGGCCGGCGAGACGCGAGTCGGGCTGGGCGGAGTCCGGCGGGGAGCGGACCGCGTCCCGGTCGGTCGCCTCGGACGTCTCAGTCGCCGAGCACGCGCCGCAGGTAGTCGTTGCCGAACCGCCGGTCCGGGTCCAGCCGGTCCCGTATCGCCGCGAACTCCGCGAAGCGCGGGTAGGCGCCGGCCAGCTGGGCCGCGTCCCGGGTGTGGATCTTGCCCCAGTGCGGCCTGCCGCCGTGCGCGGTCATGATCTGCTCCACCGCTGTGAAGTAGGCGCGGTACGGCGTGCCCCGGTAGAGATGTACGGCGATGTACGCGGTCGCGCGGCCGGACGCCGTCGAGAGCGGGATGTCGTCGGCCGGAGCCGTCCGTACCTCCACCGGGAAACTCACCCGGAGCGGTGAGCGCTCAACCATCGCCTTGACCTCGCGGAGTGCGGCGACTGCGGTCTCGCGCGGGACGGCGTACTCCATCTCCACGAAGCGCACCCGGCGCGGAGACGTGAAGACCTTGTACGGGATGTCGGTGTATGTGCGGGCGGAGAGCGCCCGACTGGAGAGCTTGGCGAGGGCCGGCACAGCCATCGGCACGGCCAGACCCACCGAACTGGCCACCTGGAGAAGGCCGTTGGAGAGGAATTCGTCCTCTATCCAGCCGCTGACCCGGCCCGGCGGAGCCGCGGGCCCCACGGTGCGGTTGTTGCGCTTGATGTTGCAGTTGTCGGTGTGCGGAAACCAGTAAAATTCGAAGTGCTCGTTCTCCGCGACGAGGGCCTCGAACTCGGACGTGACCTGATCGAAGGTCATCGGTCCCTCGTGGGCCGTCAGCAGGAACACCGGCTCCACGGCGAAGGTGATCGCGCTGATCACCCCGAGCGCGCCGAGCCCGATCCTGGCGGCGGCGAATATCTCCGGGTTCTCGCCGGAGGAGCACCGGAGCACGGAACCGTCCGCCGTGACGAGTTCCATCGCACGGATCTGAGCGGCGATGGAGGCCGAGTCGCGACCGGTGCCGTGGGTGCCGGTGGAGGTGGCTCCGGCGACGGTCTGATCCATGATGTCGCCCATGTTCGTGAGCGAGAGCCCCACCCTGGCCAGCGCCGCGTTCAGCCTTTTGAGTGGAGTGCCCGCCTCCACGGTCACGGTCCAGGCTTCGCGGTCGATCTCCCGGATGCCGGTGAGCAGTTCGGGCCGTACGAGCACCCCGTCGGTGGCCGCGGCTGCGGTGAAGGAGTGGCCCGTGCCGACGGCTTTGACCCTGAGCCCGTCGTTGGCCGCCCTGCGCACGGTGTGGACAAGCTCCGCGACGGTCGCGGGGGACACCACGCGGGCGGGGCGCGCCGAGACGTTCCCCGCCCAGTTACGCCATGTGTTCCTGGCTGGTGTCTCCGTGTGGGTTCTGGCCATACGCCCCGTGCCCTCCCTGAACAGCGGCCGGCTCCAGCAGCCGGCGATACCCCAGGAACGCCACCACGGCCGCGACGGCTCCCGCCGCCGCAGGGACCGCGTACCCCGCAGCCGCACCGGCCACGTCGACCACCTGGCCGGCGGCCGAGGAGCCGAGCGCCACGCCGACCGCGAGCCCGGTACTGGTCCAGGTCATGCCCTCGGTCAGATTGGTGCGCGGTACGTGCGCCTCGACCAGGGCCATGGTCGTCACCATCGTGGGTGCGACGGCCAGGCCGGAGACAAAGAGCGCCACGGCCAAGAACATGAGGCTCCCGGCCAGTTGGAGGGGGATCATACTCACGGCCATCGCACAGACGCCCACCAGCCACCGTCGTGAGGCCGCGCCCTTGAGCTGGAGCAGCCCGAACACCGCCCCGGCCAGGCAGGACCCGAAGGCGTATATCGCCAGCACCAGGCTCGCCGCGGCCGTCTCTCCCCGCTCCTGGGCGAAGGCGACCGTCACCACGTCGACCGCGCCGAATATGGCGCCCGTCGCCACGAACGTGATCACGAGCACCCGCAGCGCGGGGGAGCGGAGCGCGGAGCCGGGCACGTGCTGCTCGCGCGGCTGCGGTACGGGTTCGGTGGCGCGCTGGGCCGTCAGCCAGAGGACACCGACGACCAGGAAGGCCGCCGCGAGCAGTGGGCCCGACTCCGGGAACCAGGAGGTGGAGAGCCCGACGGAAATGATCGGGCCGAAGATGAAGCACACCTCCTCGACGATCGACTCCCACGAATACGCGGCGTGCAGCTGGCGCGGTGAGCCCCGGTAGATCTCGGCCCAGCGGGCCCGCACCATCGAGCCCACGCTCGGTACGCAGCCCGCACCCGCGGCGAAGACGAAGTACGTCCACTGCGGGGCCCGCTGATGGGCGCAGATCAGCAGCCCCAGCACCGCCGTCACCGCGACGAGCGCGGCGGGGCGCAGTACCCGCCGCTGGCCGTGCAGGTCGACGAGCCGGGAGATCTGCGGGCCCAGCACGGCGGCCGACATCGCCAGCGTGGCGGAGAGGGCGCCGGCGAGGCTGTAACTGCCGGTGAGCTGGGCGATCATTGTCACGATGCCGATGCCGGCCATGGACAGCGGCATCCTGCCGACAAGACCGGCCGCGCTGAAACCTTTTGTGCCGGGCGCGGCAAAGATCGCGCGATAGGGACTGGGCATCATCGGCCACTCCGGTAAGGAATGAATGAAGTGGCGACAGCTTACGGCCGCGCTTCCCGGCCGCTGCCTGGTTCACCGAACGAGTGAGGCGGATGGCAGGATCGGAAACATGCGCGAACAGCCTGCGACTTCCCCCTATGACGCCTTGCTCCTGCTGTCCTTCGGCGGGCCCGAGGGCCCGGACGACGTGGTTCCGTTCCTGGAGAACGTGACCAGGGGGCGCGGAATCCCCAAGGAGCGGCTCAAGGAAGTGGGGAAGCATTACTTCCTGTTCGACGGGATCAGCCCGATCAACGAACAGAACCGCGCCCTGCTGGCGGCGCTGCGCGAGGACTTCGCGTCACACGGCGTGGACCTGCCGGTCTACTGGGGCAACCGCAACTGGGCGCCGTATCTCACCGACACCCTGCGCGAGATGGTCGCGGACGGCCGGCGCCGTATCGCGGTCCTCGCCACCAGCGCGTACGCCTCGTACTCGGGCTGCCGCCAGTACCGCGAGAACCTCGCCGACGCTCTCGCCACCCTGGAGGCCGAAGGCCTTGAGCTGCCGCGGGTCGACAAGCTGCGGCACTACTTCAACCACCCCGGTTTCCTGCGTCCCATGACCGAGGGTGTCCTCGCCTCGCTCATGGATCTGCCCGAGGACGTGCGCGCCGGGGCGCGGATCGCCTTCACCACGCACTCCATCCCGGAGACGGCGGCCGACACGTCGGGGCCCGCGGAGGAACACGGAGAGGGCGGCGCCTACGTGGCGCAGCACCTCGAGGCCGCCCGGCTGATCGCGGAAGCCGTACGGGAGGAGACCGGCGTCGCTCACCCCTGGAGCCTCGTCTACCAGTCGCGCAGCGGCGCCCCGCACATCCCGTGGCTGGAGCCGGACATCTGCGACCACCTGGAGACGCTGCACGGTGAGGGCGTTCCCGCGGTGGTGATGGCCCCCATCGGGTTCGTCTCCGACCATATGGAAGTCCTGTACGACCTCGACACCGAGGCGACCGCCAAGGCGGCGGAACTCGGCCTGCCCGTACGCCGTTCGGCGACGGTCGGCGCGGACCCGCGCTTCGCCGCCGCCGTGCGCGACCTCGTGCTCGAACGCGCCGCCACCGAGCAGGGGCGTTCGGCGGAACGCTGCGCGCTGGGCGCGCTCGGCGCGAGCCATGACGTCTGCCCGGTCGGCTGCTGCCCGGCCCGCGCCCCCAGGCCCGCCGCCGCGGGCGCCGACAGCCCGTACGCCTGAAGGAGCCCTGCCGTGTCCGACGTACCCACCGACGCCTCGTCCGACCTGCCGTCCGGCGGTTCGCAGAACGACGAGACACTGAAGTCCGAACTGCTCTCCCTCGCCCTGGAAGCCGCTCGCAGGGCCGGGGCGCTGCTGCGCGACGGCCGCCCCGACGACCTGGCGGTCGCGGCCACGAAATCGAGTCCCATCGATGTCGTCACCGAGATGGACATCGCCGCCGAGAAGCTGATCACCACCTATCTGAGTGAACAGCGCCCCGACGACGGCTTCCTGGGCGAGGAGGGCGCGAGCGCGAAGGGCAGCAGCGGGGTGCGCTGGGTCATCGACCCGCTGGACGGCACGGTCAATTATCTCTACGGGCTGCCGACGTGGTCCGTCTCGATCGCCGCGGAGCGCGACGGCGAGACACTGGCCGGGGTGGTCGAGATCCCGATGCGGGGGGAGACCTTCCGCGCCGTGCTGGGCGGAGGCGCGTTCCTGAACGACCGTCCGGTCGGCTGCCGTCCCTCTCCTCCGCTGGACCAGGCCCTGGTGTCGACCGGCTTCAACTACGTCACCACGGTCCGCGCCCACCAGGCGGCGGTGGCCCAGCGGCTGATCCCGCAGCTGCGGGACATCAGGCGCGGCGGCTCCGCCGCCGTCGACCTGTGCGATGTCGCCGCCGGCCGGCTCGACGGCTACTTCGAACGCGGCCTGTTCCCCTGGGACCTCGCCGCAGGTGACCTGATCGCCCGCGAGGCGGGCGCGCTGACCGGCGGCCGTCCGGGAGACCGGCCGAGCGGCGAACTCGCGGTGGCGGCCTCGCCGGGCGTCTTCGAGCCGCTGCGGGCTCTGCTGGAGGAGTACGGCGCCTGGCACGACTGACCCCCGGCCGGCCTCTCCACGGGGAGCGCCGGGATACGCCCGGAGCACAGAGGACCCCGGTGCCTTCCCCTCGGCACCGGGGTCCGCTACGTGTGGATCAAGTGGTCGCGCGGCTCCGTCGTGTATCAGGTGTGCTGGTCAGACGCTCGCGGCGCCGACCTCCACGCCATGCTCCGCGGCGAGCCGGCGGAGATCCTCCAGCTCTTCCTGCTCGACGTCCGCGAGGAAGTCGTCGCCCGTCTCACGGGCCCGTGTGAGGTCTGTTTCCGTGGCCTGTATGCGCTGCATGAGTCCTGCGGTGAATGCGTCCATTGCGCCCCCTCGGCGTGAGTCGGTGGCACGGGGCTGTGCCGACGTCGCGGTCTGTGGCACGGGGGTGTGCCGACGGCGGTTGATCACGCACCCACCGCTTCTGGAAAAACGGTACGGACTACGACATGCCACGTAAGGGGCGTGATCTCTGGTGTGAAGTCGTCATCCCCCCGGTCGGTGTTCGAGAAACCTCAACTCATCAAAGAATCAAGTTCATTCCCGGGGGTGCCGGTGGCCCGGCATTGTCTTACCGCCGGTTTATGGGCGTAACGGGCAGGATGGGGGCGCACATGCAGTGCTACTACCTGCCCTGACGACCGGATCCCATGATCACGGGCGGACCGGGGCCCAGCGGAAGGAACAGCGACGTGCGCGTACTCGTCGTCGAGGACGAGCAACTGCTCGCCGATGCGGTGGCCACCGGACTGCGCCGGGAGGCCATGGCCGTGGACGTCGTGTACGACGGCGGAGCCGCCCTGGAGCGGATCGGGGTCAACGACTACGACGTGGTGGTGCTCGACCGCGACCTCCCCGTGGTCCACGGCGACGACGTGTGCCGCAGGATCGTCGAACTGGGGATGCCCACCCGGGTCCTCATGCTCACCGCCTCCGGAGACGTGAGCGATCGCGTTGAGGGTCTGGAGCTCGGCGCGGACGACTACCTCCCGAAGCCCTTCGCCTTCAGCGAGCTGACCGCCCGCGTGCGTGCCCTCGGCCGCCGTACCACCGTGCCGCTGCCCCCCGTCCTGGAGCGCTCGGGCATCAAGCTCGACCCCAACCGCCGTGAGGTCTTCCGCGAGGGCAGGGAGATCCAGCTGGCCCCCAAGGAGTTCGCGGTGCTGGAGGTGCTGATGCGCAGCGAAGGCGCGGTGGTCTCGGCCGAGCAGCTGCTGGAGAAGGCCTGGGACGAGAACACCGACCCGTTCACCAACGTCGTACGGGTGACGGTGATGACACTGCGCAGGAAGCTCAGTGAGCCACCCGTGATCGTCACGGTGCCCGGCTCCGGCTACCGGATCTGATCCGGGTGGCAGCCTCCCCCGCGCCCCCCGCGGCGCCTCCGAAGCCGACCTGGGACCCCAGGCGCCCCGACCAGACGCTTCCCTGGGTACGCCCGACGATCCGGATACGTCTGACGCTGCTGTACGGCGGGATGTTCCTGATCGCCGGCATCCTGCTGCTCTCGATCATCTATCTGCTGGCCGCGCAGGCCCTGCACGTGGGCAGCGAGCTGCCGTTCAAGATCGTGAGCGGTCAGGTCAAGAGCAGCGTCTGCAACTTCCCGGTCAACGCGGAGCCCGACCAGTTCAACGAAGCCATGAACAGCTGCGTCAACCACCAGCGCGCCCAGGCGCTGGACGATCTGCTCAGCCGGTCGCTCTTCGCGCTGGTCGGCCTCAGCATCATCGCGTTCGCCTTCGGGTACGCGATGGCGGGCCGGGTCCTGTCGCCGCTGGGCCGGATCACCCGTACCGCGCGCCGCGTGGTCGGCTCCGACCTGGCGCGCCGGATCGAGCTGGACGGCCCCGACGACGAGCTGAAGGAGCTGGCGGACACCTTCGACGAGATGCTGGAGCGCCTGGAGCGTGCCTTCACGGCCCAGCAGCGCTTCGTCGCCAACGCCTCGCACGAGCTGCGTACACCGCTGGCGATCAACCGCACCCTGCTGGAGGTCCATCTCTCCGACCCGGGGGCGCCCACCGAGCTCCAGCAGCTCGGCAAGACGCTGCTGGCCACCAACGAGCGCAGCGAGCAGCTGGTGGAGGGCCTGCTGCTGCTCGCCCGCAGCGACAACCAGATCGTGGAGCGCAAGCCGGTCGACCTCGCCGAGGTCGCCACCCGTGCGGTGGACCAGGAACTGGCTGAGGCACAGAGCGGCGGCGTGGAGATCCGCGCGGACTGCGTCCCCGCGGTCGTCCAGGGCAACGGTGTCCTGCTGGAGCGGATCGCCCTGAACCTGGTGCAGAACGCGGTTCGCTACAACATCCGCGAGGGCGGCTGGGTGGAGGTCACCACGGAGCTTCAGCCGGGTCAGGCGGTCCTGGTGGTTTCGAACACAGGTCCCATTGTTCCCGCGTACGAGATCGATAATTTGTTCGAGCCGTTTCGGCGGCTGCGCACCGAGCGGACCGGCAGTGACAAGGGTGTGGGCCTTGGTCTGTCGATCGTCCGTTCCGTCGCCCGCGCGCACGGCGGCCGTATTATCGCCGAACCTCGCGAGGGGGGTGGACTCGTGATGCGTGTCACCCTCCCGGTCTGACATGCTGCTCGCCGCATGTTCCGGCACGCAATGCTTTGTTCGCTTTGCGCGGAATTTTCGAGCCCAGTATCCGGCTGGAACATGTGTGATCGATCACAGGGTCGAATTCCCGCCTATGTACCCACCGTGATCAAGCCGCGGCCGGAAAGCCGGTAAACGTCCGGGTTTCCCGCGGTCGGGATCACGGGAAGTACACGGGGTGACGCCCGTGAAGTGCGATATCGGGACCGTGTACGGTCCATTCGCCACCTGACGCCGAGTGCTCGGCACGAGTGCGGTTGGGTGTCGATTGAGTAACAGACCTTGATGTGAGGCAAAATCTCCGCCTCAGGTCGGGCACAAGTCCGGCCTCTCACGCGTTACGTGCGCTGGAGACACCACAGCAACCCAGAGGGGGAGAGCGACATGGCAACGGATTACGACACCCCACGCAAGACCGATGACGACGTCGATCAGGACAGCCTTGAGGAACTGAAGGCCCGTCGGAACGACAAGTCGACTTCAGCGGTCGACGTCGACGAGTTCGAGCAGGCAGAAGGGCTCGAACTGCCCGGCGCGGACCTCTCCAACGAGGAGTTGTCCGTACGGGTCCTGCCCAGGCAGGCCGATGAGTTCACCTGCATGAGCTGCTTCCTCGTGCACCACCGCTCCCAGCTGGCCAGGGAGAAGAACGGTCAGCCGATCTGCCGCGACTGCGACTAGGCCGGGTCCGCCGTGGCAGGCGACACACCGTCCCGGAAACGGCGCTTCCGGCGGAAGGGTTCACCGGAGGCGTACGAGGGCGGCACAGGCCCGGCAGAAGGCACTCAGCCCCCTGCCGAGCACTCCGCCCTCGCGCACCGTCCCGGCGCGCACGACGACGAGCGGGGCCTCACGGCCTCGCTCGCAGCAGTCGAGAGCGGCCATGAGGTGAACGAGCAGGACGACCGCGGCGCCCACGACGACCCTCCGACCAAGGGCCGTCGCCTGGACGCCGTCAAACGGGGGGTACGCAAAGGAGGCGCCAGCGCCAAGGCGGGGCTCGGCCACATCGCCGACCGGATCATCGAGAACGCTCCTCGGATCCCGGTGCGCGATCTGGCGACCCTGCGCACACAGTTCCCTCTCCTCGGACCCGAGGAGCTGGCGGACAAACTGGTCGCGGGCGCGGCGAACAGCAGCTCCACGGTGGGCGCCGGTATCGGCGCGGCCGCGATGCTGCCCGTACCGCCCGCGATGCCGGCCGAGCTGGCCGCCGAGATCACCGCGGTCGCCGCGATCGAGCTGAAGCTCATCGCGGAACTGCACGAGGTCTACGGCCTCCGGGCGCCCGGCACCCTGAGGGAGCGCAGCGTCGCGTATCTCGTCTCGTGGACCGAGGAGCGAGGGGTCGACATCACCAAACCGACGACCCTCAACGTCGCGCTCGGCGGGCAGATGAAGCGCGAGCTGCGCCAGCAGATCATGAAGCGCACGGTCCGCAGCCTTCCGAACCTGGTCCCGTTCATGATCGGCGCCGCCGTCGGCGCCATGATGAACCGCCGCGACACCAAGAAGGTCGCCGACCGCGTACGCGCGGACCTGCGGACGCGGCAGATCCCCTGGTCGGAGCTGCCCGAGCTGCCCTCACTGGAGCAGCCCAGGGAGCTTCCGCCCGGTCTCCCCAAGGAGCTGGAGTAAGGCCGTCGGACGGCCCGTACGGCAGCCGGTCAGGCGGCCCGTACGGCGTCGAGCGCGGCCGCGAGCGCCCGCGGGTCGCGGGTCGACACATAGACGTACGGCGTCGGGTCGTCGGGGTCGGTGATCTCCACCCGCAGTGCCGTCGGGACGTAGCTGCGCAGCAGCATGAAGGCGCGTGGGTCGGCCTTGTGCAGCCGCCAGGCCCGCGCCTCCTCGGCGTCGAGCACCTCGGCGGCGCCGAGCGCCGACACCGGGATTCTGGCGTCACCCGCCACCAGTGAATCAGCCACCACCCGGACCCGCGCGGAGCCGTACGACGAGACTCCCGCCGCCGCGATCGCTCCCGCGCCGATCAGCCCGCCGAGCAGCGGCAGCGGCCCCAGCGGCAGCAGGATGATGCCGCCGGCCACGGCGATGAGAGCGGCTATGCCCCACCAGGAACGGGGGGCGGTGAGACGTTCGTCGTAGCGTGTGGCGGTGGGCTCCATGGAGGCAAGCTTGGCATGGTGCCGCCCGGGCCCGGCCGCGCGGGTAAGGTCTGGATCCGTGAGTAACGTGCCATCGCGGGGAGAGTCCCCCGGATCCCCGGCCGGTTCTTCGGCCGTGACACCTCCGGCCGATGCCGTGGCGCCCGTACGCCATCCTGACGCGCCGGCCCCCGGTGAACTGCTCGGTCCGCACTACGAGCACTGTTTCGGCTGCGGCGAGGCACAGCCGCACGGACTGCGTCTTCAGGCCCGCGCGGGCGAGGGCGTCAGCATCACCGCCGAGTTCACGGTCAGCCCCGCCCACCAGGGCGCCCCGGGGCTCGCCCACGGCGGCATCCTGGCCACCGCGCTCGACGAGACGCTCGGCTCGCTGAACTGGCTGCTGCGGGTGATCGCGGTGACCGGCAAGCTGTCGACCGACTTCGTCAGGCCGGTCCCCGTGGGTTCGGTGCTGTATCTGCAGGCCGAGGTCACCGCCGTACACGGCCGGAAGATCTACTGCGCCGCCACCGGCAGGACCGGCGGTCCCGAAGGGCCCGTCGCGGTCCGGGCCGAAGCCCTCTTCATCGAGGTCAAGCTCGACCACTTCGTCGACAACGGCCGCACGAAGGAGATCGTGGACGCGATGGCCGATCCCGACCAGGTCAGGCGCGCCCGCGCCTTTGAGGTGAACCCATGAGCCCTGTCCCCGCCGCCCCCATTGACGTACTGATCCGCCGGACCGACCCGGACGTACCGCTGCCCTCGTACGCGCATCCCGGCGACGCCGGCGCCGATCTGGTGACCACCGAGGCCGCGGAACTCGCCCCCGGCGAGCGGGCCGTCCTGCCCACGGGCGTGTCCATCGCGCTGCCCGACGGCTATGCCGCGTTCGTGCACCCGCGCTCCGGGCTCGCGGCCCGCTGCGGCGTGGCTCTCGTGAATGCCCCGGGGACGGTGGATGCCGGGTACCGTGGAGAGATCAAGGTGATCGTGGTCAATCTGGACCCGCGCGAGAGCGTGCGGTTCGAACGGTTCGACCGGATCGCCCAACTGGTCGTCCAGCAGATCGAGAAGGTGCGCTTCCACGAGGTGGCGGAGCTTCCAGGTTCTGCGCGGGCCGAAGGGGGCTTCGGGTCCACCGGCGGTCATGCCTCCGTGGACGGCTCACAGGGTGGGAATCGATACGCTTCGGTCGTATCCGACCGGGAAGGACAGTGACGTGTTCGGACGTCGCAAGAACAGTAGTTCCGCAGGGGACGCTGCGGACGCAGCGGGCGAGGCCGAGCAGGTCGTCGACGGCGTCGACGCCGACGACAACGTGGCGGGGAACGGATCCGGCCGGGTGAATCTGCCTCCGGCGCCCCGTCCCGACGGCCCCTGGGACATCTCCGAGGTGTCCAGGCCGGACGACGGCAGGGTGGACCTCGGGGGCATCTTCGTCCCCGGAGTCGACGGCATGGAGCTGCGCGTCGAGGTCGCGGGTGACGCGATCGTGGCCGCCACGGTCGTCGTGAACGACAGCGCCGTACAGCTCCAGGCCTTCGCGGCGCCCAAGAAGGAAGGCATCTGGGGCGAGGTACGCGAGGAGATCGCCTCCGGCATCACCCAGCAGGGCGGCGTCATCGACGAGGTCGAGGGTCCGCTGGGCTGGGAGCTGCGCGCCCAGGTTCCCGTCCAGCTGCCGGACGGCACCGGAGGCGTACAGCTGGTGCGCTTCATCGGGGTCGACGGACCGCGCTGGTTCCTGCGCGGTGTGATCTCCGGGCAGGGCGCGGTGCAGCCCGCGGCCGCGGGGCTGCTGGAGCAGGTCTTCCGGGACACCGTGGTCGTGCGCGGAGACGGGCCGATGGCTCCCCGTGACCCCATCGTCCTCAAGCTCCCCAACGACGCGCAGATGGTGCCCGAGGGCGTGCAGCAGGAGGAGCAGGAGGGCTCGCGCTTCTCCGGCGGCATGGGATCGCTCCAGCGCGGGCCCGAGATCACCGAGGTGCGCTGACCGCCCCGGGCCGTCAGCCGCAGCACCGCCGGTGGGCCGCACTCCCCGCGGGGAGTGCGGCCCACCGGCGTTTGCGGCACCGTGATCCGCGCAGCGCGCGGACCTCGCGACCTTCAGGAAGACAAGGGGCCCATGGGACGCGGCAAGCTTCGGATCTACCTGGGCGCGGCACCGGGCGTCGGCAAGACGTACGCGATGCTCGCCGAGGCACACCGCCGCGTGGAGCGGGGCACCGACTGCGTGGTCGCCTTCGTCGAGCACTACGGCAGACCGCGTACGGAGGCGCTGCTGCACGGCCTCGAAGAGGTGAGCCGCCGCTCGATCGTGCACGACGGCGGCGTCTTCGCCGAGATGGACGTGGCGGCCGTCCTCGAACGGCGTCCCGCCGTGGCCCTCGTCGACGAACTCGCCCACACCAACGTTCCGGGCTCGCGCAACGCCAAGCGCTGGCAGGACGTCGAGGAACTGCTGCGGGCCGGCATCGACGTCGTCTCCACCGTCAACATCCAGCACCTGGAGTCGCTGGGTGACGTGGTCGAGTCGATCACCGGCGTGCGGCAGCGCGACGCGGTCCCCGACGAGGTCGTACGGCGGGCGGACCAGATCGAGCTGGTCGACATGTCGCCACAGGCACTGCGGCGCCGGATGGCCCACGGCAACATCTACAAGCCCGACAAGCTGGACGCGGCGCTGTCCAACTACTTCCGCCCCGGGAACCTGACCGCCCTGCGCGAGCTGGCGCTGCTCTGGGTCGCCGACCGGGTGGACGAATACCTCCAGCAGTACCGCGGCGAACACAACATCCGCTCCACCTGGCAGGCCCGCGAACGCATCACCGTGGGCCTCACCGGCGGCCCCGAAGGACGTACGCTCATCCGCCGCGCGGCCCGCATGGCCGCCAAGGGCTCGGGCAGCGAGATCCTCGCCGTGTACATAGCGCGCAGCGACGGGCTCACCTCCGCCTCGCCCAAGGAACTGGCCGTCCAGCGGAGGCTGGTCGAGGACCTGGGCGGCACCTTCCACCACGTCATAGGCGACGACATCCCCTCGGCGCTCCTCGCGTTCGCCCGGGGCGTCAACGCCACGCAGGTCGTGCTCGGCTCCAGCAGGCGCAAGTCCTGGCAGTACATCTTCGGTCCCGGCGTCGGGGCCACCGTGGCGCGCGAGTCGGGACCCGATCTGGACGTCCACATCGTCACGCACGACGAGGTCGCCAAGGGCCGCGGACTGCCGGTGGCCCGGGGGGCCCGCCTCGGCCGGTCCAGGATCATCGGGGGCTGGCTGACCGGGGTCCTTGCCCCCGTCCTGCTCGCGTTCCTGCTGACCACGACGCTGGACGATCCCCTCGGGCTCGCCAACGACGTCCTGATCTTCCTGTTCCTGACCGTGCTCGCCGCGCTGTTCGGCGGGCTGCGCCCGGCTCTCGCCTCCGCGGCGGTCAGCTCACTGCTGCTGAACTACTACCTCACGCCTCCGCTCCACACCCTGGACATCGCGGAGCCGAAGAACTTCGTCGCACTCCTCGTCTTCGTGGCGGTCGTGGTCGCGGTGGCCTCGGTGGTGGACCTGGCCGCCCGCCGTACCCAGCAGGCCGCCAGGCTGCGGGCCGAATCCGAGATCCTTTCCTTCCTCGCGGGCAGCGTGCTGCGCGGTGAGACCACCCTCGACGCACTGCTCGAGCGGGTCCGCGAGACGTTCGCCATGGAGTCCGTGGCGCTGCTGGAGCGCGAGGGCGAGGTCGCGCCGTGGACCCGCGCGGGCAGCGTGGGGCCCCAGCCCGTCCACCGTCCCGAGGACGCCGACGTGGACATGCCGGTCGGCGACCACATGGCGCTCGCGCTCTCCGGCCGGGTGCTGCCCGCCGAGGACCGCCGGGTGCTCGCCGCCTTCGCCGCGCAGGCCGCCGTCGTCCTCGACAGGGAGCGGCTGGTGGGGGAGGCCTCGCAGGCCCGAGAGCTGGCCGAGGGGAACAGGATCCGCACGGCGCTCCTCGCGGCCGTCAGCCACGATCTGCGCACCCCGCTGGCCGGCATCAAGGCGGCGGTATCCTCGCTGCGCTCCGACGACGTCGAGTGGTCCGAGGAGGACCGGGCCGAATTGCTCGCGGGCATCGAACAGGGCGCCGACCGCCTCGATCACCTCGTCGGCAATCTCCTCGACATGTCGCGGCTCCAGACCGGCACCGTCACCCCGCTGATCCGGGAGATCGACCTCGACGAGGTGGTCCCGATGGCGCTCGGCGGCGTACCTGAGCACAGCGTGGATCTCGACATCCCGGAATCGCTTCCCATGGTGGCCGTCGACCCCGGTCTGCTGGAGCGCGCGGTCGCCAACATCGTGGAGAACGCGGTCAAGTACAGCCCGGCAGGACAACGGGTCACGGTCGCCGCCAGCGCGCTCGGCGCGCGGGTGGAGGTACGGGTGGTGGACGGCGGCCCCGGCGTGCCCGACGACGCCAAGGAACATATCTTCGAGCCCTTCCAGCGCCACGGCGACGCCCCGCGCGGCGCCGGCATCGGGCTCGGGCTCGCGGTCGCGCGCGGGTTCGCCGAGGCGATGGGCGGCACGCTCGCCGCCGAGGACACCCCGGGCGGCGGCCTGACCATGGTGCTCACCCTCACGGCGGCGGCCGGACTCGGCCGGGGCCGTCCCGAGCTCTCCGCAGAGGCCGCCTCATGACCGGCACGGCAGGGACCGCGGCGGCAGGAATACCGTTGGCAGTGGAAAGGCAGGCCCCATGACCCGGGTGCTCGTGGTCGACGACGAGCCACAGATCGTCCGTGCCCTGGAGATCAACCTGAAGGCACGCAAGTACGACGTGGATGCTGCCGCCGACGGCGCCTCGGCGCTGGAGCTGGCGGCCGCGCGCCATCCCGACGTCGTCGTCCTGGATCTCGGCCTTCCCGACATGGACGGCGTCGAGGTGATCAGGAGCCTGCGCGGCTGGACCAGGGTGCCGATCCTGGTGCTCTCCGCGCGCCACACCTCGGACGAGAAGGTCGAGGCGCTGGACGCGGGCGCCGACGACTACGTCACCAAGCCCTTCGGCATGGACGAGCTGCTGGCCCGGCTGCGTGCGGCGGTCCGGCGGACCGAACCGCTCGGCGGGGAGGGCGACGACTCCGTCGCGGTGGTCGAGACCGGCGGGTTCACGGTCGATCTGGCCGCCAAGAAGGTCCACCGGGACGGCAAGGACGTACGGCTCACTCCGACCGAGTGGCATCTGCTCGAAGTGCTCGTGCGCAATACGGGACGGCTGGTCGGCCAGAAGCAGCTCCTCCAGGAGGTCTGGGGACCGTCCTACGGCACGGAGACCAACTACCTGCGGGTCTACATGGCGCAGCTGCGGCGCAAGCTGGAGGCCGACCCCTCGCACCCCAGACACTTCGTCACCGAGCCGGGCATGGGATACCGCTTCGAGCGTTGATTCGAATATCGACGGGCAGGAGCGGCGCCGGAGGCCGGGCGCGCACCGGGGCGTGGAAGCGGCGCCCGCGCGCCCCGGTACGCTTCACGTATGAGTGCTGAGAAGCCGACCGGCCGCTTCCGCCGGATGCTCGACCGGCTGGCCAGCTCCCAGGAGGATCTGGAATCCGAGGAGCTGCGGGAAGCCACGCAGGCGTCGGGGTGTACCCGGATCTCCGACTGCGACGACCGCCAAGTGGTCCGGGTGACTGGTACGTTGCGGACGGTCACCCTGCGTCCGCGCGCGGGCGTACCGGCACTGGAGGCGGAGCTGTTCGACGGCACCGCGCCGCTGGACGTCGTGTGGCTCGGGCGGCGCTCCATCGTGGGCATCGAGCCGGGCCGCAAACTGATCGCCTCCGGCCGGATCTCCCTGAGTCACGGTCGCCGGGTGCTGTTCAATCCCAAATACGAACTCCGACCGCTCGGACAGGAGTAGCCGGTGACGTCACTCGACAAGCCCGCCGCCTCAACCGCTTCGACCGCCGCATCAGAATCGCAGGACGCCGAGGCGAAAGCCGTCACAGAGGCAGCGCTTTTCGAGGCCTTCGGGGGCCTGCGCGGCATGGTGGAGACAGTCCTCCCCGGCCTGCTCTTCGTCACGATCTTCACCATCAACAAGAACCTGCACACCTCGGCGATCGCGGCCGTGGCCGTCTCGCTGGTGCTGCTCGTGGTCCGGCTGGCCCGCCGTGACACCGTCAAGCACGCCTTCAGCGGGGTCTTCGGCGTCGCCTTCGGTGTTCTCTTCGCGATGATGACGGGCAACGCCAAGGACTTCTACCTCCCCGGCATGATCTACACGCTGGGACTCGCGCTCGCTTACCTGATCTCGACCCTCGCGGGCATGCCGCTGATGGGGCTGATCCTGGGCCCGGTCTTCAAGGAGAACCTTTCCTGGCGCACGCGCAACCCCGGCCGCAAGAAGGCCTACGCGAAGGCCAGTTGGGCGTGGGGACTGATCCTGCTCGCCAAGTGCGCGATCCTCTTCCCGCTCTACTGGTGGGCCGACACCACCTCGCTCGGCTGGATCCTGATCTCGCTCAAGATCCCGCCGTTCCTGCTGGCCGTCTACCTGACCTGGGTCTTCCTGGCGAAGGCGCCCGCACCCATCGACGTCTTCGCCGAGATGGAGGCGGAGGAGCAGGCCGAGAAGGAGCGCAAGGCCGCGGCGGCCGCGCAGTCCACCGGCGAGCAGCAGCCGGCCCGTCACCGCCGCGAGGCGTAGCACGCTGTACAACCGCCGCGAGGCGTAGCACCTTCACATACGACGAGGGCGTGCGAGAGGCCCCGCACCTTCCGGACATCGTGTCCCTCCGGTGCGGGGCCTCTCGCGTGCCGTGTGCCCGTCGCGTGCCGTGTGCCCGTCGCGTCAGCCGTTCTCGCGGCGTACCGACAGCAGGTCCTCCAGCTGTTCCTCGCGGGCCTGGGCGGCCACGAACAGCAGCTCGTCGCCCGCCTCCAGCGTCTCCTCCGGGCTCGGCGTCAGCACGCGCGTCCCGCGGATGATCGTCACCAGCGAGGTGTCCTCGGGCCAGGTCACATCGCCGACCTGGGTGCCGGACACGGCCGACTCGGGCGGCAGCGTCAGCTCGACCAGGTTCGCGTCGCCATGGCTGAAACGCAGCAGCCGTACGAGATCACCGACGCTGACCGCCTCCTCGACCAGCGCCGACATCAGGCGCGGTGTGGAGACCGCCACATCGACGCCCCAGGACTCGTTGAACAGCCATTCGTTCTTCGGGTTGTTGACCCGGGCCACCACACGCGGCACGCCGTACTCGGTCTTCGCCAGCAGCGAGACGACCAGATTGACCTTGTCGTCACCGGTCGCGGCGATCACCACGTTGCACCGCTGCAGTGCTGCCTCGTCCAGCGAGGTGATCTCACAGGCGTCGGCCAGCAGCCACTCCGCCATGGGGACCCGCTCCACCGAGATGGCGGTCGGCGCCTTGTCGACCAGCAGGACCTCGTGGCCGTTCTCCAGCAGCTCACCGGCGATGGACCGGCCCACCGCGCCCGCTCCGGCAATCGTGACGCGCATCAGTTCCCGCTTCCGTCCGGGCCCTCGGCGAATACCGCCTCGACCTTCTCGATTTCGTCGGTACGCATCATCACGTGGACGAGGTCGCCCTCCTGCAGCACCGTCTGGGACGTCGGCAGCATCGCCTCGCCCAGCCTGGTGAGGAAGGCGACGCGGACGCCCGTCTCCTCCTGCAGCGTACTGATCTTGTGACCGACCCAGTCGGGGGAGGTGTGTACCTCGGCGAGCTGTACGCCACCGCTCGGATCGCGCCACAGCGGCTCGGCCCCGGACGGCAGCAGCCGGCGCAGCATCTGGTCGGCGGTCCAGCTGACCGTGGCCACGGTCGGAATGCCCAGACGCTGGTAGACCTCGGCACGGCGCGGGTCGTAGATCCTGGCCGCGACGTTGTCGATGCCGAACATCTCGCGGGCCACCCGGGCGGCGATGATGTTCGAGTTGTCGCCACTGCTCACGGCCGCGAACGCGCCGGCCTCCTCGATCCCCGCCTCGCGCAGGGTGTCCTGGTCGAACCCGACCCCGTTCACGCGACGGCCGCCGAAGCCGGCGCCGAGGCGGCGGAACGCCGTGGCGTCCTGGTCGATGACGGCGACGGTATGGCCCTGCTGCTCCAGGGTCTGGGCGAGTGCGGCTCCCACTCGTCCGCAGCCCATGATGACGATGTGCACGGTCTTACCCCGCAGTCCTGGTCGCGTCGCTGACCTGCGCAAACACCCTGTTCACTCTTCCTTCTCGACGTACCGGGCAACAACGGGACAACCCGTCTCGGCCCTTCCCGGGGTCGAGCTTATGCGGCGACACCGACGTCGCGTTCATCCGCGTCGCCGGCCGGGGAGCATGCGGGCACGGACAAGGGCTGCACGGCGGGGCGTCCGTGCGCATACGATCCTCTGCGTGTCCAAACTGACCGACGTGCCCAAACGGATCCTGATCGGGCAGGCTCTGCGGAGCGACAAGCTGGGAGAGACGCTTCTCCCCAAACGCATCGCCCTGCCCGTTTTCGCCTCCGACCCGCTGTCCTCGGTGGCGTACGCGCCGGGAGAAGTCCTCCTGGTGCTCTCCATCGCGGGCGTCACGGCGTACCACTTCAGCCCCTGGATCGTGCTGGCCGTCGTGGTCCTGATGTTCACCGTCGTCGCGTCGTACCGGCAGAACGTCCGCGCGTACCCGAGCGGCGGCGGCGACTACGAGGTGGCCACCACCAATCTCGGTCCGAGGGCCGGTCTCACCGTCGCGAGCGCCCTGCTCGTCGACTACGTACTGACCGTGGCCGTCTCGATCGCCTCCGGCGTGGAGAACCTGGGCTCCGCCGTTCCCCTCGTGGTCGAGCACAAGGTCATCTTCGCCGTGGTCATCATCGGCCTGCTGACGGTCATGAACCTCCGGGGCATGCGCGAGTCCGGCAAGCTCTTCGCGATCCCGACGTACGTCTTCGTCGGCGGCGTCTTCCTGATGCTCGTCTGGGGCGCCATCCGCGGACTGGCGCTCGGCGACACCATGCGGGCACCCACCGCCGCCCTCCACATCAAGGCGGAGAACAGCGGCCTGGCCGGCTTCGCGCTGGTCTTCCTGCTGCTGCGCGCCTTCTCCTCGGGCTGCGCCGCGCTGACCGGCGTCGAGGCCATCAGCAACGGCGTCCCCGCCTTCCGCAAGCCGAAGAGCAAGAACGCCGCCACGACGCTGGCCCTGATGGGCGGCCTCGCGGTCACGATGTTCGTCGGCATCATCGCGCTGGCCCTGGCCACCAAGGTGCGGATGACGGAATCGCCCTCGGCCAACCTGCTCAGGAACGGCGTCCCCGTCGGCGACGGTTTCGTCCAGGACCCGGTGATCTCGCAGGTCGCGGCCGCGGTCTTCGGCCAGGGCACGTTCCTGTTCGTGGTCCTCTCCGCGGCCACCGCGCTCGTCCTCTTCCTGGCCGCGAACACGGCGTACAACGGCTTCCCGCTGCTCGGCTCGATCCTCGCGCAGGACCGCTACCTGCCGCGCCAGCTGCACACCCGGGGCGACCGGCTCGCCTTCTCCAACGGCATCGTGCTGCTCGCGGGCGCGGCGGCGCTGCTGATCGTCATCTACGGCGCGGACTCCACCCGGCTGATCCAGCTCTACATCGTCGGCGTCTTCGTCTCCTTCACGCTCAGCCAGACCGGCATGGTCAGGCACTGGAACCGCCATCTGCTGACCGAGCGGAACGTCGCGAAGCGCCGCCACATGATGCGCTCGCGCGCGATCAACGCCTTCGGGGCCTTCTTCACCGGGCTCGTCCTGGTCATCGTGCTGGCGACCAAGTTCACTCACGGTGCCTGGGTCGCCGTGCTCGGCATGGTGATCTTCTACGCGACGATGACCGCGATCCGCGGCCACTACGACCGGGTCGCCGCGGAGATCGCCGTCTCCGAGGACCAGTCGGACGACAGCGACCGGCCCTCCCGGGTCCACTCCATCGTGCTGGTCTCCAAGCTCCACAAGCCCACGATCCGCGCGCTCGCGTACGCCAAGCTGATGCGTTCCGACACCCTGGAGGCGCTGAGCATCAGCGTCGACCCGGCCGAGACGAAGATACTGAGGGACGAGTGGGAGCGGCGTGCCATCAGCGTGCCGCTGAAGATCCTCGACTCCCCCTACCGCGAGATCACCAGGCCCGTCATCGAGTACGTCAGAGGCCTGCGCTCGGAGAACCCGCGTGACGCGGTCAGCATCTACATCCCGGAATACGTCGTCGGGCGCTGGTACGAGCACCTGCTGCACAACCAGAGCGCGCTGCGGCTGAAGGGCCGGCTGCTCTTCACTCCGGGAGTCATGGTGACGTCGGTGCCGTACCAGCTGGAATCGTCCGAGCTGGCGAGGAAGCGGCTGAAGCGGCAGTCCGAGTGGGCCGCTCCCGGCGCGGTCAGGCGGGGCCCCGTCGACTCGAAGCCGAAGAACCCGACCGGCAAGCGCTGAGCGGCGGTGGGCGGCGGCGGTGGCAGTGGCGACCGGGCGGTTGACACCCACGTAGACTGATGGGCTGGCGTCCGGCCGTCGCCACCCATTCCGGTTGTCCGGCCGGCGTTTCCTTCACGCACACAGAACCGCTGATCTTTTGGAGCCACCCCCTCATGCATACAGAACCGCAGCCTTCTGCGCAGCCTTCCGCGCAGGCATCGCTGGTCGGGGAGGAGTACGAGGTCGAGGTCGGTCCTGTCGCGCACGGCGGTCACTGCATCGCCCGTACCGAGGCCGGCCGGGTGCTCTTCGTACGCCACGCACTGCCCGGCGAGAAGATCATCGCCCGGGTGACGGAGGGCGAGGAGGACTCCCGCTACCTCCGCGCGGACGCCGTGAAGATCATCGAAGCGTCGAAGGAACGAGTCGAGGCCCCCTGCCCGTACGCGGGCCCCGGGCGCTGCGGCGGCTGCGACTGGCAACACGCCAAGCCCGGCGCGCAGCGGCGACTCAAGGGCGACGTCATCACCGAGCAGCTGCGCCGGCTCGCCGGCCTCACGCCCGAGGAAGCGGGCTGGGACGGCACGGTCATCCCCGCCCCCGGCGACAAGCTGCCCGCGGGCGAGGTGCCGGCGTGGCGCTCACGCGTGCAGTACGCCGTCGACGAGAACGGCCGCGCGGGACTGCGCAAGCACCGCTCGCACGAAGTAGAGCCGGTCGACCACTGCATGATCGCCGCGGAAGGCGTCAGCGAGCTGGGCGTCGAGCAGCGTGAATGGCCGCAGATCGCGACGGTCGAGGCGATCGCCTCGTCGGGCTCGAACGACCGCCAGGTGATCCTCGCCCCGAAGCCGGGCGGCCGGCTGCCGCTGGTCGAGCTGGACAAGCCGGTGTCCGTCCTGAGGGTGGAGGAGCACGACGGGGGAGTGCACCGCGTCCACGGCCGCGCCTTTGTCCGCGAGCGCGCCGACGGCCGCACGTACCGCGTGGGCATGGGCGGCTTCTGGCAGGTGCACCCGCAGGCCCCGCAGGTCCTTGTCCAGGCTGTGATGCAGGGCCTGATGCCGCGCAAGGGCGACACCGCTCTCGACCTCTACTGCGGGGTGGGTTTGTTCGCCGGAGCGATCGCCGAACGCGTCGGCGACGCGGGCGCGGTGCTCGGCATCGAGTCGGGCAAGCGCGCGGTGGAGGACGCCAGGCACAACCTCCAGGACATGCCCCGGGTCCGCATCGAACAGGGCAAGGTCGACCAGGTCCTGCCCCGCACCCACATCACGTCGACGGACCTGATCGTCCTGGACCCCCCGCGCGCGGGAGCCGGCAAGGGCGTCGTCAAACACCTCACCTCGCTGGGCGCCCGCCGCATCGCCTACGTGGCCTGCGACCCGGCGGCCCTGGCCCGCGACCTGGCGTACTTCCGAGAGGGCGGCTACAAGCCGCGCACGCTGCGGGCTTTCGACCTGTTCCCGATGACGCACCATGTGGAGTGCGTGGCGATCCTGGAGCCGGTCAAGAAGGACGCGTGACCTGCGGTTTTGTATTTCAGGTGGTTCATTCGACGTGTTTTCGCTCGCGGAATACGTCGAATGGGGTTCGCTTGCGCAGAACGGTCTGAGCTGCGGCTTCAAGGGCCGGTGCGGGTTTCGCGGGCAACGTGGTGATGCGGAATGCAAAATTCTGACGCTCGGATGACGCTCGAATCGGATGTCTCAACCTCACGGATCCTCTCCGGCTGGGGTCGTGCGGACCGGACAGCCGAACGGGGGCAAGAACTCCGGGACGGGCGTCCCGCTGCACCTCCCCGGCGGCGGTGCGGGCTGCTACTCCGGCCGCACGCTCCTGGGAACCGAGAGCGCGGCCGGTCCGGGCCGCAGAGGGCGCCGTGGTCCGAGGGTCTCAAGTGGCTGGTATCACTTCGCTACCCAGATACCAGTCCGGTATCATCGCTGTATGGCGATGACACTCCGACTCCCCGACGACCTTGACGCGAGGCTCACCGAGCGTGCTCGTCGCGAGCGCCGCAGCAAACAGGAACTTGCCATTGAGGCCATCCGTGATGCCCAGAATCGAGCCGAGCTGAAGGTCGATGACGTCCTGGCCGAGCTGATGGACAGCGATGCGGAGATCCTGGACTACCTGAAGTGACCGAAGTGCGCTACATCCAGATCGACGAGATCCTGGCCATCGCTCGCAAGGTCAACGGTACCGAGCACAGCGTGCGCGACATGGGACTTTTGGTATCAGCGATCGAACGGCCCCGAACCAACGTGTTCGGGGCCGAGCTGTATCCCACTCTGCACGAGAAGGCGGCGGCACTGCTGCACTCCGTTGCCCGAAATCACGCGCTGATCGACGGCAACAAGCGCACCGCCTGGCTCGCCATGCGCGTCTTCCTGCGGCTCAACGGCGTCAGCGCCACTGTCGCCCCGCCGCCCGTCTCTCTTGCCGGCCCGTTCGTGGAGGAAGTCGCGCAGGACAATATCGATGCACCGGTCATCGCCAAGCGCCTGTCGGCCTGGTTCCCCGTTTCCTGACGCACGACGAGGTGAGGGTCGGGCACTCGCCTGCCCGACCCTCACGCATCACGCGTCAGGCGGGTGTACAGCGGCGGCTCTGTTTCGTAGTCGGTGGTGACGGCAGGTGACGGGCGTCGTCGACGTTGTATGCGAGATGTCAACTCCCTTGTGGCAACGTTTTTTCAGCGCTCTCTGGTCATCGAGGATGTAGCGGACGACGGCGAGGCGATCCGGGTCTTGGCCAGGACCCGGGATGTTCCCTTTCCCTGCCCGAGGTGCGGGGTCCGACGGCGAATGAAGTTTCCCCGTGATATTGGACACTCGTTCGTTATGCTGCGAGGGCGTGTTGATGGCGTTGGCGGTTTTCGGCTGGGGTGAGGTAGCCGAAGGTTTTGTGCTTGCGCAGGCGGCGGCGGTTGTAGAAGGTCTCGATGAAGTTGAAGACCTCGGCGCGGGCCGTGGCCCGGTCGGGCCAGGTCCGGGTTCCGATCTTCTCCTTGAGCAGGGCCCAGAAGCTCTCCGCGGCGGCATTGTCGAAACACGATCCGGTGCGTCCACAGCTCTGCCGCAGTCCCAACTCATTTATCCGATTGCGGAATTGGGTGGACGTCTCGCTTCCGCGGTCATTGTGTATGACACATCCGGGCTCCAGCCGGGTCCGACCGTGGGCCATGTCGAGAGCGTCGAGGACGAGTTCGGCGCGGTGGTGGTCGGCCATGGCGTAGCCGACGACCTCGCGGGTGGCCAGGTCCAGCCAGTAGGCGAGGTAGAGCCGGCCCTCGGTGGTGGGCAGGTAGGTGATGTCGCCGACCAGTTGGGTGCCGGGGTGTTCGGCGTGGAAGTCGCGGCCGATCAGGTCCGGGGCCGGCTTCGCCTTCTTGTCCGGCCGGGTCAGCGAGCGGTGCTTGCGCCGGGTGACTCCGCGGATGTCGCGCTCGCGCATCACGCGGGCTAGGTGCTTGCGGTTCACCCGGCGCCCCAGGCGCCGGAGTTCGGCATGGATACGCGGGACGCCGTAGGTCTTCCGGGAGGCGACGTGCAGCACGGTGATCTCGTGGGCGAGCGCGTCGTCGGCCGTCTGGCGCCTGCAACGGGCGGCCTCGCCCTCGCGCCAGGCGTAGGAGGAGGAGCGGGCCACGTGCAGCACCCGGCACAGCAGGAGGATCGGGTAGTTCGCCTTCTCCGCATGGATCAACCGGTACAACTCGCTCACCGGTCGCTCTCCTTCACGAAGAAGGCCGTCGCTTTTTTCAGGATCTCGATCGTCTGCTGCTGTTCGCGGACCTCCTTGCGCAGCCGGCGCAGTTCCTCGCGCTCGGCGCTGGTCGGCTCACCGGGCTGCCCCTCGCCCCGGTCGGCCTTGGCCCGGCGGTACCAGCCGCGCAAGGACTCCGAGCTGATGCCGGGTTCCCGGGCGACCGCGGTGACCGTCTTGCCAGAGGAGTCGACGAGCGCGATCGCGTCCCGCTTGAACTCCTCGGTGTACCGCTTTGTGTACTTGCTTCCCACCTGGTTCTACTTCCTCTGGAACCTCAGGTCCCAGTCTCCAGGTGTCCACGATCAAGGGGAAGCTTCAGGGGGGCCTTGACCCTTGATGTTGGACACACGAGACACTGGATCCTGAGGATCTGAGAACGGACATCTCGTGGTCATGAAGAACTATCCGCCGCAGTTCAAGGCGGACGCGGTCGCGTTGTACGAGTCGCGGCCCGAGGCGACGATCAGGCAGGTCGCCGCCGATCTGGGGATCAACCCGGAGACCCTGCGGAACTGGGTCCGGGCGGCCGGTGTGAGCCGGCCCCGGGGCCGGCGGGCAGAGACGCCGACACCGCTGTAGGCCGAGAACGCCGCTTTGCGCAAGAAGGTCCGCGAGCTGGAGGAGGAACGCGAGATCCTGCGGAAGGCGGCGAAGTATTTCGCCGGGGAGACGCGCTGGTGAACCGCTTCCAGTTCGTCGCCGACCACCAGCGCCGCCACGGCGTGAAGCGGCTGTGCACCATCCTCGGAATCGCCCGCTCCAGCTACTACTACTGGCGCCGGACGGCCGCGGACCGGGCCGCCCGGCAGGCGGCCGACGCCCGTCTGGCCGTCCGGATACGGGCGGTCCACCTCGAGTCGGACGGTACTTACGGAGTCCCGAGGATCACCGCTGAGCTCCGGGAGACCGGCGATGAGGCGGTCAACCACAAGCGTGTCGCCCGGATCATGCGGGCGTCCGGGCTCGAGGGAGTCCGGTTGCGCCGCCGGCACCGCACCACCGTCCCCGACCCGGCCGCGGCCAAGGCCCCCGACCTGATCGGCCGCGACTTCACCGCAGCAGAACCGAACACGAAGTACGTCGGCGACATCACCTACCTTCCCCTCGACGGCGGGAAGTTCTGCTACCTCGCCACCGTCATCGACCTCGCCTCACGCCGTCTGGCCGGCTGGGCGATCGCCGACCACATGCGCGCGGACCTCGTCACCGACGCCCTGGCCGCGGCGATCCGCACCCGTGGCAGCCTCGCCGGATCGATCATGCACACCGACCACGGAGCCCAGTACACGAGCAGGGCATTCGCCCAAGCCTGCAGGTCAGCAGGGGTTCGGCGAAGCATGAGCGCGATCGGCAGCTCGGCCGACAACGCACTCGCCGAGTCCTTCAACGCGACCTTCAAACGCGAGACCCTGCAAGGACGGAAGAGCTGGCCCAACGAGCGCGAGGCCCGACTCGACGCCTTCCGATGGCTCCACCGCTACAACACCCGCCGCCGACACTCCCGCCTCGGGCAACGATCACCGATCGCCTTCGAGGACGCCCTCCAACTCGCACCAACTACGCTGGCACAAGCCGCGTAACCCGTGTCCAGGATTCGGGGTCAAGGCCCCACCATGGTTTGGTCGAGCCAGGCCGCCGCCTGCTTCTCTGGGGCGAACATGTCAACGTTCCTGCGGAGGGGGCCAGTTGCCCGCTGCCTGGAGGGCCATGTATTCCTCGGTCGGCGGGAACGTGAGGGCGAAGTGGGCGGCGGTTCCGTCGTGCGGGACGACGATGACGGAGGTGAACGGGGCTTGAGTGAAATCCCCCGTTTCGATGTGTTCCTTGAAGTCGCAGCGGACGGTCCATCCGTAGGCGAAATCGATGGTCGTCTTCCGAAGCACTACCACGGAGTCCACCCTGTCCGGGTAGGCGATCTTCTTCAGGGAAACGGCGGCCGTCGTGACCGCTTCGTCGTTGGTTACCACCTATGAAGCTCCATTGCGCTATGGGATGTGCCCGACGGGTAAGACCATTCCCCGGAACGTGACGCCGCGCGGAGTGTTCCGGCGTTATGCGTGTGGGCGGGCCGCGCCGCCGGGGTGGTTGGTGTGGACAGCGCTTCTCAAGCCTTCCACATAACTACCCGCAAAGTGCTGGCTCTTGGTCCGGTCTTTCAGGCGAGCTGCTCCGGCCAGAACCAGGGCGTGTCAATCTGTTGGAGTGCGAGCCATCTGACGCCCGGAGGCGACGCTTCCGGGCGACATCTCTGGGAGCGGTCCAAACCGGCGGAGTTGAGGTATCCAGCCGAGCATCGGCCTGGGGAACTGTACGCGGCGGCAGCGCAGTTGGCCTGCCTGGCAGGCGAAGGCTGATGCCGAGGCCGCGCACTCGCCTGCGCGACGACACCCGACGATGCGCTCAACGAGCTTTTCTCGGCCTCGCGCGGCGAGTGGAGTGAACGGCCAGGGGCCGGGCGGCCGCATGCGCGCGGCTGTACGCCCGGGCAGTACGCCTGGGGCCTCCGGCGATTCATGGACAATCCGCGCTGTCAGGCGTCGTCCCCGGGAAGCGCCGAGAGGAACGTGTCGATGTCCTGACGGAGGTCACGCGAGATGTCGGTCAGGACGGCGACACTTTCCCTGAGTTCGTGGGCGAGTTCCGGGGCAGTGGCCCAGACCTCCGGCTTTCTGGTGACGACCGCGTACAGCAGGTCGTCGTCGAGCCAGCCGCCCTCAGCCTGCCTCGGTGTGGAGTCCCGCAGAATATTCACGGCCAGCGGCAGCAGCCAGGTCAGCCCCACGTCCTGCCCGATCAACCGGGCCAGCTCGTGCGGCTCCAGGGTCCCGACGGGTCGGCGCCGCAGCTCGTACACGTTCCGGACCATGGAGGTCGTGTCCGCCGGAGGGGGCGGCCAGCGCAGGCCCTCCAACTGCTCAAGGGAGTTGCCGCGACTGAAGTTTTCAGGCATCGTCGGATCCTCTCGTGCTTTGGCCGCAGCTGCGCGGAGGCATTGTCTCCGGCGTTCATCAATGGTTGCGATTGGCCCGAACTCCACCGCGATGCCTACCGCCCCCGAGATACGGTCAAGGACGATGCGGAGGTGCCGCGTATCGGACGACTGGAAACGACGGCGATGATTCTGGAGCTGCTGCCGGGGGCCGGAGTCGCCACTCTCAGGCTGGGCATGTCGGCCGGCGAGGCGGTCGCGGCCGCGCGTGAGGTGGGCTTCACCCCGTCCGACCCGGACATCGGTGATGCGCCAGGGCAGGTGCTCTGTGGGCACGAACAGTCCCGGACGGAGTTCAATCTCGGTTTCAGCAAGGGCGCGTTGACCGACATCCATGTGTACCGGTTCCAAGTCGAGGACGCGGATGTCACCGTTGTCCTCGACGGTCTCGACATTTTCCGTACCCCTGAGGAAGAGCTGCTGGAGAACCTCGAGAACCGGGGCCACACGGTCGAGCAGAACGACGACGGCGTGGATACTCTTCCGGACCTCAAGATGATCCTTTCGAACGAGAGCAGCTTCGCGTACCCGATGGACGGGGAGGGGGAGCCGATCTACTTCGACTACGTCCTCGTCACGTCGGTGAATTTCTTTGGCCCGCGCGGGGATTGAGTCCCTCCGGTCCGCCCTCGTACTGCAAGGCGGGGGCCAGGGGGCGCCTGTCCGAACGGCGGGATCCGAGGAGCGGGCGGACGTTGGCTTGCGGGGCCTCACGCCCGGGGCAAGGTGGTGAGCACGGCGCTGAGTGCGGCGGCTGCTTCGAGAAGGGCGTGGGAGCGGGCCGTGATGCTTGTTTCCCGGGCCGCCAATGCGGCTCGGACGTCTTCCGATCCGTGACCGTGTCGCAGGCCCGGCATCAGGGCCCGGAGCGGGTCAACGCCGTACCCGGCGCCGCGTAGTTGGTGGACGATCCGGGCGTCGCGGGCTTGGGCCGGTGAGTAGCGCCGCGTTCCGCGCGGGGAGACGCGATCAGGGACGACGAGCCCCTCGGTGTCCCAGTGCCGCAATGCCGAGGCACGCACTCCGAGCGCGGCGGCGAGTTCGGAGACGCTCATCGAGTCAGACGGGCGTACGTCTTCGAGCGGCTCGGTGGAGATCGCCTCGACGGCCTCCTTGGCGAGCCTGAGATCGATGCGCTCTCGGTCGAGCCGGGCGTGTGCGGCGTCGAGCAGGGCCAGTACCTCCGAGACCGGGCACCGATGTGCGGCACGAACGATCCGTTTGGCCTCAACAGGACCTGTACCGAGGGCGAGTGCCCGGTAAGCGAGTGCGGAACGCAGGTGAATCTCTCCGTAGATCCGGTAGCCCGCCGCTGTGCGCGCCGCCGGCGGCAGCACACCGTCATGTTCAAGATCACGCACCTGCTGAACGGAGTATCCGGCGCGCCGGGCGACATCGACCGTACGCATGACCGGCGACTTGAGAGTTGGCACCCCACCGCTCCAGTGTTTTTCGGATCAAAGTCTCCACAAGCACCTTAATGAAACGCTTGAACACATGACCATCGACGAGATCATCGACTTCGTGAAGGGCCTCGATGGAGTCCTGGCCCTCAGGCCGGGACCCGACGACGGTTCGCCGGAGATCAGCTGTGGGGATGCATTCTTCTTCTGTGCCCCGGACGGTGTCGTACCGAAGACGACCCAACCGTTTGCGACGATCGTGACGAAGAACTACCCGGGCGACGAAGGATCACGCCTGGACCGCCCTGACACGTTCCGCGTCAATATCGCCGCCGGGAGGGAAGCCTTCATCAGCTGGACCGGCCACGCACCGAGCGAACCAGCCGTGGGTGACCTTGACCCGAGCCTCGCCGATGCTGTTATGGCACACCCCGTCTACGGCTCCGCAGGCTGGCTCGCGGTGGTGAACCCCGGCCGGCGGACGGACGAGGCAACCCGCGAACTGCTCCGCGACGCCCATCGCCTCGCACGTGCGCGCCACGAGCGGCGTACCGGGTGAGCACGCCGTGGTGAGTGGGCAGGCACGGCAGGGAGCCGGTCCTTCCCCTCGGGCATCGACCCGCGCTCGGCGTCCGACCCGCTGTCCGCGGCGAACCGTGACCCGGCGATACGGGCGGCCCCGCACGCCCGCGATCCGCCGGGCGACCGTAGGGCGCCAGGCATTCGGCCCCGCGCTGTCGCTATGCCGGGGCCATCTCCCCGGCCGTCGTCGGCGCGATCTCGGTCACCGTGTCCAGCAGCTTCAGCAGCAGCGCGTAGTCCGTCTCCGGCATGGCCTCGCGTAGTCCCCGGTCGATCGTGTCCGAGAACTCGGTCGCGCGCCTGGCCCGCTCGATGCCCGCGACGGTCAGTGAGACGAGCACCACACGGGCGTGGTCCGGTGACGTCCGCCGCTCCACCAGGCCCTTCAGCTCCAGGTTCTTCACGATCCCGTTCATCGTCTGCGAGGTCACCAGGGCCTCCCGGGACAGCTGCGTGGACGACTTGGCCGCTCCGTCCCTCAGGAAACCCAGCACCTTGCACTGCGGCACGGTCAGATCGAGGTGACGGATGGCCCCTGCCTTGCGGGCCATGATCGCCTGTTCGGCGCGCCTCAGGTGGAAGCCGAGACCACCGTCGGTCTCGCCCTCGAGTCGTTCTTCAACGGCCTGTCCCATCTGACTCGTCACCTGACTTCCGTTTCGCGGGGGAGTCGCCGTCGGCACCTCCGCCCTCGCTGGAGCTCCTGCTCTGTCGAGGGTACTGAAACCACAAACGAACCATAATTGAATAAGGTGCCTTCATTGAGGAATCTCCTGGAGGGTAGGTGTGGCGCACCTGCTTTCGCCGTGGTCCGCCGGACGGTCGGGCGCTCGTTCTCGTTGCCGCCCCGGTCCTTCTCTTCTCCGCGTGCGCAGGCGGAGGGGGTGGCTGAGCATCCCCTGCCGTGGCGCTCGGCGCGTCTCCGAGCTGGCATGATCGGGAGCATGGTTGAACGTGTGATCGCCGCGTGTGACGGGGCTTCGAAGGGAAATCCCGGGCCGGCCGGCTGGGCCTGGGTCATCGCCGACGGTGCGGAGGCGCCCACCCGCTGGGAAGCGGGCCCGCTGGGTAAGGCGACGAACAACGTCGCTGAACTCACCGCCCTGGAGCGCCTGTTGGCGGCGACGGACCCGGGCGTGCCGATGGAGATCCGGATGGACTCCCAGTACGCGATGAAGGCCGTCACGACCTGGCTGCCCGGCTGGAAGCGCAAGGGCTGGAAGACCTCCACCGGCAAGCCGGTCGCCAACCAGGAGCTGGTCGTCCGCATCGACACACTGCTCGAAGGCCGCTCCGTGGAGTTCCGGTACGTGCCCGCGCACCAGGTGGGCGGCGACCGGCTCAACGACTTCGCCGACCGTGCCGCGAGCCAGGCGGCCATCGTCCAGCAGCCCGCGGGGAGCGAGCACGGCTCACCGCAGCCGCCGCCCTCCTCCGGGGCGTCGGCGCCCAGGAAGACGGGTTCGTCGAAGCGTGCTTCATCGGGCTCGGGGCGGACGCTCAACGCCAAATTCCCCGGTCAGTGTCGCTGCGGACGCTCGTACGCCGCGGGTGAGTCCATCGCCAAGAACCCCGACGGCTGGGGACACCCGGCCTGCCGCGCGACCGTCTGACGGCGCCCCGGCAGGTCTTGCCGCGCCCGCGTCTTGTCGCGCCCGCGCCTCGGTGCGGGGCTCCTTCGTCGGGTGGTAAGTGGCAGGCCCAGTAGTGGATTTGAGTCGCCGGTCGCGCCGAAATGCGTCGCCGCGTCATCGCAGCAGTAGAGCCGTACGACCTGAGCGGTCGAGGATCTGCGGGTGCTCGCGGATTCGCCGGACGTCGAGGGCGGTGTTCCGGCCCGCGCTCAGCGTTCGGGAAGTACCTGGGCGTCCGCGCGCCATGTGTGTGCGGACGTGCCCCGGGCCGGCTGCACGGTCCGCGCACCGCTCGCGGCGGACGCGTACGCAGGCGCACGCGGGTGCGCGTACGCGCGAAAGGCCGGGTGCCCTCGCTTGACACTCGTAGACAGCCTTCTCTAGCGTGCCTCGCGAACAGACAGACAGGTCTACTCAATAGCGGGTGGGGAAACGTCATGGGCAACTCTTCGGTCACCGAGATACCCGGACCCGCGTCGCGGCGAGTCGCGGCGCGGACCTGGCGGCTCCCGCCGAACGCGGCGTTCTTCCTGCTGGCCTCCATCACCGTCTCGTTCCTCGCCGCTTCCAGCGCCCCGACGCCGCTGTACGCCGTCTACCAGGGCGAATGGGGCTTCACGCCGATCACCACCACGATCGTCTTCGGGGTGTACGCCCTCGCGGTGCTCGCCGGGCTCCTGACTCTCGGGAAGCTGTCCGACCACGTCGGCAGGCGCCCCGTGCTGCTGAGCGCGCTGGCGGTGCAGGCGGTCTCGATGGTCGTGTTCGCCACCGCCGGAGGCGTTCCCGAGTTGCTGATCGCCCGGGTCGCGCAGGGACTGTCGACAGGCGCCGCCCTCGGCGCGATAGGCGCCGGAATGATGGACATCAACCGATCCCGCGGCACGATCGCCAACGCGATCGCGCCGGGTGTCGGGACGGCGAGCGGCGCGCTGGTCTCCGGACTCGTCGTGCAGTTCCTGCCCGCGCCCACGCATCTGATCTATCTGCTCCTGCTCGCGCTGTTCGTTCTTCAGGCGGCCGGTGTCACGTTCATGGCGGAAACGGTGACCCGTGAGCCCGGGGCGCTCGCCACGCTGGTGCCGGAGATCAGACTGCCGCGTGCGGTTCGGCGTCCTGTGCTGGTGGCCGTACCGGTGCTGTTCGCGGTGTGGGCGTTGGCCGGTCTCTACGGATCGCTGGGGCCGGCGCTCGTCCGTGATCTGGTGGACTCCGATTCTGTCGTGTACGGAGGGCTGAGCCTGTTCGTCCTCGCCGGAGTCGCGGCGCTCTCCGTCCTGGTCCTGCGGAAGGCGGCGGCCCGGACGGTGATGCTCACCGGCATCGTCGCGCTCATTGTCGGTGTGACTGTCACACTGGTGTCGATCAGTTACGGCTCGGGCCCTGTGCCCGAGGTCGCCTTCTTCATCGGTACGGCGATCGCGGGGATCGGTTTCGGGAGCGGATTCCAGGGCGGTATCCGTACGGTGATGCCCCTGGCCGCGCCGCATGAGAGCGCCGGGGTGCTCTCGGTGCTCTTTGTCGTCTCGTACCTGGGGATGGGTGCGCCCGCCGTGGTCGCGGGATTCCTCGTGGTCCACGCCGGAGGGCTCGCGGCCACGGCCAGGGAGTACGGCGTCGCGGTGATCGTGCTCGCGGCGCTCGCCCTGATCGGTCTGCTGCGCGCACCTGTTCGCCGCCAGGTGGCGCCCGTACGATAGACAGATCTGTCTGAATGGTGCCGGGAGGATGAGGGGCATGACTGCTGCACAGGACGCGGTCAGAGGCGCGGTAAAGCCCTCGGCGCGTGAGCGTCTGCTCGCAGCCGCGAACGAACTGTTCTACGCGGAGGGCGTGCGGACCGTCGGCATCGACCGCATCATCGAGCACGCGGGGGTGGCGAAGGCATCGCTGTACAACACCTTCGGTGGCAAGGAGCAGCTGATCCGGGCCTACCTGGAGAGCCGCCGCGCGACGATCACCGGCCGGATCACCCGTGCGGTCGAGCGTCACCACACCCCGAGGGAGCGGCTGCTCGGCGTGTTCGACGCGCAGGGAGAGCTGTTCACCGAGCCCGGCTTCCACGGTTGCGCCTTCGCCAACGCCAGCGCGGAGACCCGCCCCGGCAGTCTCGTGGAAGAGGCCGCCGACGGCTACCGCGCCTGGGTCAGGGCCCTGTTCGCCGAGCTGGCCGAGAAGGCGGGCGCGGCCGACCCGAAGGCCCTGGCCAGGCAGCTGCACCTGCTCTACGACGGGGCGGGGCTCTCCGCCAGGATGGACCGCGACCCCTCCTCGTCGGTAGCGGCCCGTGCGGCGGCGGCGGCGCTGGTCGACGGTGCGATCAGGGCCGGAGGCGCGGGCAGGGTCTGACCGATGTGGGGGGTGCGGCGCGACCGCAGTGCTCTGCCCGGTGTCCGCCGCCCCATGCCAGACGATGCCCGATGCCCGATGCCCGCTGTTCGTCGTTCGCTGCGCGCCGTTCGCTGTGAGTCGTTCGCATCGGGCCCGAGACCGGCCGATGACTGACCCGTGTCGCTGATAGGCCGAACGGGTGAGACGCGGGAGGATGGACGTATGCAGACACAGCGCGCGGACGGGGTGATCCGGTGAGCGGGTACGACGGGTACGACGTCACCGACGAGCAGTGGGAGGGCCTGGCCCAGGTCGTTCCGCTGCGCGGACGCGATGAGTGGCCCTCCCGTGTCGACCAGCGGACCGTTCCGCGTGAGCCGGAGCCCGAGCAGCACCGCCGGTTCATCGTGATGCGCGTCCAGGTGTTCGGTGACGCGCGCGAGGTCGCGGATCATCTGATCGCACGGATCCCCGTCCTGCTCGACCTCACCGGCGCGGAGACCGACGTGGCCAAACGCATCCTGGACTTCAGCAGCGGTGTCGTCTTCGGCCTCGGCAGCGCCATGCACCGAGTCGACAAGAACGTCTTCCTGCTGGCGCCGGCGGGCACGGAAGTAGAGGGGATCGCGGCTGACGCCGTCCCCCGATCGTAGGAAGGTCGTCAAGACGGAACGGTTCGTCACCGAAAGCGGCGCATACGGTCCGGCCATGGAAGCTACCTGTACGCGCCCCACTGTCACCGAACTGCGCCTCTCGTCCTTCAAATCGCACCGCGGCGCCTCTTTCCCGCTGGGGCCGCTGACGCTCTTCGCCGGAGCGAGCGGCAGCGGGAAGTCGACCGCGCTTCAGGTGTACGAGTCGCTGGCCCGGCTCGGCGCCGGCGCCAGACTGGAGGAGGTGTTCCCGGATCCCGTCGCGTGCGTGCCGGAACGGGCCGCCGCCGACGCGCAGGGAAGGCGCGGATTCCGGATCGGATGCACCGTCGAAGGTCCCGTCGGTCCCGTACGACTTGATCTGGCCGTGCAGGCCGAGCCCGAACTGCGCATCGTCGGCGAGCGGTTGACCAGCGGTGGCCAGACGCTGCTGACCACGGCGCTGCGGGATCCCGGGCGTTCATCGGTCCAGGCGGCCTGGTACACGGCCGGATCCGCGCCCGTGACACGCGCCCCGCTCCCCGACGACCTGCTCGGCACGGCGCTGCTCCCGCTACGTGTGGCGGGCAAGACGGAGGGGCAGTTGCGTGTGCTGGCGGCCGCGGAGCAGACCGTGGTGGCGCTGCGGTCCGTCTTCGCCTGCGATCCGCAGCCGCGCGAGATGCGGCGGCCGGTCGCTGTGGGCGAAGGCCGGCTGCGCCGCGGCTGCGAGAACCTGGCGGCGGTGCTGCACCGTACGCGGCACCAGTGCGCCAGGCGGCATGCCCGGCTGGCCACGGCGGCGCGGGCGGGATGCGTCGGACCGGTGGCGGAGCTGGCTGTCGAGGAGTTGACCGACGGCACGGTACGTGCGCTGCTCGCCCGGGACGGCACGGGCGCCGGGGCGTCCGGTACCCCCTTGGGGCGGCTCGGCGAGGGCGAACTGCGGTATCTGGCGCTCGCGCTCGTCCTGCTCACGGGCCCTGGTGTGCTGGCGATGGATCAGGCAGCCGAGGTGCCGCCCGCGCTTCAGTCGCTGACTGTTCTGGCCGACGGATTCGACCGGTACATGGACCGCAGGCAGAGCAGGGAGCTGCTTTCCCTCGCCGCCGAGATCTGCGGTGACGGGCATCTCAGGCTGGTGGGGGCGGTGGGCGACGCCGCGTACGCGCGCGGGGCGGCCGGGGTCACGGTGGTAGACCTTGATCGTGACAGAACAGAGTGAGGGGCCTGAGCGGTCGGGACAGCGGGGACAGCCGGGACCGCCAGGAGGATCGGCAGGTCCCGGGCGGCCGGAGCTTCCGGAACTGACGGTGGCAGGGCTTCAGCGCAGGCTGGTCGAGTTCGCCGCGGCGCGGGACTGGGGGCCGTTCCACACGCCCAAGAACCTGGCGGCGGCGCTGAGTGTGGAGGCGTCCGAACTGCTGGAGATCTTCCAGTGGTTGACTCCGGAGCAGTCTGCGCGGGTGATGGAGGACCCGGAGTCGGCGCATCGGGTGAACGACGAGGTCGCGGATGTGCTGGCGTATCTGCTCCAGTTCTGCGACGGGCTGGGGGTCGACGTCTTGGCGGCGCTGGCGGCCAAGATCGAAAGGAATGAGGTCCGTTTCCCGAGGAAAACGTCCGCGGAGCGGCCCTCAAATCCGTCATCGCTCAGTCCGTGTTCGCCCGATCCGGGGTCGTCCGTTCCGTGATCATCACTCTGCGGAGTGGTGAAGTTATTCACAACTGCTGCCCTGTCCACAGATTTCAGGACGGCTCTGGTTTTTCCGGCATCGCTCCATCACTCTGGGTAGCGGAACGGAGGCGTTGCGGAGGACGGGGAGGAACGGATGAGGAACGGGGGCGGGTGAGTGGATGCCGAGCGGCTTGTCGGCATGAGCCTGCGGGCGCTGGCCACCAGCGCCGACGCGCTGGGTGTGCTGGCGGAGGCCTGGCAGGCGCAGGCTCTCGTCCGGGCGATCGGAGATCAACTGGCCCTGAGAGGGCCGCCGGAGCTGACGGCGGAGGCACGCGAGCTGGGCGAGACGGGTGGGCGCGGCTGCGGCTCCGCGGAGCATCCGGTGGTGCGTGTGATGGGGGTCAGGGCCGGGCGGCTCTCCACGGTGTCGGACGCGGCGGGAGCGCTGACAGCACTCACGGTGTTGCTGCGTGAGGTCGGGATCATGCTGGTGGAGGTGGCGTGTGAGACGGATGAGGAGGCGCTGTACTGGCAGTGCATGGAGGCGATCGACGCGGCTGATGAGTCGAGCCGCCAGGTGGCCGGAACGTTGAGCAAACTCACGTCGCGGGGGTGGGGGCGAGAGCGGGACGGGTCGTCGTGACGGTCTTCTCGCTCTCGACGGCCTGTCCGGCGAGGGTGACGGAACTTCGAAGGTGCAGGATGGAACGTATGGATCTGCGAATTTTCACCGAACCTCAGCAGGGTGCGAGCTACGAGACGCTGCTGACCGTCGCCAAGGCCACCGAGGATCTTGGATTCGACGCTTTCTTCCGCTCTGATCATTACCTCAAGATGGGCTCCGCCGACGGTCTCCCGGGACCGACGGACGCGTGGATCACCCTGGCCGGTCTGGCGCGGGAGACCAAGCGGATCCGGCTCGGCACGTTGATGACTGCCGGTACGTTCCGACTGCCGGGCGTGCTGGCCATCCAGGTCGCGCAGGTGGACCAGATGTCCGGCGGGCGGGTCGAACTGGGCCTGGGTGCGGGCTGGTTCGAGGAGGAGCACACGGCGTACGGAATCCCGTTCCCGAAGGAGAAGTTCGCCCGTCTCGAGGAGCAGCTGGCCATCGTGACCGGGCTGTGGGACACGGAGGCCGGTGAGACCTTCTCCTTCGACGGCGCGTACTACCAGCTCACGGACTCGCCTGCGCTGCCCAAGCCGGCGCAGTCCAAGGTGCCGCTGCTCATCGGAGGCCATGGTGCGACGCGCACGCCGAGGCTCGCCGCTCAGTATGCCGACGAGTTCAATATTCCCTTCGCCTCGATCGAGGACACGGAGGCGCAGTTCGGCCGGGTGCGTGCGGCGGCGGAGAAGGCCGGGCGCAAGGCGGGCGATCTGGTGTACTCCAACGCACTGGTCGTCTGCGTGGGCAAGGACGACGCGGAGGTGGCCCGTCGGGCGGCTTATCTCGGGCGGGAAGTGGAGGAGCTGAAGGCGAACGGGCTCACGGGCTCGCCTGCCGAGGTGGTCGACAAGATCGGGCGGTACGCGGCCGTCGGCGCCTCGCGGTTCTATCTCCAGGTCATGGACCTGGAGGACCTGGACCATCTGGAACTGATCGCCTCCGAGGTCCAGTCCCAGCTGGATTGAGCTGAACCGGGCCGGATTGAGCTGAACCGGGCTGGGCTGAGCTGAACCGGGCTGGGCTGAGCTGAACCGGGCTGAATCGGCCGCCTTCCGCCGCCGCGCGGGCGGCGGCGGGCAGGGCGGCGGCGACCAGCTGGGCGGGACCGAGCCGCACGGAACTGAGCGGCGACCGAGCCCGGACCGCCGAGTGCGGGCAGCCGAGCCCGGGCAGTCCTGCCCTGTGTTGCCGAACCGGGGCAGCCTGGCGCCGACCGTCTGGCGCGAGCAACCGAGCTCGTGCAGTTCAGGCCGGGCGGGCAAGCCCGAGCGGCCGGGCCCGGACAGATGAGCCTGAGCAGCTGAGCCCGGGATTTCGGTCCTGTGAAACCGGACCGGTGACATCGGACTGCGGATACCGGACTCGGGACACTGAGTCCCCAGCCGTCGAGTGCGTCATTCGAGAAGGAGGACAACCGTGAAACCCACCCGCACGCTCGCCGCCGCCCTCGCCGCGGATGTGCTCGTCCTCGACGGGGGACTCTCCAACCAGCTTGCGGCGCAGGGCTGCGATCTGTCGGACTCGCTCTGGTCGGCGCGGCTTCTGATCGATGAGCCGGAGCAGATAGAGGCCGCCCACCAGGCGTATGTCCGGGCAGGCGCGCGGGTGTTGATCACCGCCAGCTACCAGGCCACCTACGAGGGCTTCGCGCGGCGCGGTGTGGAGCGTGAGGAGGCGGCCGGTCTGCTGGCGCGGAGTGTGGAGCTGGCGCGCCGGGCAGGGGAGACGACGGACGACGAGATATGGGTGGCGGCGTCCGTCGGTCCCTACGGCGCGATGCTCGCGGACGGCAGCGAGTACCGCGGCAGGTACGGGCTCTCGGTGCGTGAGCTGGAGCAGTTCCACCGGCCGAGGATCGAGGCGCTTGCGGCGGCCGGGCCCGATGTGCTCGCGCTGGAGACCGTGCCGGACGCCGAGGAGGGGCGGGCGCTGCTCGCGGCCGCCGAGGGGTGTGGGGTGCCCGTATGGCTCTCGTACACGATAGATGGGGAGCACACCCGCGCGGGACAGCCGCTCGCGGAGGCGTTCGCGTCGGCGGCGGACCACGACGAGGTGGTCGCCGTGGGGATCAACTGCTGTGAGCCACAGGACGCTGACCGGGCGGTGCGCATAGCCGTGGCGGTGACCGGGAAACCGGTTGTCGTCTATCCGAACAGCGGCGAGCGGTGGGACGAAGCGGCGCGGGAATGGCGTGGAGAAGCCACGTTCGACCCCGGGGGAGTGCGCGGCTGGCGGGCGGCCGGCGCGCGGCTGGTCGGCGGCTGCTGCCGGGTCGGCCCCGAAGGGATAGCCGCGATCAGCGACTCCTGACAAAAACCCCTCGTCCAAGAGGGCCGGGCGGACAATACTCAACCGGGTGTTCCTTGCGATCAGTACGACAGGCACCCCCGACCGCCCCGCGACCGACCTGGGATTTCTGCTGCACAAGCACCCGGACCGGGCGCAGGCGTTCTCGACCGCCCACGGCACCGCGCATGTGCTCTATCCCGAGGCGTCGGCCGAGCGGTGCACCGCCGCGCTGCTGCTTGAGGTCGATCCCGCTGCCCTGCGCAGGCGGGGCAGGGGCAAAGGCCGTGGCGGTGCTCCCGACGCCGCGCTCGCGCAGTACGTCAACGACCGTCCCTACGCGGCGTCTTCGCTGCTCGCGGTGGCGTTGAGCACGGTCTTCAAGAGCGCGTTGCGGGGCGTCTGCAAGGCGCTGCCCGGGCGGGCGGAGAGCCCGCTGCCGCTGCGTATCGAGGTACCGGCAGTGCCGGCGCGGGGTGGTCCGGTGCTGGTGGAGAAGCTGTTCGGGCCGCTGGGCTGGACGTCGGTCGAGGCGCGTCCTGTGGAGCTGGACGAGAGGTTCCCGGAGTGGGGAGAGTCGCGTTACGTACAGCTCGTCCTGGAGGGCGAGCTGCGACTCTCCGACGCCCTGCGCCAGTTGTACATCCTGCTGCCGGTGCTCGACGACGCCAAGCACTACTGGGTCGCGCCCGACGAGGTGGACAAGCTGCTGCGCGCCGGTGAGGGCTGGCTGGCCGAGCACCCCGAGCAGAAGCTGATCACCAGCCGTTATCTGGCCCGGCGCTGGAGTCTGACCCAGCAGGCCATGGAACGGCTGGAGTTGGTCCGCCTCGCCGAGACCGACGATCTGGCGGTCGAGGCGATCGACAACGCCGTGGAGAACGTGGCCGACGACGACTCTGACGGCGATTCCGACAACACGGCCGAGGAGACCCCGGAGGAAAGGGTGCCGTCGCTCGCCCACCAGCGGCGTGAGGCCGTACTGACGGCCCTGCGTGAAGCGGGCGCGAGCACCGTGCTCGACCTGGGCTGCGGACAGGGACAGTTGGTGCAGGCGCTGTTGAAGGACATGCGACTCACCCGGATCGTCGGGGTCGACGTGTCGGTACGCGCGCTGACCATCGCAGCCCGGCGCCTCAAGCTGGACCGGTTGGGCGAGCGGCAGGCGGCCCGCGTCGTGCTGACGCAGGGCTCGCTGACGTACACCGACAAGCGGCTCAAGGGATATGACGCCGCGGTGCTCAGTGAGGTCGTCGAGCACCTGGACCTGCCCAGGCTGCCCGCCCTTGAGCACGCGGTGTTCGGCTCGGCGCGGCCCCGGACCGTGATCGTGACCACGCCCAACGTCGAGTACAACGTGCGCTGGGAGACGCTGCCGGCCGGGCATGTACGTCACGGCGACCACCGCTTCGAGTGGTCGCGCGCGCAGTTCCGCGCGTGGGCGGACGAGGTGGCGGGGCGGCACGGCTACGGCGTGGCGTACGTACCCGTCGGCCCCGACGACCCCGAAGTGGGGCCGCCCACCCAGATGGCCGTGTTCAGTATCGAAGAGACCAACCGCGACACCAGCACAAGCACCGGCGCCGATACCGACACCGACACCGACACCGACACCACGAAGGAGGCGAAGGCCGCATGAACAGCACCGAGCACACCGAGCACACCGACCACAACGGGCACACACGCCGTACCAACCACACCGGTGACCCCCACCACACCGGCGACAACGACCACATCAGAACGACCACCCGGCGGGCCCTCGCCGTGCCCGACCTCTCCCTCGTGGTCCTGGTCGGCGCCACCGGTTCCGGCAAGTCCACCTTCGCCAGAAGCCGGTTCAAGCCCACCGAGGTCATCTCCTCGGACTTCTGCCGCGGCCTCGTCGCCGACGACGAGAACGACCAGAGCGCCAGCCGTGACGCCTTCGAGCTGCTGCACTACATCGTGGGCAAGCGGCTCGCGGCCGGCCGGCTGACGGTCGTGGACGCCACCAGCGTGCAGGCGGAGAGCCGCAAGCAGCTCGTGCGGCTCGCGCGCGAGCACGACGTACTGCCCGTCGCGATCGTCCTCGACCTGCCGGAAGAAGTGTGTGCCGCACGCAACGCCACCCGCCCCGACCGGGCCGGGATGCCCCGGCATGTGATCAGGCGCCACCGCTCCGAACTGCGCCGTTCCCTCAGAGGCCTGGAGCGTGAGGGCTTCCGCAAGGTGCACATCCTGCGGAGCGAACAGGAGGTCGAGAGCGCCGACATCGTCCTCGAACGCCGCTACAACGACCTCACCCACCTCACAGGCCCCTTCGACATCATCGGCGACATCCACGGCTGCCGCTCCGAGCTGGAGACGCTGCTCACCAAGCTCGGTTACGCCGACGGCTCGCACCCCGAGGGCCGTACGGCCGTTTTCGTCGGTGACCTCGTGGACCGCGGCCCCGACAGTCCCGGCGTGCTGCGCCGCGTCATGGGCATGGTCGCCGCGGGCACCGCCCTGTGCGTCCCCGGGAACCACGAGAACAAGCTCGGGCGCTGGCTCAAGGGCAGAAAGGTCACGCTCACCCACGGCCTCGCCGAGACCGTGGAGCAGCTCGGGAAGGAGGACGACGCCTTCCGCGAGGAGGTCGGGCGGTTCATCGAGGGCCTGGTCAGCCACTACGTCCTGGACGGCGGCAAGCTGGTCGTCTGTCACGCCGGCCTGCCCGAGAAGTACCACGGCCGCACCTCGGGGCGCGTCCGCTCGCACGCGCTGTACGGGGACACCACGGGCGAGACCGACGAGTTCGGCCTGCCCGTGCGCTACCCGTGGGCCGAGGACTACCGCGGCCGCGCCGCCGTGGTCTACGGCCACACCCCCGTGCCGAACACCTCCTGGATCAACAACACCATCTGCCTGGACACCGGCGCGGTCTTCGGCGGCAAGATGACGGCGCTGCGCTGGCCCGAGCGCGAGCTGGTCGACGTACCGGCTGAACGCGTCTGGTACGAGCCGGCCAAGCCGCTCTCCACCGAGGCCCCCGGCGGGCGCGAAGGCCGGCCGCTCGACCTCGCCGACGTCCAGGGCAAGCGGACCGTGGAGACCCGTCACATGGGACATCTCGCGGTGCGCGAGGAGAACGCGGCGGCGGCGCTGGAGGTCATGAGCCGCTTCGCGATCGACCCGCGGCTGCTCATGTACCTCCCGCCCACCATGGCACCCACCCCCACCTCGAAGGCCGAGGGGTACCTGGAGCACCCGGTTGAGGCGTTCGCGCAGTACGCCTCCGACGGCGTGGCGCGGGTCGTGTGCGAGGAGAAGCACATGGGCTCGCGCGCGGTCGCGCTGATCTGCCGCGACGCGGCGGCGGCCGAGGCGCACTTCGGCGTGGCGGGACCGACCGGCGCGCTGCACACCCGTACGGGCAGGCCGTTTTTCGACGACTCAGCCGTCACGGAGGAGATCCTGGAGCGGCTGCGCGCGGCCGTTACCGCGGCCGGGCTGTGGGACGAACTCGACACGGACTGGCTGCTCCTCGACGCCGAGCTGATGCCGTGGTCGCTCAAGGCGTCAGGGCTGCTGCGCACGCAGTACGCCGCCGTGGGCGCCGCGGCCGGCGCTGTCTTCCCCGCCGCGACACAGGCCTTGGAGGCCGCTGTCGCCCGCGGTGTGGACGTCGGAGAGCTGTTGGCGTCCCAGCGGGAGCGTGCGGAGGACGCGCGCGCGTTCACCGGGGCGTACCGCCGCTACTGCTGGGCCACGGACGGCCTGGAGGGTGTACGGCTCGCGCCGTTCCAGCTGCTGGCCGTCGCCGGGCGCAGTCTCGCGGACGTCCCGCACGACCAGCAGCTCGGCTGGATCGACCGGCTGGTCGAGCACGACCCGACCGGACTGCTCCAGGTCACCCGGCGGCTGGTCGTGGACACGGGCGACGAGCGGTCGGTCGCGAGCGGTGTCGACTGGTGGCTGGAGATGACGGGCAGGGGCGGCGAGGGCATGGTCGTCAAGCCGCTCCAGGCGCTCGTACGGGACGGCAAGGACCGGCTCGTACAGCCCGGGGTGAAGGTCCGGGGCCGGGAATATCTGCGGATCATCTACGGTCCGGAGTACACGCGTCCGGAGAATCTCGACCGGCTGCGCGGCCGCGTCCTCGGCCACAAGCGGTCGCTCGCGGCGCGGGAGTACGCGCTCGGTCTGGAGGCCCTGGACCGGCTGGCCGGCGGCGAACCGCTGTGGCGGATCCACGAGGCGGTCTTCGCGGTCCTGGCGCTGGAGTCGGAGCCGGTGGACCCGCGGTTGTGACCTTTCAGTCATCATCCGTGATCCGTTCGCCGAGTGAACGCGGGGCCGTGCGGTGAGGATGAGGGCATGGGATTCCATGTCGATTCCGAGACCGGGCGGCTTCGCCGCGTCATACTGCACCGGCCCGATCTGGAGCTGAAGCGGCTCACCCCCGCCAACAAGGACGCGTTGCTCTTCGACGACGTGCTGTGGGTGCGCCGCGCCAGGGAGGAGCACGACGGGTTCGCCGAGGTGCTGCGCGCCCGCGGCGTGCACGTACTCCTCTTCGACGAGCTGCTGCGCGAGTCCCTGGAGCTGCCGGTCGCCCGCAAGCTCGTCCTGGACCGGGTCTTCGACGAGAAGGAGTACGGGCCGCTCGCGACCGGCCATCTCAGGGCGGCCTTCGACGGGCTGCCGACGGCCGGGCTCGTCGAGGCGCTGATCGGCGGGATGACCAAACGGGAGTTCCTGGAAGGGCACGCGGAGCCGACGTCGGTGCGGTTCCACGTACTGGAGCTGGACGATTTCCTGCTCCATCCGCTGCCCAACCACATCTTCACCCGTGACACCTCCGCCTGGATCTACGACGGCGTGTCGATCAACGCCATGCGCTGGCCGGCCAGGCAGCGCGAAACGGTGCACTTCGAGGCGATCTACAAGCATCATCCGCTCTTCACCGGGGAAGAAGCGGGCACCTTCCACCACTGGTCGGAGGGCCAGGACGACTACCCCTCCACCATCGAGGGCGGTGATGTGCTGGTCATCGGCAACGGCGCCGTTCTGATCGGGATGAGCGAGCGCACCACCCCGCAGGCCGTCGAGATGCTGGCCCGCGGACTCTTCGCGACCGGCTCCGCCACCACGATCGTGGCGCTCGACATGCCGAAGCGCCGGGCGTTCATGCACCTGGACACGGTCATGACCATGGTCGACCGCGACACCTTCATCCAGTACGAGGGCCTGGGCATGCTCCGCTCGTACACGATCGAACCGGGCGGCCAGGGCCGTGAGCTGAAGGTGACCGACCATCCGCCCGAGCACATGCACCGGGCGATCGCGGAGGCGCTCGGGCTGCCGGGGATCAGAGTGCTGACCGCCACCCAGGACGTGCACTCGGCGGCGCGCGAGCAGTGGGACGACGGCTGCAACGTACTGGCCGTCGAGCCCGGTGTGGTGGTCGCCTACGAGCGCAACGTCACGACCAACACGTATCTGCGTCAGCAGGGCGTCCAGGTGATCGAGATCCGCGGCAGTGAGCTCGGCCGGGGGCGGGGCGGCCCGCGCTGTATGAGCTGCCCGGTCGAACGCGACGCTGTTTAGACGCGCTCGGGCGGGCTCGGATGCTCTCAGGCAGGCTCAGACGCTGCGCGCGGAAGCTCCGATCGAGACGTATCGAACACCGGCCGCACTGTATATCGATGCGGAATGTCGTATAGAGTTCCAGCTCCGGTATGTGCCGGGCCTCGTATTCGTGCCCCCAGGAGCAGCCACCATGGCCATAGATCTCGCAGGCCGCCACTTCCTCAAGGAGCTGGACTTCACGGCCGAGGAGTTCCGCGGCCTGATCGATCTGGCCGGCCGGCTCAAGGCGGCGAAGAAGGCCGGTACGGAGGTCCAGCGGCTGCGCGGCAAGAACATCGCGCTGATCTTCGAGAAGGCCTCGACCAGGACGCGTTGCGCGTTCGAGGTGGCGGCCGCCGACCAGGGCGCCTCCACGACGTACATCGACCCGGCGGGCTCGCACATCGGGAAGAAGGAGTCGGCGAAGGACACCGCGCGTGTCCTCGGCCGGATGTTCGACGGCATCGAGTTCCGCGGCGACGCGCAGGAGACGGTCGAGGAACTGGCCGCGTACGCCGGCGTCCCCGTCTTCAACGGCCTGACGGCCGACTGGCACCCCACCCAGATGCTGGCCGACATGCTCACGATGACGGAGCGGACCGACAAGCCGCTGGAGGAGATCGCCTTCTCCTACCTGGGCGACGCCCGCTTCAACATGGGCAATTCCTACCTCGTCACCGGCGCCCTGCTCGGCATGGACGTACGGATCGTCGCGCCGCGCGCCTACTGGCCGAGTGAGGAGACCCTGGCCCTCGCCCGCGAGGCCGCCGAGGTCAGCGGGGCGCGGCTGGCGCTCACCGAGAACATCGAGGAGGGCGTCGCCGGGGCGGACTTCGTGGTCACCGACGTCTGGGTGTCGATGGGGGAGCCCGCGGAGGTGTGGGCCGAGCGCATCGCGGCGCTGCGCCCGTACACCGTGACCATGGACGTGCTGCGCGCGACCGGCAACCCCGGGGTCAAGTTCCTGCACTGCCTGCCGGCCTTCCACGACCTGGGCACGACGCTGGGGCAGGAGATCCATGAGCGGTACGGTCTGACCGAGCTGGAAGTCACCGACGAGGTCTTCGAATCGGAGCACTCGGTGGTCTTCGACGAAGCCGAGAACCGGCTGCACACGATCAAGGCCGTGCTGGTCGCCACGCTCTCACCGGACGGCGTCCCCGAATAGTCATACGCCCGGCAGGGCCTCCTGGGGCGCGGGAAGCGTGAACCAGACGGCCTTGCCGCTGTCCGTGGGCCGGTGACCGCAGTCCTCGCTGAGCATGCGGATCAGCAGCAGCCCGCGCCCGTACTCCTGCCAGGGATCGGGCACGGAACCGGGGCCCGGCCGGGAGAGATCGCCGGGCGGGGCGGGGTCACCGTCGTGCACCTCGACCTGGCAGGCGCCCGCCAGCACCTCGACCACCAGATGGATCGGACCGTTCCCGTACGTGTGCTCCACGGCGTTGGCGACCAGTTCCGCGGTGAGCAGTTCCGCGGTGTCGCTGTCGGCCCTGCCTGCCAGTTCCGCGAGCGCCGACCGGATCAGGGCGCGGGCGATCGGCACGGCCGCGGGACTGTGCGGCAGTGAGATGCGCCAGGGAGAGTCGGGGAGGTCGGGCACGACGGGGTTCCGATCAAGGAGCATGCGGTATTGACTTCAACCTTACGGAGGGTAAAGCCGGACACAAGGGGCGGTGGCCTGCCGGAAATGGGACTTGTGCCACATGTTGAGCGGGACTTTCGGCGTAGGACCGGGGCGTGGTTGGTTTCGTACGCGAAGGCGCCGATGGGGCCATTCAGGGCATAGCTCCCATAATAACGTTATGGCGTCAAGGAGCCCGATGCCTCATGCCGCGAATCGCGCCGACCGCGGGGACGGGCATGCCGTCGTGGCCGGGCCGGAGAAGGGCCCTCGCCGGCCCGTGGGTCATCGCGGTCTCGTGCCGACCGCGGAGCCCTGGACAACGGACCCCCCGGTGCCCAGACGCGCGAGGGGCCGGGCACCGACGGCGCCCGGCCCCTCCGTTCTCGAACTCAGGCCGGCGTGAGCGGCCAGGACGATCCCTCGGCCACGTGGCGCCGGTAGCCCCGGGCGGCGCGTGCCATGTTGATCGCCACTACGCCCTGTACGACGCTCTCGCTGCCGTACAGCGCGATGAGCGCGCGGTCCTCGACACTGCCCTCGACGATGCGGACGTGTTCGGCGCCGCGCGGCAGCCCGTACATCTGGATCTTGAGGTCGTACTGATCCGACCAGACGTAGGGAACGCTGGTGAACGGCGTGGCCGCCTCGCCGGCGAGGATGTTGCGCGCGACGGCGAGTCCCTGCTCCGCCGCGTTGGTCCGGTGCTCGATACGGCGCCGGAGGCCGGCGACCGCGTCGGGCCAGGACGCCACGTCGCCCGCCGCCCAGATGCCCTCGCCTGCCCGCAGATACGCGTCGCACTCGACGCCGTTGCCCAGCGGCAGCCCGCTGTCGCGCAGCCACTCGGTGTTGGGCACGGTCCCGATGCCCACGAGGACGAGGTCCGCGTCCACCGTCCTGCCGTCGGAGAGTTCGACGCCGCACGCACGTCCGTCGCGGGTGGGGATGCCCGTCGCGAGGACGCCGGTCTCGACGCGTACGCCGTGGTCGGTGTGGGTGCGTGTGAGCATCGCGCCCAGTTCGGGGCCGAGGATGTCGGAGAGCGGCTGTGGGAGATCGCTGATCAGTGTCACCTGGCAGCCCGTCCCGCTCGCCACCGCCGCGGCTTCCGCGCCGATGAAGCCCGCGCCGACGATGGCCAGTCGAGCGCCGGGGCGCATCGAACCGCGCAGCGCGAGCGCGTCGTCCATCGTCCGCAGGGCGTGCACTCCGGGCAGCCCGTCGGTGCCGGGCAGCCGGCGGGCGCGTACGCCGGTGGCGATGACGAGGGCGTCGTAGCCGAGGACGGAGCCGTCGGACAGGCTCACCTCGCGGCGGTCCTGGTCCAGGCCCACGGCCGTTACGCCGAGCCGCAGTTCGAGGTCGAGGCCGGTCAGTTGGTCGGTGCTGCGCAGATGCAGACGCTCCGACTCCCAGGCGCCCGAGAGCAGTTGCTTGGACAGCGGCGGCCGGTCGTAGGGCGGGTGCACCTCGTCGCCGACCAGGGTAAGGGTCCCCGCGAAACCGCCGCGGCGCAGTGCCTCGGCTGTGGAGAGTCCGGCCGCGGAGGCTCCGACGACGACGATGCGCTCAGGATGTTGTGCGTGGCTCATGACGTCCAATTCGACGGTGGGAAAGGCGTGAAGGCAGATGGGGGCGCCGCCGGGATCCGGCGGCGCCCCCGTGCCTTCACCAGGTCACGGGCAGTCCGTGAACACCGTAGACCAGCATGTCGTCCTTGAACCGGAGCTCCTCGTCCGGGACCGCCGTGCGCAGGTTCGGGAAGCGGCGCAGCAGTGCGGGGTAAGCGAGTTGAAGCTCCGTGCGGGCCAGGTTCTGGCCCAGGCACTGGTGAGTGCCGTGGCCGAAGGCCATGTGCCGCCGTACTCCCGGCCGGTCGATGTCGAGGCGGTCGCCGTCGGGGAACACCTCGGGGTCGCGGTTCCCGGAGTCGTTCACGAGAATGACACCCTCGCCCGCGCGGACGAGGGTGCCGGCCACCTCGACGTCCTCGGTCGCGACCCGGCGGCGTCCGGTGTGCACGATGGTCAGATAGCGCAGCAACTCCTCGACGGCGGAGGCGATACGGGCCGGATCGTCGCTGTCGCGGACCACCGCGAGCTGTTCGGGGTTGTGCAGCAGCGCCAGGGTGCCGAGCGCCGTCATGTTCGCCGTGGTCTCGTGCCCCGCGATCAGCAGAAGGATGGCGTTCTCCACCAACTGGTCGCGGTTCAGCTCGCCGGTGCGCATCCGTTCCACGACCAGCGAGCTGAGCAGGTCGTCGCCCGGTGCCTTGTCCTTGATGTCGATCAGGCCTGCCAGGTATGCGCCGAGTTCGGCGTTCGCCTCCAGTACCTCCTCGGCGCTGGTGTGAAGGCCGACCAGCTTGCGGGCCGCGCGCTGGAAGATGCCGCGGTCCTCGGCCGGTACGCCGAGCAGCTCGCTGATCACCAGGGACGGCATCGGCAGGGCGAAGTCCTCGACCAGGTCGGCGGGCGGGCCCGCCGCCTCCATGTCGTCCAGCAGACCGTCGATGATCTGCTGGAGCCTGGGCGCCATCGATGCCACGCGCTTGACCGTGAAGTGTGCCGTGAACATCCGCCGGATGTGGTTGTGTTCGGGGTCGTCCTTCACGATGAAGGGCTGTTCCGCCGTGGAGCGCCGGGCCTTGACGCCCGGGCTCTGTGCGGGGTGCCCGGGCTTGTTGGTGTCGGAGCTGAAGCGCGGGTCGGCGAGGACGGCCCGCTGATCCGCGTAGCGAGTGATCAGCCAGGCGGTCTGTCCGCTCCAGATCCGTACGGGGCTGACCGGGGCTTCGGTGCGCAGTTCGGCGTAGCGCGGCGGCGGGTCGAACGGGCAGCCGGTGGCGCGGCGGAACGGGAAATCGGGGACGCTCGTCTCGGGAATGGCCGTCTCGGTCATGACGCGTACTCCAGACAGAGGTGGGGGTGGTCCGTTCGGATCTGCGGAAGCGCGCCGGGCAGCGGGGCCCGGTGCGCACGGTCAGACGTGGATCTCGATGGCAGCGGCCGGACACAGCGCGGCGGCTTCGCGGGCACGCTCCAGGGCGTCCTCCGGGGGCGTCGCGTCGAGCAGTACGACGACCCCGTCCTCGTCCCTCTGGTCGAACAGATCATCGGCCGCCAGTACGCACTGACCAGCAGCGCAGCACTTGTTCTCGTCGATGTCGATGCGCATGAGTTCTCCCTCGGCGGGCTCTTCGTAGCGACGCCCAAGACATTACGTAATCTAAGTACTTGATATCGCGAGTGTGTGTAACGCGCAACCAGTTCACTTCGGCCCCGTGAGCGGTTGGCCGGAATCGTGCGCAGGTTCGGCATGATGCCCGGGTGGAAAGAACCTCTGACTCCCGGCAGGGGAGCATCGCGGAGCTGCGCTCGGTGCTGAGCGCCCTGGCCTACAGGCTGACGCGAACGCGCGCCCACGACCGGCTGGTCGCGATGGCCGGCGTGCCCATCGACCGGCCGGGGCTCGCTCTGCTGCGGGTTCTGGTGAAGGAGGGAGTGCCGCTGCGCGTCGGTGAGCTGGCCGATCGCCTTGACGTCCGCCATCCGCATGTGACGCGGCAGGTCAAGGAGTTGGAGCGGCAGGGGCTCGTCGAACGGGTGCTGGAGGCGCGGGACCGCAGAGTGCAGCGGGTGGTGCCCACCAGGCAGGGCAGGGACACTCTCCTGCGCCTGGACAGCGCCATGCAGCGCTGGCTCGGGGAGAGCCTGCCGGATGTCTCCACCGAGGAGATCCGCGCCGCCGCCGACATCCTCCGGCGTATCGCCACCCACCGCGAATGGGGCGGCGCGGAACCGTCGGACGGGCCCGGGCACGGGGCGGGCGAGGAGCGGGACTCGTGAGCCCGCGGGAGCGAACGGGCCGTCAGCTGACGGACCTTGGCGCCGCCGGCAGCGTCGCGGCCTCGTCGTGGAAGGCGTGGCGCACGGCCGTGATGCCGTCGCCGTCCCTGGTCGGATGCACCCGGTTCGTCAGCAGCACGGCGTAGCGCCCGGTCGCCGGGTCGACCCAGACACTGGTGCCGGTGAATCCGGTGTGCCCGAACGCCGTTGGGGAGAAGGATCCGCCGACGGGGGAGTCGACCGGGTCCTGGCCCTGCCAGGCGAGCGCGCGCCGCAGGTCGAGCTCGTCCGTGTGGCCCGCCGTCATCAGGGCGAACGTATCGGGGCGCAGCAGGCCGCGGCCCCCGGCGGCCAGCGCCGAGCCGAGCCGCTCCATGTCGGCGAGCGGCGCGAACAGGCCCGCGTGGCCGCCGATTCCGCCCAGCACCGCCGCGTTCTCGTCGTGCACCTCGCCGGTCACCACCCGGCCGCGCCACGGACAGTCCTCCGTGGCCACCGCCCGCGCCCGGCCCCCGGCGTCCGGACGGAAGACGGTGTGCTCCATCCCGAGTGGCCCGCAGACCAGCCGTTCCACCAGCACGTCCAGGGGTTCGCCGCTCGCTGCCTCGGCGATCAGCCCGAGCAGGATGAAGCCGGCCGAGGAGTACTGGACGCGTGTGCCGGGCTCGGCGGTCAGCGGCAGCCGGCGCACCGCGTCCAGCAGGGACGGACGGGTGGGATGGTCGCGGTAGAGCGGCGTCTGCCCGGGGATGCCCGAAGTGTGGGTCAGGAGCTGATGCATCGTCACGCCGGACTTGTCGCTGCTCCGATACTCCGGCAGGTGGTCGCCGACGGTGTGATCGAGAGCCAGTGCGCCCTGCTCCACGAGCGCCATCACCGTGAGCCCGACGACCGGCTTCGTCACCGAGGCGAGGTCCCACAGTTCGTCGCCGTCCAGCGCCGGACCTCCCCGGCTTCCGGTGCCCGTCCAGCCCCGGTCCAGCGGCCCTTCCGCGGTCCCGACGGACCACGCCGCTCCGGAGAACGCCCGGCGGTCGCGAGCGGCGGCGAGCAGTTCGGCGAGAGCGCTCATGCCCGCTCCCCCGCGACGCCCAGAGCAGGCGCGGCCTTCGGCGTTCCGGCGCCGAGTCCGGCGGAGACCGTACGGGCGGCCGCGCGCACCATCGGTCCGTAGATCCCCACGCTCTCCGGGTCGAGTGTGAACGTCAGCCCCGAGATGCCGATCGCGCCCACGACGCGGCCCTCGCCGTCGAGAACGGGCGCCGCCACCGACCGTACGTCCGGCTCCGCGAACTCGTCCTCAACCACGTAACCGCGCCGGGCGGAATCCGCCAACAGGGCGCGCAGCGAGGCGGGTTCGGTGAGGGTCCTGGGTGTTTGCGCGGTGAGCGGCGCGCCGTCGAGAATCGCGTCCCGCTCGTCGGCGGGCAGCGCGCAGAGCATCGCCAGACCCACTGCGCCGCAGTGCAGCGGTGTCCGGCCGCCGGGGAGCGCGCTCAACCGGTATTCGCGCGCGGGCTCCGACTGCTCCAGATACACGGCGTCGTGCGCGTGCCGTACCGCGTAGTGCGCGACGTGACCGGTACGACGGCGCAGGTCGGCGAGAGCGGGGCCGGTCAGTTGGAGGGCCCGGCTGTCGTGCAGCGCCGCCGCCGCGAGGCCGAGCAGCCGCGGGCCGGCCCGGTAGCTGCCGCCCTCCGTGGGCTCCGCGAAGCCGTGCTCCGCCATCGTGCGCAGATGACGGTGGACCGTGGGCTTGGTGAGTCCCGTACGTCGCGCGATCTCGCCCAACCGGTGTGGCCCACCGGCCTGTACGAGTGCTTCGAGCACCTCCATCGCCTTGTCGACGGGCCCCTTCGTGGGCTCTTGCTCAACCGATCGGGTGTTGACCGCTTTCGCCATGGCGCTTAGCTTAACCCAACCGCATTCCATCTGCCGGAACGGATGTGTTGTTCAATGGAACGGATACGTCAGGGTCGGACCGTGGACCGCCGTCACCTGCCCCGTCGTGATCTGCTGCGGCTCGGCGGTCTGGCAGTCCCGGCCCTCGCCGTCCCGGCGCTCCTGACGGGGTGTGGGACCGACCCCGCGAGCGGCGTGGGCAACGTCCTGAGGGTGTCCCAGCCGGGCGACCCCAAGACCATGGACCCGCAGAAGCAGGGCGACATGACGTCGATGAACGTCCTGATCAACATGTTCGACACGCTCACCACCCGGGGAAGCGACAACACACTGCGGCCCCGGCTCGCCCTCTCCTGGACCGCACGGGACCAGCACACGTGGCGGTTCACCCTGCGCCCCGGTGTGACCTTCCACAACGGGGAGGCCTTCGACGCCGCGGCCGTCAAGTTCAGCCTGGAGCGACTGCTCGACCCCGCGACCAAGTCGCCCATCGTCGAGTTGCGTTACGTGAAGGACATGACCGTCGTCGACCCGCTCACCGTCGACGTGCACACCACGCTGCACGACCCGATCCTGCCCGACAAGCTCTCGCTCTTCGGCGGAGTTGTTGTCCCACCGCGCTATCTGGCCGAGGTCGGGGACGAGGGCTTCGCCAGCCACCCTGTCGGCACAGGCCCGTTCACCTACCTCCGCTGGCAGCGCGACCACGAACTGCGCATGCGGGCCTACCCCCACCACTGGCAGGGCCGCCCCCATGTGGACGAACTCGTCTTCAGCCCGGCGCCCAACCCCTCGTCCTCGCTCGCGGCCCTGCAGAGCGGCGGAGTGGACCTCGTCACGGGACTGACCCCGGACGCGGCCCAGCAGTTGGAGGGCTATCCCGGGGTCACTCTGGACGGCTGCACCGGGGTGCGTACCTCCTACCTCTCCCTGAACACCCTGGACAAGGGGCCGTTGCGGGACCGGCGGGTCCGCCAGGCGCTCAACCACGCGGTGGACGTACCCCTGTTGATCAAAGCGGTGCTCGGCGGCAAGGCCACCGAGACGGCCGCGCTCATCCCCCGCGGCGCCTTCGGCTTCGACCCGTCGGTCAAGCCCTTCACCCGGTCCGTCGCCACCGCACGCGCCCTTCTCGCGGAGGCCGGATACCCCCACGGCTTCGACACCGTGCTGACCGCCTCCAACGTCGACTCCAATGTCGCCGAAGCCCTCTCAGGACTGCTGGCCAAAGCCGGTGTGCGGGCCCGTGTCGACCTCATCGACCCCGGTACGTACGCCTCCCGCCTCACCTCCGACAACCACGGCGCGCTCGGCCCGATGTACCTGGCGGCCAGCACCGTCTGGACGCTGGACGGCGAGAGCATCGTGCAGTCGAACGTACGCAGCGACCGCCGCCAGAGCCGCTGGCACTCCGCGGAGGCCGACCGGCTCATCGACCTCGAAGAACTGTCCGAGGACCCCGAGGAGCGTGCGAAGGCCTTCTCCGACCTGCAACGGCTGATGCGGCGGGAGGCACCCTTCGTCTTCCTCTACCAGATCGACAACATCCTCGCCCGCAACGAAAGGCCCCGCTGGAAACCGGGATCGGCGGGCGTCCTGGACATGCGAAGCGCGGAGGTCTCCCGATGAGCACCCCGCCCCGGACACGGCTGGCGCGTACCGTCCTCCTGCGGCTCGGCACCGCCCTGCTCGTCCTGCTGTGCACGGCGACCGTCTCGTTCTTCCTGGTCCGCCTCTCCGGAGACCCCGTCAAACAACTGCTGCCACCCGACGCCACCGCCCACCAGGAAGGCGTGCTGCGGGCGAGCCTCGGCCTCGACCGGCCGCTGTTCACCCAGTACCTCGACTTCCTCGGCGGTCTGCCCCGCCTCGACTTCGGCAACTCCCTCGTCTACGACCAGCCCGTCCGCCACATCCTGGCGGAGCGGCTGCCCGCCACCCTCGAACTGGCCTGCGCCGCACTGGTGGTGACCCTGATCATCGCGATTCCCGCGGGGATCTTCGCGGCGATGCGCCGGGGTCGCGGCTCGGACCGCGCCGTGATGACCGGTGTGCTGCTCGGGCAGTCCACTCCGCCGTTCTGGGTCGGCATCCTGCTGATCCTCGTCTTCGCCGTGGGCCTGCACGCGCTGCCCGCCTCCGGATACGGCACGTTCGCCAACCTCGTCCTGCCCGCCGTCACCCTCGCCGTCTACTCGGTCGCCGTCGTCGCGCGGCTGCTGCGCTCCTCGCTGATCGACGTGCTCTCCTCCGACCACATCCGCACCGCCCGCGCGAAGGGCTTCGGCCCGGTCAAGGTGGTGCTCACCCACGGCCTGCGCAACGCCTCGCTGCCGGTGGTGACCGTGATCGGCCTGGAGGTCGGCAGCCTGCTGGGCGGCGCCATCCTCACCGAACGGGTCTTCTCCTGGCCCGGTGTCGGACAGCTGACGATCGAGGCCATCTCCAACCGCGACTTCCCCCTGGTACAGGCCACTGTGCTGTTCTTCGCGGCCACCTTCGTCGTGGTGAACCTGCTCGTCGACCTCTCCTACAGCTTCCTCGACCCGAGGGTGAGGACGTCCCGATGACCGTCACATCACCGGCCGCGTCCGCCCCGGCCGCCGCCCCCGCGGCCGGGCCCGGTCCCCGGCAGGCCGCATTGCGCACCCTGCTGCGCAACAAACTTGCCGTCGTCGCGCTCGCCGTACTGGCGCTGCTGCTGATCACCGCGGTCTTCGCCCCGCTGATCGCCCCGTACGACCCCCAGACGCAGAACCTGCTGCTCCGCCTGAAACCACCGGCCTGGCAGAGCGGCGGCGCGGGTTCCCACCCGCTCGGCACCGACCAGCTCGGCCGCGACATGCTCTCGCGCGTCATCTACGGCACCCGGGTCTCGCTGCTCGCCGGCGCCGGGGCCGCGCTGCTCGCCGGAGTGACCGGTACGGCCGCCGGCCTCGCGTCCGGCTACTTCGGCGGCTGGGCCGACCGGGTACTCATGCGAGTGGCCGACGTCCAACTGGCCTTCCCCGCGATCCTGTTGGCCTTGGCCATCGTCGGTTACCTCGGCTCGGGGCTCTGGTACGTGATCCTCGTGCTCGGCTTCACGGGATGGGTCTCATACGCCCGTGTCGTGCGATCCGAGGTGATGTCGCTGCGCTCAAGGGACTTCGTCACCGAGGCCCGCGCGATCGGCGTCACCGACGGCGCCATCATGCGCCGCCACCTGCTGCCCAATGTGGTGGCACCCCTCGCCACCATCGGCACCCTGCACGTCGCCGCCGCGATCGTCGCCGAGGCGTCCCTGAGCTACCTCGGACTCGGTGTGCCCAAGGAGACCGTCACCTGGGGCTCGATGCTCGCCGACGGACAGCTCTACCTGGGCACTTCCTGGTGGGTCGCCGTCTTTCCCGGCGTCGCCCTGATGCTCACCTCCCTCGCCGTCAACATCACCGGCGACGCCCTGCGCGACGTCGCGGACCCGAAGGCGTACCGCCGATGACAACCGACCGCCCGACCGGCGAACCCCTCCTCGAAATCAACGACCTCAGCGTCGACTTCATACTCGACACCTCCACCGTGCACGCCGTCCAGGGCGTCAGTCTCCAGGTCCGGGCGGGCGAGACCCTCGCCGTCGTGGGGGAGTCGGGGAGTGGCAAGACCGCCACCGCGCTGTCCGTGCTGCGCCTCAACCCCGAACCGCCCTGTGTCTACACCGGCGGTCGCGTCCTCTTCGACGGACGAGACCTGCTCACCCTCCCGGAAAAGGAACTCGGCCGGATCAGGGGCCATGACATCGCCATGGTCTTCCAGGACCCGATGACCAGCCTCGACCCGCTCCAGCGCGTCGGCGCGCAGGTCGCGGAAGTGCTCCGCCACCACCAGGGACTCTCCCGGGCCCGGGCGAAGGAGGAGGCGCTCGCCGCGCTGGACGAGGTCGGCATTCCCGACCCCGAACTGCGCTACCGGCAGTACCCGCACGAACTCTCCGGCGGTCTGCGCCAGCGCGTGATGATCGCGACGGCGCTGGTGGGCCGGCCGCGCGTACTCATCGCCGACGAGCCGACCACCGCCCTCGACGTCACCGTGCAGCGGCAGATCCTCGATCTCCTCGTGACTCTCAAGCGCCGGCACGTGATGGCCGTCCTGCTGATCACCCATGACCTCGGTGTGGTGGCGGAGACCGCCGACCGGGTCATGGTCATGAACGCGGGCAAGGTCGTGGAGAGCGGCGATGTCCTGGACGTCTTCGACCACCCGGCCGCCCCCTACACCCGACGGCTGCTCGACGCCACCCCCCGATTGGAGTGGGCATGACGCTGCTCGAACTGACCGATCTCCGCAAGGAATTCGGCGGCAGGACCGCGAGCGTGGCGGTGGACGGTGTCTCCCTGACCGTGGAGGAGGGCGAGACGCTCGCCCTCGTCGGCGAATCGGGCTGCGGCAAGACCACACTGACGCGTCTGCTGCTGCGGCTGCTCGAACCCACCTCGGGCCGTGTGTGTTTCGACGGCCAGGACCTCGGCGCACTCTCCCCGGCCCAACTGCGCGGCGTACGGCGCCGGATGCAGGTCGTGCTCCAGGACCCGTACTCCAGCATGAACCCGCGCATGCGCATCACCGACATCGTCGCCGAGCCTCTGATCACGCACGATCCGGCGGCGCGCGGACGCCGGGGAAGGGCCCGTACGAGGGAGCGGGTCGGCGAACTGCTGCACTCCGTCGGTCTGGACGCCGGAATTCAGGACCGCTATCCGCACGAGTTCTCCGGCGGCCAGCGCCAGCGTGTCTCCATCGCGCGGGCCCTGGCGCTCGAACCCCGCCTGGTGGTCCTCGACGAGCCGACCAGCGCGCTGGACGTCTCCGTACAGGCCCGCGTCCTCGATCTGCTCGCGGAACTCCAGGAGCGGCTCGGCCTGACGTACGTCTTCGTCTCGCACAACCTCGCCGTCGTACGGCAGGTGGCCGACCGGGTCGCCGTGATGCGGCAGGGACGGCTGGTGGAAGTGGGCGAGGCCACGCAGGTGTTCCGCGACCCGCGGCATCCCTACACCCGTCAACTGCTGGACGCCGTACCGGTCCCCGATCCGCGCAAGGGCCGCCGCGCGGCCGCCGGGAGGGACGTCCTGTGAGCGGAGAGGGACTTTCGCAACCCGCCCTAGAGGTGGGAGAGAACCAGCCCGGCGCCGCCGAGCAGCGCCCCGTCGTCCTCGGTCGCGGAACTCACCAGCACCCGGGGCCGCTCGGCGCCCGCCGACGCGACGTCGGCACGCAGCCGCTCCTCGATGAGCGAACGGAAGCGTTCGCCGCCCTCGCGCGCCTCACCGTGCAGGACGAAGAGGCCGGGCGCGAAAAGCTGCTGCACATTGACCAGTCCGAGGGCCAGATTCTCCGCGTACTCCGCCACGGTCCGCCTCGCGGGCGCGTCGTCGCGCTCCACCAGTGCGCCCAGCGACACGTCAGGACCGAGGCCCGCCGCCCGTGCCCGCGCGCGCAGCCACCGGGTCGTGGCCACCGTCTTCCAGCAGCCGCGGCCGCCGCACGTGCAGGGATCGCCGCTGGCCGACACCGTCATATGGGCGCCGCTGCGGCCGCCCGGCGGGGCCAGGACGTCGCCGTCGTAGAGGATCCCCACCCCGAGCACCTCGCCGGTCGACACCGAGGCGAACGTACGGCGGCCGCGTCCGGCGCCGAACCAGCGGTCACCGAGCACCTGAAGACGGGCCCGGTGCTCCACGCGTACCGGCACGCCGGTCAGCGCGTACAGCCGCTCGGTCACCGGGTAGCCGTGCAGCGCGGGCACATCGTTGACCTCGGTGATCAGGCCGGCGGCCGGATCGACGAGGCCCGCGGCCGCCACCCCGATTCCCACCGGTGCGTGACCGGCGAAGACGGCGGCGGCCCGCGCGAGCGCCGTGTCGATGTCCGCGGGCGTCGCGCCCGCCGCGTCGTACGCCGCCTCCGCGCGGTCGAGCACGGTGCCGGACATGGTCAGTACGGCGGCCCGTACCCGTCCCGGCACCAGCTCGACCGCTCCGAGCGTCCGCGGGGCACGGGGCGCGGCGGTCGGCTCTGGTACGGGATCGGGCACCAGCCGCAGCGGAGAACGTTCAGGGACCATGCGCAGACTCTGCCACGGCGGAGTTTCAGGGAGGTAGCGCTGTGAGCCAACTCAAACTGACCGAATTGACCTGGCGAGAGGTGCGCGAGGCGGGCGAGGACTCCGTCGCGCTGCTGCCCATCGGGTCGCAGGAACAGCACGCCGGGCATCTGCCGATGGGCACCGACACGCTCCTGGTCGAGGCGGTGGTCGACCGGGCCATGGCCCTGCTGTCGGCCGGCGGACCGGGATCAGGACTGGTGCGGCTGCCCGCCCTGCCCTTCGGACACAGCCCCCATCACCTGTTCGCGGCGGCCGTCTCGCTCTCGGCGCGGACGCTGGGCGCGGTCCTGGACGACATCCTGGATTCCCTCATGACCAGCGGATACCGGCGGATCATGGTCGTCAACGGACACGGTGGCAACGACGAGATCATGCGGCTCGCGGTCAAGCGGTTCGCGCTGCGCGCCGAGGTGACCGTGGCGGCCTGCTCGTACTGGACCGTCACAGCGGCAGACGGGACTGACGGGACGGACGAATCGGGCGACGGCGGCCGTCCCGAGGTGACCCCGGGCCACGCCGGCTGGTTCGAGACGTCACTGATGCTCGCGGCGCACCCGGAGCTGGTCCGTACCCCTGTGCCCGCCAGGGCGCCCGTCGAGCCGCCACCGCTGTTCGACCACCCGCCGTACCCGGGCCTGACCGTGGAGCGCCACGGCGAGTGGGCGCGGGTCGGCGGATCGACCGACGACGCCTCGGGCGCCGACGCCGGACGCGGCCGCCGGCTGCTGGACGACAGGGCGCTGGGCCTGGCCCGGGCGATCCGCGCGTTCGACGCGGCCACGGCCGCCCACCCCACCGGCAACCACCGAGTTGAGGAGCAGAATGAAGATCACTGACGTCGACGTATGGGTCGTCAACCTCCCCCTGGTCAACCCGTTCACCAGCTCGTTCGAGACCAAGACGGGAGAGACCCGCACGGTGGTGCGCATCCGCACCGATTCCGGCGTCGAGGGCTGGGGCGAGACGATGTGGGGCAGGCCGGTGGCCGCCGTCGTCGAGGCGATGGCCGGGGACCTGATCGGCACCAGCCCGTTCGCCCTGGAGAGCTTCCACCGCAAGCAGCACATGGTGCCGTTCTTCTACGGGTACCTCGGATACGCGGCGATCGCGGCCATCGACGTGGCCTGCTGGGACGCGATGGGCAAGGCCACCGACCAGTCGCTCACCGATCTGCTGGGCGGATCCGTACGCGACGAGGTCCCGATCACGGCCCTGGTGACCCGCGCCGACGCGCCGGGCGCGAGCGGGTCCGCGCTGCCGGAGGCGCTGGCGGAACACACCGTACGCGTGGTGGCGGAAGGCGGCTTCGAAGCCGTCAAGCTCAAGGGCACCAAGGATGTCGCGGGCGATGTCGGCATCCTGCGGGCGCTGCGTGAGGCGCTGCCCGAGGTGAATCTGCGGGTCGACCCCAACGCGGCCTGGTCGGTGCCGGATTCGGTGCGCGCCGGCATCGCGCTGGAGGAGCTGGATCTGGAGTACCTGGAAGACCCGTGCGTCGGCATCGAGGGCATGAGCCAGGTGAAGGCGAAGGTCCGGATACCGCTGTGCACCAACATGTGCGTGGTCCGCTTCGAGGACTTCGCGCCCGCGATGCGGCTGAACGCGGTCGACGTGATCCACGGCGACGTCTACAAATGGGGCGGCATCGCCGCCACGAAGGCGCTCGCCGCACACTGCGAGACCTTCGGCCTCGGCATGAACCTGCACAGCGGCGGCGAACTGGGCATCGCGACCGCGGCCCATCTGGCCGTCGTCTCCAGCACACCAGTCCTCTCGCGCGCGATCGACAGCATGTACTACCTGCACGCGGACGACATCATCGAGCCGCTGCACCTGGAGGGCGGCCGGCTGCGGGTGCCGACCGGGCCGGGGCTGGGCGTGAGTGTGGACGAGGAGAAGCTGCGGTACTTCGCCGAGGTCAACGCGCGGGAAGGCGACTTGACCGGATGAGCGAGCGGACGACGGGCGAGCGGACGACGGGCGAGCAGGTCATGGGTGACGAGGGGACACGTGCGCACACGATGAGCAAACGAGCGGTACACACCGACAGCGCGCCGCGGCCGGCCGGGGCCTACAGCCAGGGCGTCGTGGCGGGAGGATTCCTCTACACGGCCGGATTCGGCCCGCAGGACCCGGAGACAGGGAAAGTGCCGGAAGGCGCGGCGGCGCAGACCGCGCAGGTCCTGCGCAATATCAGCGCGGTACTGGCCGCGCGCGGGCTGACCCTGGACGACGTGGTCAAGGCGACGGTGCATCTGGCCGATCTGCACCGCGACTTCGAGGCGTTCAACGCGGCCTACCGGGAGTTCTTCACCGACCCCTGCCCGGTGCGTACCACGGTGGGTTCGGAGCTGATGAACATCCTCGTGGAGATCGACGTGGTCGCGGTGGTTCACGACTGATCCGCTGATCCACCGGTCACGGGCCCCGCGCCGAGCGCGCGGCCAGGGACGACGGCAACGTCTCGTTGCCGTCGTCCGGGTGTACGGGGCGCCGAGGGGAACCGGGCCCCCGGTTTCGGTATCGACCGGGCCGGATAGTGGTCGATGCGCATTGTGAGTGCTATCCCGCGTCTAACTCCTGCTTAGTCGGTCAAATCGCAGGTCAGAGCGGTCAGTTGTGGCCATGAAGTTTGCAGTTGACCTTTCCATCGGAAAGGTCAACTGCCATGCTGAAGCTCCGGGACGCAGCGCCACCGGGGGAAGACCCTGGGTGATGGGCGGCGGCCGGAGTGGACTGACCTCCCACGACGTGCGATAAGGATTCGGCCATGTCTCTTGCGCTGCCGACGGCCCGGCGCGCTCTCCGTCCCGTATCGGGCCGGTGCCGGTGAACGCTGTCGGAGGTGGCGAGAGGTCCGGGCGGGGAGTCCGGGTGGCCTCGGGGCCGGCCGGGGACGATCACGAACTGCGGGCGGTGCTCCAGGACGTCGCGTCGGGCTACTGGATGTCGATGCAGGACCTGCTGGTACGGACCCAGCGCGCGGACTGGGCGCAATGGACCTACCGCACGCAGGTGTTGGGGGCCGCGTCAGCCGGTACGACAGTGGTGCGGACCTGGCACGACGAGGTCCCGGAGAGCGTACCCGCGACCGTGATGCTGGCCCGGGTGGCGGTGGAGCGGGCGCTGCGGGCGAACCGCGTCGGGGACGGGCAGCATCTCGAAGCCCTGTGGCGGACGGCGAAGTCCGCGTGTGACAGCGCCGCGAACGCCGCTCCGGACGACCCGGTGCCGTACATCTGCCGGCTGGCCCTGGCGGAGCTGGACCCCGCGCAGGCGGAAGAGGAACACCGCAGACCGCCGCCCGACCCGCAACTCTTCCCCGGACCCTGGGGCCTGCTCGACGAGGTCGAGCGGCGCGACCCCGGCAACCGCGAGGCATACCACCGGATCACCCGCTTCCTCCTGACCCGGAAGGGGGGAACGGTCGCCCATCAGGACTTCTTCACACGCTGGATCGCGGAGTGGGCGCCGAGAGGATCGGCCCTGCTCGTCCTGCCCCTATATGTGGCCGTCGAGCGGTGGCGCGCGATGTACGAGGGACACGAGTCGCTGGACGCCACTCTGTACTGGGTGACCGACCGGGCTCTGGAGCGGGCGCGGCACGCGTACGAGGGCTGGTTCGTCCACACGGCCTCGCGCAGGCTGACCGTGGACATGAACTACACGGCCCACGCCCTGTGGGCGGCCCAGCTGTACGAGCCCGCGACCGAGGTGTTCCGTGCGGTCGGCATGTACGCCTCGCCGAGACCTTGGCTGTACCTGACCGGCCCCGGCGACCGGTGGGAGCGGCTGTTCCTCGACGCCCACGAAGGAGCCCGGGCCCACGGGGCGGAACGCCGTGCGGGACCGCCGCCGTTCCGCGGCCATCCATGAGCGCCGCCGCGAGCCCGTACGGCCCGGGCCTGGGCGTCCGGGCCCCGCGCGGCCGGGGCATCGCCGCCCGGGGCCGGGCCGTCCGTGACCGCCCGCCGGTAACTGCCCACCGCTGAACGCCTGTACCGACTGATGCCGCCCAACTGATCCCATCCGTTCTGGAGGTTCCTGTGTTTCGCGCGAAACGACCACACCCCGTACCCGGCTCCGGGCAGGGGGACGACGACAACAAGCAGTTGGCGGACCTCGGCTACGAACCGGTCCTGGCGCGGCGGATGGGCGGCTTCGGCAACTTCGCGGTGAGCTTCAGCGTCATCTCCGTGCTGGGCGGCTGCATGGCGCTGTACGGCCCCGGGCTGATCGCCGGCGGCCCGGCGGTCATGCTGTGGGGCTGGGCCGCGGTCGGCTTCTTCGTGCTCTTCGTCGGTATGGCACTCGCCGAAGTGACCAGCGCCTACCCCACCTCGGGCGCCATGTTCTACATGGCCGACCAACTCGGCGGGCGCCGCTGGGGTTTCTACACCGGATGGCTGAACCTGCTGGGCCTGCTCGGCGGCATCGCCGTGATCGACTACGGCTGCGCCCTGTTCATCGGCGGAGTCCTCGACCTCCAGTGGTCGATCGTCGTGAGTTCCGGGCAGACGATGCTCATCTTCGTGGCGATTCTGCTGCTCCACGCCCTCCTGAACCTGGCCGGTGTGCGGCTGGTCAGTGTGCTGAACTCCATCAGTGTGTGGTGGCATCTGGCCGGTGTGGCCGTCATCCTCGGTGTGCTGTGGATCGCCCCCGACAGCCACCAGCCGGCGTCGTTCGTCTTCGGTGAATTCAGCAACACCACAGGCTGGACAAGCTCGTTGTACGTCACCGGCATCGGCCTCGCGATCGCGCAGGGCACACTGGTCGGCTACGACGCCTCCGCGCACATGTCGGAGGAGACGAGCCAGGCCGCCGTGTCCGCACCGCGTGGGATCGTCCGGTCCATCTGGGTCTCCTGGGTGGTGGGTTTCGTCCTCCTGGCCACCATGGCGTCCGCCATCAAGGATTACTCCACCACCGCCTCCGCGGCCGTGCCCCCGGCGCAGATCTTCGCGGACGCGGTCGGAACCGACGGCGCGACAGCCCTGATGCTCGTGGTCATCGTCGTGCTGCTGTGCGGCGGCAACGCGGAGGTCTCGGCGGGCAGCCGGATGGTGTTCGCGTTCTCCCGGGACGGCGCGCTGCCGGGATCCGGCCTCTGGCGGCGGCTGAGCCGCAATCAGACCCCGCACCTGGCCGTGTGGCTGGTCGTCGGCGCCGCCTGCCTGATCACCCTGCCGAGCCTGTACTCGCCCACCGCGTTCGTCGCTGTCTCCGCCATCAACATCGTCGGCATGACACCCGCGTACGCCATCCCGATCGTCCTGCGGCTCTACCACGGCAAGAGGTTCACCAAGGGCCCCTGGCACCTCGGCCGTTGGAGCAAGCCGGTCGGCTGGGTGGCCGTGGTCTGGGTCGTGTTCGTGACCGTCCTGTTCTGCCTGCCCCAGCGCAGCCCCGTCACGGTGGAGTCGTTCAACTACGCGCCGGTGGCGCTCATCGCCGTCCTGCTGCTCGCCGAACTGCGGTGGCCCTTCGCGCGCAAGGCGTACAACCCGCCCACCCCGACCCGGGCCAGCCACGACCGGGAGAGCGTCGAGGAGTTCATCTGATGTCCGCCCCGCACCAGGAGTGGCACGCGCGCGGTGGCCGGCTCACCCTCGACCAGTTGAGGGAGGAGGCCGGCCACGGCCGCGTCACCACCGTGGAACTCGCGCTCACCGACATCCAGGGCCGCCAGCAGGGCAAGCGTCACCACGTCAGGCACTTCCTGGACCACGTGGTGCCGGACGGCTCGGACATGTGCGCCTACGTCCTGGCCACGGACGCCGACATGCTGCCGCCGACCGACTTCGAACTCGTCTCCTGGGACTCCGGCATCGGAGACTTCCAGGTGCGACCCGACCTGACGACGATCCGCACGGTGCCCTGGGACCATGGAACCGTGCTCGTCCACGCGGACGCCTTCCTCGACGGCCGGCCCGTAGAGGTGTCCCCCCGGCGCGTGCTCAGCCGTGCGCTCGACCGGCTGGCCGCGCGCGGTCTGCACGTCAGGACCGGCATCGAGACCGAGTTCACCCTCTACCGGGGCAGCCACCTGCACCTCGAAGAGACCAACCACCAGCGGCTGCGGCCCGTTTCGGCGCGGAACCGCGACTTCGCCCTGGACCTCGACCCGGCGACGAGCCGCTATCTGCGCCTGCTCCAGGACGCGTTGGAACAGGCGGGACTGCCCATCGAGGCCGCCAAATCCGAGGCCGCGCCCGGCCAGGTGGAGATCACCTTCCCTTACGGCGACCCGATGGCGGCATGCGACGGACACACCCTGTTCAAACGCGTCGCCCGGCACACCGGCCATCGCACGAGGCTCGCCCCGACCTTCATGGCGACACCGCAGAACGGGTCGGCCAGCGGCCTGCATCTGCACCTGTCCCTGTGGCGGGACGGCGCGCCCGCCTTCACCGACACCGCGGGCGGCCTCTCACCATTGGGCGAGCACGCCGTCGCCGGGCTGCTCACCGCCCTGCCCGACCTCACACCCCTGTGGGCGCCGAACGCCAACTCCTACCGCCGCTACGCCCCGGAGACCGGCGCCCCCACCAGCTTCACCTGGGGACACGACAACAGGACGTGCGCCGTACGCGTCGTGGGACGGGAGAACCCCCACCTCGAAATACGGCTGCCCGGCGCGGACGCGAACCCGTACCTGGCCCTGACCGCCGCACTGGCCGCCATCGAGTACGGCATCGAGAACGCGCTGAAGCCGCCGCCACCGTGCGCCGGGAACGCGTACGCCGACCACACCGCACCCCCGGTCCACCAGACCCTCGGCGCGGCGCTCGGCGCTTTCCGTGACAGCCCGCTGACCGGCGCGCTCCTCACGCCCGGTGTGGCCACCCACTACGCCAAGGTCGCACAGCTCGAACTCGACGCTCTGCCCGGCGGATCGGCCCCGGACACCGAGGTCACGGCCGCCGAACACGAACGCTGGTTCTCCCGCGCCTGAAACCTCGCCCGGGGACACACGGGCCGCTCGGTGTGTCCTCGGGGGCGCGGACGGGCCGACCGCTCAGGCCGGCCGGCCACCCGAGCCGAACCCGGCCCGGGTGGTCAATCCCTTTGCGTCGCAATCTCGCCTGGCTTTGTTCACGAGAACCGACAGCAGATGTTCACCACTTCGGGAGGCACCCGGCACGCCGGGGATTCGAACAGTGCGTTACACACCGTGGCAGTGCACAGTCCCGCGCCGCAGATGAGAAAACACGTGGAAGGTCCGCCACGGAGCTGCAACGATGCCCCTGCTTTCTTCGCGGAGGACATTTGTTCGTTTTCGTGTGTGCGGGATGCGGCGCCGAGCTGACCATCCCGCTGTCCCCGGTCGCGCTGCCGGTCCACGCCCATCAGAAATACGGGAACGGGATCCAGCTCCCGGTACTCATGGAGCCGGGCACATTCGCCGTGGAACCGGAGCCCTGCGGGCCACCGTGGCGGAGGTGGGAGGATATCGACCCGGACGAGGCGGAGGCCCGCGGCATCTACGCCCCGCTCTACTCCTTGTCCGACAGCGCACCCGGCACCGTTGTCATCGCCCCCGGGGATGCCCGCGGCACCGTGCTCATCCCGAACGAAGCCGACGGCTACTGCTGCGGCCTCGACTGGGGTGACGGCCCCAACATGGCCTGCGAGGCGTGCGGCCTGCCGGTGGCGAGCCGGATCGACGACTGCTCACTCTGGCAGGCGGTCTGGCTCGCGCCGGACGCCGTGCACCGCCTCCCCGTCGACGACACCGACACCGCCATCCTCTCCTGGAAGGAACTGCTGGAGAAGGAGATAGCCACGCCCCCGATGGAGCCGGTCAGCAGATGGGGATCGCTTCTCGGGCTGGACCACTGGTGGTCATGGAGTCCACAGTGGGAAGCGGCAGCTGGTCGGGCCCTGGCCTACCTCCTGACAGCCTCCGACGGGCGACCTGTGACGGTCCCGCCCGGCCTGATCACGGAAGTGTTCCAACGCGTCCTCGACGCCCTGCTGCCTCCGGACCGGCCAGCGCGACGCGCCGTCCTGGCCGGTCCGGGGCTGTCCGCCCCTGGCCCGGACGCCGACATGGTTCTCGTGCCAACCCACCCGCAGACGGGGAAACTCTGGAGCCCGGCCAGCCCGGACGGAGCTGCACGCCCGGTGCCGCTGCCGTTCGGGATATGGAAGTGGATGGCCTTCCCTGAACCACACCTCTACCTCCCCACCTCGGGAACCATGCCCGACGGGGTACTGCGCGACGACCCGCCCCCGCCACGCCCCCATCACCTGTTCCGAGCCGACCCAGGAACCTTCCAGCACACCCTGGTCCGATTGCCGGCGGTCCGCAGCCCGTGGCTGCGCGAGATCCTCGACAACCTCACGCACCACATACAAGCCGGTCTCTTCTAGCCGACTGCCAGACAACGTCGGTGCCCACACTCCGGAACTACGCAATCGAACAGCACCAGGTAGTAGTGCCTTCCGAAGTGGTGAACATCGCTGTCGGTTCTCGTGAACAAAGCCAGTGGCCGTTCCCCGTGGTGTCGGCGGATGACCTCGGCAGTGGGCTCCGCTCCTGCGGTTCACAGGCCGCCGTGAGACGTATGGTGCGACCCGCATCGCGATCGTCTGCCTGGTCTCCGACAAAGCCGCCAAGCATCCCAGTCGCCCCGGACAAGCACCGAACTCGACCTCACCCGCTGACTGACTACCAGCCGAACGCCATGTCGGCTCACATCGAGCGCGACGCAGAGGGACGGCTGGGAAATCGGCTCGAAGACTCCAGCTGACTCGTCCAGACAACGACCTCCGGTTCAGCATCACACGATGCAGAGCCTTGTAGGACGGTCATCAAGCACAGCCTGCGCGTCCCTCGCCGGGCAGGCCCTCGTCTTTCACCATCGTGAGATATAGGGGCTCGGTGCCCCGTGCCAGCTGATGCGGAGGGTGTCGCGGGCGCGGGTAGCGGCGACGAACAGGAGGGAGCGCGCCTTGCGTTCCTCGCGGGCGTAGCGCTGAGGGTCGGATTCGCGGTAGCGGTCGATGACTGCGGTGCGGGGGATGACACCGTCGCGGGCGCCGACGATGGCGAGCTTCTGGTATTCGAGGCCCTTGAAGCGGTGCATGGTGCCGACGTGGACTTCGCCGTCGCCCTTGACGCCGTCCTTGGTGAGTTCGGCCACGGTGATGCCGGCCGCGGTGGCGAGGTAGTACATGACCTGGTTGACGGAGTCGCGGTCGGCGACGCAGACGGCGATGTTGCCGCGGGGGTCGCGGCGCGGGTTGTTGCCGCCGTCGCCGGAAGTGAGTTCTTCGCGCCAGGCGTGGAGGGTGGCACCGAGTTGGGTGAGTTCGTCGTCCCAGGTGTCGCAGGGGGCGAGTTCGGGGACGGGGCCGCGAAGGACGGAGCGGTAGCCGGCAAGGGTGTCGGTGCCGTCGTCGAGGTCGTCGTAGGCGGGGGCTTCGCCCTTGGCGTCGACGACCTGCATCGCGCGGGCGAGGATCTCCTTGGTGGTGCGGTAGCTGAGGGTGAGGCGGGAGGAGCGGCCTCGGATGTTGACGCCGACGGTGCCGAGAGTGACCTGCTGGTCGTAGATGCGCTGGTAGGTGTCGCCCGCGATGAACATGTCGTCGGGGCCGGCGGCGACCATGGCGCGAAGCATCTTCCAATGGGCGGGGCGCAGGTCCTGGGCCTCGTCGACGACGACATGCTGGTAGCGGTGGGCGATGTAGCGCATGCCGGAGCTGTCGTCGCGGTGGATGAGGTCCTTGCCGCCGACCTCGTCCTTACGGTCCTGCCTGGCCTGGATCTTGGCAGCGCGTTCCATTTCGAAGCGGGCTGCGCGTTCGGCGGCCTGGCCCCAGGTTTCGCGGTTCTCCTTGTCGAGGCGGGCGGTGAACTGCTCGAGGATCTTCCAGATCTGGGCGCGTTCGGGGCGGCTGACGGACCGGCCGCGGCCTGCGCGGCGGGCGTCGAAGTACGCCTTGCGGTTGCCGAGTGACTGGCCGAGGATCACCTGTTCCCATTCCTCGTAGAGGAACTCGGGCTCCCAGCGCTTCTCGTCGAGTTCGAACAGGAGGCGTTGGAGGATTCCGATCGCGACGCTGTCGTAGATGCGCTGCTTGCCGCTGCCGCTGAGTGAGTTCTCGTTGAGGACACGGGCCGCGAGCTTGTCGATGTTGGTGATTTCGACGCGGGCGACCAGGTGGGGCTCGAGGAGGGAGGAGAGGCGGGCGCGGAGGTCGACGGTGAGATTGGTGGTGAAGGTGGTGAGCAGGATGGGCTTGTTGTGGCCGGGAGGGAGCTGCTGGGCAAGGTACTTGACCCGGTGGAGGGCGACAATCGTCTTGCCGGTTCCGGGGCCGCCGGAGACCCGGGCGGGACCGTTGTAACGGCGGTCGACGAGCTTGGCCTGGGCAGGGTGCAGGAAGACCTTCCAGGCCCGGAAGTCGCCTTCTTCCAGTACGACGCGGAGGTCGTCGTCGATGGTGGTGACGGTGGTGCGGGCCAGCGCCGCGCCGAGGTCGTCATGTTCGGTGTCGGCGAGTTCGACCTCGACGGGGGCCGTGATCTCGCGCCGGACCTCGCCGATGGACATTCCGGCGGCGAGGCCGTAGAGGATGTCCTTGGTCAGGAGCGGGGCGCCGGAGACCAGCTGGTCGAGCTCGCCGCTCTCGGTGACGGCGAGTGCGAGGTTGATGAGCTGTGCGGCGACACCGAGCGACCGCAGGTCCTCGCCGGTGATACCGGAGAGGAGCCGTGCGGCGGGTTCTACGACGACCGACTCGTGAACCTCCGGGGCCGGCGCCAGCTGCTGGAGCTCGGCCTCGGGCGTCGGGTCGACCGGGGTGAGGGTGACGCCGGCGCGCTGCAGCACACTCTTCCCGACGACGGACAGGTCGACGAACTCGATCTCACCGGTGACACGGTTGATGGCGACGGAGAGTTCTTCGTAAACGTGCTTGCGGTGGCGTACCGCGACGACGAGCCACCGCTCCTTGCCGCGCTCGTCCACGCCGGCCCTGGCCAGGAGAGCCCGATAGGACTGGTCGATCTTCGCGCGGAAGACCCGTCCGTCGCCCCTGAGGGGCTTGAGGTCGAGGCCGGGGTGGTCGGGGTTCTGCCGGAATCGGTGGCAGAAGTCGTAGAACTTCCCCTTGACCGAGCGGTCGAGCTTGTACAGCTCGTGTTCGGCCTTCTCATACAGGCTGAGCCGGGCGGTCATCAGGAGTTGGATCCTTCCGTGTCGGGGAGGAGCGTCAAGAGGGTGTCGAGGTGGTCGAGCCAGTCGGTGGCGGTACGTACGGTCCAGCCGTCGGCGGCATATGCATCGTCGCGTTTGCGGCGCTCTTCCTCGGCTTGGGATCCGTGTGTGTCCGGGGCCACGACGACGGCGATCTTGATCTGGGAATCGGTCCAGGCGAAGTCCGTCTGCCAGCCCCGTTCGCCGAGTTCGTAGCCGAAGACAGGGGCCTTCTTGCCCTTGGCTGCGACTTTCTTGGCCAGCCGGGTGAGGTCGGATTCCGGTTCGTCCTCCTCAAGGAGCTCGATGATGTCCTCGTCCCAGGCCCGGTCCCGCAGGACGCCGGCGACCACCTTCTCCAGGGAGGACTCCTCCGTCGATTCGGCGTCGGCCGCACCGGCGAGTACGGCGGTGCGGCTGTCCACCACCGAACTCACCTCGTTGGCAGCCGGGTTCCGCTGGGCGATCAGCGATTCGAGTTCGCCGACGCCGCCGCCGATGGTGAGGACCTCCACCGGGTAGTCGGCGGCCTGGCTGCTCGAGAGCTGGATGCCGTCGCCGCCGGCGAAGGCCAGGAACTGCAGCAGGTTCGACCAGTACAGCCAGGACCGCCACATCAGCTTGTGTTCGGCGGTGCCCAGGCTCGCCGTGCGGTCGTCGAGTACGGCGATGGCGCTCCAACCCGGTTCCTGGCCTGAGGCATCCACGGTGTAGATCAGCGGCAGCCCGTTTTCGTCCACGGCGTGCAGGACGAGGATCGCTCCGTCGCCTTCCCCGGCTTCCGGCCCCGGCATCTGATTGCGGCCGAGAGCGGTGAGGGCGGCCCGTACGGCTTCGCGTGCCTGGTCCCGGTCGGCCTGTTGCACGAGCGGCTCCGGCGCGCTCATCAGCCCGCCGACCAGCGCCTTGGCCCGCCGCCCCCATACGGAACGGGAGGGCCGGCGCAGGTATGCGAGGAGAGTGTCGATGGGATTGGCGAACACAGCGGCCGAGAAGTGGGCACGGTCGCCGCCCAGCTCCTCGTACCACTCCTTGGCGGTGTCCTGGCCGATGCGCCGGTAGGGCGGCCACACCGGCTGCGCCTTGGCGGCGTCGCCTTTTTCGAAGAGCTCCAGGTCGTCCCAGGTGATCTGGAAGACGATGTGCCCGTCGGCCCGCAGGTGGTTGCGCTTGGTGCAGTCGGGCGCGATCTGGTTGTGCTTGCGGCTGGCGTGGTATCGGTGGCCGTCGAGGTAGACGGTGACGAGCCGGCGGGGGCCGTCGGTGGATTCGAAGGTGAAGTCGGTGCGGGTGTGCTCCATGTTGCGCTGGGCGGTGAGCCGCCAGCCGGTCGAGCGTACGGACCCGGTATCGGCGGCCTCTCCAGCACTGACGTTGGAACCGGTGAAGCGAAGGTAACCGCTGTTCGTTCCACTCTCGTCGAGTGCGGCGTCGTCCTGGTTCTCGCTCCACTTGCGCAGGGCGGCCAGGAAGCGGGCCTCCAGGTCGGACTCGACCTGCTTGTCCAGGCCGATCAGTTCGGTGGACGCCACCTTGGTAACAGCCCAGCCGTCGACGGGGTTGCCGTCGGCGTCGCGCAGTGCCTCGCCGTTCTCGTCGACCGGGCCGAGGAGGTCACCGAGGATCTCCAGGGCTTCGTGGCGTGAGACGACGTCCTGGTGGCGTTCCTCGGTGTAGCGGTGCAGACAGCGGTGGCAGGCCCGCAGACCCTCGTCCTTGCAGGGGCATGCGAGGAGCGTGGCACGGGCTTTGAGGAGCGTCTCCTTGAAGTCGCCGGGGTTGGTCAGCCGGTCCAGATATCCTGTGCCGCCGGGCAGCCGGTCGAAGAGCACCAGGAAGTGGCGCTTCTCGCCGGTGGCCTGGTCGGGCATACGGGCCAGCGTGGTGTCCAGGTGCGCGGGGTCGCCGCCGAACTGCCGGTCGACGCCGAGCCGCAGTGCGGCCTTGAAGGAGTAGATCTTCTCCTCGACGAGCACGGTGGCCGCCGGAAGGAGCACCCGCAGCGCCTCGGTGTTCAGCTGGTGGGCGAGGAGCACCGACTGCTGGGGCACGGTAGCGGGCTTCTTCCCACGCCGCAGCGGGCACCACGGCTGATGGTGCTTGACCTTCGGGTTGCGGGCGGCCGAGGAGTCCAAGGCGTCGGTGGCGTGATCGAAGACCGGTTTGCCGTCGGCGGTCGCCGCCCCGCACGCGGTGCACACGTAGAACGGGGCCATGCGGACGTCCTGCCCGGCGAGTTCGTCCTCGCTCTGACTGTCGAACCGCATCGGGCCGACGTTGATGCGGCGAATCACCGCCTTGCGGCAGTAGTCGACGCCGAAGGTGTGGTGGGCGTGCCGCCAGGACGCGCCGTGCTTGATCTCCTCCCGCGGGATGTCCACCGCGTCGATGACGGTGTAATAGCGCTGTTCCCGGTCGTCCTTGTCGTCGCCGATACGGGCGTCCTCGCGCTTGTCGCGGGAGGTGACGGTCCTGGGCTCGATGACCTGGTGCAGGCAGGAGCCGTCGTCCGCGATCCCGGTGCTGCCGCAGCGCGGGCATGGCGAGCGGTCGTCCTGGGCGTCCTCGGTGCGGACGTAGCCACACTCCGGGCAGAAGCGCCAGGCCTTCCAGTCCGGCTGAGAGGGGCTGCCGATGTCGATGCCGGTGATCTGGTGCTTGTAGCCATTGACGTAGAACGTGTTGCCGGGAGCGAGTTCGGACAGGGCATAGCGCCGGGGCCGGTCGTATGAGCGGATCTTGGAGTCGAAGCGGTCCCGGCCGGTGTGCGGATCCATACCGTCGACCCAGTACAGCGTCGCGTTGAGGGTGGTGACGGAGTCGATGAGCGCGTAGTTCGGCAGCAGCCCGAGATCACACAGGGCCTGCTGGGCGGTGATGAGCCCGAGCTTGCTCAGGCGCTTGCCGAGCGCCCGGTGTTCTGCGTCGAGTTCAGCCTTGCGGTCGCGCTGCTCGTCCTCGGTGTCGTGGAGTTCGTCGCGGGCCTCCGCGATGTACCGCAGTCGCCGCCGCAGCACCTCCTCGGCGTGGAGCCACTGTCGCTCGGCCCGCTCCACCGCGCTGCGCAGCCCTCGCCCGGCGAAGGCCCGCAGGTCGTCGGCGGCCTGTTCGTTGACGCCGACGGGGAACAGGTCCAGGAACCCCTCGACCAGGTTCGAAGCGTCTGCGAGCGCCGCTTCGACGAGATCGGCGAGGTATCCGGAGGGGCCGAAGAGGGCCGGGGCGTCCCGTACGACCGCGGGCAGCGGACGGCCGTCAGCGCGCGACAGCCGGCCCCGCGCGGCGAGGTCGAGGAGATGTGCGAGGTACTGGCGGCGCAGGATCTCGATGGCCGACAGGTGACTGCCCGGCGGCACGATCTGCCCGGCGATCATCTCGCGCGGCTGCTCCAGGTAGTACAGGTCTCGGCGGCTGCGGTCGGGGATGGTCAGCAGGAACGCGTTTCCGGTGCGGCGCCCGGCCCGGCCCACCTGCTGGGCGTAGTTGGCAGCGCGCCTGGGCAGCGCGGCGAGCACGACGGCCGACAGGTCGCCGATGTCGATGCCCATTTCGAGCGTCGGCGTACAGGACAGCACATTGGGATCCTTGAACCCGCTGCCGTCCTTGAACGCCGCCTCGACCCGCTCCCGCTCCGGCCGGGTCAGCATGCCCGTGTGCTCAGCCGTGATGACCTGGTACGTGCCCGCCTTCCGGTACAGCCTGCGGTAGTAGTCCTCGCGGTAGTTACGGTCCCGCTGGTGCTTGCCGAGCCCCTCGGGCCGGTCGCCCGCGACGAGCAGGCCGGTGCGGCAGCGGTAGGACGGGCAGCGCTGCCCGTCCCACTGCGCGAGTAGGCCGGGGTGGACGGTCTGCTCCCAGAAGCAGTCCGGGCAGCGGACGAACGCCTCGTTCACCTCGGCGTCCCTCAACAGCTGTACGTCGATCGCGCCCGGCTTCAGACCGTAGACGCGCAGGCTGCCGTCGGTTGGAGTGCGCACCGAGAGCAGGCCCGCCTCGACCAGCGCGGGCAGCAGCCGCGACCAGAACTCCGCGGCCTGCTCTCGCGGCAGCCCGAGCGTGCGCTGCGCCCACCGCTCGTACCAGGAGAGACGTCCGGTCGCGAAGTCGAACTCGCTCCTCGTCCTGGGGGCGCTGAGCAGGAACACCGGGGCCGCGATGCCCTTGGGGAAGGCGCGCATACCGGGAGGCCGCTTGCCCCAGATGAAGTACCGGCTGGTACCGGCCTCCGAGAGGTACCCCTCCAGCCACTTGTGACCGATCGCGCCCCGGGTCCGCAGCCGCTCCAGGAAGATCCGCAGGAACCCGAGGTAGCGGGCGTCGTCCTGTTCGATGACCGGCAGCCCGCCGCCGCGCCCGTACGGCTCGGTGTGCGCGGCTTTGACCAGGGCGATCGCGGCGGCAGGGTCCTCGATGCGCACGTGGGCGGCGGCGGTGCGAGTGAGTTCCAGGGTGCGGCCGTTGCGGGAGCGGAAGCCGAACTCCATCAGCGCCTCGAACGCGAAGCGCTCGCCGATCAGTTCCCAGGTCTTCCTGTCCCCGCCTCGCCCCTGACCGGACAGGAGCCGCTTGACGCCCTTGAAGTCGTGCAGGTCGGTGGGGACGACGGCGGCAAGGGTCTCGCGGTCGGTGGTCGCCGCGACCACGTCGGCGATCAGGTCGTGCAGCGCGGTCGGGGTCTCCTCCGACAGGTGCTTCTTGAACAGTGCGCGCAGGGAGAAGGTGTACGAGCGGCTGGCCACGAATCCGGCCCGGTGTGCGGCATCCTGCACCGAGTCGTTGAACATCAGGGTCTTGTCCTCACCCTGCGCCCGGTCCATCTCGCCGCCGGTGAACAGCTGGGTGACCGAGGCCGCGGCGAGGGCGGCGGCACCGGTACCGAGGAAGCGGATCGCGTTGTGCGAGCCGCAGGCCGGGCACCAGTCGTCCTCTGCGGCGGTGGTCGCGGTGTCCCCGAGGTAGACGAGGACGAAGGCCGAGTCGGAGCCCGCCAACCGGGGCGCGCCGGTCTCCTGGTCGTAGTCCTCGACCGGATCGGGCAGCCGCAGGCGACGCTTCGGCCCGTCCAGTACACGCAACTGCCCGGCGCTGGTGGCCGCGAGGGCGGTATCGCCGCGGCCCGCACCGCGTCCGGCCTCTTCCATCGGGGCGGCACCGGAGCCCTCCTGGGCCTCCTTCTCGGTGGCCGCGATCAGGTTCCGGACCCGCATTTTGTCCTGGCTGACCGAGGCTCGCCGGATCTTGTGCGTGTCGACCTGTACGTCCGCGTCGTCGGTCTCCGGGGAGAACACCGCCCAGCCCGAACGGCCGCAGTCACGACAGTAGACGGCCGGCAGAAACAGGTTCGCGGCCGCGCCCGTGGTCGCCGTCGTCACCGGGGCGGTACGGGCCGGCTGCTCGCCCGAATGGTGGGCGGAACCGGCCGAGTCCCACTGGAACTCGGCCTTGGGCCACGGCAGCACACCGCGTACGACCCGCGACACCGACCGCGCCCACTGATGCACCTCGACCTGCACGAAGGGCCGCGGCCGCTCGGTCGTGGAGGCCGGATCACGAGCCACCGAGAGCAGCGCCAGGAGCCGGGCGAGGGCGGACGCCGCCACCTCCGGCTGCCGGGTGATCGTCTGGCCCCAGGAAAACGCGCCCCGCCGCCACATCAGGTCCAGCACCTCGGGCACGGTCCGCACCTGTCCGTCCAGGGCATGCATCACCGCCGAGGTCAGCATGTGCTTCTTCAACAGGCCGCCGAGCACGAGCGGGTCGGTCTCGCGGGTGCCGGTGACGGCCTCGACGACCGCGAGGAACTCCTCCTGGCCGAGTGAGGGGTCAGGGAGGGTGGCCAACTCGTCCGGAACCGGGATCGGCAGCATCGGATCGAAGCCGCTCGGCGGCACGAACTCGTCCACCGTCTGCCGGTGCTCCCCGACGATCGAGGACACGTCGAACTCCGTACCGAACACCTGCGTCGCGACGTCGAGCAGCTGGCGGACCCCGTCCTGGTCCGTGCTGTCGGAGGCGAGCGTCGCCGAGGTCGCCACCGGGCAGATCCGCCCCAGTGGACGGCCCTTCTCCGACACCCCGACCGCCGAGGCGAGGCGGCGCAGGAGCATCGCGACGTCCGTGCCCTGCGCGCCGTCGTAGGTGTGGAACTCGTCCACGACCACGTACCGGATATCCGCGTCCGCCCACAGCGGGGCGTCCTGTGCCCGCTGGAGCAGCAGGTCCAGCATCTTGTAGTTCGTGATCAGGATGTCGGGCGGCGAGATCTGCATGTCCGAGCGGCGCGTGTACACCCGGTCGTAGTGCGTCGCCGCCTTGTCGCCGATGTAGAGCCCGGCCCGCACCTTTTTCAGCGCCTCGTGTTCGCACAGGAGCTCGTTGATGCGCTGGGCCTGGTCGGTGGCGAGCGCGTTCATCGGGTAGAGGATGACGGCCTTGACCCCGGCCCGGCCGGCCGCCCGCTCGCGGGCGCAGTGGTCCAGTACGGGATAGAGGAACGACTCCGTCTTGCCGGAACCGGTTCCGGTCGTCACGAGGGTGGGCTTCGGCGTACGACCACCCGCCGAGGACAGCCGCCCGAAGGCCTTCGCCTGATGCGCGTACGGTGTCCAGCCGTCGGTCCGCCGCCAGTCCAGATACCTGGTCCAGGACGCGTCGGCCGCGACGAACGGCGTGCGCAAGCGGAGGAACGGCCCCCGGAACATCCCGGAGTTCTCGTCCCCCAGGAACCGGTGCAACGCCTGGCGCGCGCCCTCGTCGGTCAGCGCGTAGGTGGTGGACAGGTACTGCAGCAGGCTCTCCTTGAGCCCCCGCGCCTCGAGCGTCGGCCTCACGGCTTGGGCACCTCCTGCGTTGCCGGGTCCCACTTGCCGGCCTCGACGGCGGCATCGAGACGCTTCTGGAAGTAGGCGTGGGCCTCGCGCATTTCGGTCTCGCGTTCGGCCTTGTAGAAGGGGGCGGTGTAGCCGTCGGGGACGGGGGTTTCGGGGGCGGGGTTGTTGGCGGGGTCGGCCTGGTAGGCCTTGAAGGCGGGGTCGGCTTGGTACTTCTCGAAGGCCTTCCAGTGGTCGCTGGTCTGACCGTGGCCGAAGGTGTACCGATTCCCGGCGATCTTGCGCTCGGCGGAGTCGAACCAGGTGACCGAGTCGAAGTCCTGCATGATCGGGAAGCGGGCCCGGTACATGGTGACGAGCGTGTCCGCGTCGATGCCGAGCCAGACAGCGACGAGCGCATCGATCTCCACGAGGGCGGAGCGGCGGGCGTACTCGGTACGGAGGGGGGTGTCGCGTTGCCAGGTGGGGGTGACAGCGTGGAGTTCGGTCGCCATGCGCGGCCAGGGGCGGGCCCAGGGCTCGTAGGCGGACCAGGCGGGGTCGTGGAGCTCCTGCCAGAGGTCGGCGTAGGCGGTGGTGAGGGAGTTGAGGCGGAGAGTGCGGAGGAGGAGGGCCGAGGCTAGAGGGTGGTCGGAGTGGGGGGCCGGCAGTGACTTAGACCGTGTCACATGCAGGTGAGAGACGTTGATCGTCCGAAGGAAATAGTCCAGCGGGAGTGAAGACCACATACCGCTCACCAAGACCGTGTCCATAGGCGTAGTTGCCACGGCACTCCTGAGGCCCCCTAGATGGGCTACTCGCGGAGGCAGCAGCGCGACGTACAAGGCGCGCTCGGTATCCGGCGCGATTTGATTGCGCCAAGCGAGGCGGTAACAAGACGTGTACGGCTTCGTCGCCTGGGTGAGGAGCTCCTCGTTCAACGCCTCGGTGGTTACTTGCGCAGGCGAGCACTCCAACTCTTGTGCGAGTCGGGCCCGCGCTTCCCTGACTTCCCTATCGGAACTCTGTAGCCGCGCCAACTCGATATGGTCCAGCCACTGTTCCTGCGCGCCGAGATACGTGTTGCTGTTTGCCACGCGGCGGTACTCCGACTCCGGTACTGCGTCCGACGCCAGCTCGACGTGGTTGAGTCCGAGTACCTCGCCGCCCCCCTGGCTGGGCTGCTTGAAGAACGGATTGGCGACCCCGAGCTGGGGGCCCTTGAGGATGACGTCATCCCAGGACTCGGCCTTATAGTCCTCACGGTCATCGTGGTCCGTGTTGTGCTCAATGAGCTGGGTGTCTTTGCCAGGGCCGTTGATGGACTTCTTGGCATTTGTCTCGTTGAAGCCCTCGAAAATCTGGGGGTCGAAGCTCCCGAATCGTAGTGGATAGTCCGCGAGTGCGTCGATCGCGGGGTCTTCCGCTGTGCTTACTGGCGTCAGCAGGCGCGCTTTCTCGACATCAACGTCCTGCTCTCCGGCGAGCCGCTGCCACCTGCCCAAGGTGTGCGGGGTCACGCGAACGACTCGGGTGCTGTGCGCCCGCTCATCCCAGTCACCTGCGTACTTGACGCCCGGCGCGTCACCGCTGCCATCGTGCGTGCCGGAATCTCGAAGCGTGTCAACGGAGAAGAGCCAGGACAGATGCTGGAAGTCGATCTCGCCGTGCTCGCCGTAGATGTGCACACCGAAGTGGCTGGATCTGCCAACAGGCGGCGGGAAGAAGCGGTTTCCCGAGTTGACGAAGTCGCCGTGCACTCGCAGTCGTCGGTACGCCGCCTCTCGCAGTGTGGCCTCCTTGTCCCCGTTGAAGTGGGTATCCGGATGGACTAGCCCCGCACTTCCAACTGCTGCTGCGTGCGCCCATACCTGACACATGAACGCTCGGTACAGGTCAGGCCGACTCCCCGAGATCAACGGGTACACCTGGGGCGCGGCCAGGTAATCCGCAGTCGTAACCGTCGAAGTCGCCTCGCCCAGCGCGTACGCCGTCACCTTGGGCTTCGCCAGCTCCGCCTTCCGCCGCCGGTTCCTCTCAGCCGTCGCTGGCTTCTCCGTCAGCATGAACCACGGCTCGAACTCCGCGATGACGGAGTTCTCCTTCCACTCCGGCCGCACCCACGGTGGATTCCCCACCTGAAGGTCAAACCCGCCACCCTCGGCAAAGGCCAGCGCGAAATCCAACTCCCAGTGCAAGAACCCCTGGTCCTCGGCGATATCACGGACCGCACCCATCCAGGGGAAGCGTGCCTCCGGTTCCCGCTGGTCCATGTCCATCTCTGTCTCATTCTGGATGAGCTGCTCGTACTTGCTGAGCTCCTCCAGCGTGTTGAGGGACCCGATGAGCGAGCCGGCGTCCGGCACCGGTCCACGGCCGAGCATGGCCTCCAGGAAGTCCAGCCAGTCGTTGAGGTCCTTCAGCGCGATGAGCGAGCGGCGAGCAGGGCGGGAGAGGTCGGGGGCGGGCTGCTTCCTGGTCTTCACCGTCGTCTTCGACGGGCCGACCTCCTTGACCTCCACGTGGACCACGCCGTCGGAGGACTCCTCGATGTCGGACATCGAGATCTGGTCGCCCTCCATGGCGAAGAGCATGGTGTTCTCCACGAAGCGCGGCACGCTTGTGGGCATGGGCGGGGACAGAGGCGCGGTCACCGCAGCCCCAGTCGCCGACGCGGCCTCGACGGGTGGCACCGCATCACCCAGCGGCGCCACCGTCGTGGACATCGCCTCGATCAGGTCGCCGATACTGCCGGCGCCCTCACTCCCCACCACCGGCGCACCCGCATACACGTCGTCCGACCCGTCAAGCAGCCCCGCCTTCCCGACCGGCCAGAACCACAGCGCGCACCACGCGTCCATGACGCGCTTGAGCCGCCAGTACGGAGTTCCCGCCGCGCGGAACAGGTCCGCATACACCTTCTCCTTCGACATCCGGATGCCGCCAGGACCACCGTCCCGTTCATCCTCGCCCCGCCGCAGGAAGGCGAACTCCTCGTCCTTCGTGTCCGCGCCCCAGACGTCGATGCTGCGGGCGATCTCGCGCTCCGACAACTCCATCCGCTTGACGACCAGAGACCACAGGTACTCCGCCCGCTGCGCCGCATCCCGCAGCCGCGTGTACTGCGAGGCCGCCTCGGCGCCGGACTTCCGGTCGAGGATCGGCTCGCCGGTCTTCTTGTTCAGCCGCCGTGCAGGCGTCTTGAGGATCCCCTTCTTCCACTCCGCGAGATCCTTCACCCCGCCGTCGGCCAGCTGCACGAGCAGCTTCTTCGCGTCGCCGCTCGCGCCCGTGACCGCCGCCCATCCCGGTGTCGGCAGCAGGAACTGGTGCACCGCCCCGTCCGGCAGCGGCTGCTTGGCTCCATCCGTCAGGAACGGCAGCGGTTCCGGCGCGAGCGGCCTGGCGTTGAGCCAGGGGGCCTTGCCCTTCAGTGGGGCCACGTCCCCCGCCGCGTACACGGCCCGCCGTCCACCGATCAGCGAGTTGCCGCGCCGCAGATGCAGCCCGAACCATGGGGCCCGCATCCCGGGATGCATGGTGTTCAGCCACATCGAGACCTCGGCCAGTTCGACGCCGGTCGCGTTGAGGTCGACTCCGTAAGCGTTGTGCAGGGCGATGTAGGCCTTGACCTTCTGCTTCTCCGTCAGCGCGTCGCCCGTCGGTACGGAGACACCCAGTTCGTCCTGCCGGCGCCGCAGGTACTCCTCGGCGACCTGGTTGATCGCCTCGTTGAGGAATGCCCCCGAGCCCAGCGCGGGCTCACAGATCCGGTACTTGAGCAGCTCCGAGGCACGCGTCTTCACGACGTTTCCGTCGGCGTCGCGCTCCTGGTCGAGCCGGTGCTTGAGCGCCAGCTCGACGGTGACCTTCGTCAGTGACTCGGGCGTGTAGTACGAGGCGGATGTCTCCCGGTCACGGCCCGCCAGGCGGTACACGAAACGGCCCGGCGGGTACTTCTTCGGACCGCGCAGCCCCTTCACCGCGTCCCGGTCGTCGTACGTCACCCAGGTGTTCTCGGGGTACTCCTTGAGCCGCTGCGAGGGCACCAGCCAGGAGCCCTTCGCCGGGTCGCCGCCCTTGGCGACCTCGCACAGCTCTTCCTCGGCGATGATGCCGGTGTACGACATCAGCCCCTCGTACACGGCCCCGAGCTGGTTGATGCCGAGATTTCGGTAGGAGATAAAGCCCGTTCGACCTCCGGCCCGTTCGGCCTTCTTCAGGGTCAGCAGACGCAGCACCTCGTGCAGGGCGCCGTTTCGCGGTCGCAGGTCCAGCCAGACCGGCTCGCTGTCCTCGTCGCTGCGCGGGTCGCGGGTCTCGTTGCCGATGAGGCGGACGGAGTCACGCTCGAACAGCTCGCTGCGCAGCGGCTCGAAGCGTAGTCCGCGGTCCTCGCTCCGGTACTTCGCCTTTCGACGACGGGTGTCCTCGTCGTCGCCGGGCAGCTCGTCGTTCGGCTCGGTCCCGTAGGGCCGGTAGCCGTTGTTGACCTTCTTGAAGAGGACGTCCAGCGAGGCGTGCAGGTGGAAGCCGTTACGAGCCGTCTCCTCGGTCAACAGTTCGTCGCGCTCGACCAGCTCACGCAGGCGCGCCATCGAGTAGCCGGCCTCGTAGGAGCCGTCGTCGGCGGGCAGGATACCCAGTTCGGGACGGGCCTCGGCGTACAGCAAGAACAAGATGCGGTAGAGGTAGCGCAGCGACTCCCGGGTGAGCTGCCGGGCGAACGACAAGTCCGGGCGCTCGATGTCGCGCGGGTCGAGCCCGGACTCCTCCAGGCGCTCAAGGACCGCGTTGGCGATGATCTCGACGGACTTCTGGAGTCCTTCGCGCAGCTCTCCGGAGACGCCGACCGCGTTGTCGCGGGAGGACTTGACCAGCGCGTCGATGGCCGGCGGTTTGCCGTCCTCGGACGACGTGAGCACATCGTGGCTGAACAGGCCCGCGATCGTGGCGAGTTCGCCGTGCTGGCGGCGGTCGTTGCGCTCCAGGGCGGCGTCGAGGTTGGCGGAGAGGTAGCGGCCCTCGCCCCAGGCGTGGCGGTCGGCAAGGAGGATGACGCCGCCGCACAGCAGCAGGACGAACCGTGGGGCCGCGCCGCCCTCCTCACCCAGCTCGCTCTGGAACAACCAGGTGGCGAGCGCCTGTCCGGTCTCGTAACTCTCACCGCTGCCCGCCCGCAGCGGGTGGAGAAGTCGGCCGTACCCGCCGGCGTCGAGCGCCGTGTCGTTGCTCGCCGACCAGCCGCAGTCCAGGGCCACGATGCCGTCGCCGTGCCAGGCCACGGTCACCTCGTGCTCGCGCCCGGCGCGGTGTACGGTCACGGTCCGTGCGGTGGGTTCCGCCGAGACGGAGGGGAAGCCGAGCGCGGCGAGGACCTGCCGGTGCCAGTCCTGAACGCGCTCGCACCACTCCTCGTCCCCGTAGGTGTTGAGGCGGGCCTCGAAGGCCGCGGCGTCCGGGTACTCGTCGTCCTGCTCGTCGGCCTTGGCCTGCTCGGCGAAGAAGCCGCGGTACTTCTCGTCCAGGTACGTCGAGCGCAGTGCCCGCACCGACTCGCGCGGCGTGGGGCGCGTGTCGTGCTCGTCGCTCTCTCGATCAGCCCAGGCGGCGAAGATGCCCTTCTTGAGGCCGTCGCCGAGCTGCTCGGCGAAGTAGAACGCGGACAGGTACTCGCCGCGGTTGGAGAAGGAGTCGAAGTCGGTGCTCATCAGGCGATCGTCTCTCCGGCAACAGGCGCGGCGGATACATCGGTGACGCCAGCAGGCGTCGCGGACAGCGGTTCAAGGACACCGAGCAGGCGCAGCATCGGCGCTCCGGAGGTCCGCAGCGACCGGATCATGGACTTGCGACGGCTCGCCGTGAGGTTCACGTCCTGCTTGGCCTTCTGCGAGCGGGCCGAGGCGGCGAACAGGGCGTCCTGCTGCCACCGGGCGACCCGCTTCTCGTACGGGGCGAGCACCGCGTCGATCGCCTCCTTGTACTCCGCCGCCCGGTCGGTGAGGAATCCGGTCGCCGCGTCGACGGCCGCCGGCACCAGTGTCTGGAGCCCCTCGCGGTCGGCGGGGGCGGCGCGTCCGGGCATCTTCGGGCCGACATTGCACGCGGCGAGGAAGGCGTCGTCGATGCGTAGAACGCGCGGTGCGGTGGGCAGGCCGACGACGGCCATCCACTCCACGACGGTGGGGCGGCCCACGGCATTGGAGTGGATGCCCTGGACCAGATACACCGGACCGGCCAGGTCGGCCGGCAGCCGCGTGTCCAGCTTTCCGGCCGCTTCGAGATCGGGGGCGAAGGCGAGGACGAACGCCTGGTCGTGGCGGAGGGCGGCCAAGGCCTTGTCGGTCACCCAGTCCAGGACGGGATGGACGTCCGACACGTAACTGACATTGGGCCACTGGCTCTCGGTGGTCTCCCGGGCAACCTCGAGACGCCTGGCCGCGAGCCTCTTGTCGAAGGTGAGCCGCAGTCGGCCCTCCTTCTTCGCGGTCGGCAGGATGCCCTGGTCGGTCAGGTACGACTTGGGCAGCGACTTCAGCCGGTACACCAGGTCCGGCGGCGGTTCGAAGGCGATCGTGCCGTCGTCCTCACGGCGCAGCTTGAGCACGTTCTCCGGCTTGTCGGGGAAGTACGTCTGGCGCAACGCCTCGTCGAAGTAGGCGGCCGTGGAACCGGCGGCGCCGAACAGGCTCGGCACCGTGGCAACGGGCACGTCGTCGGTCGGCTTCTTGGTGCCGACGTTGCTCATCAGCCGGCCGAGCATCGCCTTCGCGCCGCCGCTGGACTTCTGGATGGATTCCTCGACCGTCCGCCCGGAGATCAAGTCTCGCGTCAGACGGTCCTCTTCCTCCTTCGCCCGGTAGATACCGGTGACGGCCTCAGCCGAGCCCTCGATCCGGTGTGCCTCCTCCTCACGGGCCAGAAGCTTGGAGCCCACCAGGCGGTCGTCCAGATACAGCGGCTCGTCCTTCTCACCCGTGCGCCACTCCACATCGCCGGTGAGGACCAGGGCCCGGAATTGAGGGGCCTTGCTCTGCCCGTAACGGTCGATACGTCCGTTGCGCTGCTCGATGCGGATCAGCGACCACGGAAGGTCGTAATGAATCAGCTGGTGGCACTGCTGGTGCAGGTTGACGCCTTCGGAGGCGACATCGCCGGTGAACAGGACGCGGACCGGGTCGGTCTTCAGCCCGAACTTGGAGACGATGTCCTTCTGCTCGTCCTCGTTGCTGGCCTCGCCGTGCATGACCTGGACCGCGCCGCCGTAGGCCAGCCAAGGCTTCGACTCAGCCACGGACTCCTCCAGCGTGGTCCCGGCCCGGAAACCGAGCCTGGACGGGACCGCTTCGGCGAGCCACTTCAGGGTGGGGATGCGCTCCGAGAAGACCACGACCCGCATGTCGGACCCGGGACCCACACCGATCTCCTTCAGCTCGCGGACCAGTGCCTCGAGCTTCGCGGAGTCGTCGTTGCCGATGCCGGCGGCAAGGCGCTCAAGATCCACGATGGCCTCGCGCTCGATACGGCGTTCGGCCTCGCGGGCCGCCGGGTCCTGCCCCCTCCTGACCTTGAGGGGAGCCTCCAGGACCTTCCGCCGCGCCACGACCGAGTCCTGGAAGGCCCGGTGCGAGGACAGGAACGACTTCAGCAGGTTGTAGGCCACCATCGTGTCCGCGCACACCGAGGAAGCGGCCGGATCGCGCGGTGTCCATCGCGCGGCGAGCTCTTCCAGGACCGCCCGCTCCTTCGGCCCGGCCTCGCAGACCACCGGCCGGGACGGGCCGCGGTCGGCCCACTTGCCCTTGAGGGAATCGCGGACCTCGCGATCGGTCTTGGTCCGCCGGATGTACAGGTGGCCGAGGTCCTTCACTTCGTACTCCGACGTGTTCGCGATCGCCGTCTTGTCCAGCATCCGGATCAGCTCGGCAAAGGACTCCGTCGCACCGTTGTGTGGAGTCGCGGAGGCGAGGATCAGCGCGTCGGTGTGCTCGGCCAGGGCGCGGGCGAGGTCGTTGTTCTTGGTGCCGCGGTTGACCAGGTTGTGCGACTCGTCGATGACCACCGCGTCCCAGTGGGAGTTCTCCAGGTGATGGGCGTAGACGTCGCTCTTCAAGGTGTCCACGGAGATGATCGCGCGCTTGAAGTACGCGAACGGGTTGCGACCGGCCGGGATGTCCCGCTGGATGCGCTGGATACCGGTGGAGTCCAGGCGGACCAGCGGGATCGAGAAACGGGTCCACAACTCGCGCTGGAACTGTTCCAGGACGTGCGCCGGAGTGACCACCAGGATGCGCTCGCCGCGTCCGCGGCGGATGAGCTCGGCGAGCAGGATGCCGATCTCCAGGGTCTTTCCCAGCCCCACCACGTCGGCGATCAGGACCCGCGGCTGCGGATTCTCCTTGGACAAGGCCAGCTCGGCGGGGCGCAGCTGGTGGGTCTGCTGGTCCATGAGGAAGTTGTCGGCCAGCGCGAGACCGTGCTCGGTCTGCGGGAGCGCGGTCTTGCGGATGACCGCCTCCAGGTAGAGGCGGGCCTTGCGGTGGTTCGGTGAGTCGTCCGGTACCAGAAGGGTCTTCTTCGGGTCGAGGGCCTCGATGTGGTCGAGCTTGTCGTAGAAGACGGCGTCGGTCCCGCGGACGAAGGAGGAGACTCCGGTGGCCTCGACCATCCAGTCCTCGTCACCCACCGGCGTAACGGTTTTGACCAGCCACTGCTCGTCGCGGACCCGGACCTGCGCGCCCGGCGCGTACTTGGCCAGGCGGGTCAGAGAGGCGGTACCTGTGGGGCCGGGAGCGGCGGATTCCACGGCTTCATCCGCTGTTTCCTCCGTGTCGAACGCGCCCTGACCGTCGCCGGTCTCCGTCACGCTGGTCACGTACCGCTCCATTCGTTCATCCTGCTGTTTCACATGCGCTCCGGAGAAACCCGGAGGTGAGGTACGGCGACTCGATCGTCTGCCGCCGTTCTACCGCAGCGCACTGACACTGCCGCCGGCGGACGATGCGCCTGGTAGCCGACCTACAGCGCGGACTGCATCGCGTACCGCTTCCGCAGGTCCTCGGAAACCGTCAGGGAGGCCGGCTTCCGACCTCGCCTCGGCTTCTGGGTCGGCGGCTCCGGATCGGGAGTTTTCTCGGCTTCCCGCACGATGTCTTGCGTGAGATCGGGGGGCGCCTCAGCGCCGGCACCTTCTGAGACCGGGAGAGGACGGTCGAGCGGGCTGTCCTGGTCATCCTCGTCCGCAGTGCCGGTATCGCCGAGCGGGGCCGTGAACTGTTCGATGCGTTCCCATACCGAGGAGGAGGGGCCGTTGTCCCGCGTCGCGCGGGCACTGTCCTCGGCGGAGGTCGTCGCACTTACCAGTGCATGGCGGGCTTGTGCCGCCGAGAGCCCCGCACCCTCAACGAGGGCCACGCACTGCCGGGTCACCTCGGCCAGCACGGGACGGTCGTCCGGCGCGTACGCCAGCATCGCTGTGATCAGCGGGAGGAGGGCATCAGGCAGCCCGGCCAGATTTGGGGACTGGTCCTCGTCCGCCACCTGGGCGGCGATTCCGAGCCAGTCCGCGCCCTCGTAAGGGTAATGACCGGTCGCCGCATAGAGCAGCACTGTGCCGAGTCCGTACACATCGGCAGGTTCTTTCGGCTTGGTGCGGGCGAGCGCTTGCTCGGGAGGTATGCACCGAATGGTGCCAATGATCATCCCGGCCTGCGTCAGGTTGTCCTTGTCGGCGTCAACGAAGGCCCCGAGGCCGAAATCGATCAATATCGGACCGTACTCGCTGAGCATGACGTTCTGCGGTTTGAGGTCGCGGTGGAGCAGGCGCACCTTATGAACTGCTTCGAGCCCTTCGGCCAGCAATGCTCCGAGACTGGCGACGAGCGGGGTAGGGAGCGTGCCCCGGCCCTGTACTTGCTCGTGAACCGTATGTCCTGGGACGTACTCGACGGCCATCCAGGGCTGCTCGGCGTACGGATCGGCATCGAGGAAGCGTGCCACTCGGTTCGTACCCACGACCGTGCGCGCGATGAGCGCTTCCTTCTCGAATCGGGCGCGCGTGGCCTGGTCGAGGCGATCCCGTCGAATCACCTTCACCGCGACCGGGTCCCCGCCGGGGGAATAGGCCAGGTAGACCTCTCCCATGCCCCCCGAGCCCAGCTCGCGCTCGACCACGTAGCGGCCGATCTGCGTGGGCACCTCTGCCATGTTCTCTGAATCACCCTCTCGCGACCGCGTCACCGTGTTGCAGCATCACCGAAGGTCACCCTATCCCTGCGGTCACGGGAACGGGGCGGGTTTCTCTCCCTTGACGTGCGCAGACGTCAAGGACCGACGAGTTGGCCGACGGGGGTCAGCCAACGTACTTACGAAGCAGGTCGGCGAACGCCGTCCGCTCGCGCAGGTCCCGCCGCGGTGAGGGTGTCGCTATGGGGCTCGGTGAGGCCGCTGCGGCCGTTGAAGGCCAGGCGCTGCTCGGCATCCCAGTGAAGGCGGTACGCGTCTGACAGAACTAGTGTCTCGTGATCCCGTTTGCACCACTTTGAGTTGTTTGCGACGAGCTTCTTGATGTTGGTCTGGACGAGGTGGACCTTCGTCAGGATCTCGTCGGCGGTTGCGGTCCAAGTGAATGGCCTGGCTTCGGAGTTCCAGGAGTCGATGTAGTTGCGGATCTGCGTGATCAGGACGTTGACGCTGGCGAAGGTGCCTCGGCGCATCGACTGCCGGGTCAGGATTCCGAACCAGGTCTCGATCTGATTGATCCAGGAAGACCCGACGGGGGTGAAGTGAAAGTGGACGTGGGAGTTCTTGGCCAGCCATGCCTTCACTTCCGGCGTGGTGTGGGTGGAGAGGTTGTCCAGAACGACGTGGATCTCCTTCCCTGCATGCGGCTTCACCGCCTGCTTCGGAAAGGCCAGGAAGCCCTTTCCGTTCCGGCTCGGCTTGCACTCGCCTATCACTTCGCCGGTGCCGACGTTGAGTGCGGCGAACAGGTTCGTGGTGCCGTGCCGCACGTAGTCGTGGGTGCGCTTCCCGGTGGCCGCGAAGGTGACTGGCAGTACCGGCTGGGTTCGGTCCAGCGCCTGGATCTACGTCTTCTCGTCGATCGAGAGCACAACCGCGCCACCGGGCGGGGCGAGGTAGAGGCCGATCACGTCGGCGACCTTCTCCGCGAACGCGGGGTCCTTGAAAATCTTGAACGTGCCGCTGCGGTGCGGCTTGCCCGGTGCGGGCCAGCGGCGCCGTACGCGTCAGAGCAATCACCCGCGCCCCTCTTTGCGTCGCCGCCCCTCGCCCGACCACAGCACGATCCGGGCCCGCGTGGCCACATCCACATGCACATCCCGACTGCTCACCAACTCCCGCAACTCGGCAGCCTGTTCCACGGAAAACTCCATGCCAGCACTAACGAGACACTAGCCAGGCATTCAAGATCATCTTGCACGTGCGTTGCACAAGGTACTGAAAAGCAACAGTGATCAGTGAAGGGAAGGTAAGTATTCGCAGGTCAGATGGGATGCTGCGGTGTTGTGCCCCTAAGGCTCAAGGGGCACACACCCCGCCGGTCAGATGTCGCGGAAGAGACCATCGAGCGCGGTGACCTGGCACGATGGGCGGCCGATGGTCGTTGACCTGTGCGAATGTCCTTTCGGCTATTTCACGCTCGTGCAGGCTGATGGGGCCGGAAGTCCCAGGAAAGTCCCAGAGGGCTCCCACCGCTGGCGGACGCCCTTTCGGCTTCAGCGAGGGTTGAGGCAGCGTGTTGTGGCCTGGATCCTGTACATCGATGGTTCGCCCTGACGAGCGTTAGCGCGGGTTCCGCGAATGCCTCGTTGTCGACGATGCCGTTGGAACGCGGATGTCGAGTCACTGGCACTTGGCCGCTGCTATGCGGATCGTGGGCTCCTGATGATCGACGAGGGAGACCAGCGAGCTCGGTGACTGCCACGACGAGGGACACTTGATCGCTGACCTGCTCGGATGGTCTGTGCGAAAACCCGACGCCCCCACCGAAACCGGGCAGGGGGCTCTGGCGCCAGGTGGCGCAGCGAGGGGCGGTCAGCGGTGGCCGATAGATCACGCCTCATGCTTCCTGCGGCACGAGAAGTGCTCGGGCAACCCTTCGGGTCCTGGAAGGCTTGCGGGCTGGCCGCAACCGAAGCGGCAGAGCGGGATCGCTTGACCCGACGCGTCGACCGGAACCCTGGCGGCCTCGGTTTCCCGGGGGCGGGACTCAAGGACGATCGCGCGGCTGCCACGTCTCTGCTTCGGTTCAGCCCGCACCTCCGAGGCCGGACGATCCTCGGTGCACCTGTCGCGCCGGTCCCCCTGTCGTACGGATGGCTGGCGCTCCTTGTCGTGCAGGGTAGGCCCGTTCGCCTCGAGGTACTGCTGCCACTGCTGTGCGGGTAGCCAACCGTGGTGGCCGCCCCGCTGGAACGGGATCCGCTCACCGGCAGCAGCTTCCACGATGAACCGGGTGAGGGTCAGGCCGCCTTCTCCTGTGAAGGTGCTCGACTGATGGGCGGGCATGAGGACGCGGTGCCAGCCCCCGCAGTATCCGGCGTCGGTGGGGTTCTCCGGGTCGTAGAGCTTATCCGGACACCGGGTGAGCGCGCCGCTTTGGCTGCACTGGCCCTCCTCCAGGACGAAGTTGCCGTCCTGGACCGCGATGGGGTTCTTCTGTACGCGGATGACGGAGGCCGGCAGGTTGGGCGTGCGGACGTAAGGGACGGTTCCGATGCCTGCGTGATCGGGGTCGGCGAAGTCCCAGACCGACCGAATACCACCACGGTGCCGGAAGCCCTCCCGTGCACGCATTCCGCGGGCCGTCTGGGTGCTCATCTGAGGCTCGTAGCCCAGGACGATGCCATTGGCGCCGCTGATGCGTACATCGAGGCGCGCGTGCCCGTCGGCGGTCTGCGACTCGATGTCGGCCCGAAAGCCGTGATCTTCGGAGTCCTTCGCGACGCGTTCCTTGCGGGCGAGGTGCTCGTCGGACTCGTGGCTGATGGGCTTCTCCCCGGGTTTCCGGTAGTGGGAGGCAAGCCATACGCCGTCACGCTGGACGAGGTACATGGGGACGCGTCGGCCGCGGAGGTCCCGGCAGTCGGGGCAGATGAGCCCGCGCTTTTCGACGGGGACACGTCTTCTCATGCGCAGGAGTACGTTCAGGAGGTCTTGGCCTTGCGGGACGCCAAGGTCGGGGCGGTCCAGGTCGAGGTTGCGGCCAGCCCGTTCGTAATAGACGGGGTTGCGGAAGAGGTCTTCGTCGATGTCAATCTGAAGGTCGTCGTCCATCGGTGCTCCCGGCAGCCGCCACGAGTAGGAGTCGCAACGCTACGGGTAGGGTCTGACATTGGTACTCATAGCGGATTCCGGTGGTCGTGACTCAGGGTCTGACCGACGTCCTGCTGGGCTGTCCTGCGACCGTTGTGTCCGGTTGCCGAGACCCGTTCTCCATGGCCCCGGCCAGGTGGAACATGAACTGATAGGAGCTTGGCCAGAGGCCCCCAATGTCCTGTCTGACCCACCCGGCCGGCGTCGCCGCAGACCCGGGAAAGCAGCTGACATGATGACAGTGACGATCACGCCCGCCACCAAACTGGACGCGTGTTCGGCGGAGTGGAATCCCACGCGGACACGATCTACGTCGGTGTCATCACCGAACGAGGCGACCATGTCGCCGACGCCGAGTTCTCCACGACGGCCGCCGGATACGCTGCGGCGATCGCGTCCCTGAACGCCCACGGGACGGTGATCGCCTGCGCACGGAGGTATCCTTCGCGGCGTCGCACCCGTCCCCGCCTCCAGCGGCAGGACCAACCGCCACCGCCTCTTCCGGGGCGGCGACCGCGGAGCGAACTCAGCCCTCTACCGCATCGCTCTCGTCCGCATGTCCAGCGACGCCCTCACCCGTGAATACGTCGCCCGTCAGACCCCCGCCGGACGCACCTGGAAGTAAGCCTGATGCCTAACATCCTTCCCTAAAGTGCTAGTTGGCGGCCCGTTGGCCGCTGACGGGTGATGCGACGCCGGTGCGGCCTTAGTGCGATCACGTGCGTCGTCGAGACGCTTTGATCACGCTAAGGCCGTGAGGGGGAGTCCGCTGCATGACGCTGTCCGCGTCGAGTCCCTGACTGTGTTGTCGCGGTTCCGGACCGACTTCTACGGTGCCTCCCCGCCCGCGCGGGCGCCCTGTTCGAGCTGACGGACGCGGTGCTGTGCACCGACGGGCCGGTGCGGTTGCTCGTGGATCTCGCGCTGGCACCCAAGAACTAACCGGGCCACGGTTCCCTGTACGCCGGTCTCAACCGCGGCCGCGCCCGGCTCCGGTGAGCCGTAGCCGGGGTGCCCGCTGCCCCGTGCCGCGGACGATCGGCTGGGGTTGGCGGCGGACGTCTCGCCGTGGCTGCGACCGGACGCCGGAATCGTGCCGGACCGCTCGTTCTGACACACCTACGGTCGTGGCAACGCCAAACACCAGATGATGCCGGGCTGGCCCTACTCGGTCGTTGTCGCCTTGGAGAGGGGGCACACCTCCTGGTCCGCGTTCTGGACGCGGTCCGCCTAACGAGCTCGTGCACGGTTAGCGGTGAGACGTCGAAGGCGTCGGTTGAGCATCGGCGCTCACGTCTGCCAAGCGTGGATCCGGTCTGCGGTTTGCTGCTGGGACAGCAGGCCGGCGATGGCTTGGACGGTGTCGTCCATGTGCTCGCGACGGCCGAGGTGACGGGCCAGCGCCCGCCAGTTCTTCAGGTGGGCGATGCCGTGCTCGACCCGGATGCGGCGTGAGGAGTGGGCCTTGCGCTGGCGCTCGTGCATTTCCTCGTACCAGTCCGGGGCATTCTTCTTGAACTTGCGGTGCGGCGGTGTCACGACGCGTCCGCCGGTCTGTGCTCCGAGTCCTTGGTAGCCGGCATCGGCAAGGATCTCGACTGCTGGACCGTCGGCCAGGAGTTTGACCAGCCCTAACTCGCGGGCGTGGGTGATGTCCGCGCAGCTTCCGGGTCTGGTCGGGCTGCAGAACAGCAGTCGCCCGTCCCCGTCGGTGAACACCATGGCCTTCACGGCGTTCTGCTTGTTCTTGCCGGAGATGAACTTTTCCCGGTCCTTGCGGCCGACAGCCGGGCGGCGGACACGGATCTCGGTGCCGTCGATGATGCCGGTCTTCCCGGCCTGGCCCAGATGGTCAACAACCTCGGCCAGGGTTCGCAGCCGCACGCCGGGGCTGATGGTGCATCCTCGCTCCGCGAGCAGGGGCCGCACCTCGCCGATGGCCCGGGTGACAGTCGAGCGGTCCACGCCGAACCAGCATGCCAGCACGTCATGAGTGACCCCGTGGCGAAGGTGCACTAGCGTGGCCAGGAGCCGGTCGATGAAGACCATGCGGTGCTTCGCGCCGGCGCCCACGGCACGCTTCCGCGGCCGGGACGCAAGCCTGGCCTGGTGCCGCTCATGCCACAACGGTCCCACCTCGGCCACGAGTTCAGCGATCACAGCTGCCGACAGGCACGTGATCTTTTGGTCGCTGATGATCGCTGTGCGCGTCACGTTCCCCACCACACAACCATGATCGACGATCCGAGACCGACGTCTCACCGCTAACCGTGCACGAGCTCGTTAGGGCGTGTTGTGAAAGTGCTGGTCACAGCCATTCGTTGAGGACTGCGTCCAGCACAGTCGCCTCGTAGCGGACGGCGAGTTTGTCGTATGTCGTGGCGACCGAGCGATGGCGCTTGAGCCGATTGATGCCGCACTCGACCGCGTGCCGCTGTTTGTAGTCGGCCTTGTCGAACTTCGGCGATCGGCCGCCTCGGGAGCCGAGTTTCTGCCAGTTGCGGACTCGGTCCGCAGGAACCGGGATCGTCGCTTTGATGCCGCTTTTTCGCAGGTTGGTGCGGTTCTTGCGGGAGTCGTAGGCCCTGTCGGTCCGTACTCGGTCCGGTCGCTTACGCGGCCGCCCGAGGCCCAGCCGCGGCACCCTGATCGCTTCCAAGACCGGCTCGAACTGCGGGGAATCACCTCGCTGAACGGCCGTGATCACCACCGACAGCGGCTTCTGCCCCTGCTCGACCGCCAGGTGGAACTTGCTGATCAGTCCGCCGCGGGACCGTCCGAGTCCGTGGTCGGCCGGCTCGTCGAAGACTCCGCCGGGCGGCTCCTTCTGGAGATCCCCCTTTTCGCCGCCCCGGCGGCGTGTTGGTGGGCCCGGCAAACCACTGAGTCGACGTTGATGTCCCAGGTGATCAGGCCCTCCGCGTCCGCCTCGGCCTGGAGTTGGGCCCCCGATCCGGGGGCCCAGGTGCCGTCCCGTTGTCAGCGCCGGAACAGGTCATAGGTCCGGTCCCACGGCCCGTAGCGTTCCGGTACGTCCCGCCACGGGGCACCAGTACGCGTCCGCCACCGTATGCCGTCTATCAACTGCCGCCGCGTCCACACCGGCGGGCGGCCCGGCTTGATGCCTGAAGGCAGCAACGGCTCAAGCCGGGCCCACTGGCCGTTCGTCAGATCCCCACGTCCCACAACAGGTGATCATCACCGAACAAGATCTACTCACAGACCCTAGCGACGGGCCGGAAGAGCGGGGCGCCGGCCGGAGTTCTGAGGGCCGGAGCCGAGGGTTTCGGGCGGCCACGCTGGTCAGCGCTGGCGGAGAATCGAGAGGCCCGGGCCATCGGGTTCGGGCCTCCGCGCCTTCCGTGTTGAGCGGCCTCGTGCAGACGATTCGCCCGACTCTGCCACGCGTGTCTCGTGCGCTTGCCGTGGTCACCATACCCAGCGAACGCGGACTGCTCAGCTCCGTGTCGGACCTGATCTGTAGCCTCCTTGGCAGTAGTGACGATCAATGCTGAGCGGGGAGCGATGACCGAGCTGGTTAAGGAAGCAGCCCGAACTATCTGGGTGATGCGTGAGAGACGCGACACCCAACAAGTAAGAGTGAGTAACCCGTACGGCGCGCTGGTGGCAGCCGTAGTCGACTCTCTTACCACGCGCGGCATTGACTCAGCGTGGATCCGGATCGGCCGGGCTGCAGAATTGCCGGGTTCCTATGGTCTCGGCCGTTCCGCATGGGACATATCTATATTCAGGGACGACATCCCACTTGCCGCCGTCACCTTTAGATCCCTCAGCGGACCAGGCTACGGAAATAATTTCAATAACCGGATCCAGGAGCTCACAGGAAATGCCTTTGCTGTCAGGCAGCATGACGGTCAGAGCATCGAGAAATTCCGCCCCTACCTTGGCCTATTCTTCATAATCCAGGAGGGTGAAGGAGCGAATAGGCCCACCCGGAGATCCCGGGGTTCCACCACGGAAACCGTCTGGGGTCCCTCCTATAAGGAGCAACTGGGCGAAACATTTGCCCAGTTCCGCAGCGACGGACTCTACGATGGGATCGCCTACGTATCTGCAAGTACAGACGAAAACCCATCGCTTGAAGAACCCCGTCCAGACATGCCAGTCAACGGGTTCATCGACGCCCTCGTCACGCGAGTACTCTCGTATGTCGCGGCACTGTCTGCGAAAACTTCGACCGCGACATCAATACACGCACCATATGCCCTATCTGAAGTCACCTCGAAAGACCTCTACCGCTATAAGGAGGTAATCCGTAATGCGCACGGAGATCGTGGCGCTTATGCGCTCGACAGACTGCCGATAGGAGAGGGCGCCCAGGCGCAAGTATTTCGCGCCGTTCACAAGTCTTCACAGACGGAGGTAGCCTTCAAGCGCCGCCGCTCCATGCGAAATCTCGCTGCCGCTCGAATGCGGCGCGAGATCGAGATATCCCGCCTACTGAGCACCCATCCACACGCCATGCCTGTGCTTGATGCCGAGCCAGATGGTGCTTGGTTCGTAATGCCTTTGGCTGATGCGACCGCAGAAGATTATCACGAACAACTCCGAGACCCTGAGCGGCTGCGCGACCTGGTTTATGCGATGGCATCCGTGTTGGGAGAAGCACACAAGCGGGATTGGGTGCACCGCGATATCAAGCCCTCTAATATCCTCCGTCTACAAGGGCGTTGGGTCCTCGCTGACTGGGGAATCGGGCGTCGCCCTCGGGGGCAAACAACTATGCCCGGTCGGACAGGTCACTACATCGGTACCGAAGGGTTCTCCGCCCCCGAACTGTCCGTGGACCCTCATGAGGCCACCACTCACGCCAGCGACATCTACAGCCTTGGACGAGTAATCGCTTGGGCGCTCACCGGCAAGGCGCCCCAGGCGAACGTGGTCTTGCTCCCACCCGCCGGCCCATGGCGCAGCATTGTTAGGGCCGCTACGCAGCCGGACCCCACACTGAGGCCCCAGAGTGTCGAAGAACTGCTCACTCTGATCGCACGGGAATTCAGTGTGCCCCAAGGCCCACCTGCTGAGCAGGCTGCACCACTACTCGCCGCCGCCTGCGCAGGTGACTCCGCCTCCATCGACGCACTGCTCGTACTCATCTCGGACTATCCAGATGACTATGACCTGCATCTGGACGTTCTGACTCAGCTCCCTCCCGATCTGGCAGCACCGCCCCTCTCCCGCAACCCCCAACAGGCCAATGCACTCATGCGCGCATTCTCGGCACATGTAGGTGGGGTCGGCACGAGGCGAGTGCAGTTCGGTGAGGCAGGGCGTGCCATCTCCTGGCTCCACGCTGTATCCGCCTACGCGGCTGAACGGAGTGAATGGGACCTGCTAGACGAGGCCGTTCGTACCATGTGCAAGTGGGATGGGTCCTGGAACCAGTGGGACCCGCAGTACACGATCCGCCCCTGGTTGCGCTGGCTGGACGGAGACGCCGCCAGCATCGTGGCATCCGCGTTGCGAGACCATCCGGACTCAGCACGTCACTTCGCGGAACTAGCCGACGAGCAAGCTGTCGACCTGGGCATACGGCAGGCTGTCCGGACCGTTGGTGGGAGACCACTTTAGCAAAGTGCGCGAACGAGCCCGCCCGGGTATCGCATCCGCCCAAAGGGATGATCCCCTGCTCAAGGAGACCGGTGGAACATTGAGCCGATGGAGCTACAGTTCACGCACGGTCACCGCGCAGGCTGCTTTAACGAAGAACTAAGCCCCCGGCGCCTACCTGGCCGCTGTCACTGCCCGCCAGGTCCGCGAGGTAGGCGATAGGCTCGTCACCGCAGGTCAGTGGACCGAAGGCGACCCGGAGATCCTGATCGTGCTGGACGCCGGATACGACGCCCCGCGCATCGCCCATCTGCTGTCCGGCCGGCCGGTCGAGATTCTGGGCCGGACTCTGTCGGGCCGGGTGTTGCGCCGCGCGGCGCCCTCGCGGGAAGAGTTGCTCCTGGCCAACCCGAAGGGCGGACGGCCACCCAAGCACGGCGGGGAGTTCGTTTTCGGCGACCCTTCAACCGGGGGGCGAGGAGCAGGCCGTCACGGTCAACGGCACCCGCCCCTACGGCAAAGCCACGGCACAGGCGTGGAACCGGCTGCGTCCCAGGTTGCCCAGCGGGCTCCTGGCTCGACCACGACGGCCCGCTGCCCATCATCGAGGGCACTGTCATCGACCTTGCTCCGTCGAGTACCTGCCGTCCGGCGCGGTGAACAAGCCGGTCTGGCTGTGGTGGTCACGGACCGGCGCCACCCCGGCCGAGGTCGACCGCTGCCGGCAGGCGTTCCTGCGAAGGTTCGAAATCGAGCACACCTTCCGCATGCTCAAGCAGACTATCGGCCGCCGCCGACCGCTGGACCTGGTTGATCATCGCCGCCCACACCCAGCTCCGCCTCGCCCGACCACTCTCCACCGACCTCCGCCGACCGTGGGAGAAGCCGACGCCGCCGCACAAACTCAACCCCGGCCCGCGTCTGCCGCGGTTCAGGAACCTCCGCACGACGACCGGTGCACGGAAACCCATCACAACCGGCCCCGGACGCCTGCCGGGCTCGAAGAACCGGCGACCCGCGCCCCGGCACGAGGTGGGACGAGTCCTCACCGGCAGCGAGACATGCCAGCGACCGGCCCACCACAAGGTCGGCACCAAACCCCGGCGAACTGGTTAAACAACAAGCTTAGCTTTGTGTCCCCATCGTCGGATGTGGAAGAAAAACGAGGGGACTTGGCGGCTTATCGAGCGTCTTGAGCGTGTCGGTTTTTCTTTCGGTCGAGAGCGAAACGAACGAAACCGGCAAACATCAATATCATTCCGATGAAAGGTGTGATGATCCCGGCTGTGATCCAGGAAGTTCCCCACCAGCCGCGGTCTCCATCGGGATCTATGAATGGAATCCAAAGGAAGTTGCTCGCGATGAGCGAAAGCCATCTCCAGGTTTCTTTGGGGAATCGCCCGGCTCGGAATTCAAAATATATAGTCAGTGCCATAAAGAACATAAAGATGTAGAGGTTGAGTACCCATAGGGTCGGACTTAGAGCCGCAGATCCCTCGGCGAAGTGTATTTGGCGAGGCCACTCCCACGTCATAATCGTGACCAAGGCCACCAGTGGGAGAGAGCGTCGCAGGTCTTTCGCGATGATCTCAAGCCGCTCTTCGTGACGTAGTGCGAAGTCGGCCAATCCTTCGAATAAGGGGTTGGGTGCTGTCAGAGGGTCCAGCCCCTGCCTGGCGCGGACGGCTTCGGTTAGCGCATCTTCTTGAGTCGCCGCGCGAATCTGCATCCTGGTGTCCCCGACGTAGAATGCGATATCCGTGTAGAACTGAAGAACTGTCTCTTCCGAAAGTCGTGACGTATTCGATATTTGTACCCAGCCGGGGTGTTGATCGTCAGTCTTAAGTTTTTCTGTCAGGTTTACCCAGAAGAGCTCCCTTTTCTTCATGTCATAGACGACTCCGATGATTGGGATTCGACTCTGGCGCCAATCGTCGAAGTGGTCTTCGATGGGAATCGCGTACCCATTTTTGCGTTTGTATGTCTTGCCGCTCTTTACTTGGATGGCGATCCAGCAGCCTGTGCGCTTCCCGCCGCGCGTGAAATTCACGATCATGTCCTCGCCGTGATCGTTACCTCCGTCAATCTCCTGAACGATGTGATCGTTTTCTTCAAGGAGTGCGCGAAGAGCATTGACGCCTGCCCTCTCAATGCGGCGGCTAGAGCGGACAGTTGACACTGGTCCCCCTTCGATCGACGACCGTCAGGATACGGGATGGCGCTGACAGTGATCTGGCCTCGGCGTGGTACCCCAGGTCTGAACTGGACAGAAGCCCGCGCTCGCGCCACTGATCGGAGGCGCGGGGCGCTGGAGACCTGTGGATAGTCCACGCATGACGTGCCCCTCGCTCCCCAACCCGCTCGAACCGGTCAGGCGCTGTCGTGACGGGCGGCCGATCTGGCCGATCCTCAGTTTCTCCCGAGGGCGACACCAGCAAGCCCGAAGACGACGGTTGCACGGCTGGCGGTATGGTCACGCAAGAGGATTTGTCGCGGCTGACGGCCCATGAGAAGACACAGAGCGGACGAGCCTCTGTGAAGAAGTTGCTCGGCGATTTTGGCTTCGACAACTACAGGCGCTGCGCGAGTTCATCACGACGAAGCGCGACGCAGAACACACCGCCCTGACGGAGCTCGAATGCCGGGAGCAGGCCAACAAGGGGAGGCTGAGGACGGCCAACGTCCGCGAGGACGTAGGCTCGCTGCCTCACACACTCGACGCCCCTCGCGGAAATACCCTGACCCGGCTCGGCGTTGGTGCCTTTCGAACCGAGGAGGGGAAGGTGTCGGGCCTGAAGCTGTTCCACACGATGAATAGCGGCGTGACTGAGGTCGCGCCGCATCTTGCTGAAGTCGAGGCGGATGTCCAGTGCCTTGTCGAAGGGCACATGGAGGCGCTGCTGGGCGTGCGTTTCCTGGCGAGCGAGTACGGCACCGGGCCGGTCCACGCGGGGCGGATCGATTCGCTCGGAATCGATGAGAACGGGTCGCCGGTCATCGTCGAGTACAAGCGGGGCGTCGACGCCGGCGTCATCAACCAGGGCTTGTTTTACCTCTCGTGGCTGATGGACCACCGGGCGGAGTTCGAGCACCTGGTCCGCGACCGGCTCGGGGCGACGGCCGCGGCCCAGGTGCTGTGGAGCGGACCGCGCCTGATCTGTATCGCGGGCGACTTCACGCGCTACGACGTACACGCCGTACGCGAGCACCGGCGCAGCATCGACCTGGTCCGCTACCGGCTCTTCGGCAGCGACCTGTTCGGACTGGAGACCGTGGCGTCCGTCAGCGGGGCGACACCGGTAGCGCGGCGGGCGCGTCGGCAGGCGGTCGCTCGGGCGGCAGCCGGTGTTCAGAGCACTGAGCTGGTCGAGCTGGCGAACGCGGTCGACGAGGCGTTGCTTGGGCTCGGGGACGGTGTGAACCGAGTTCAGCGCAAGCAGTACCGGGCATATCAGCGGTTGCGGAACTTCGCCTGCGTCTGTCCGCCGCAGCGGAGCAAGCTCCTCGTCTACCTGAAGGTCGCCCCGAAGGATGTCGACCTCGTTCCCGGCTTCACCCGGGACGTGACCGGGCTCGGCCACCACGGGACGGGCGATCTGGAGGTGCAGCTCCGCACGCCGAAGGACATCGAGCGTGCCCAGGATCTGTTCCGGGCGAGTTACGCAGCGGCGTGATCGCTTGACGGCCCTTGGCCATGAGCGTTCCGCGATGGGGCTGTAGTCGTCTGGGCGGTGCCTTTCGACGTACGGGCAGGTCGTGGCGGTGGACTATCAATGATGCGGGGGATCGCCGGTTTGGCTAACCGGCGATCCCCCGCTATGTTGCGCCGCTCTGACATACCGGTGATCAGCGTGCACGGCTGGGCGCAGAGCCGAACTTGGCCACGGGGATGGCCGAGGGTGTGGCGCCGAGGCTCGTCCCGCGTTCGCGGCCTGCGGCCCGCACTTGGCGGGTGCCGGTTCCGTGGGCGAGGTTCTCAGAGAGGTCGGCCAGCAGTGAGCTGGGGGTGTGCGGGGACGCGGTGAGGGTCCACGTGGGGTGGTCGAGGCTCGGGCCGGCCCAGACGGTCCAGGTGGCAAGGCTCTGGTTCGGGTGGTGCCGGGCGGCGAAGGCATCGAACTGGACTCCCGCGTCCCCGGCGGGAGACGTCCAGCGGATCCAGCGCCCGTCGACGGTGTGTTCCCACCCGGCGTCGGCAAGGGGCTGCGTGGCGGCGGTGACGGTCTTTTCGTTCACCGGGGTGCCGAGGGTGGTGTCCCAGCCGTCGCTGTCGGCGAGGTGATCCAGCAGTCCCTGCAGCACGGGGGCGGGAGTCGCGCCGCTCGCGTTGAGAAACCACATACGCTCGGAGACGGGCGTCTCGTAGGCGGCCACCGCCCAGCCGGTCTGACCAGGGACCGCTTCATGGGTGCGCTCGATGCGCAGGGTCTGGGACTCATGGATGGCGTGGGTGGTCTCGTCGGACCAGGTCCTCCACTTCTCCCAGTCTCCGTGTGCGTCGAGGAACGTGTCCAGGAGCGCGTCGTGGTCGCCGGCCTCGGCGGCGTACGCGGGAACGGTCTCCAGCTCTGGGCGCGGAGGCTGAGGCTCGACGGCGGGTACGGCGAGTGAGGTTCGAGCCTGGGCGGCGGCACGCTCAGTGTCCGTCATAGGAGCCGGTCCGGGGCGCATGGTGACGCCGTGGTACTCCTCGAAAGCGACCAGGGCCTGGGCGGGTGAGTCGTATGTCCTGGCGATCTGGCGCAGGTGATTCTCTCCGTGGAGGTAGACGCTCTTTCCGCCGCTGAGGTAGGTGCCGACCGCGACGGTGGTGTGGCTGTCCCGCGCGTGGGCGTGGATGAGGAGATTGCCGTGGCGGATGTCGTCATAGATTTTCTGGGCCTCGTCGGAGACCTCGCGGATCTCGCTGCGGGTGCACCAGGGCATCGGGTAGTCGACCCAGGTCCAGTCCTCGTCGATCGCCTCGCGCAGCTCGGGGGTGAACTCGGTTGTAATGCCTTCGGCGTTCAGGGCCTGGACGGCCTTCTCCGCCCAGTAGGGCTCCTCACTGTCGATGCGGACCAGCACGAGGGTGTTCTCGGCGACCGCGACCCAGCCGTCAGCCTTCAGAGCCCTGTGCGCGATGTGGGCCTGGGGGCCGGTCAGGACGGCGGTCACTGCACTGGAGTGGGTGGGGTGGTTGTCGAGGCGGACGTGCGCGTCGATGGAGGGTGTCGTCACGAAGGGTGGCTCTCTTCTGCCGGCGGCCGGACCGCAGAGGTCCGGCCGCCGACGGGTGGGATCAGCGGGAACTGCGCACGGCGGAGGGGGCCGTGGCCCGCGGCGGGCCGGCCCGGGGCACGCCCGTAGCCCTGGCGAGCCCGGGCCGGTTCGCCGGCGCGGGTGAGAAGGAGGTGGCGTGCTGCCATCGGGTACGCACGGCCGACAGGTCGGCGAGCGCGCGGCGGCTGCCGATGACGAGCTGGTACGGCGTGGTGGCGGGGTCGTTGGCGAACGCCTCGATGCGCCGGCCGACGTGGTGAGCGGTACCGAGGACGGCACGCTCCAGAACGCGCTCACCCCAGTGCTCCGGGGAACCGACTGGTCCGGCGAGGAGAGCAAGCAGTTCTCTCGGCTCGGTCCCGGTGCCGAGAAGGCTTTGTTGCTGCGCTTCCCACAGGACGGTCACGGGGTCGACGGGCGTCCGGCGCCGGGTCAGGGTGGTCAGGCACTGCCAGAGCCCGGCGTGCAGGGGGTGGGTGAAGTCGTCGGGCGTCAGCCACCGCATCTGCTCGACACCGCTGGAGTACGCGGTCGCGGTGGCGAGCAGCAGTTGCTCCTCCTCGGTCGCTTCCTCGTCGTGGGGCGCGGTCGGCGGAGGAACGGCGGTACGGGGCAGGGATCCAGCGTGGGGAGGGAAGCGTGCGGCGATGTCGTCCACCACGGTGGTGAGGGCATCGGCTTCATGGAGGGTGGCGGCCACGCGCTGCGGTAGTGAGGTGTCCCGGGCGGTGTGTGTGAGGCGCTGAGCGGCGGTGGCCAGACGGCGCCGGGAGTGCTCTGCCTCGATCATCCGGGCGTACACGGGCGCGTGTTGGGGTCGCGGGCAGACCTGGATCAGGCTGTGCAGGTAGGAGGCGGACAGTCCGCGCGCTTGCTCGCGGGCGGTGGTGAGTACGGCGTCGAGCCACTTCGTGTTCTTCGTGTGCTCGACCGGGTCGGGGGCCGGCAGGGAGCGGATCGCGCCGAACAGGGCCGCGTGAGCGGCGGTGGAGAACGCGTCGGGGCCGATCCCGGTCACGTCGGCGAGGCGCTGCGGTTCGAGCAGGAGCGCGCCGAGGAGGGCCTGCTCGACGTGGAACACCGGTTGCGGCGTCGGGATGGAGGCGAGGTCGGGCTCGGGGGTGCGGGGCATCAAGCTGCCAGGGTGAAGTCGTCGGGATTGAGGGGGACGCTCAGATGCGGGGCGAGCAGGTGGGCCGCGAGCAACGGGGGTACGGCGTTGCCGATCTGGCTGAAGGCTTGGCCCTTGTTGCCGGCCCAGGGGTAGTCCGCCGGGAAGGTCTGCAGGATGCCGGCCTCTCGGGCGGTGATCCGGATCGGCTCCGGGACAGGCGCCAACACCCCGTCCTCACGTTGTGCGGCGGCGGGTTCGGCGATCCAGGTGCACTCATTGGCGCGGTGCCCGAAGAACAGCGTCCCTGCCGGCTCGGACAGCGCGCGGACCGTGGCGTTGGCCTGGTTGTTGCTCCGCAGAGACCAGGACCAGCGGTACGCCTCCGGGGAGAACGTGGGTGCCGGAGCAGTTCCGGCACGCTCCTCGCGGGCTCGCTGCCGGGCCTCCCTTGCCGCTTCTTCGCGGCGGGACTGCGGGGCGACCCTGTCCGGCCGCGGCGTCCAAGTGCCTCGCTCACGGGCGTCGGACAGGGCCTTGCGGGAACCGGAGGGAAACGGTTCGGGGCCGCCGCCGGGCCCGCCGCCGGCGCAGACGGTGGGAACGGGCCGGTCGGTGGCACCCCACCCCAGGGCCTCGGCCATGCTGACCCAGCCTGCGCGGCCGGGACCGAACAGCGTCTCGGGCTCGGCGACTTGGGCATGCGTCGGTGCGGGGGGCTGGGCCGTGCGGACCCGCGAGGCGAGCAGGATCGCCCGCCTCCTTGTCTGGGGTACTCCGTAGTCGGCGGCGTTCAGGACGCCCGTCCACACGGAGAATCCCCAACGACGGAGCACGGCTGCGTACTGCTTCCACAGCGGCAAAACGTCCGGCACCTCCTCCATGACGACCCACTCGGGCTCGCCGACGGTGTTGAGGGCGTGGAGGTAGCGCATCGGCTCTGCGGCGAGCAGGGAGCGCTCGTCGCGGCAGGAGGCGAGGAGACGTTCGCGGGTGTCGCGTCCGGCGGCGAGGTCCTCGACTGCCTGGTGGACCAGGGGCTGGTCCACCAGGCCCAGGCGTTTGCCGGCCATGCTCCACGCCTGGCACGGAGGGCTCGCGATCAGCCCGCGTGTCCGGCCGACCCAGGGCCACGTCGGATACATCGACACGTCGGTCCGGATGGTCAACTGCCCAGCGGCAGAACGGGTCTTGCAGGCCCATGCATCCCATTCCAGACCGATGTCCTGTACGCCGAGTACCCCAAGGGCCCTGCTCCAGCCGCCCGGTCCCGCGAAGAGATCGAGTATCAGGTGGCCAGCCCGAAGTGGTCCTGCGTCAGCGCGTCCGTATCTCCGCGGCATGCCCAGGGCGAGCAGCCGTCCACGACACCGTTCTCCAGCTCGTCGGCTTCGTCGGCCTCGATGTTGAGGGCGGCCCGTTCGGCGGCGGTGACATGGTCGATCGGCGCCTGGCTCAGTGGGACACGGGAACGGTGCAAGAATGCCTCACCGAGCAGTCGGCTGCCGGATGCGTTGGCGCGGGCATTTCCCAACCGGATAGCCGCGTCGAATTCGACAACGTCCGCCCACTCGGACGGTGAAGTGTCCCTGATATACCTCCACTGTGCGTTGTCATGGAAAGGGCATCCGAGGCAACTTGATTTCGGCGTATCCGCCAGTCCGAGAGAGGTCAGGTAACGGACGCAATCCGTCCTGCTCCAGTCCAGATCAAGAAGCGGATGTCGATTACGCATGTATTTCACATCGGCGTCTTTGGCGCGATGGAACTCATCGGTGGAGATCCCCACCCACTGCTCGACGAACACTCCCTTGGGTACACGCGAAGGATAAGGGTGTCCCAGTAGCTCACGGATCTTCTTCTTTATTGGCTTTATCTTGTATTCGCCGGTGCACTGCCTGCGGGTCATTCCAGGCCGCCCGTCCTTGTTCAGGATGTGGAGGGGCATGGATGCGAACCGGTGGTCCGGGTTCAGGGCGTCGCTGCGAATGTTGCCGGACGAGACACGGAGAACAGGAATGCCGGCGGGCTTGGCGATCTCCTGTTCCAGACGGTCTAGATGGGCGTAAACAGCTTCGGGTTCCCATCCGGTGTCGGCGAAGATCGCGTAGTCGACCGTCGGAAGGATTCCCTCGGCTGAAAGGGCGAGGAGGGTGCTGGACTGGACTCCTGCGCCCAGGGAAAGGGCGCGGAATTGGGGCTGATCTGAAATGGTCTGTCCTGGGGAGGCGGGGGTGCGCCCTCAATGAGGCTGTTGTGTCGCGGCGTTGCCGGTTGCCGTGTGCGGGCAGGCGGGGACGAACAGGCCGAGCGCGCAGCCGGGTTGGTCGTGGAGGGGATCGGCGTGGCCGGGGTGGTGCGGAAGGTGTGAGGTCAGCGGTGGTGTGCGGCCGGTGGAGCCGGGCTCGCGGGTGTGGTGGCGCTTCGGCTTTGAGCGGGGCGCGGTCGCGAGCCAGTCGGCGCGTCCGTACTGGAACGGCTGCTGAAGGCGGGTGCGACGAGGTCGAGGTTCGTGGCGACCTGCTGGACCTGGTCATAGGCGTCGCGGAGCTGTTCAGCGATATCGTCGGGGAACCGGTCCCACTGAGCCCGCTCCTGATAGCGCTGGATGATCTCGGCGGCATTGCGCAGCTGGTCGGCGACTTGCCGCAGGATCGCGGCCTTCTGCTCAGGGGCGTTCGCGGTGTGCGTGGCCTGCAGGAGCGCGTCGAGGGCGGTGGGCAGCGGGTCGTCGTCCGCCGGCAGGCCGTAGAGGCCGGCGTGCAGCGCCTGGGCCACGCCCGTCACGGGTCCGCCCCGGTTGTAGTGGTTGTACTTGGCTGCCGCCTGGCGGCGGACGCTGAAACTGACGATCACGTCACGCGGCGCGGCGCCAGGGCGGATCTGGTCGGCGAGGGCGCGGGCGAGGTCATGCGCCGTAGGGGTGTCGGAGGACGTGTGGAAACTCCAAGGGAAGCAGAGGCCGACGGGCAGCGAGGATCAGCGGGTGTGACGGCGAGCCGCAGGAGCGGGAGGCTTGCTGGCGACGGCAGTTGACCGCCGGTGGGGTGCGGAGGGGATGTCCGCGGGCGTCGGGATGCCGAGGTCGAAGCGGACACTGAGGCCGTGGGTGTAGGCATGCGTCTCGGCGGCCGTGACAGCGCGGAGCAGGCCGTTCTGGTCCAGCCCGGGCGGCGGACGGTAGGAGGAGCCGTCTGCCGCGAGGGCGAAGTGGTGCTGTTCCAGGATCGAGCGGGCGGCGTCGGTCCCGGCTGTCGCGGTCACGGTGCCGTCGGCGAACTGGAAGCCGAGGTCCGGGTCGGCTGCGGGTACGGGAGTGTCGGGGCTCCAGCGCGTCGTCCAGGAGAGGTCGACAAGGTCGTAGGTGTGGGCCAGGAGCCCGTCCATCACAGTCTCGGCGCGCTCGTGCGCGTCTTGGGCAGTGCCCGGTGGGAGCAGGTAGACCGTGCGGCCGAGGTGCTCGCGGGCGAGGAACCCGGCCTCGGTCAGCAGTTGGTCGGCAGCGCGGATGCGGCGGTTGAGGACGACGAAGGTGTGCCCGTCGTCGGTGGACCCGATGAATACATCGGGGATGGTCACAAAAGACACGGTTGTCCAGGGGGTTTCGGGGAGCGGGATCCTGCGGCGCGTCCGCATCGCTGGGGTTGGCACCCGGTTACGTCCGGATCCCTGGTAGTGGTCAGCGGGCACGGTGTGAAGTGGTTATTCCGGTGCCGCCACCGGGGACGGGACTGCGGGTGGCGCCGGAGCGGACGGCCAGCAGGTTGCAGGTGCGGCTTACTCATGCGGCCGTTCCGAAGTCGGCCTGCGTCGGGCCGTGCTTCGCGATGGCGCGGGCGGTGATCGCTTTTGACGCGCGGGCGGACGCGGCGGACAGTTCCTCTGCTCCGGGCTCCAGGTACCACGGGCGAAGGTCGAGCATCGCGGCGCGCATACCGGTGGCGAAGCACAAGGCGGTGCCCTTGGGGAGGGCGCGGATGGCGTCGGCGGGCAGGATCCGCTCCTGCCGCATCGAGACAGAGGTCGACTTCCCTGACTCCGAGTGCGAGGTGGACGTGGTCTCCACGTCGTGGTCGCCGATCAGACGGCTGAGCTTGTCCGCGAAGTCCGGGTCATCGATGCCGCTGCCGATCACCTTCACCGTCGAGGCGGACCACATGGCGTCCATTCCGGCGTCGCCCCACACCTTCTGGCCCTGTCGGTAGCTCTGGAGGATGGTGATCGGGATGATGCCGCGGCTACCGAGGTGGGAGTACAGGTCCGGAAGGTCCGAGATTTTGCAGACGTTGGCCGCCTCGTCGAGGATTGCCAGCATCGGCGGGTCGAGACGTCCGCCGGCGCGCTCGGCCTGGGCGGTCGCGGCGCGCATCACCGAGTCGGCGCAGGCCGCGATCAACGCGGAGGCTCCGCCGCCGCCGTCCTTGCTGAGCAGGAACAGCGTGTCGGTGGAGGTGACGAACTGCGTCGGCCGGAATTCGGGGATGTCCTTATGTGGCGTCACCCACGCCGCGATCTCGGAGTTGAGCAGGGCCGCGGCGTACTGTCTCGCGGTCTCGTAGATGCCGTCTCGGGTCTCGGGCGGCCCTTCCACGGTCCCCTTGAGCTGGGCGGCGACGGCGGCGAAGCCGTGGTCGCGCAGGATGTCGAGCGGAGCGCGGTCGGCCGGGAAGGCGAGCCACTGCATGATGTCGGTGATCGGGCGCTCGTCGAGCGCCGCGGCCAGGAGCAGCTGGCTGAGGATGTTGCTGCCGGCTTTGGACCAGAAGTCGCCCTGTTGGCTTGCGTCGACGCTCGCGGCGAGGAAATGCCCGGCCAGCCGATTCGCGCCGTCCAGGGTCGTCGCGCTGGCGAGGGGGTTCCACCACATCTCGCGGGCAGCGTGGGCGATTTGCTGCGGGTCCATGGTCCACACCTGCCCCACCTCCGCCCGGGCGTCGTAGGCGGTGGTGAAGGCGTCGCCGGCGGCCTTGTTCGAGGTCAGGAGGACCGGGCCGGGCGCGGCGAGAACGGAGGGGATGGCGAGCGATGTGGTCTTGCCCGACCGGGGGGCCATGATCGCGACAGCGACATCCTCGAACCCCATGCGCACCTCAGCGCGGCTGCCTTGGAGGTTACCGAGCAGGATGCCGGTGTCCTTCGCGTCGATGCGCTTGGCGTCTTTCAGGCTCGGGCGCAGTGAACGAGCCTTTTCGGCGATCGCTTTGGCCATCAGCGGCTCGATGTCCCGAGCCTTCGCCATGTCGGTGATCTTCTTCTTCCGGCTGCCGCTGCGGTTCTTGTACCGGGCCCACAGGACGCCCGCCACTGCCCCGAGGGCCAAGAGGAGGAGAACGGGAACGATTCTGGTGCCGATCAGCAGGGACGCTTTTCCGGCCTCGGGCCACAACCGTTCGGGGTGGAGCAGGGCGGTGGTCGGCTGGTAGGGGGCCCAGCTGGCTCCGGTGAGGGAGGAGGTGATGTTGCCGGACAGCCAGGCGAGTTGGGACAGGGGCAGGACGACCGCGAGCACTCCCAGGAGGAGGCGCAGGACGATGTCGTACCCGTCGGTGGAGCTGTTCGAGGAGGGTGGCAAGGGCTACGTGCTTCTGGGCGGGGACGGGGGTCAGCGGCTGCGGCTGTTCTTGGTCTGCGGCTGCCGCGAGGGGGTTGGGCTCGACGACGGGGCGGTGTGTCGGGCAGCGAGGGAGTGGACGCGTTCTTCCAGCGCCCCGGCGACGTACACGGCGAGGACGTCCGTAGCCGTACGCGTGACGACGTTCGGGTCGAGGGTCGCGAGACTGCGCCCGCTGTCGAAGCGCGGCACGGGCTGCGGATCGGCGAGCGCAGCGGTGAACGCCGCAACGAGGCGGGCGGGAGTATGCGTGCCGAAGCGGGCCTGCCACACCGGCCGGTCCTGGCCGAGTGCGGCGGTGACGAACCAGGTGCCCGGTTCTTCCGCACTGCCCAGCCGCTGGACGTACGCGGTGCCGTCGGGCGACACGCGGCCGTTGTCTGCGAAGGCGGGCGCCCAACCGATCTGTTGGAGCGGCGCGAACGGATCGGAGGACGCGTCCGCCGGCAGGGCCGGGTCAGTCAGCGCGTCGGTGAAGGCGGCGATGAGTTCGACAGGCGTGCGGGCGCCGAAGCTCGCGTACCAGGCGAGCCGGTCCGGCTCCGGAGCGTGATAGAGGGTCCACCACTGTCCGTCGGGGTCCGGCTCCAGCCGCAGGCGGGCCTTCCGGTCGGGGCTGGAGAGGACGACACGCGGCATCAGGGGGTCGTCGGCGTAGCTCTAGCCGCAGGCGCGGTGAAGGGGAACGGTGGCCCAGGCGGCGTCACCGCCGGCGGCCAGGTGACGCGGCGCGATGAACTCGACCTCTACCGTCTCGGGTGCAGCGGGCACGGTCATCTCCGTACGGAATTGGTCCGGCCGGGCGTGGGGATGGCGGTGGGTGGCGGAGCCGACGGCGAAGACTCGTGCTGTGCTGCTGAATTGATGTCACGGAGGACACGGGCGTGGGTAGCCCAGTCGTCGAGATAGCTCCAGGATTCGGCGTGGTGCCCGGCGAGAGCGTCGTCGAAAGCCGGGGTGCCGGGCTGGGCGTCGGCGGGTAGGGCGTCGCGCGTGCGCAGCCATTGCTCGTGCAGGTTGTCGAGGTGATTGAGTGCGGTGTGCAGAACGCCGAGTTGGTATGCCCAGCGGATCTGTACAGCCTTCGCTGGCAGGCTCGCGAGCTGGGTCTCGCCTGTGGCCAGCAGGTGGTGGGCGCTTTCGCGGATGTTGTCGAATGCCGCAGCGGTGTCGGCGTCGCGCTGGCTCTGGCGGAGCCCGTAGGCGTGGTCGTCGAGTGGCCAGCCGTCGAGGCCCGTGTGCTCGTCGGAGTACGCGTCCCAGGCGTCGAGGATCGTCTTGCTGTCGTGGACGAAGCCGTCGACGTTCTGCAGGAACGTGAGATGAGTGGCTTTATCGAGGGAGATGGTGAGGGATCCTCTCGGGATCAGCGGCGAGCGGCCGGAGGGACGATGCCGGTCTTCGCCGGGGCCGCGGCGGGCTTGGGCCGTTGCTGGCGGCGGGCGGCACGGACCTGCGAACGGATGGTGGCGAGCCGAGTGGTGTGTGCCTCGACGACCTGCTCGGGGGTGAGGGGGCTGAGCTTCTGCACGACACTGTGGTGGGCGGTGCGGTCGAACATGGCGCGCTGGAGCGGAGCGGGGTTGGCAAGTGCGGTGATGAAGGCCCCGACGAGGTGTTCGGGGGTACTGCTGTCGAACCACGCGTGCCAGATCCGGGGGCCCCTCGGTGTGCCGTAGCCCGGCTGGCGGGTCTCGATGAGCCAGGACGACACGCGGTCGTCGTCCCGGGCGGGGCGCTGTTCCACATGACACATGCCGTCGGCGGAATGAGCCGCGGTCGCTTTGTCCAGCAGCCATCCCGCCGACTCCAGTACCTCGAATGGACTGGGCCGCGCGGTGGGTGGCGGTGCGATCAAGGCGTCGGTGAGGTGGCCGAGAACCTCGGCGGGCACGAGTTCGCCGAATTCGGCGTACCAGCTCGGCTCGGTATCGGTGGTCGCGGACCACAGCCGCCACCAGGCAGAGGTGGCGGACTGCGGGTCGAACTGGAGGCGGTGCCGGTGATCAGGGCTGCGCAGAACGATCTCGGCACTCAGCGCGTCGGATGTACGTTCCCACCCGGCGGCGGCCAGGCCGTGAGTAACGTGGCGCGCGTCTCCGTGGCCGGCGAGGTGACGCGGGCTGGTGTCGAAAGGGATCTGCCACGCGTGCTTGTCGGCGAAGGAGGCGAGCTGCCGTTCGCTCAGCGACACCAGCAGCCCCCCGGCTTGGTCGAAGAGTTCTCCTCGAACAGGGGACGCACACCGTCCAGGGCGTAGTGGACGGTGTGCTGGTCAGCCTGTTCTCGCGCAGTGGTACGCAGTTCGGTGATCAAGAGGTCGACCTCCGCGGTGTGCGGGGTGTCCGGGTGGTACTGCACACTGCGGGCGAGTGCGCCGCAGCGTGTTGGCGAGCTGGACGGGGAGGCCCCGTCTTGGTCGAGCAGGGTCTCGACGAGGGCGAGCGCCTCTTCGGGGTCGGGGGTGTCGCGCAGGAAGTCAGTGAGGCGGGACGCGGTCTCGGTCGCTGCGCGGACGGTGTCCGGGGTGAGTACGGGCATCGGGTTTCTCGCGTGGTGGACGTCGGGGTCAGCGGCGGGTTCGGGTGCCATCGACAGGGAAGTGGGGTCGGGCTGCGGCGTGGGGCCGACCAGTTCGGGCGCTGTTCCGGGACCAGACGGCAGCGCGGGCGGCGGTGATCCGGGCCTGCTGCCAAGCGCCGAGTTGGGAGGGCAGCACCGAGACGGACGTAGTGCGGATCCGTGCGCTCCGCGGGACGCGTCCGAGCGGGCGCATCACGGGCTCGGGGCTGGCGAGCGCGGTCGAGAAGGCTTGAACGAGATGCATCGGCGTGCTGGATGTGAACTGGGCGGCCCAGCCGTTGCCTTGGCCGTCATTCGCCCCCGACCACCACATCGCCTCGCCGCCGGGGGCCTGGTGGTATTGCATCCAGGCGCTGCCGTCGGGGCTGATCGCGGTGACATGCTCGGCGTTGGGCGGTGTACGCCAGCGCTGCTCTTGAAACGGCGCCCATACGTTGGGGGCATGCGCGGAACGGGGTCGGGTGAGGGCGTCCGTGAGACCGGCCACGATCTCCACCGGCGTCTGCGAGCCGAGGTGCGCCCACCACTCGTCCTGGTGCCCCTTCGCGGCGCCGTTGACCGTCCACCCGCCCGGCGGGACATAGGGGTTGTAGACGATCCGGACCGTGCGGTCCTGGCTCTCCATGGAGAGGGGGCCGCCCCTTTTCGACGTGTCCCGCCAGCCGGAGGCGCGCAGAAATTCGGAGACGTACCGGACGTCGCCGTCGCCTGCGAGGGCCCGGGGTTCGACGAGGTAATGCTGCTGGGCCTGCTCGCCCGGCCCCCAGCCCTGCCACTGCGTCCTCTTCACCGGCGCCGCCGGACGACAAGCGGAGCGGGGACCAGCGGCTTCGCTGCCCCCGGGCGCGCGCCGGCCAGTGTGGAGGCACGGTCCGGACCGGTGGCGATGCAGGCGCGCAGATAGCGGCGGAACAAGGCGGTGGCCAGGCGGGGCTTGAGGCTGTGGGAGATCGGTGGGGGTGTGCGCGGTACTACGGGGTTCTCCGATGGTTCGGACGGTGCGGGACGGGCGGCGTCACGGGGTGCGCCGGGGCGGTGCGGGGCGCGAGGAGGCGGCCGGTGCCGAATGCTGCACGAGAGGCTGGGGCTTGCTGGCGCGGATCTCGTGCACGACCTGCTGGTAGGCGGCCGCATCGAAGACTTCGGGGGTGCAGTTGACCTCGTACCCGGCCAGGATGAGGGCGGGGATGGCGCGCGTCGCCAGGCGCTTCTGTTCGTAGGCATCGAGATGGTCCGGCACGACGTGCCAGATGTAGACAGGACCGGCGGTGCGGACTTCTTGGCGTTCCAGACCGAGCTGGTCGAGTAGGTCGTGGAGCTCGGAGGGGGCGCCGGTGGGGGTGTCGGCGTGGATGGTGTTACTCAGAGGGGTGATGTAGATCTCGACATCGGTGCCGTATTCGTCGGCCAGATTGGCCATGGTCGGTTCTCCAGTTCAGCGGCGGCGGGACGCGGGGGCGGACACCTGCGTCCCGGGGTTCGGCGACGTTGTCGTGGGTGTCGACCGCTCCGGTACGCGGGTGGCGTGATCGCGGGGGAGAAGGATGTGGTGGGCGGCGCTCAACAGCGCGTCCGCCGTGTTCCCGAGCTGGGAGACCGGTTCGGGGTCTTCGCCCACGGCGTCCATGCGATGGGGCAAGACGCCCCAGGCTCTGACCTTCATCGAGCCCTGGTGGTCGGGTTACGGGAGGCAGCAGGGGCCGGCGGCATGGCGGCGGTGGGGGCGGTCCGGGCCGCGGGGTGCTGGAGCGCCGTGCCGATGCCGAGCGCGTCGAGCTGCGGGCCGATCTCGCGCAATGCGCGAGCCTGGGCCCTCGTGTCGTCCGCGCTGAGGCGGTAGATACCGGTCTGCGGATCCTGGATGAAGCCGTGAGCGACAAGGACGGCGCCGGCCGTTTCCCCGACGGGCGCGGCGGCGACACTGCCGTCCTGCTGCCAGGTCAGGACGACCCGATCCGGCTGGGAAGGCTGAATGCCGCCCATGACGTTGTGCCGGACCTGGGCGAGCGCTGTGTCATAGCGGGCGAGCAGGTCGCCGGCGACCTGCTCGGCACTCAGGAACGGGTCGTCCGCCACGGCGATGCCGTTGGGCTCGTGCACTCCACGGTATGCCTCGTCGGGAAGTGAGCGGGGGGCGACGGCGGCGATGAGGAATCCGTCTCGCTCGTCGTGCCGGTCGAGGACGACGAGCTGGGCGCCGTCCGGGCGGCTCAGGACGGCTGCCTGCTGGAGCGGACGCTCGCTGAGGGACTCGGCGACGAGGTCCAAGTCCCAGACCCGGTTGGACAGTTCAACGAGGTCGTCCTTGTCCTCGGACGAGTGGTAGAAGCTGGTCCAGGTGTCCGGGAGTTCACCGGCGAGCACGTCGGCGAACGAGGCGAGGCGCTCGGTTTCATAGTCGTACATGGTGTTTGGTGTCCTTGGGCGAAGTGGGGGTCAGCGGCGCAGACCGGCGGCCACGGGGGGCGGCGGGGCCGGGACCATGCGCGGCGGGGGCGGGCAGGCGCACACGGCAGAGCGCTCGCGTTCGGTGGCGGAGACCTCTTCGGCGCACGTGCTGCGGCCGGGGTGCGGGGCATGCCGGTCGGCGAGGGCATCGCGGGTGTCGGAGAGGTCGGTGCGGATGATGTGCAGGACTTCGTCGGCGAGGTAGCGCAGTCGGCGGGCGATGTGAGGGTCGGCCGCTTCGCCGAGGCCCTCGTGGAACTCGCCTGCGACGCTGAGGACTTCGCCGAGGGCGGCCAGGACGCCGTCGTGGGGAGCGGTCAGCTCGGTGAGAGCGTCGGCCGCCTCGTCCGTAGTGCCGGCCGTCCGGATGCGCTCGGCGAGATGGGCGACAGAGGCGCCCAGCGGCAGGTAGCTGAGCGGGCGGGCGTCGGTGTCGAAGTCCTCGTCACAGTCGACGTGGTATCCGGCGGATCGAAGCCGGGCGACTGCTTCGGTGGCGATGCGGGTTTCCTCGTTGGGAACGAGGTGAGCGGGGGCGCGGTGGTAGGTCTCGTGGACGCGGACGACGGGTACGAGACCGGCTCGCTGGAGGATGCTGTGTGCCTCCGGATCGCCACCGCGGGCGAGGACCTCCTCGGAGTGCGGATCGCGGCGCACGACCAGGAAGCGGTCGGCATGGGGCAAAGAAGCTTTTTCCTAACGGGGTTGGCGCCTGGCTGCCTTGGCTGTGGGCGGTGCCGAGAGGGCTGTGCGCGGGTGGGACGGGGAGTTCAGGCGGGTGGCGGTGGTGAGGAGGTCCTGCTGGATGCCGTAGAGGCGTCGGGCGATCAGCTCCAGGCGGTGCGCGGTGTCGGGGCCGGCGGCACCGGGCTGGTGGGTGATGCGGTGAGCGGCGCGCACTGAGGCCAGCGGACCGACCTGTTCGTCGGCGAGCTGGGCGAGGACCGTGGCGAACTGCGTCGACGCGGTCGGCACTCCCGGGGCTCTGACCTGCTGATGGGAGGCGGTCGGTACGGGGGTGAGGCGCAGGTCCTCTTCGACGCGACGGGCCTCGTCCGAGAGACGTCGCAGGAGGTCGGCTGGCTGGCGCTGCCAAGCGCCATCGAGGCGGACGAGGTTGGCTATCACGTCGAGACGCCCGGGTTTGCCCTGGACGGCGATCCAATGGCAGCCGTTCTTGTCGCCCGGTGTCTCGATGCCGGCGGCGCGCGCGAGGCGGTGGGCAGCCTCGGCCCACTCCGCAGCGGACAGGTCCCGATCGTCGGGGTGGAGCCGGGCATCGAGGTGAAAAATTGCTCGTCGGCCGCCTTGGGGGCCGGTGGTGAACGGATGCTCCAGAAGCGGGCCTTCGAGGTGCTCGGCCCACTGGGTGGCTGTCCACGTCGCCTGCTCGTCGTCCAGGGTGTAGGAATCCAGCCCCGGCCAGTAGGCGACGACGGCGTGTTCGGGCAGACCGCCCTCGAAGGGAACCGCGCGTCCCAGCGCCTCGCTGAGCGGGTCGCGCGGAGCGTGCGTGCGTTCGTTGACGCGGGGGATCACGTCGGCGTGCCTCCCAAGGCGCGCAGAGGCGGGCGTTGGTGGAGGTCACGGGCGGCGGAAATCAGGGAGCGCTCGCGCACCAGATCGGCGTGCACCGCGATGTCACCAGGCGGTAGAAGGTCCAGGGCCCGGTCGATGGCGGCGAGCCCTTCGTCGTATCGGCCGAGCCGACGCAGGGCGCCGGCCACGCGGAAGAACACGATCGGATCTCTACCGGTGTTGAGGGCCGGTCGGGTGCTGAGGGACAGGAGCCGCTCCGCGCCCTGGTCCAGGTCCTGGCCGAGCCACAGCCCGTGCAGAAGAACGTGCAGGGTCTTGGCGTGCTCCCCGCCCTCCGCAAGGACCTCGTCCATGACGGTCAGGCCCTCGGGACGGGACTGGCCCAGCAGCGCGAAGGCGTACAGGGCGCGGCTGTAGCAGTCCAGCGACCTGAGCGCGGTGTCCGGGAGTTGTTCGACGAAAGCTTGGAGAGAGGGGCAGCGAAAATCGAACCGGAGGGCGCTCAAGTACAGATGCCGGAAGGTGCGGGTGGTCACCGGATCAGGGCCAGCGGCGGTGACTTGCTCCGGGCTCAGCAGGCTGAGGACGCCGTGCCCGGCTGAACGTGCGGCCCAGGCGGCGTCCGCACACACCTCGGCCGATTCCTGCCAGTCGGCGTCGAGTTCGCGCAGATCTTCTGCCAGGCGGATCGGCCAGGAGGGCGCGGCCGGATGTGCAGTGGCCAGGCCCTTCGCCTTGAGGAGGGCAAGGGCGCGGCCGGGGCGGCGGACGGGGAGATTCACCGGCCGCTCCGGGCATCAGCGATGTGCACGAGCTGGCCGAGGGCCGTGGTGGTGTACCAGCCGCAGTCGATCAGTGTGTTGTGCCCGGCGTACTTCGGGAGGAGATGATCTTCCATGGCGCGCAGATAGATCAGGCAGTCCGGGCAGCGGCGCGACAGGTGAACGAGGTAGCGGGGGTGGGCGGTGACGTAGGACTGGGCGCCCCCGGTGGCGTCCCGCACCCGCCATCCGTCTTCGCCGGTCGGGGTGTGCCAGGACGGGGCGACGACGCGCATCGAATCCCCCCACAACTCTCCGCTGACAACTCCTTTGAGGACGACGACCTGGTCGCCGGCTTGGAAGTGCTGGTGGGTGATGTCCCGCGCGGGGGTGAGCAGGTCGTGCGTCGGTGCGAAGGCCGGGTTCGGCGGAGGCGTCCAGGGCGGCGGGATCATGCGGGTCCTTCCACGCGGAGCGAGGTTGCGGTGGGAGGATCAATGGTCCGGAGGTTCGCCGGTTTGGCTAACCGGCGTTCTGCGGCTATGTTCCGCGCGCGCAAGCGGAACCGGTTCTCTGCCCCGCAGTCAGCCGCCTCGGCGGCGTCGAGGAATCCGAGCAGGCCAGAGCCTGCCGAGTCTTGATGATGCATCCACCATCAAGCCGGTGGTCCAGCGAACCTCCCTGCCAGCTGCCCTGCCTGGTCGGGCGCGGCCACCAAGCTCTCGACGAGGACGTGCCAGCCAGCGGCATGGCTGGACATCGCCGAGAAGCCGCCCGGTACAGACGGCAAGCGCCCCGAAGGGGTGTGAGCGGGGTCACTTCAGGCTGGGTGATGGGGTGGTGTGCACTCGGCAAGGATCAATCGCCCCGCGCTATACGGCGTAAATGGCGTTTGACCTGCGTCTTCATGGCTCCCTTGAAGCTGGTATTTATTTCGGTGTTGGCGTCGGCGCTATTCATTAATGTTCCCCTGGAGGGGGGGGAGTCAAATTATATGCGTCGCCCCTTGCGTGTTGCTATGTGGACGGCCGGTTGGGGTGCGCATCGGGTGGTAGATTGAGGGCGCGTTGCGCCTTTTTGGCGCCATGTCGAGAGAAGGGAGTATAGGCATGAAGGATCCTGGTCAAGAATCGCCACAGGGGGCGATGCGATTGAAGTCGAGGCGTCGCCTCTGGGCACGCCTACGGCACCGGTGCAGGACTGCGGTCGTCGTGACGCAACTCGCCCTGGCCGTTGTGCGGCTTGCGTACGCGATCAAGTCGTGGCTGCTCTGACCAGGATGTGATGGCGGGAGCCCGTGTGTGACGGGCCCCCGCCGCGCATCCACGTTCCACCCGGACGGGGCCTGCTGTTGCTTGCTGGCGGCGCAGGTCCCGTCTCCTTTGTGAATGACATTTAAGAGTCTACCATTCACATTCCTGTCGCTACCATTCTTTGACCGACCACGAATGGGTCTATTGTTTACTGTCGTCAATTCTGTGGATCAATCATTTCGAGTCCACTGCACTTTGTTGGCCGTGATTGCAATGTCGATGTTTCAATGGTGGGCTATTCGAGTGGCGGGGCTGCAATTGCTGATTGGGTACACCTGTGTGTCATACGCGTATCTGTGTCGGGATGCGTACCCGTTAAGGACCGCCAAGTGGCCCAGCCTTTCTGGAGGTTCGGCCCTTTTACCCGCACGGAGCTGAGCCTGCGGCCGGCTCCGAGGAGCTGCCGGTCGGGCGATGGACGCCCTCGGCCGTTCGCGTGACGATGAAGCATTTCAGTACGGCCTTGAGGCCGTCCTCGGTTAAGGGTTAGCGGAACGGGTTCTCCGTCCCGCGGTCCTGCTCGGTGGCGGCGTCGAGGAGTTCGGGCAGGTCAGAGCCCTCCGCGTCCCTCTGGTCGATCCACCAACCTGCCCGTGTGACCGTGCGGGCCTTCTCCTCCAGTTCCGCCCAGTCCGCCTCGTCCCAGGTGCCTTCGACGACGAGTGCGGAGTGCGCGGCTGTCATCAGTTGGTGGCGGGACCGTTCGCCCCACTCCAGGGCTCGCTCGGGACCCTCCAGCGGGGGCATGTCGAACTTTTTGGCCCACTCGGCGGCGGCCTGCTGCTCCTCGGCGCGACGGGCGGCGAGCCACTCTTCCTTCGACTTCGTGTCGGCGTCGCGCGACGCCTTCCAGCAGTCGGTGCAATCCCTCCCCGCGAGCCAGCGCGCGAAGCTGGCTCGGCGGTCGGCGGGGCGGTCGGACAGATCATGGACGATCGAGTGGCCACAAGGGTGCTCGACGGTCCACTGCGTACGGACCCCCGGGGAATTCCGTTTGGTGGGCGTTACGTTCGAGGTCGGGCTGCTGGTCTGGGGCTTCATATCGAGTGCCTTTCGTTAGCGGTTGGCGTGGTGGCCTGCGTCGCTGCGGAGGGTCGTGCATCAGATGCACGATTCATGCGGCGGACGGAGGTGGTCTGGAGTGCTTGGCGGTGGTCTCGGGGACGCTTCCGCCTTCTGCGTTGTCTCAGCGTGTCCTGCGGATGGCGTTTGTGGCCGCCGTGGCGATGGCGGCGGGAGCGCTGGAGGGCTGGGTCAGGTGCAGCAAGGTGGTCCCCGGCAAGTGGAGTGACTCCGCAGTGAGGGTGAGCTGGAGCACGGCGCAGCCGGCGGTCGTGAGCTGCTTGACGCGGGTGACGGCTTGAGCGGTTTCGCTGGGGGTGTAGACGGCGTCGGTGACGATCACGAGGAGGCGGCCGGCGCCGGGGCGGCTGAGTTCGAGGCCGTGGTCGAGTGCGTCGATGGCGTCGCCGAGGTTGTGGGCGCCGCCGTTGGCGTTGAACTCCGTCACGCGCTCGGGTGCCCGGTGGGTGGGCCGGGTCAGGGCGGTCAGATCGTGGTCGTAGGCGATGGTGGCGGTGAGGGAGTCGGGGTCGGTCAGGGCTGCTGCGCGTGCCACGATCCAGGCGGCGGACGCGACGGGCTTGCAGGCGGCCCGCATGGAGCCGGAGACGTCGACGGCGATCCCCACACGCAGCGGTGGGGTGGGCGAGCTGCGGCGGCGGGTGTGGGTGAACGGTTCCGCGGTGGGGACCGACCCGGCGGCGCGCTGGGCGTCCCGGGCGAGGGCCTGGCGCATGTTGAGGCGGCCGGGCGGGGTGGGGCTGGTGGTCCGCTCCTCGGTCCGCTCGCGGTAGGCGGCGGCACGCAGGGCGCGGCTCAGGCGCGCGGCGGCACTCTGCTCGGCGGCGGTGGGCCTGCGGGTGCCGGTGACCGGGTTGCCGTAGGGCGCCGGTGTGCCGTCGGGGTTGACGGTGGTGCCGCGGGTGTTGAAGACCGACTTGGCGGTGGCGGCGGCTTTGCGTCGCTGGTCGGCCCGCTGGGCGCGGTCGTTGGCCTTCACCTTGGACTGCGCGGCCATGGCGTTGGTCGCTGCGGCCTGTGCCGCGAGGTCGGCGGCGTCGGTGGCGGCCGTGCTGTCCATGACGACCCCCACGGCGCCGGACAGCAGATCGGTGAGGTTCTCCGGCACGGGCAGGGCGGGGGCCGCGGCGTCCAGAGCGTCGCACCATTCTTGAGCGTGCGCGAGCATGGTCGTGGCGTCGTGGTCGGCGCACTGATGGGCTGCGGTCCAGATGCGGGTGAGGGTGGCCAACAGGTCTGCGCCCAGCACCCGTTCGCACAGATCGGCGACGGCCCGGGTCTCGCCGGCGTCCAGGATGCCGACGTCACGGCGGCCGAGGATCAGGGCCGCCACGCCGGCGGCGTGCTCGATGCCCTGAAGGGTGGGGTGGGCGATGTCGGGCATGACCAGGGTGCGGGCACTGGTGCGCAGGTACGTGCGGTCCGTGGGCCGCGTGATCAGGTGTGCGCCTTCGACACGGCTCTCCTCCAGCAGGAGCGCGGCCTCGACGACACGGGGGTCCGCTCCGGCAGGCTCCGTCCAGACGGAGTGGGCCGCGTGCGCGGCCTCGTGGATGAACACTCCCCAGGCGGCGGGGTACCGCTCCTCGTCGCCCACGATCCGCGGATTGACCTCATGGGGCTGGAGCGGGGCGAGCAGCCGGGCGTCGAACTCGACCTCGCCCAGCGTGGGGAAATAGGCGGCCGGTGCGCCGCTGCGCGTGCCGGGGCGGCAGGTGACGAGGAGGTCCTGGCGGCCGGAGAGGTCGACCAGCCGGTCGCCGAGTTCGGCTCCCACGCGCAGCCACGCGGCTGGGGAGGAACGGGGTTGCGCTGGCGGGGCGCCGTCGTCGTCCCAGCGCGCGAGATCGGCGTCGAGGTCCGGCGTGATGGCGGGGGACTGGACGTGGTGGTGGGCGCTCATCGCGAGCGGCCCCGGTGTGCGGAGACGGTGCTGCCCGGGGGCTGCCTGACGGCCGAGGCGGGAAGCTGCTTGCCGAGGGTGAGGGGCGCGATCTTCGTGACGCCGACAGTCTTGATGATGGCGGCGGCCACGGCGTCGCGGTCCTCTTCAGGGGCGATGCCGACGAGGTTCGCGAGCGCGGCTTTGGTGCCGAGGACGGCCTCGGTCTTCTGGTAGCTGAGCAGTTCCCGTAGCTGCGGGGCCCAGCCCAGCTCGCCGAGTTCGACCTGGTGGGCCAGGTGCCGGGCGACCCGGACGACCCGGGCGTCGATCCTCAGCGCCTTGGCGAGGTCGTAGTCCGTGCCGATCTGGATCTGCACGCTGAACCGGGACGACAGCGCCTCCGTCAACACCGCGCCGTGGACGCCGGGATTGTGGCCCGCCACCACGTAGAAGCCCGGCTCGGCCTTGATGGTCTCGCCCTTGTGGGCCTTGACCTGGATCTGCTTGCGCCCGTCCATCGCGGGATACAGCGCCGCCAGGACCTTCGGCGAGATCAGGGTGGCATCGTCGATCAGCAGGGCGCGGCCCTCGGTCATCGCGGTGACCAGCGGACCGTACTGGAAGACGTAACCTCCGCTGTCAGCCTGTGTGTACTCGCCGATCAAGTCGCCGACCGTGGTGTCGCCGTCACCGGCGACGGTGAGCAGGTCCGGGAACGCCGCCTCCACCAGCGACGTCTTGCCGGTGCCCGGAGGGCCGTAGAGCAGCACCGGCACGTCGGCGTCGCGTAGACGGTTCAGCGCTTCGACATCGGGCAGATCGGCCAGCTCCCGGGGGTGGTAGAGCTGGCCCCCCGCGCGGCGGATCGGGCCGGTCTGCTTCGGCGTGGCTGCGGCGGGAATGGTCGTGCGGGCCGTGGCCGCCTGAGCGCGGGGAGAGTGGGTGCCCGGTGGGCTGATCACAGCGGTCTGCGCGGCTGCGGCAGTCTTCGCATTCGCACGGAACTCCGGCTGTCCGCTTCCGCCTTGGTCGGCCTCGCCGCGTCGCACCAGGGTGAGGGCGGCGTTACGGACGGCGCCGTGGGAGTGGCCCAGCTGCCTGGCCATGCCCCCGATGGTGAGCGCATCTGCCGGCCGGTCGGCCAGCAGTCGGGCCACCTTGGCCCGCAGCTCGCCGCCCTTGGTGCGCGCTGAACTGGTAGGCGGTCCGGGTGTGGTCACAACGAGGGTCCTTCAACAGGTTTGTGTGCGGGCGGGGTTGGCGATGCGCTGGGGAGGCTGGCCGTTCTCGGAGGGATCACGGACTGTGCCGACATCGGCGACCGGGCCAACCGGGGCGTACCGTCGGCGCTCACCGGCCGACCGAGGGCTCGGTCCAGGTGCAGGGGATGGCCGGCGACGAGCAGTTTGCTGGCTGGCGAGCAGGCCCGTGCGTCCGCTCCGCACCGGGTTCCGTCGCTCGGCAGGCGCAGCCTGGCGTCTCTTCGAAGCCGTCCTGGAGCAGGATCCGCCGGGCGGCGGCGTTGTAGCCGGTGGTGGTGATCTCGCCGGTGATGGTGTGCCGGATCGTCATGAACGGCTCGTCTGCTGGTGTGTCGGGCACGGCGGATCTCCTATCGGCGGAGGCGGGAAAGCGGTGGGGTGTTGGGCGAAGGCGAGGCGGGCCCGGAGCTTCCAGCACATCAACGGTGCGTGGCTGGACCACGAACGATGGGCAATGACTGCCGACATGCTCCAGGGCGGGCCTCACCGCCCCGCGGCGGTGCTCTGACCGGTCGCCTCGGCGTCGGTGCGGCGGCAGCCGTAGCCGAGGAGGCTCGACGGATCCGGCGTGCTGGGGACGGCAGCGACATCCGAGCAGGTGAACGTGTAGGTGAAGGCCGGGCTCGGGCTGGTGCCAAGCCAGGCGCGGTCTTGCTTTTCCGGGACGATGCGCAGTCCCGAGGCGGTGACGACGTCGTGCTGGGTGTGCGTGTGGGAGAACATGACGAGCGCACCCGTGGTCGTTTTCAGCGCGTAGGAATCAGCGAACTCCGTCTCGGCCACAGCGAATCGGGTGGTGCCGCGCGGGCCGAACTTCCGGACGGTTTCGTCATGCACCCTGATCTGCCGTCGGGAGGTCTCGGTCGGGGCGAAGACGCTCTTTCCCGTCTCCTTGCCTCCCGTGGCGAAGTTGTCGCCTACGGCAGAGCGCAGCTCCGTGACCGGCGTGGAGAACGCGTTGAAGGCAGTGGCGTATCCGTCCTTGTCGAGCACGACGTTCGGGAGCTTCTCCGGTTCGTCGACATCGACAGTGGAGACCATCTCCCACGTCTTCGCCTTCGGGTTCTCGGCCATGATCAGGATGCGGGCGTGCTGCTCCTGGCTGCCGGTTCGGGTGACGGCGGCGAACCACCGCTGTGACCCGTCCTTCAAACGGGGAATGTAGAGGTCTGTCCCGGCCAGGTCATATGACCACGGTCGGTACGGCTCGCGGTCCGCCTTCGGCTGGACTTCGTCCTCCTTGAGGTCGGCCAGCGACATCGCGTACCGCGGTCCGCCTTCGATGGTGTCGAGGAGTGCGCGGTCCCGCTTGGTGTTCGCGAGGTTGTTTGTCTTCGAGTAGCGGCTGATGGCGTCGCGGGCCTCTGCCGGAGTGAGGGCCGGAGTCGGCTTCGGCGGTGTAGCGGTGCTGGGAGAGCGCTTCTTCCTGGCGGCGTCGGGGTTGTCGCTGTCTCTGGTGCAGGCGGTGGCGGCCAGAGCGATGCAGAGGGTGGCGGTGATCAGTTGCAGGGTGCGGCGAGCGGGAGGGATAAAGACTCCTCTTGCTGTACGGGATGACGAAGTCGCGAAAGCCTGTTGGTCTACCGGTGGCGGGCGGCCACGGAAGCGCTACTGGGCGAGGGGGATGCCGGCCGCGCAGTTGTGGTGGGAGGCGAAGTGGCGCCCGCTGCGGTGTGGCGGCGGAGATTCACACCGATGCCCTGGGTCGCGAGCTTCTGGGCCACGGCTTGAACGCGAAGCGCGCGGCCGCCCTCGCCGTACGCGGAGTGCAGGAGGAAAGCTGCCTGATCGGGGTGGTACTGAAAGCCGTGGGCGTACAGCGTCACGCGGGCGTCCGGTGGCACGCTCGCGTACGGCGCCCCGAGGGCTCCGTCGGCGTAATAGGTCAGAGTGAGGACCTGGTCGACCTGTGGTGGGGCGGGCCGGTGCGGGGGGTCGGGCTGGTCTGCCGCGTTGTGACGCACCTCGTGCAGGGCTTGCTCGTAGCGGGGAAGTAGCCGGCGGATGACGTGGGCCGCGGCGCGTACGGGGCCGTTGGGGACCGCGATGCCGTTGGGTTCCTCGACACCGCCGAAGTGGTGGGGTCTGATGTTGTCGTCGGCAGGTTCGAGCGGAGCGACGACGAACTGGCGAGGGTACTGCGGCCGGTCGCAGATGTAGAGACGCTGGCTTTTGGGGCCGTGAAGGACGGCGTCGTGGCGGAGGACGTACGTGCCGACGACGTGCTGAACGTGGCCGACATCCCAGAGCTGGCCGGCCGTGGGGAACTGGTCCCTGTACGCGGCGTGGCGATGGTACGTACTGGTCCAGGTGCCGGGCAGGCGGTCGGCCAGGCCGCTGGCAAAGGTGGACAGGTCGGTGCGTGGCGTGGGCATGGGCTCCCGTGGGTGTGCCGGCAGTGTCAGCGTGTGTGCTGCGGGCGAGCTTGAGCAAGGGCGGGCACGGGCAGACGTGACGCGTGAGTCGGGGACGCTGCTGGCCGGTGTGACTGCGGGGGTGCGGTGAGAGTTCGCATCCGGTCCTCGGCCACGTGCAGCACCTCCCCGAGATTTCGCATCTCGGCAGCCGCGTCGGCGAGGTCGTACGACAGGTCGAAACCCTCGTCCTGCTCGGCTTCCTTGGCTTTCTCGCCCGCCGCTTCGAAGAACTCCCCGAGCCGCTCCAGCAGGCCGTGGGTCGGCTCCAGGACCTGGCCCAGCAGCGCGGCAGTCTCCGCGTACGACTCGGTTCCGTTGAGCCGGTCGGTGAGGGCGAGCAGCGCATCGCCGTAGACGTACGTGGTGGTGCGGTCCGTGCGGGCGGCGGAGCCAGCGGACGGGCCTGCGGTCTCGCTCGCGGCAATGATGTCGGAGTCGTGCAGTGTGCCGTCCTGGGCAACGTTGAAAAGGTCCAGGGGCTCTGGTGCGGGGGACCGCGGGGCTGTATACACCAGCGGGCTTCCGGTAGGCGAAGGAGATACGTGGAGCAGCCCGAGTTGGGCGAGCCGCTGATCAATGGCCTCGATCAGGTGTGAGGCACTGCCGCCGTTGCGTACTTCGGGCCGCTCGGGGGCGCCAGGGTCGGCCGAAGGGACCGAGTCGTAGATAAACTCGAACAGCTCGTGGTCGCAGGGGTGTTGGCGGGTAACGGTCCACCCCTCCGGGTCCCCCGGCGGACGGCTGGAAGGTGGCTCCTGGGGCGGGGAAACGATCAGGTAGCTGTCGTCGGGGAGCGCGACGCACACCATGTACGCGCTCAGACCGAACTCGATGTCGCACTGCAGCCCGCGCCGGCGCAGCGGCGTGGTGATGTGCGCATGGCGGTCCCATAGCGCCTGCCACCAAGTGGAGTTCACATTGCCGTGGTCGGGGAGCGGTGCCATCGGCACGGCGTCGGCAGGTGCGTGGCGCGTGCCGTCGTGGAAGGCAGTCATGGCGTTCTTGCCGTCAGCGGCCACGGCCGCGCCTGGGCGAGGCAGCGCCGAGACACGACGGCGGGCCCGGCCCCCGGACGGGGTTGCTGCGCCGGGTGTACAGGAGAGCTGAAGTCAAAGTCGTACTCGTCATACGTGTCGATCAGGCCGCTTTCCAGCTGGGCCTCTCGATCGGCGACCTGGTCCATGAGGTCGTCGTGCTCGACTTGGCACTGCTGGTAGTCGGCCCAGTCGGCGTCGCTGTAGTGGGCGGGGCGTTTCAGGGGACTCCTTGGGTTCGTGGGATCAGAACTGTCGGTGTTCGTGAACTCACGGGGTTCTCAGTGCATACGGGCATCTGTATCGAACAGCGACAATTCGCTTGTGTGGAGCTGGTGTTGCACGATGAACGACCGGCTGGCGACCTTCCACAATCCTCTGCCGCGGTTGAGGTGGGATATGGCGTCCGTCTCCACCGAGGTCAGGCCCAACAGAGACGCTGCGGCGTGGAGTTGGTCGGACTCCTGGCGGTAGATGATGCGGGTGGAGCAGTCGGCGAGGAGGCCCTCGGCGAGGGCGCGGCCCTGTGATCCGGCGTCGCCGGCGGTGAGCAGGTCGCTGAGCCGGTGGATGACCATGAGGTTGGCGATGCCGAGGCCGCGGCTCAGCTTCCACTGAGACTGCATGCGTCGCAGGAGGCCGGGGTGGCGCATCAGGCGCCACGCCTCGTCGTACACAATCCACCGCCGACCTCCCCGTGGGTCGGTCAGGGCGGACTCCATCCAGGCGGAGGCGCAGGTCATGGCGAGGACGAGCGCGCTGTCGTCCCCGGAGCCGCCGAGCCGGGACAGGTCGATCGTGAGCATCGGCGCGCTGGGATCGAAGCGCACGGTGGAGGGCGCGTCGAACATGCCGGCCAAGTCGCCGTGGACCAGTCGGCGCATCGCGTGGGCGAGGTCGCGGGCCGCCTCTCCGAGCCGTCCCGACATCATCCCGGCGGCCTCTTCGAGCTGCTCGTAGTTGTTGAGAGCGGCGGCGACATCACCGAGCAGAGGCGTACGGCCGGTGTCGGCGGCGCGGGTGACGACCGAGTCGAGGGCGACGTCCAGAGCGGTGTGCTCCATGGGCATCAGGTCCCGGCCGAGGACGGTCCGTGCCAGGGAGCCGAGAAGGAGAAGGCGCCTCTTGCGGATCTCGCTGACCCAGTCGGCCTCGGAGACGCTCGCCGGACGTGGCGCGGCGTCCAGCGGGTTGAGCCTGCCGGGCAGTCCGGGGCCGAGGGCCACGGACATGCCCCCCAGCGCCTGCGCCACGGGGGTCCACTCGCCCTTGGGATCGCACGGGACGTAGACCCGATACCCGAAGGCGACGGAGCGCAAAGCGATTGCCTTCGCGAGCGCGGACTTGCCCTGTCCGATGACGCCGGCCAGCAAGACGTTGGGGTTGGTGAAGCCCTCGATCTTGCCGTACAGGGCGAACGGGTCGAAGACGAAGGAAGCTTCGGCGTGGACGTCGCGGCCGATGTAGATGCCGTCGGCACCAAGCCCGCCCTCGGCGAGGAAAGGGTACGCGCCGGCCGCGACGGCGGTCGTCATGCGGTGGGCGGGGAGCTTCAGGCGATTCCCGCGTGCGGAGCTGGGCCCGGGCCGTCCGCCGGACGGGTAGAGAGGCGCGGGTGTCTCCTGTTCGGCCCGTGCGGTACCCGCCGGCTGGGCGGTTGCTTCGGCACGGGCTTTGGCCGAGGCTTCGGCGAGCTGGCGGCGGGCGGCCTTGCGGCTGGTCCGGTCGGTACCGTGAGGAGTGAACAGCGGGGACGCGGAGGCGCGACGTCCGCGGGCGAGCCGGTGGCTCAATCGGATGCTCTCGTTTCGGCGGGTGGTGCTCATCGCACGCATGCGGTGATGTGCGGCGGGCTCTTGAGATCGGTGGGAGTGGTCTTGCGCCGGACGATGTGTCCTGCGGCAAGGTGGCGCTGGCAGATCGTAAGAACCGGCGGTCCCTCGGGGAGCTGCTCGGGGCGACACTCGGTGGAGCTGGTCGAGGCCGTCGGCAGGAGGTGAAAGGCCGCGTGGATCTCGGTGGTGGTCTGCCACAACCGGGTGTGTGCGGCGGCCAGATGCCGCCCGGCCGCGGGGTGCGGGGGCCGGGTGGCTTCGGCGAGTTGGTCGAGGAGCTGGTGCAGCCCGGTCAGGTGGGCGTGCAACACGTCAAGGTGGACGCGGTCGACGGGCCGGTCCTCGGTGGACAGGCTCCGGGTGTGGTGACGGATGCCAGCGGTGGCGGCGCGCAGATAGGGGTGCGCTTCGAGCGCAGCGTGTGAGGTCAAGAAGGTCCTTGCTGGAGCGGTGAGTTCAGCGGTGGCGAGGGCCTGTGGCCGGCGGACCCGGCGGGCCGGGAGGCTTCTGCAGGGAGCGAAGAGCGGGATTCTCGTCCGGAGGCTGCTGGGGCGGCCGTGCCGAGGCCGTGGTCAGTACGGAGTACAACTGTGTGAGATTTGTGCGCCAACGGTTGAGGCTCAGCTGGCTGACCCAGCTTTCGGCCAGGGATCGGGAACCATGGACGGCAACGAGGGCCGCAGTCGCCAACTCGCGTAGATCCGAGGGGAGCGGAGGCACGGGCGACTGTGGGCTGTACCCGGTGTCGAGCGGCTTGCCGCCGCGGCACTGCGCGGCGACCACCGCCGCGGCGGCCACCGTCTCTTCCCAGTCTTCGATCACGGCGTCAGCGGGGCGGGAGAGGGTGCGGCGGAGGACGGCCTCGCGTGCCTCGGGGGCCGTCCGGTCGAGGAGCAAGGCGTAGTCCGCTGCGCGGTCGTTGCTGAAGGGACCGGTGGCCCACGTACCCATGAAGGTCTCCTTCTTTCGTTACAGGGTGGTGCGAGCAAGGGGGAGCGCCGCGACGGTGAAGGCATCGGGCTGCTGGAAGATGAGGCGACGCAGGTCGACGCCGGCGGTGACAGCGGCGGTCTCGATCTGTGCGCAGGCGGCGTCGAGGAGGGCATCGGTCTCGGCGGTGACGGTGACCAGCCCGGTCAGAGAGACATCGGCGTGCCCGGCGATGAGTTGGCGTTCACGCTGTTTGACGTCGGCGTACTCGACGGAGTCCTCTTCGTTGTCGACCTGGCCGCGCCGGGCGCGCTCGCTGGCATCCGAGACGATCGCCGCCTTGCGGCGCTGGACGTCGCGCAGCGCGGACTCAAGACCCTGGGGCACGTATATAAGGGAGAGACTGCGACGGACACCGGCCGTGAACATGAGGCCGTGCAGGAACCCGGCACCCATCTCGGTCCTTGGCCAGTTCTCCACCCAGTAGGTCGCGTGCCGCGCGCTGTCCGTGCCAACCCGGTCGTGCTCTTCGACCTGAACCACGGGCCCGGCGGCCGCAGGGTCGGCTTCCGCACGGCCGGTCTCGGACCACTGCTGCAAGGCGGAGAGCGCCTTGGGGTCGTAGGCGGTGCGGATGACAGCGGCAATCTCCCGGGCACTCAACCACCCGGTGATCATCAGCCCGGCGTTCCGGGCAGCCTGGGCGACGCTGGCGGTCGTCTGTTCCATGACGGTGAAGGCTCCGGGCAGCCCGCCGCCCGCCTGAGATATCAAGCGTCGGGCCGCCTTGAGGTCGAGGGAGACCGCGATGTACGTCTCGTGGGGGGCTGCGGCAGGGCCGGCGGCGGCGACGAGTTCGGAGTAGACCTGTCCGGCGACCTGTGTTTCCGGGTGCCCGTGCTGGGACCAGTGCCGGGCGAGGGTGTCGCCGGAGTCGGGAACGGTGCGCTCCAGGACCTGCACGGTTGCGACGTGCCCCGTGCGGGCGGTGCCGGCGAGCGCACGGCCCCAGCCGTTCACGTTGTGGTTCTGTGCGGCCGGGTCGAGCAGGACGAAGGCCCTGCCGGAGACGCGGGCGATTGCGGTGAGGGTCTGCTGGTGCGGGTCGTGGACGGCCGCTGCCTGGCTGGCGGAGTCGCCGGGGGTGACGACCCTGAGGGAGGCGGCGGTGCCGGGCAGGTGGAGGACGCCATCCTGCCGGGGTCGGGTGACGGGCCTGGCGAGCCACAGGGCCTGCCCGGTGCGGCGGCGATGTGCGTAGCGGGCGACGATCGGGGCCCAGTCGATCAGGGACCGCCCATGTCGGCGGACCGCGACCAGGGTGGCGACCGCCGCCCAGAGTGGAGTCAGAGCGAGGGCGCCGAGCAGCCCGGTGGAGACGACCGTCACCAGCAACAACGCCAGGGCCGAGGAGACGAGGCCGAGTTGGGGAAGGGTGAGCCCGAGCAGGATGCCGCGGCGGCTCCTGTGCGGGAACTTCACCGTGACGGGAGCGATGGCGAGATCGGACAAGAGGTGGTCCTGGGGTGCGGGGCTGGGGGCGGGAGGTGAGAAACCTCCCGCCCCCAGAAATCGGGCAGGTGGTCAGAGGCCGGTCGGGGAGGGCGGCGGCGAGACCGACCCGCTCGTGCCGAAGTTCTGCGTGCCGGACGGCGGAGCGCCCTGGGGCGGCGTCGTGGTCGGCGGGCCGGACTGCCATCCGCCGGTCTGGCCTGCTGCGGCGCCCTGTCCGGGGCCACTCGCTCCCGGGCTGCCGCCCATCTGGCCGCTGGTGTCGTCGGTGACGCTGGTCGGCGGCGGCTGGACGGCCTTTTCCAGGCCGGACTTGACGGCGTCACCGCCGGGCGAGAGGCCCGAGCCTCCGCTCTGGGAACCGTCCTGGTCTCCGCCGGACGAGGTGGGGGCGACGTCGCCGGGGAAGCCTCCGCCGGGGATGGAGTCCGGCCCCTGCGGAGCGGCTCCCGCGCCGCTTCCGGCTGCGGCGCCGCCCACTCCTCCGGTAGCCACGGCTGCGGCCGCCTTCCGCCCGGCGCGCTCGGCGTGCTGCCTGGCGAGCTGGGCGCCAGCTCCGCCGGCGCGGTGGATGGACTCACCGTCCGTGCCGTCGGCTGCCCAGTGGACAAATTTAAAGACCGCGTACGGGCACAGCAGCACCAGGACCATGATCACGACGCCGGACATGACATCGGCGAGTGCGTCGATACCGTCCTTGGCCTCGGTCCTGCCCAGGGCGGCGATGCCGAGTACGAAGATCACGGTCATCAGGAGCTTGGAGACCACGAGGGTGGCGGTGGCTTCGATCCAGCCCTTGCGCCAGCGGCGTGCGGCCTCCCAGCCGCCGCCGGCTCCGGCGAAGATCGCCAAAGTGACCATGACGAGGATGCCGACCTTGCGGACCATCATCACGCACCAAAAGAGGAAGGCGCCGACGGCGGCGCCGAGAGCGGCGACGACCGGGACGAGCCAGCCCAGTGCGGACAGGGCGCCGATCTGGTCGATCTTCACCATGCGGCGCACGGCCGACTCGATGGTGAGGTGCGCGGATTTGAACAGCCCGTCCGAGATGGCGTCGACCACCTCGATGGCAACCGTGGTCAGGGCGATGGCGCAGAAGGCGAACAGAACGCCGCCCATCGTGCCGGTGAAAGCCTGTGTGAGGGCCTGCCCGTCGCGTTTGACGGCGGCCCTGACGAGTTGCGCGCAGAACGAGGCGACGAGAAGAACCAGACCCAGCGGCAGCAACATCTCGTAGTTGTCGCGGAACCACGTCGCGTTCAGGTCGACCGTGGTGGTGGCACTGACCGCCTTGGCCGCCAAATCGGCTGCGGCCGCCGCCAGTTCACCTGCTGATTTGGCCAGCCAGTCGCCGATGGCCTTGCCGGGGTCGGAGGCGAAATCGACCGCGTCGCCGACGGTGCACAGCGTGTCCGCCAGGGGGAAGTCACAGAAACCCAAGAGGAGTTACTTTTCCTTTCTTGTGTCAGGCGCGGGTCACTGCGTGACGCTCGGAGCGATGGCGGCCAGGGAGCAGTCGTGGTTGGGGCGGCACTGCACGGCGAGGGTCACGGCGCGTTCTTCGGCTCCGCCGCCGCCCTTCTTCCAGGCGATCTGCTGCTTGCCGTTGACGGTGACGACGTAGATGTATGCCTGGGTGATCGCCGTTGGATCGTCGGCCAGGGCCGCCTTGAACGCGGAGGGGAAGTGGCCCTCGGTGATGTTGGCGGTGGCGTGCTGGTCCTGGTCGGCCATCCGCGACCAGAGCACCGGATCGGGTACCTGGCCGGAGACCGAGGCCCAGTCGGCGTACGTGGTCTCCTGGGTCATCCATGCGCGCATGCCGACGAGTTGCTGGTCGCGGCTGGTGTCGCGGGTGTCGTAGGACCACAGCATTTGGGCCGCGGCCTTGGCGTAGGCGACCGGCTCGGCGATCTGCGGAGGCTTGAGCACGGATCCTGATCCGGCGACGGGCTTCGGGGCGGCCTCGGAGGAGGAAGGGCTGTTCGTCGGGGCCGGGGCAGGAGCGGCGTGGTCCTGGTCCTGCTGGCCGCTTCCGCTCAGCCAGGCGACGATGGCGGCGATGGCGAGCAGCACAGTGACGACCAGCGCGACGAGCGCGATGCGCTTGTTGGCTGACCAGCCGACGCCGTAGGAGGACAGCGAGACGGAGGGGAATCGTTTCAGCATCAGTGGACCTGCGCCCCGAGGGTCGAGAAGAACTGGACGATTCCGTTCGCGGCGCCGAGACCGAGCGCGGCGCCCACGGCGACGACGGCGCCCTTCTTGCCGTTGGCTTCGGCCTGATGGCCGCCGCTGTGGTGCCCCCAGGCCCATACACCGAGTGAGACGGCGAGAGCACCGACGACGGCGATGATCCCGAACAAGTTGATCGAATTGACGACGGTCTTCAGGACATCGAGGCCGGGCAAGCCGCCGCCTTTGGGCGAGATGCCCGGGTCGTAGGCGAGCTGGATGACACGGTCTGCGAGTGGTAGGGGCATAGGGGTGGCGGGGCTCCTTGCGTGCGCAGGCCAGGCGGGCGGCCGGCGGGAAGGGGGAGAAGAGGGAGGGGGAGAGGTGGCGCTCGCGGCGCGGGAAGTGGCCGCGGCGGCGGCGCGCCCGGAGCGGCGTCAGAGGACGCGGCGGGCGGCGAGAATGTCCCAGTCCTTGATCGGAGTGATCCGGACCGGCTTTGATGTGCGCGGGGCTTCGATCACGAGGCCCTCGCCCATGTACATGCCGACGTGCTCGGGTCGGCTCGCGGTGCCACGGCTGAAGATCAGGTCACCGGGCTGGAGTTGGCTGGGCGAGACCGCCTTGCCTTCGTTGACCTGCGTGTACGTGGTGCGGGTGAGCGTGACGCCGGCGTGGGCGTACGCCTGCTGCGTCAGCGAGCTGCAGTCGCAGCGGCCCATCGGGTCGGGGCCGTGCGAGTCGGTGCAACTACCGCCCCACTGGTACTGCGTACCGAGCTGATGCATCGCCCAGTCCAGGGCCTTACGGGCCTTGGGGTCGGCATCTTCGGGGATCTTGTATCCCTTCGGGACACTCCCCTCGGGGATGCGGCCGAAGCCGGAGCCGTCCGTGGCCGGAACGCAGCCGGTGGTGCCGTTCGCGGAGTCCTCAACCTCGTCTGGCGCCCAGCCGTCCTGGCCGGTGCTCGGGAACGTCTTGGAGATGGCTACCTGCAGCGCGGTGGCCAGAGCCTCCCACTGTGCGTACGCGTCTGGAACGCCGGATTTCTGGACAGCCTGGGCGGCCTGGGTGACGGTCATGTGCTGCCAGCCGTCCGTCATGAGCAGGTGCTTGTAGAACTGCGTGGAGGCGTAGACGGGGTCGCGGATCTGCTGGGCCGTGCCCCAGCCCTGGGAGGGGCGCTGTTGGAACAAGCCGAGCGAGTCCCGGTCTCCGTAGTTGAGGTTGCGCAGCCGTGATTCCTGCATCGCGGTGGCGAGCGCGATGATCTGGCCCTTCTTGGGCACGTCGAGGCTGATGCCGACGGCCATGATCGTCTGGGCGTTGGGGACTTGCTCGGTAGGCAGGTCCAGGTCCTTGATGTGGACGTCCTTGTCGGATGCCCCGTCGAGGATCTTGGTGACCTGCTTGGCGATCTCGTCGGCGTCGATGTCGGTCAGGCAACCGCTGAAGGAGCTGGCGTTCTGCACGGCATCGGCGGAGGAGGCCAGCGTCATGGATGTTCCGGCGAGCAGGAGTGGGGAGAGGAAGACGACGCCGATGCCGGCGGCGAGAACCTTCAACCGGAGCGGACCGTTCGCGCGTCAGTGATTTCGGGCATGGGCGGATAGCGAGACGTCATGGACGTGTCCTTCGGGATGCGGTGTCCGGCGTGCCGCGTGCGCGTGGTGTGGCGTGGTGGAAGGACGCGGCGGCCGGGGTGGGTGGGCGGTCGAGGGGCAGCCGGCGCAGGCGAGTTGCCGCTCGCTCCACGTGACCGGGCCTGAGGCGTGCCGGGGAAGGGGGAGCCTCCGCGAGGCGTGGTGGGGAGTAGCCAGCGGCGGTGTGCGCCGGGCGGTTCAAAAACAGTAGGTCCGGATGGGCGGTTGACCAAAAAGCGGGGCGTGAGGGGTCGGAATCCGATCCTTCAACACCGGACTTCTTGGTCGTCGGCGAATTCGCCTCTACAGTTTTTGGACTCCCCTCTCCCTCCTCGATCGGCGGCCCCGGGCTTCTCCATGCCCAATTCCCCCTTACGAGGACGCGTTGAGACGGGTAGTTTCCTTCGCGCTTCCACACTCGAATCGGGGTTTCTCTTTGCCTTTTTCCCTGCATCAGGGCGACGCTCTCACTGTCCTCACCGGCCTGCCGGACGACTGCGTTGACAGCGTCATTACCGACCCGCCGTACAACTCGGGCGGGAGGACCGCCAAGGAGCGCACGACACGCTCCGCGAAGCAGAAGTACACCTCCGCCGACGCCCAGCACGCCCTGCCCGATTTCACCGGCGAGAACATGGACCAGAGGTCGTACGGGTTCTGGCTGACGCAGATCATGACCGAGGCCCATCGGCTCACCAAGACGGGCGGCACCGCGCTGCTGTTCACGGACTGGCGTCAGATGCCCGTCACGACGGACGCGATCCAGGCGGCCGGCTGGCTGTGGCGCGGGGTGGTGGCCTGGCACAAGCCGCAGGCCAGGCCCCAGAAGGGCCGGTTCACACAGAACTGTGAGTTCATCGTGTGGGCGTCCAAGGGTGCGATCGACGGCTCCCGAAACCCCGTTTACCTGCCTGGCCTCTATAGCGCCTCACAGCCCTCGGGCGCGAAGCGCCAGCACATCACGCAGAAGCCCGTCGAGGTCATGCGCGAGTTGGTCAAGATCAGCCCCGAAGGCGGCACGGTGCTCGACTTCTGCGCCGGATCCGGCTCCACGGGCGTCGCCGCCCTGCTGGAGGGCCGCGATTTCATCGGCGTGGAGAAGACCGCGCAGTACGCCTCCATCGCGGCCGATCGCCTCACCGAGACGATCCGCGAAACCCTCACGCAGGACGACATGGTCCTCACCGTCTGACGCCGCCACAGCGTTTCCTGTGCCGGAAATTAGCGCGTTTCCCAGCGCTGGGCAGCGTCCCGCCATGGCTCGCCAGTAGTTCCATCGGCCGGCCCGCTCATCACCGCTTCCGTTTTCTCTTTTCCGCAGCTCGTAGGAGGCTCCACTTTTCATGCCTGAATCCATAGAACCCTCGGACGACGCGGAAATGGAGCCGGTTCGTATTCCGGATCCTCAGTTGGAGGGAATCGAGGCGAGCGTCCGAAGACTGATGGAGCAGTCGGCGCAGCAGGCCCAGCAGCTCGACCATCTCGCCTCGGCACCGGCGACCCCCGGCGGATCACCGTTCGCGGCGTTCGGCATGCCGGGGCTCGGCGGACCGCCTCCGGCTGCGCCGCCGGAGCCCCGTCCGATCATGGAACTGGACGGGGAGCAGCGCGAGGACGAGCTCGATGGCCTGTCGGACTGGGTCGACGACTTCCTTCTCCCGGTGTACGGAGCGGAGGTCACCACGGCGGCGCCCTGGTGCCTGCAGTGGCAGGAGCACGACGACGTCGTGGCGTGGCTGCACGCCCTGTGGCTGGCCTACCAGCAACACAAGGACCCCGAGGCGGGCTTGTCCGGACTGTTCGTGTGGCACCGGGATTTTCTCACCCACGCCATTGCGGCGATCCGCGCGCCGGGCGGTCCGCTCTCGGCCTGCATGACCTCCCCGGAGCGTCCCGCACACCGGCTCCTCCCCGGGCCGCCGCCGTCAGAGCGTACGGAGAAGGCGACGGCGAACGCGGCGGAGGCTGCCGAGCCCGCTGAACCGGACGAGCCGACGTCATGAACGGGGGGCAGCAGCAGCCGGCCTTCGGTTTGAGCTTCGATCCCCGTGCGCTGACCGATCTCCTCCAGGCACCCGGTGACATCCGCGATCTCACTCTTCTCTACCTGCAGGAAGTGGTGAACGCGCAGCGCTTCGGGCTTCGGCTCACGGGCGACTTGGAGGGCTACCACAAGCTGTTCGTGGATGCCCGGAAGGACTGGCGCGTCGTCTACGGCGTCCGCACAGCGCCTGAACAGTCGACGCACCGGCGGGAAATCCATGTCGTCGCGGTCCGGCCGCGTGCGGGCAACGACGTCTACGACGAGGTCGGCCGCCGCCTGGGAATGACCCGCCGGCCGCTGAGCGCCCGCACCCACGCTGCGCGTTCCCGTTCCCCGCAGCTCATGACTCGCGGCACCGTACCGCGGCCGGGTCCGCCGCCCTCCGCGCTGCCGGGCCTTCCCCGTCCTGCGCAGAGCCCCGCGCACCATCACGCCCGCTGAACACACGGAGCCGCATGCCCACCTGGTCGACCGGCACCGCGAGCTGGCCTCTGCGGAGACCGGTGCGATCTTCTACCGCACACTCCTCCGCCGCCTGGCCAGCTGCGAGTTCCCGGTCGACAACGCCCTGTTCGAGCGCATCGACCGCACCGTGGACCAGCTGGAGGAGGCCGCCACCGCGCGTGACAGCGCAGCGCGACGGGTGTTGGCGGCGTTGGAGTCGATCGAGGCCACGGCTCAGCGAGAAACTCCGGACGGACACGAACGACTGTCAGCCGGACGACCAGGCGGCGCTGCTGTCCATCGCGGGCGGCGCCAGGGTGCACGAGAACCTGCTCACCGGCCTGATGTCCGTATCCACCGCCTCCGGCGCCAGGATTCCGTACGCCCAGCTGTAGCGGCTCGAAGTCGCCGGCCTCGTCGCCAGGGATACCAACCATCCTTCGGAGACGGGGCAGTCGGTCAGCCTGACCGACACCGGGGGCACCGCACTGGCCAGCAGCCGCAGACACCGGCCGACCGCGGCACCGGCGGCCCTCCGGCCCGGTGCCTGGCCCTCTTCTCCCACTCGCCCTCGCCGCTTACCAGGAGATCCATGCCCATACCCGAACTCGAACTCCACCTTGACGACTTCGAGGCCGCAGACCACCAGACCGGTCAGTCCTTCTGGCACGCGGTCAAGATCAACCAGGACCAGCTCACCCCGCTGGCCGAGCATCACAGTCCTTCCAGAGCGAACAGCTTCTATGTTCTGCACGACAGATCTGCCACCTGGGGACACCCCGGAGAGCCTCAGATCGTCGCGCTTCAGCTGCAACGCGACCTGAAGGCAAAGACGTTCAGCTTTGCTTTCAAGATGCTGCCCCTGCCTTCGATGGCACAGTCCTGGCTCATCCACCGCGGCTGCCCTCCCGACGCCATCGACCTCAACCCCGAGCTGGGCTCTACGCCGGCCGACGAGGCCACCCGTGCACTGGAGCGGCGGCTCATGGGGGACGGAGACCACTACGCGTACGGGTACTCCTACACCAGCGATGACCCGGACGACTGGGTCACCGTTGTGGCTCTGCGTGCCCTGGATGAGCGAGCGCCGTCGCCGTTCCGCGTCGTGGTCGAGGAAGTTGACACTGACGCGTGGACGCACACCTTGCGTGAGGGAGGTTTCGCCACGGTCGAAGAAGCACTCCAATGGTGCGACGACCGGCTCGGCGGCACGGCCGGCCCTCTCCCGCCCGTCCGCCCGGCAATGTCATTCACCCGTCCGGCTGCCATGCCGAAGGCTCCTGGTCTGCACCCGCCCGGCCGATCGCGTTGAGCATCGAAGCCGACTGGCGCGGCGGAACATAGCCGACGATCGCCGGTTAGCCAAACCGGCGATTCTCCGGACTCTTATAACAGTCGCCGGGTCACGCACGTGCGGCCTTTCCACGCAATCCCCATGCCTGCGCGGAGGGTTCTTCCGCATGCGCGCAACCCGAATTACCAGACGTCGCCTTCCGGAAAGGAGTTCCCTTTGTCCGACGACATATCTGACAGCACTGCGGATGTCGTGGGCGTGCTCACCGAACAGATCGAAAGCCACTTCGGAATGGAAATCGACCAGTTGAAGGCCGCAGTCGCCGTCGCACCGACCGCGAATCCTGACGCCACCGATGTCGTCAAGTGGCACCGGCTGCTCGTCGACTCCCAGACGGTCCTTGATCGTGCGGAGGACGAACTCCTCGCCGCGCTGGAAAAACAGCCCAGCGAAGTCGACGACCCGACGATGGGCCTCGCCCACCGCGTCAACGCGGCCGTCGGCACACGCGACGGCCGGGCCCTGGTCGTGCGGTGGCTTCTCGACCCGGATACTCCGGGGAAGAAGGACCTTGCCGCCGAACGCCTCGCACGCCTCAGCCCTGGAGCTCGGAAGGGCCCGGCGGTGCATACCAGCGCTGCCAACCGCCCTGCGGTTGCACCCGCGCCGCCGTCGGTGCCGCGAACAGGAAGGGCCGCGCTGTGAGTGTCCGACTCAAGCCCAGCACCATGGATGGCCAGTTGTACGAGGTCTTCGGCGCCCCGGTCGCCGACCTGTATGCGGCGGCGAGCGGGCCCGATGCTTCCCCCGCGTTGGCTCACGCTCTTGAATTGCGTTCCTTCCTAGCCCTGGCCGAAGAGCAGGTCGCCCGCGTCCGCGACCGAGTGCACGACACCATGGCGCCCGACCGTGACATGAGCGAACTGTCCGCAGAGAAGCTGCGATTCGACGCGCAGTGGCTGGATGCCGCACTCGATGCCCGCAGCGGCTACCGAGCCGCGCTCGACGACCTGCTGCGCACCGGACCGCCATCCGGCCAGCAGTCCCGGCCTGTCCAGCTAACACAGCACAAGGCCGCCGTCCTGCTCCCGACCGTCGCCGCCTCGGTACCGAAGGGTGCCGGAGGAGCCCCGACCCGCCGACCGTGAAAGCCCCCGATTGCCCCACCTCACGTCCACCGAGATAGTCGGACGCATCGAGGACCTGTACGCCGCACCGCTGGCCGACCTCGAATCTCACGCGCAAGATCGGCCGCCCGGCATGCTCTCCGCCTTGCTCGGCATGCACCACGACCTCGCCCTCGCCGAGCGGAGCATCGTCTTCCACCGCGACCGGCTCGCCCAACTCGTCCATTCCGAACGGCAGATCGGCGGAACCGAGGCGTCGCACGTTCTCGACTGCGCCCGCCGGCTCGCCGAAGCAGTCGCCGTCCGCGACGTCCAGGCCAAAGCGGTCTCCGCCGTTCTGCAAAGCCTCCGACGCGTCCCCACGCCCCAGCCGTCCTCGAATCCCCTGGCGGCCACCCCCGCCGTGGCCGCCCCTCCCGCCGCGGCCGCGAGTGCTGCCCGGATCCGCTGATCTCCGCAGTCCTCCACTTCACCCACCCAGGAGTTCCTCCCTTGGCCACCACCGGTCTGCCTCCCGAAACCAACGCTGACGTCTCCCGGGTCACCGAGGCTCTCGCCATGATCACTCCGCGCTGGAACGTGCGGATCATGCTGGCCGTTTCCGGCCCGCCGCTGCGGTACAGCGAGATAGCGGGCAACGTGTCCTGGTTGCAGAGCGGCCAGCTCCATCCGAAGCTGCAGGCCCTGTGCGATGCCGGCCTCATCCAGCGCACCGAGCACACCCCACGTCACGTCACCTACGGCCACACCGACCGAGGGGCGGCGCTGCTGCCGGTCCTGCCACTCATCGTCACCTGGGCCGAGGAACATCTGGAGAAGGCGGACCGACCGCTGCCCGCGATCGAGCAGATCGAGGACAGCCTCACCCTGCTCACCCGCCGGCACGCCGCCGCCATCCTGTGGGTTCTGAAGTCCCGCGGAGAGGCCAGTGGCCGGGCACTGGCCAGGATCGTCATGCCCAGCAGCGACTGGACCTCTATTTACCCGCCGCTGCGGCAGCTCGTCGCTGACGGCCTGGTCGATACCGACGGCATCGGGCAGCCCTACCGGCTGTCCGACGCGGGCGACGGTCTGGCGCCGGTCTTCGGGGCGCTCTCCGCGTGGTCTGCCGGACACTCCCTTGCGCAGGCCGCCGGGCACCCGGTCTGGGGACGCCCGGACGCGGCGCCGAGCCAGTGGGTCAGCAACCAAGCGCGTCTGCAGACCCCAACAGCAGTGCCAGTGCCGGTTCGAGCGGAGCAGAACTCACCCCCGACGTGGCAGAACCGCGACCTGTTCTCCCACGCGGTCCCGGCTCGCCCGATGACGGCGCTTCCGGTGGGAGGACCGCGCCGATGACTGCCTCCTTCACCGCGGCCGAACTCCGAAACGCCGTCACCACGTTGTCTTCTCCTCCCTTGATCCGCCTGATCACCGAGATCGACGACAACGGCCCGATACCGCTGCGGGGTCTGGCACGCACGCTCGCCGACCTCTCTACGCATCACCTCCGCCAGAGCACCGAAGCGGCCCGCGCCCTCGGTCTCGTCCTTGCCCGTCCCGGCGTCGGGCTGGGACTGACCGCGGCCGGCTCAGAACTGGCCGACGTCTACGACGAGTCCGCCCGTTGGGCCCGGCGCCACGCCTACCCGACCGGGGTCGCTGACTTCACCCGCCGCGTCCAGCGCACCCTCAGCCTCCTGGCGGAGCCTCTCGTCCCCGTCACGGTTGACGACCCCCGGTGCTCGGCAGGCGACCGCCCGCTCGGTGCACAGGCCGGTACCGACCTGGCCCGCCCCCGCGACCTGCTTCGCCAGTGGCTGAACGCGTACCCGCAGACCGCTCGGCTCGCCGAGCCCGAACTTGCCGCGTGACCGGACACACCGCGCCCCGGCACGCCCTTCACACTGCGGGACTGCTGCGCAGCATCTACCTGCCGCGCACGGTCGATGCCCTCGCGTGTGCCATGTCCACTTACGGCATCCCGCTCCTGGTCCTGGCCACCACCCGCTCCGCAGCGCTGACGGGCCTGGCGTTCGCCCTGGAGTGGATACCCAGGTTGGCCGCGTTCGGGTGGGCGGGAGCGATCGTCGACCGGCGCGGGGCGTCGGTCGTCTTCTTCCTCGCCTCCCTCGGCCGCGCGCTGGTCGTCGCCGGCGGCGCGGTTGTTCTCTTCCTCCATCCGTCCGGCGCGACGGCGAGCACGACGGTGATGGTGCTCGCGGCCAGCACCGGTGTGTTCACCGAATTCAGTTATATCGCGGCCGAGACCGCGGGGGCCGCCGCCAGCCGCCGGGCAGGAGCGCGGGCGCACCGCGTCCAGGCCGGTCTGCTCGGGATCGACCAGACCGCAACCCTGACGGGTCCGGCGGTGGCAGGTCTGCTGCTGCTCGTCGGCCCTCCTCAGATGCTCGCCGTGATCACGGTGCTCTCCCTGCTCGCCGCACCACTCGCGCTGCGCACACCGCCGTCGCCAGTTACCGCGGCCCGCGCACCGAAGGACAACACGAGCGCCGGGCTGCTCTCCGGCTGGCACACCATCCGCTCCCTGCCCGCACTCGGCTGGCTCGTCACCGGACTGACTCTCTCCAACCTCGCGACCGGCTTCCTCCAGGCCGCGGGCCCGGTGATCGTCGTCAACCACTACGGGCAGTCCACCACCGCCGTCGGTCTGGTCTGGTCTGCAGCAGCGGCAGCCACGCTCGTCGCCGTCACCGTCTGCCGATTCACGATCGACCGCCTCGGCCTGTGGCCGGTCGGCGCCGCCTGCGCCGCTCTCGCCTCGCTCGCCTGTCTCGCCGTCGCCCAGGCACCCGACTACCTTGCCTACCTGGTCCTGGTCGCGGTCCTGATGGCCGCAGACGGCGGCATGACCGTCGTCCTGCGCACGCTGCGCTCCCGTTTGATCCCGCCGGACAGGTTCGGCAGCACCCTGTCCGCGACCATCCTCATCCTCTTGTTGCCCTTCCCCGTTGCCGGAGTGCTCACCGCACTCACGCCACCCGACGCGCTCGACCACATCATCACGGCGTGCGCCGTCCTGCAGGGACTTGGCCTGGCCCTCGCCTTCACACGCCTGCGCACCGACCCCGCCATGCGCACCTGACCCTTGCTTGCCCGCCTCGTGGAGAACTCGCCCATGCCCTCCTCCCGTCCGGGGCCGAACCGTGCACGCGCTCGCACCATCACCGAGCAATTCCACGCCTTCGACGCCCAGAACCCGCACGTTTACCACGCCCTGGAACGCATGACCGCCCGTCGGCTCGCCGCCGGCGCCACGCGCGTCGGCCTCAAGAACCTCTTCGAAGACCTGCGCCGACAACTCCCTTACGGCGTGGCCGGGCTGAACAACAACTTCACCGCCCTCTACGCCCGACAGCTGGTCGCCGCACACCCCCAGTGGGCCGGCGCGTTCGAGCTGCGCCGTCGACGCGCCGACTGACAGCTCCTCCCCTCGTCCTGCCGTCCACCGATTCGGAGAACTCCTTTTTGTCCCCCCGCCCCCTCGTGCTCGTCGTTTCTCCTGGCGCCGAGACGTATCGCGGCTATTGCCTTGAGCAGATTGCCACCGCCTACGACGTCGTCCTGCTGACCGACACCGAGCCGTCGTGGGAGAAGCCGTACATCATCGACCACGCCGTCGCCGACCTCCACGACGACACCGAGCTGCTCGCCGCCGGCCGAGCCCTGGCAACACGTCACGAACTCGCCGGCATCATCACCTGGGAAGAGTGGTACCTCGTCCCCACCGCACGCCTCGCCCGCGCGCTCGGTCTGCCCACGAACTCCGTCGAGGTGATGAGGGCCTGCCGCAACAAGGCCACCGCCCGGACGTTGTTCGCCCGCCACGGAGTCCCGTCGGCCGCCTCGATGACGGCTCGGACCCTGCTGGAGGCAGGACTGGCGACGATGACCATCGGCTATCCCGCTGTCATCAAGCCCACCGCATTCGCCGCGAGCATCGGCGTGATCCGTGTCGACCGGCCCGAAGAACTGCCCGCTGCCTTCGAGTTCGCCTCTGCCGGAGCGAGCCGGAGCCGCGACGACACCGCGGTCCTGGTCGAGGAATACCTCGACGGGCCGGAACTCTCCGTCGAGTGCGTCACACACCGCGGCATGACCACCGCCGTCGCCGTGACCCGCAAGAGCCTCGGACCCGCACCATATTTCGACGAGACCGGCCACACCGTCGACGCCAACGACCCGCTCCTCGCGCAAGTCGCCCCGGTGGCCGCAGCCGCCATCAAAGCACTGGGGATCACCGACGGCGTGCAGCACGTCGAGATGCGCGTGGTCGACGGCCGGCCTCGGCTCATCGAGGTCAACGCACGCCTCGGCGGTGACATGATCGGCCACCTCCTCCGCCTCGCAACCGGCATCGATCTGCCGGAGGCCGCCGCCGACCTCGCCTGCGGCCGTGCTCCGGACCTCACCCCAACTCGGCGCGGCGCAGCGGGGATTCGCATGCTCTACCCGGCCACCTCTGGCATTCTCACCGAACGGCAGATCAACCAGCCGTTCGCTGCCCACACCCCCTGGCTGCGGCAAGTGCAGTGGATCCGGCAGGTCGGCGACCCGCTTCTTCTGCCCCCCGACGGCGACCTGTTCACCGCCCGGGCCGGGTTCTACATCGTCACCGGCCGCCACACCACCGAGGTCAACGAGCGCCTCGACACGGCCGCCGCCGAGATCACCGTGACCACGCGGACGGACCGATGAGCGCCCAGCCCGATCCGCGCTACGACATCGACGGGGACGTCTACGTCTCCCCGCGCTACCTCGCCGGCAGCACTGGGACCGGCGACCCTGCTCTTGCCCCGCTCCTCGGCCTGGGCTGGGACCTCCAGCATGACGACCTCGGCAACGTCTACGTCAATGCCCCCGATCGGCGAGTGCGTCTGGGCTACCTCCCCGAAGGCGAGGACGACGGGCTCTGGCGCATCAATGGCTATCTCGATCCATTCGGTCCGCCGGCCTGGGGCGTTTGTTTCAACGACTCGACACCGACTGAGTTCGTCCGTGCCTTCACCACTGCTCTCGCCTCAGCGTACGAACAGGGGCCGGATGTCTACCTGGCCAGGCCGGTCTCCGGGATCGACGAGCACGACCCCTTCCTCGCTGTCGTGCCGCTTCTCAAGCAGGGCTGGGAGTTCGACCGACCTCGCTGGGGCCTCTTCGCGGTCCAGTCACCGGACGGGCTCGCCGCAATGGAGTTCACCACCGGCGACCTCGATCCGGCCGCCGAGCTGACCACTCGCGACGCCCGCTGGCAGCTGTGGGCCGGTAACTCCGTCGAACGGCCCGCCTGGTACGCGACCGCCAGCACCGACACCCCCGTCGCCCTGCTCACCGCCGTCACCCGGTGCGTCGCCGACCCGGCCCCGCTTCCCCGGTGGCGAGGGGAAACGTTCAGTTACATCGAGGGCATGGCCCGGCTCACCCCCATCCTCCCGGCGGAGCCGCCGGCCCCCACGCCCCTCGATGTCCAACGGGCCGTCGCTTCCCGCCGCCCGGCCGCGCTCCCCGCTTCCAGCGTCCCGCGCTGGAGCACCACCAGCCGACCGGCCTTGCCCGGCCCGCGCCGCTAAAGCCCGCTCGACTTCGACCGGAGACCCCTCTTGTCCCTGCAGGCCGCTGAGTTCTTCGCGGAAATGTGCCTCCCCTTCCACGACCGCACCGTCGTGGGCGACACGTACTTCGCCACCCCCGTCCCCGGAACTCAGCTGAGGCTGCGGATCGAGTTCACCGGCACCATCCACGCGGACACGTACGGCGGCATACGCCTGGCAGTCGTCCACGCGGACCGGGGCGAGCTCGACGCGGTGGCCCTCAGCTTCGTAGACCATGGCACCTTCCACCGCCGCGACGAAGCCCACAACACGCGGCCGAACACCAAGCAGTACGGCACGTTCGGCAAATACCACCGCCCCGGCCGGCCGCCGTGGGAGGGCGCCGTCACCACCGGGCTGCGCGCCGCCGTCGAGCAGTACACCGCCGTCTGGTTTCCCGGTGCTTGGACCGCGTCCGCGCCGAGCCGCGCTGCGGGCCGTACCGCTCACCAGGCTCCTGCCCCGCTCCCCGCAGGCCATGGGCCTGGCCCTGGCCGGACCCGATGACCTTCTCACCCCCTGATCAAGGAGCCCTCCTTCCCGTGCACGCTCGTACCGTCCGTGGCGCCGTCCGATCCGCTGCCCTTGCCGCCGCGGTGACCAGCACCGTTATCTGGGCGCCAACCGCGACGGCCCAGTCGGCCGTGCCGACGCCCGCCGCCTCCACAGCTTCCACCGAGGTCCCCGCGCCGGACACCGGCAGTGTCGCCATCACCAAAAAGGATCCAGGCGGTACCCCGCTCGCAGGAGCTTCGTTTCTCCTTCTGGACACCGCCGGCCAGGAGGTCGGATGCGGGATGACCGACGTCCAGGGGAAGTTGACCTTCTCCGACCTCGTCCCGGGTGTGTACCGGCTCAAGGAAACCGCCAGCGGCAGCCCGCTGCACGACGTCGTCGCCGACCAGGACGTCATCGTCACTCCCGGTGCCACGGCCCACCTGACGATTACCGACCCATTCACGGCCGCACAGGTCCTCTTGAAGGCCACAGACGACAAGACCGGCAAGCTCCTGCCCGGTTCCACGGTGAACATCGGCAGCGGCGACAAAACCCTGCTCACCCTCACGACCGGTCCCAAGGGCACGGCGTCCGGCGAACTGCCGGTGTCCCGCCGGACGACGGAGTACTGGGTCAAGCAGACCAAGGCCCCCACCGGATACGACCTCTACAAGTCGTCGAAGGTGTTCACCGCCGGCCCCGGCGCCCCGGTTACCGTGACCATCGCCAATGTCAAGACCGCGACCACGAAGCCCGATCCGTCGGGAACGCCGACGGACAAGCCCACTGACACCCCCTCCGCACCCGGGGGCAAACCGAGCGAGGAAAGCTCCAGCGGGTCGAAGCCCGTCCCGACGGGCACCGTTACGCCGGACCCCGACTCCTCGACCCTCCCGGCGGCTGACCCGGACGACGAAGCGACGCCGAAGACGCCGGCCGGCTCCCTCGCCCACACTGGGGCCGACGCCACGCCGTGGATCATCGGTGGAGCTGGACTCCTCGTCGCCGTCGGCATCGCCACCGTCGTCGCGGCACGACGTCGCGCGTCGGCCGAGCCCGCGCCGGACGAAAACGGCGAGACAAGCTAGCCCACAATCACTCCTCGACCAGCAGGCCCCCGGGACAACCTCCCTGGGGCCTGCCGCGTATACCTGGGGCCGCAGGCTGCAGTCACGCCTGCCGCATGGAGCACGTCGAAGGTTTCCGCCCGGTAGCCCGATCGACGTGGGCTGGGTCTCGTCGACGGCCCCCGTCGGTCGAGGAACTGCCGCGCAGCCGGGGCACCAGGAACTCCTGGAAGTGGGCCCGACGACCAGCCCCGAGCCGTGGAGGCTCTCAAGATCGCCGTGCGCGGGGCCAGCGTCCCGGTCAGGAACACGAGGACGCCCCAGGACCCGCTGTACACCCTCGGCGTAGACCACCAGGCCCACTGGTGGTCTACGCCGACGTCGTCCTGGACGACGCCCAACTGGAATCTCGACGGGGAGCTTGGCCTCCGCCGACGCACACCGGATCGTGATCTGGGCCGCCGTGGGGGGCGGCTGCCGGACCTCTCGTCCGCAACCAGGGCGGAGCCACCGGGCGGCCGTCGAAGCCTGTTCGGCCGCCGTACGTTCCTCGTGCGGCCGAGACCACCAGCCTCGGCCGTTACCCGTAGCCTTCACCGAGTTCGAGCGCCGAAATGAGGACGGCCGAGGCGTCGCAGTCGGTGCAGGCATGCGCCCCAGCCCGCATCAATGCATCGAGGGCCTCCAGCGTGCCCAGCCCCTTCCCGCCGGACCCGGCGTGTCGGCAGGCGGCGTCGTGTACGACCGTCCGCCCTCGGCGCTCGGGGGCCGGCCGCACCACCCAGCCGGGGGCCGGCGGGGGCGAAGAACCAGGCAGACGGCGGGTCGGCACGCCAGACAGGTCGACGCCCTCAATGAGCTAGCTCCCGGTCGGTCACCCATACCTTGTACTCGGCCGCCTCGACCCCGTCCTACTGGTGAAGAGGCAGTACTCGATCAGCGCGCTATTCCTCCCTCCAGGCGGCGAAGCCGGGTACAGGTCAGAACAAGGAGCCGGAATCTTCGTCGCTGCCGCAGTCTTCGGCCAGCTCATCGAGGCAGACCTCGATGGTGGCATCGATCGCCGCGTGGAAGTCCTTGCGAAGCTCCGGCAACACGCGATCGCAGAGGGCGACGGTTTCTGTCCAGCCGCCCTGCGGCATGTCGAGGCGGGAGACCCCCTGAGGAAGGTCGAGCAGGAGCCATCGATCCAAGACGTGCTGTTCGGCTCGCATGGCGTGGTAGCCAGGCAACGGTCTGGTCAGTACCTGCTTCCAGCCGTTGCGCTCGTGATCTCGAATCCGTCCACTATTTACGTTGCCGATGCCGACCTTCGCGGCACCCAACGCGATGTGGACCATCAAGTACAAGAAGGCGGGAAGGGCAGGCTTGAAGCCGTACCGGACACAGTGGATGCAGGAAGCCCGGCGGCGCTGAATAACCTTGTCGAGCACGGCGTCGATCTGCTTGCCGCAGGCGATGTGCTCTGCCTGCCAGACGGCTTTGACGTTACCGGGAAAGGGGACGATCGGTTTTAGGCCGGCCTCCTTCATGATCTCAACGGCTACGTCGGGATCTGTAGCGCGCTTGGCGCAGTACCGGCAGGGGAATTTCGTCTTGCGGGCGTTACACAACGTTGGGTCGACGATCTTTTTGCACGCGGTGCAGCGGCTGCGCCACTTTACGTTCGAGCCCGGGTAGGGGACGAGGGCTTCGAGGCCGAGGGCGACGAGTTCTGCCCGGGCGTCGGCGTGGGGTATCTCTCGGCTCCCAGAGCAGTAGTCGCAGGCTCCGTTGCTGGCGTAGACGACGCTGGAATACCACAAGTCAATCTCGTGTAAGCAGATAAGGCACAGGCAGCGCCAAGTGCCCTGCGTGCCGGGAAATTCCTCCAACGGTTCAACGTTTGCCTCACGGATCTTCGCCTCCGCGACGTCGGCTGGCACGGCACGTTTGAGGGCCGCTGCAGCGGAGTTCTTGCGTTGCCCGCACGTGAAGCAGGGGCCTTGCCCCTTGGTGATGACGCTGCTGTAGCTGGACCTCGTGGGGTTTTTGCAGGTCTTGCAGATGGCTGGCCAGGGTTTGTCCGCACCAGGGTAGGGGGCTTTCAGGATCAGGCCGCGCGCGGACATCTCCGCCGCGCGGGCGATGGGGTCGATCTTTGCCACGTTGCCTCCGTTAAGTCGAAACATCTCTTATGTCATGTGGACAGGGCAGGAGCATACGCAGTTCCACTGACAACGAAGAGGCTGAGGCCAGATCAGCTGAGTCTCCTGTCTTACTGGTGAAGAGGCGTGTTCGAGGAGTGTGGAAGACGGCCGTAAAGCGACCTCATTTCCCAGTTCGCCGGGGGCAGACAGGAAAGATCGCGGAAAGACTGGCCAACGTGTGCAGGGGCATGTCAACGTAGACAATCTTCCGGAAAACTCCCAGGTCAGAGAGGTGATGCCCGTGACTGTGGCTTCTGCGAGCCGCCCCGGATTCTCCACCACGATTGAGGCTCTGCGACTGCGTGAGTGGTCGCTCGGCCCTGGCCAGTCCAGAGATGTGATCGATCTTTTCTCCGCCGAGGATTTCCACTTCGTGGTGGACGATCGCGGGGACGTGCATATCGCGAGTAAGGACGGGCGTTTCTACCTCGGCTGGTACCCCAACGGCCGTCCCGGGTCGGAAGGCGAGGGATGGAAGCTCGCTGTCACCGGCACCGCGAACGTCTGCGGTTACGAGGCATCCTTCGACCGTGAGACACCGGCCGACATCGTCGCCGCCGCCGTGGCCCGCGTGTTGGCGACGTCCCGTCGCTTGTAACACCGGAGGTTCGAGTCGCAAGTCCTCCCTCGGTGGCCGCTCTCCGAATCCCGGCGGCATCACAGCTCGCCACTCACCGAGTTCCCTCATACAAGGAGGCTGTCCGTGACGCACACGGAGTTGACCGTTGACGATCTCATCGGCCTGTTGTCCGCCTGCGATCGAAGCGCTCCGGTACGGCAGGCGATGAACCCGTTCTTCCCGATGGCGCACCGCCTCGCGCAGGTCGTCCAAGCGGCGGACGAGACGGGCCGCCCTGTCGTCTACCTCGCTGAAGGGCGGGACGCGGACACACAGCTCGGTCATCTGCCGCCCGAGGTTGCCGTCGCGCTGGCCTGGCACCCTCCGATCCAGGCACCCCCGCCTCGCCCCCGCCGTACCGCCGGCGGCAAGTAGAACCGCACCGAACCTTTGGAGGCGCCCCTGCACCCCGATTTTCCGATCGATCCGTCCGACCCGCGCGGTGCCCAGCCCGCGTACTGGGTCGGTCCCCGGCACCTGGCCGGCGACGACGGATGCCTCTACGACGCTGTCGCCGACACCCTCGCCGGCCTCGGCTGGGCGAGCCTGACGATGGTCCGCGGACGGCACGAGCCGGACGAGGCGCCGGAGGACCGCGAAGTCCTGCGCAGCACCGTCCTGCACATCAGCCCTGACAGTCTCCGTTGGGCCCAGTGGGTTCTGGCGGACGAGCCGTTTCACCTGGCGGAGCTGCCGATCGCCTGGCAGGTCTCCGCCCGCGCGGACACGAGCACCCCGCTCGCACAATGGTCTGCCTACTTCACCCCCGACGTCCCGGGGGAGGTTCTGGCTGACTTCCTCGTCGCGCTCGATGCCCGCGATCAGCCCGGTGTCCCGCTGGGCGGACCCGAGTTGGTCCTCGACGCGGTGACCAGGCACGGTTGGTTCCGCGACGTCGACCAACCCCACGCGGGAGCGATGGACCCGGCCTTCACCTCGCACATCAGCCTCGGCGACGTGCCGCCCCTCATCCAGGACGCCGACCTGCGCGTCCTGACGGCCCATGACGATGACGCGGGGCCGCGCGGGTGGCAGGCGTGGGCCGAGCCAGCGCTGGGCGCCCCATGCCTGTGGGCCGCGTCCTTCGGCCCCAGCGTGCCCGACGACCTCGTCGCGTGCTTCGCCCACGCGCTCACCTCCACCGCACCGGTCCTGCGCCGGGTGCTGCCCGAGAGCACCCGGGAGCGACTCCTGCGTGCGCCGGCGAGCTAGGGCCTGTATCGAGTCGCGATCAATGAATGGTCTGGGCGAGGTCCTTGATCCAGATCATGGAGGCGCGGAGATGGAGTCCGGCGAGGTAGCTCTCGGGGGTCTTGTCGTAGCGGGTGGCGATGCCGCGCCATGCCTTCAGCCTGTTGATCAGGCGCTCGACGGTGTTGCGGTCCTTGTAGAGCTCGGCGTCGTGGGTGAGGGGACGGCCGCCCCGGCGGCCCTTCTTCTTCCGGTTGGCGGTCTGGTCCTTCTTCTCCGGGATGACGGCCTTGATGTTTCGTCTGCGCGGGTGGGCGCGGTTGCGGCAGGAGGAGTACGCCTTGTCGCCGGCGATGGCGTCGGGCCGGGTGCCGGGCCGGCCGGCCGGGCCGCGGACTCGCGGCTTGTCCAGAACCGGGATGAACTGTGGGCTGTCGGCGGCCTGTCCCGCGGTCAGAGTCAGTACGAGCGGTCGGCACTGGCGGTCGCAGGGTCTCAAGCGCGCGGCGATCCCGTCCGACGCCGGCATCTGTCGTTCGGCATCGAACTGCCACGGTTGAGCGTATGGCTGTTGGGCAGTCAAATAAGCTCGCGTGCCCATAAGTTGGGGCGTCATTCATGTGTGTTTTCTCACGCTCATTTTCTCCTGTGAATCTTCACGACTCCTGCGATTGTTGCCGGGCTCGTGCGCAAACAGATGCAGGAGTGACACGTTGAGTGAGGGGCACGGAGTGTCGGACAACAGGGGTGGGCCGAGACGCGGACGTCGTCTCGGGTTGTTGCCGCAGACTGCGGCGGTCACATCGATCGTGGTGTTGGGAGCGTTGGTACCGCTGGGTGGGGCGTCGGCTGCGACGGCGGTCGAGGCCGCGCGGCCGTCCGCTCCGGTGGTGCCTGCGGGGGTGACGAAGGCGTCCGTGTCGCAGGTTTCGGCGTCGGATGCCGTAGGGGCGTCGGCGCAGGCGCGTGCGACGGGGAAGGCGGTGACGGTCGCTTCGGAGACGACGGCGACGTCGACGACGAGCGCGGAGCCGGACGGTACGTTCACGGAGACGCTCTCGCCCTTGCCGGTGCGGGTCGAGCGGGCGGACGGTTCGTGGGCGGACGTGGACGCGACGCTGGTCAAGGCGGCGGACGGTTCGTACACGCCGAAGATGACGCCGTCGAAGCTGGCCTTGTCGGGCGGGGGTTCGGGTCCGCTGGCGTTGTTGGACGAAGGCGGCCGCACGGTGTCCGTGTCGTGGCCGACGAGTCTGCCCGCACCGGTCGTCTCGGGTGCGACAGCGACGTATGCGAATGTGCTGCCGGATGTTGATCTGGTGGTGACGGCGAACGGTCAGGGCGGTTTTTCTGAGGTCCTGGTCATCAAGTCGGCCCAGGCGGCGGCGAATCCGGCGCTGGCGACGTTGACGCTGGCGACGCGGACATCCGGGGTGTCGCTGACCGCGGATGGAGCGGGCAACCTGTCGGCGACCGACGCGTCGGGGACCGTGGTCTTCCACGCGCCCGCCCCGGTCATGTGGGACACGCCCACGGCTTCCGCGCAGCGAGGCAAGGCGAACGCATCGAAGCGGACTTCGCCTCCGGCCGATTCTCCGGGAGATGGCTCGCAGCCGGCTTCGGGTGCGACAACTGCCCCGGTCAAGGCGACGGTAGGCAGTGACGGTTCGGTCCAGTTGACGCCGGATGCGGAGATGCTGGCGTCGTCGGCGACGCGTTTCCCGGTGTATGTGGATCCGTCGTGGCAGCCAGTGACGGAGTCGAGCCCGTCGTTCACGTACGTGCAACAGGCGTATCCGAACACGTCGCACTGGAACGAGTCGGGTGCGCAGCTCGGTGTGGGTTTCCAGGGCTGGTCGTCGCCGACCGGGATCGAGCGGGCCTTCTACCAGTTCAACGTCAAGAACGTCCTGCACACCGACATCCACTCGGCGACGTTGAACGCGTCCGAGGTGTACTCGTCGAACAACGCGTGCACGAAGTACCAGGTCGATGTGCAAAACGCCGATCACATCAGCTCGGCCACGACGTGGAACGCGCAGCCCGCACTGTTCAGCCAGACCGCGTCGGCGCAGGTCGGCGGGGCGAATGGGGCTGGCTGTGACGGGCCGGTGGCATTCACCACCGACGTGACCCCGGCGGTCGCCACGGACGGGGACGGCACCCTGACTCTGCGGGTTGCCGGGCACAGCGAAACGGACCGGCTCCAGTTCAAGCGCATGTCCACCGACCCGACCCTGACCATCAACTACGCCCCCACGCCGCACGAGCAGGGCAACATCCCTTGGGAGCAGTACGGTTCGGTCCGCCTGGACGACTCGCTGGTCGCCTCGGCGAACATGTCCACGGGTGACCTGGTTCTCAACGCCACCGACCTGGACCTGAACGCGGTCGGTCAGTCGTTGCAGCTGACGCGTTCGGCGTCCTCGTTCCCGATGCCTACCGGCTCGCTGGGCTCGCAGTGGTTCGCCGGCTACGACCGCACTCTGGACACGGCCGCCTCCAGCAAGGTCACCGCGTACGGGCCGGGTGGCGAAGCCCTGGTCTTCAACCAGAACAGCGACGGCACGTACAAGAACGCCGCGGGCTACCACGCCAAGCTGGTCAAGAACAGCGACGGCACCTACACCCTCACCCACACCCAGTCCGGGAAGAAGGACACCTACAACGCGTCCGGGAACCTGACGGCTGTCACCGACCGCAACGGCGACAAGATCACCGTCACGCAGACGCTCACCTCGGGTGCGGTGGGCGGATTCAAGGCCACCGACAGTCGCTCGGGGCGTTGGCTGTCCCTGACACGGGGCGCGGACGCTCAGCACTACACCGCCACCGACAACTCCGGCCGCACGGTGACGTATGCGACGTCGGGAACCACCTCTGCGGGTACCGCGAAGATGACCGTCACCGACGTCACGGGCGGCACGACGGTCTACGCGTACGACACATCGGGGCGGATCAGTCAGGTCACCACGCCGGAGGCGCGGGTGACGAAGTTCGGCTACGACTCCCAGGACCGTCTCACCTCGATGCAGCGCGTCGCGCCGACCGGCACGGACACGTGGACGTACGCCTATTCAGCGGCCACCCGGGCCACGGCCGGCACCACCACGGTTACCGACCCCAACGGCCACAAGACGGTTTACACAGTGGACGGCTCCGGCCAGGTGACGAAGGTCGTCGACGCTCTCAACCACACCCGGTCGGCGTCGTACGACGCGAACCACAACCAGATGACGGCCGTCAACGCCCTCGGCGCAGGCGCGGAGAACACGACGACCTTCGGCTGGGACGCCGGCGACAACCTGACCTCGGCAAAGCTGCCCACCGGCGCAACCACCGCACTCGGCGCCTACAGCACACACTCCGGCGCCAGCCTGCCCTCCAGCCTGACCAACCCGTCGGGCAAGAAGACCTCCTACACCTACGACACGTCCGGCAACCTGATGTCGTCACAGGACACGAGCACGGGCGTATCCGACGGAGCGAAACTTTCCTACGGCTACCAGGGGGACGACGGTGTCGCGGACTGCGGCGGCTTCAACGGCCAGCGCTGCACCTCCACCGACGCCAACAACAACAAGACCACCTACAGCTACGACGCCCAGGGCAACCTGACCAAGACCACGCCCCCGTCACCGCTGGGCGCCACGAGCTACACCTACGACAACCTCGGCCGTCCAGCAACGGTGACGGACGGGCGTGGCGTCACCACGACGTACACCTACGACACCCATGACAGGGTGACGAAGGTGGCGACCTCGGGCGGCAGCGGAAACCTGACCGTCGGCTACACCTACGACCACGACGGCAACCTGCGCACCCAGACCGACGCCTCCGGCACCCTCACCTACACCTACGACGCGCTGGGCCGCGAGGCCACCCGCACACTCGCCAACGGCGCCACCTACACCCAGGGCTACGACCCGGCCGGCAACCTGAAGACATTGACCGACCACAGCGGCACCACGACCTACGGCTACGACGACGCGAACGAACTCACGTCACTGAAGGACCCGACCGGCGCGAGCACCACGTTCACCTACGACAACGACGGCAACCGCACCGCCACCAAGCTCCCCGGCGGCACCACGCAGACCGCGACCTGGGACAGCTCCGGCCGACCCACCCAGATGAAGGCCACCAACCCGACCGGCACCCTGGTCACCTACAACTACGCCTACAAGCTCGCCGACGGTACCGACACGGACCAGATCCAGACCCGCACCGACCCCGGCGCGGGCAAAACCATCTCCTACACCTACGACAGCCAGTCCCGCCTGAGCTACGCGCAGGAGAACGCGGGCTCCACCCGCAACGCGTCCTGGCTGTACTGCTACGACAAGGCCGGCAACGTCACCGCCACCTCCGGCTCCGCGTCAGCCTGCTCGGCCACCTCCGGCCTGACGACGTACTCCTACAACACGGCCAACGAGATCACCGGCATGAACGGCAACACCACCGGCTGGTCCTACGACAAGAACGGCAACGAACTCTCCGCCGCAGGCCAACTCCCCCGCACCGGCGAAACGTACAACGACTTCAACCAGCTCACCGCGATCACCACCGGCGGCACCACGAGCCACTACACCTACGCGGGCACCGACAGCTCCAACCGCCTCACCGCCGACGAAACCCGCATCGACCAGGGCCCCGAAGGCATCTCCAGCACGACCACAGACGGGCAAAACACGGGATTCGTACGGGATCCGGCGGGAACTCTGATCGGTATGACAAGCGGCGGCAACCCCTACTACTACGTCACCAACAACCAGGGCGCCCCGTCCGTCCTCGTCGACAACACCGGCGTAAAGCAAAACCGCTGGGACTACGGCCCCACCGGCAACGCCCGCCCGGAAACCACCACCCCAGTCGCCGAACCCTTCGGCTACGCCGGCGCGTACCTCGACCCCTCCGGGCTGTACAAAATGGGTGCTCGGTACTACGACCAGACTCTGGGGCGCTTCACTCAGCCCGATCCCTCCGGAAGAGAAACCAACCCCTACCTCTACGCCGCCGCCGACCCCATCAACCACATCGACCCGGAGGGCTTGCTCAGTTACGGGACCCTCTCCGGCATTGGTGACGCGGCCAGCTTGCTCAAGGACACGTTGACAGGAGACACGCAGAGTGCGAATGCGACCAAAATGGGCATCCTCACGGGTGCGGGAATAGAAGCCCTTTGCCTCGCCGGTGCCGCAGCTGGGGCGCCAGCAACACTCGGCGTCTCCGTCGGAGCCGGTTTGACGGGTTGTTCAGTAGTGGCCGGGACGCTCGCCGGCGGAGTCACGGCCGCCGCCAATCCCTGATGAATGAAGGGCGCGACAAGTGAGACGAATCGTCGTAGTGGTGAGTGCATCAGTAGCCATCTGTTGCGGGCTACTCCTGCTCATAATGGCTGTCAGTAATGCCGCAAGAGGGCAGACCCTCGCGGTATTGCCCATGGTGATCGGCTTGTTCATAAGTCTTGGCGGATTTTGGTTCGTCATCACCAAGCAAGGGAAAAAATGAAAATCGCGATACTCATGCCTTCCTCCACAGCAAGTCTCCCCGGCTGGGCTTTGGGGCTGGTTGCTTTGGTGTTCCTCGCAGCCCTCGCAATAGTGATTTCCCGGCGGCGCTGACCCCAACGCAAGCAATACTGCCCGTGTGGTCAATTTCGCTCCGCTGGATCTCATCCAGCGGAGCGGGCTGGCTTGTTCTTCGTTTCTGGACTGTCCCCAACAACCAGGGCGCCTCGTCCGTCCTCGTCGACAACTCCGGCGTAAAGCAAAACCGCTGGGACGGCCTCTACCTAGAGCCCGGTCAAAGGGGGCACGGAAGAAGAACAAACCGGGCCGGGCACCGAAGGCCTCGCCGAGCGAAGACGTCTGCGGCGGCGCCGCGAGCTCCGGCTGAAGGCCGCCCTGCTCGGACGCTCCCGGGGCGGACAGACCAGCAAGGTCCACATCGCCTGCGACCGCCTCGCCCGCTCGTACTGACTCTGACCGCGGGACAGGCCGCCGACAGCCCACAGTTCATCCCGGTTCTGGACAAGCCGCGAGTCCGCGGCCCGGCCGGCCGGCCCGGCACCCGGCCCGACGCCATCGCCGGCGACAAGGCGTACTCCTCCTGCCGCAACCGCGCCCACCCGCGCAGACGAAACATCAAGGCCGTCATCCCGGAGAAGAAGGACCAGACCGCCAACCGGAAGAAGAAGGGCCGCCGGGGCGGCCGTCCCCTCACCCACGACACCGACCTCTACAAGGAACAGAACACGGTCGAGCGCCTGATCAACAAGCTCAAGGCGTGGCGCGGCATCGCCACCCGTTACGACAAGACGCCCGAGCTACCAAGCCGGACTCCACCTCCGAGCCTCCATGATCTGGATCAAGGACCTCACCCGAACCACTCAGTGATCACAACCCAATACGCGCCCTAGCGTTCAGCGGTCCCTTTCGATCCGACGTACGCAGCCCGGTCTTTCCCGAAGGGGGAGGCCGGGCTTCTCGCTTCTCTGCCGCGCACGCTCGTGCGCGCAACGCGCTGCTGCCCCCGACCGTCGTGGCGGTCGGGGGCAGCAGTATGTCGGGAGAGGGTCAGTTGGCTGCTGTCGCCTTGGCGAGGGCCCTGTCGAGGTGACGGTCGACGAGGGCGGGGGAGCCGGAGACGATCAGCAGCAGGCTGCCGTCACGGATCGCGGTCTGCTTCACCACGCTGTTCTGTCCACCGGTGGAGAACGTCAGGAGCTGACTCCACTGCTCGTCGCCGAGCTGGTGGCGTGCGGTCAGCGTCTGCGAGGTTACGTCGATCGCGGAGTCGCCCGCGACGACCTGATAAGTGGGGCACCCGGTCATGGCGTCGAAGATTCGGCCGATGCCGTCGGACAGCTTGCCGGCGCTGTCGCTGTAGAGCTCCTCGGAGATCTCCGACTTGCTGCCGCCGGCGTAGGTGAAGGTGGCCTTCGCCTGACGCGGGAATGCGAGCGAGCCGCCGGTCGCCGCGTTGCCGCCCAGCGCGTTGAGGGCGGGGCAGCCGACGACGGCGATGTCGTCGTGCTGGGAGGGACGCTCCGGCTTGCGCAGGTAGCCGTTGCCGAGGTCGCTCTCGCTGAGCAGACGCGTCTCCAGTGCGGCCGACGGCAGCGGAGCGGCGTTCTGGTCGGCACGGGCCGACTTCCCGGCATGGACGGAGGAGGCGGTGCCGGTCTTGGTCCCGGTGGTGTCGGTAGAGCAGGCGGGCAGGGCGAGGACGGTGACGGCCGTGAGTGAGAGGGCGGTGGCGACGCGAACGCGCATGGTGGACTGACCCCTTGGTGCTGGACGACGGGTGGTCAGTACGGGCCCGTGGGCCCGGTGGGTCGGAGGAATGGGGTCAGTGGCCGAGGTGCCGGAGGCAGTCCTCAAACGTCGCGTGCGTCGCGTCCGCGGGGCCGGCGTGTCGGTTGTACCAGGCGGTGTCGAGGCGCCTCTCGTGCTGCTGGTGGCCTGTCCGGCAGCGCAGCCAGACCTGGTCGCGGGTGGAGAGGACGAGCCAGTCCCGGTACGCCCCGCACTCGGCACAGGCGACCATCTCGTCGTCCAGGACGATCGGCCACGGCCAGGGCATCATCCGGCCGTCAACCTGGTCAGGGCTCGGGACGCGCAGCTCTGCTGGGAGGAAGTCGTCCACCAGCGCGGCCGGCTCGGCGGGCTTTACTTCGGCCCGCATCTGCTCGATCTCCGGCGGTACTTGGCCCTCCAGCCGCGCCCACATCTCGAAATGCCGGCGCTGCGTCTCGCTGGGCTCCGCCGCACAGCGGCGGCGTATTCGTTCGAACACCCCGGCGTCCTCCCTCGTCTCGTCCTGCGCGTCATGATCGTGCCCTAACTCTCCGACCTGCTTCAATTCACAAAGTCCACAGTCACGGCCGCCGGGGACGGGGCCCGGGCTGCTCCGGTGCCCGCCGTCCCACTTCGCGTGCCGAGGGCTCTGATGCGGGGCTGCTGGTCACCCTGTCGTTGTTGTCGGCGGGCAGGCCCGCGGTCCGGCGCAGCCGCCACACGAGGACGTCGGAGACGGACTCGGCCGTATTGAGTTCCCGCCGCGCTGTGGCGTCGCTCAGAAGTACGGCCGGGTCGTGGCCTGCGGCTTCGACGTCGGCGAGGGTCGCGGCGAGCGCGTACCAACCCGGTTCGGCGAGGATCTGCTCGGCCAGCTGCGGCAACGCTTCGCGCAGCACACTCGTCTGCCGCTCGGCCACTGCTCGGCCGAGGCGTCGACCGCGCTGATAGAGGGCGCCGAGAGGCTGGGCGGCGGCCGTCTCGTAGGCGGCACGCAGGTGTCCGGCGGCCTGATGGGCGGCGGCGGCCTGCTGCGCGTGCCCCTTCTTCGCGTGCCAGTGCATGGTGGCGGTGATCAGGAAGAACAGCATGTCGATGGCCATCGCGGTCGTCGCTCCGTCTTCGCCTCGGCCGAGCGCGGGACCGCTGTGGACAAGGGCGCGGGCAGCCTGCCGCAGGGCGCGGTCGTGGCCGCGCTCAGCGCGGACGTGGGAGCGCGAGGCCCGCTCGAACGCGGTAGCCGCGTCCTGCAGTTCGCGCCGGGTGTGGAGGGCGGACGTCTTCGCGAGCGCGTCCAGGACCTCACCGGCCGCGGCGATGTGGGCGGCGGCGACAGCGTCGTCGCCGTGCTCGACGATGAGCACGGCCTGCCACGCGGCCGATGCCGTCCTGCGGCGAGCGGAGGCCGGAGTGCCGGGCCCCGTACGCGGTGCGTCCTCCTGCCGGGCAGCCGAGTTGTCCTGGGATTCGCCGGACCAGCGCTCCTGGATGCGGGGCAGCGAGAGGTCGGGGGCGAGGCGCGCGCCGGGGTAGAAGACCGGCTCGCCGTCCTTGTTCAGGTCGTCGGGCAGAGCGACCTTGTATCCGAGGAGATCTCCGGAGGGCGCGACGCGCTTGCGGATCAGGAGGCCGGCGGCAGCGAGTCGGTCGAAGAACTCCTCGTCGCTCGTCGCGCCGGTCACCGCGCGCCTTACCGTCTCTCGCAGTTCCTCGCGGGCGGTGCGCTCGCGGCCCTGGCGCTCTGCCTTGTGGCGTTCGGCGCTGGTGGGCCGCTGGGCAGCGGTGCCGTCGCCGGGCGCGACCTGGCGGAGGCCGAGTTCCTTCTCGATGAGCCGGGCTTCGGCCTGAGCACGGGCGCCGGAGCGGTAGTCGTCGGGGCGGTGACCGTCCTCGGTCACGAGCGTGGCGACGATGTGGATGTGGTCGTCCGCGTGCCGTACGGCCGCCCAGCGGCAGCCGGGCTGTCCTTCGCCGGGGTCGATGCCGGTGGCCGCGACGATACGGCGGGCGATGCCGGCCCACTCCTCGTCGGACAGGATCCGGTCGCCCGGGTCGGCGCGCACGGAGGTGTGCCATACGTGCCTGGCCGGTCGGGCGTGCTCGGCGAGGGCCATCACGGTTTGGTCCAGGAGCTGTTGGAGGTCCTTGAGGGTGGCGTTCGGGTCGCGGCCGGGGTCGGGGGACATGCTGTCGAAGGAGGCCACGAGGTGAGGGTCGGTGTGTTCCTCGTGCTTGCCCGGACCGTAGAGGTAGGCGAGGAGACCGATGGTCCGGGAGCCGGAGTCGTTGACGCTGGGGATCATGAGCCGCGGTGCTCGATCAGTTGTGCCGCGGCTTCATGCGCGGTGTCGGCGGCACGCCGGACAGCGGCGACCGCTGCTTCGAGCTGCGGAGCGTCTGCGCCGGAGTTGAGGGCCTTGACTGCCTGGTTGAGGTTGCTGCCGGCCCAGCCGAGTCGGCGGCGGCTGTCGAACAGGGTTGTGATCACTGCGCGTTCGTCGGCGATCTCGGCGCTGGTGCGGTCGAGGTCGCGGGCGGCGGCGAGCGCGGAGCGGGCGAGGAACCCGGCGACGGACAGGTTGCACCGGGCGGCGGCGGACTTGATCAGAGCGAACTCGTCTTCGTTGAAACGCGTGTTGGGCTGGTGCGTGCGTTTCTTCTCGGGCGGCTGACGAGGACGCTGACGGGCGCGGACAGGGCGCTCGCGGCGGGTGCGGCGCTCGGTCGGCTTCTCCTCCTGCCCCGGCTTCGATCCGCCCTCGGTCGAAGCCACCAGGACCTGCGCCCCCCGGTGCAGGTCCTCTCCCGCCCCTTCGGGGGCGGGTTCGGCGGAAGCTACGCTTCCGCCCCAACTTGCTCGCCCCGAGACCGAGTTGATGTCACGGGCAGGTTCCGGGGTGTTGTCGTTCTGGGGCGGCTTCGTCATCGGGAATCGGGCCTCGTCGAGCGGATGCGGTGCTGGATGGTGGCGGCCAGTTCGACGACATCGGCCGATCCAGTGAGGACGCGTACGGGTCCGTCGGGCTTGTGCTGGACGAGCCATTGGCCGGTCGGGGTGCGAAGTGCCGCGTTGAGAAGCCGTCGGCGGACCAGGACGTCCGCCCATGCGTCGGCCTCGGCGGTGGTGGACTCGGATGAGCGAGTGGGACGCGGGATCACGGCGTGCCTCCTGGAGCGGGTTGGTGGCCTGGCGCGGAGCCGGGCCATCATGTGCGGGTAGGGGCGTTGAGCTGCGGCTTTGCCGGTTCAGCCGCACTCGGGACAGCGCCCGATGTGGCTGCTGAGCGCCCGGGCCATCCGTGCCTTCGTCGACGCGGCTTGCTTCGCGCTGGACTTTGCCGCCGGCCTGCCCTCGTGCCGTTCGGCGTGAGCGACCATGTAGCCGATCTCTCGCTCGTACTCCGCGCGGACGGTCTTGAACTGGTGGCAGGTCTTCATCGGGCGGTACTCCTAGTCGTCGTGGTGTCGTCGCTCCGCAGTTCTTGGAGGACGAGGCTCAGTCGGTCGTTCCGGCCGCCCTTGAGGCCCTCGCACCGGAGGATCTCCCGCAGCTGCACCCGGGTGACGGACTCGTTGCCGTCGCGCGCGAGCAGGGCGGGGACATGGGGACGGACCTGCTGGACGAGCTGGTCCACGGACTGCTCCGCATCGCGCGGCAGACGCTGCGTCTGCGGGCTGTGGGACCGGCCACTGCGCTTGCCCTTGCTCTTGGCTTTCGTGGTCGGCTTACGCCGGAGGGGAACCTCGTGTCCCTGGTCCCCGATGGGCTCGGTGTCGGTCGGTCCCCGGTCCCCGGCGGGTGCGGTCCCCGACTCGGCGGCCCTCGGTCCCCCGTGCGATACCGGGTCCTGAGCAGGCACTTCAACCGCAGGACCGCCGGTCCCCGCGCTACCGTCGTGTCCCTCGCTGGGCTCCGTCTTGGCGGGTTCGGTCCCCGCATCACGGTTCTCGGTCCCCGCCCCGGTCCCCGCCCCCGGGGCGTGGTCCCCAGGTGTGGGGAGCGGTCCCGTCTCGTTGCGCGGTCCCCGGTCCCCGACGAGTTCGGCGGGAAGGTGGGGACCGACCGTGGGGACCGCCGAGCCGGGGGCCTTCGGCGAGTGGACCTCGCCTGTCGCGTCACTGCCCTGGTACGGGGACCAGGGAGAGGGCAGCGGGACCGTGGCGAGCGCGAGGGCGTGCCGGCGGGCGGCGAGCTGGTCGAGCAGCTGCGCGCGCTGGAGGGGGTCGGTGCCGACCGAGGCCCTGCCGACCGCCTTCGACAGCCGCTGGGTGAGTCGTCGGCCGCGCCGGCCCTGCCGCTGTTCAGGCGTGCGCTCCGCGAGGCGGGCGGCCAGGGCGACCGCTCGGGTGGTGGCCCTGTCACGGGTGATTTGCGCGGCGTCGCGGTCTCGGGCGGCGATGCCGAGGCGGGACAGCAGCCGTTCGCGTGTCTCCCGTCCCAGGGTTGCGATCAACCCGTGGGAGGCGGCGCCCGGGGTGCGCAGACGCAGTTCGATGCCCATGGCGAGGTGCCACAGCATCGCTGCCATGATCGGTCCGACGAAGGCCCGGACCGTACCGCCGACGGGACCGCTCTCGGCGAAGGCCGGGATCACTTGCACGCCGGTGATCACCCAGACGAGCGTGCCCGGCAGTCCTGGCGCCCCTTGGGTGGCCAGGTTCTGGCGGGCCATCAGCGCGGTCGCGAAGAGCGCGAGCTCGGCCGCGGCGAACATGCCGACGCGCTCGGTGGTGCCGGCCATGTCGAGGTAGTCGGCGGCGAAGCGCCAGCTCGTGTCCGCGCTGTAGGCGGTGCAGCCGAGCGCGGCGAGCGCGGCGACCTTGACCGCCGGGCTGGTGAGACGTTTCTGCGGATGCGCGTCCCGGCGCCGGATCGCCCAGCCGGTCAGCACCAGGGCGAGGGTGGCGGCCATGCCGATCGCGAGGAGGAGAGGCAGGTCCGGAACGGCACCGAGGGACAGGACGGGGCGGGTCATGCGGCCTTTCCGAGAGGGGCGTGCGCCGAAGTCGACGTCACCGGTCGCGTCACCGGACGGGAGACAGGCTGACTCGTGCCGGGCTTGGTGGGCTTGGGGCCGCCTTTTGTCTGGGCGGCCTTCGTCCGCTTCTTCTTGGGCCTTGGCACGCCGTAGGTGCGGTCGCGGTCGAGGACCTTGTTGGCGGACTGCCGGAGCAGGTCACGGGCGTGTTTGTGGCTGATCTGCAGGGCGGCGGCGAGCCGATCGGGTCGCCAGCCCCGGACGTAGGCGTGGTCGATGACGACCTGGCGCTCTGACTCGGTCAGGTGCACATCGCGTCCGTTGAAGAACGCGCTCACGCGGGTGTAGTCGAGGCGCTGGGGCAGCCCGTCGTGCCACGGGCGCCGCTCGGCGTCGGTGAGCCCGCCCCAGATACCCTCCTTGAGGGCGTTCTCCAAGGCGTAGTTGAGGCAGTCGCGGCGCACCGGACACAGGCCGCACAGTTCCTTCGCCTCGGCGATAGCTTCGTGGTCCCGGGGCAGCGGGAAGAACACGGCGTCGGCGTCCTCGGGGTCCATGCCGTGGCACACACCGCGGTTGTGCCAGCTGGTGTCGCCGATGCCGCGCAGGCCGGTGGCTGGCGCGCTGTGGGTGGTGATGTGGCGCAAGGTGATCTCCGATGTGCTGCCGCCTCGGCCGGTCGGGGCCGGCGCTGGGCGGACGCGGCGTCTGGTGCTGGCTGCGGCGCAGGGGCACGCGCCGCAGCCGAGGCGGGACGGTGGTGTCGTGGCGGTGCACCGGACGGAGTGCACCGGCGTTGCGCGCCGATCAGGCCAGCGCGTGCTGCTGGGCCTGCCGGGCGGCGGCGAGGTCGAGGCGGCTGGGGTGCGGGGTGGCACGCGGGGCGGTTCCGCGTGCTCCGTCGTCGGGGCCGATCCTTCGGCGGCGACACGGCTCACCGGCCTGGGCCAGGCACCACTCGCAGCGGACACCCAGGGCGTCGGGCTGGCCCTGGGAGACGGCTGCCTCGCGGGCCGCGCGGGCGGGCCGGTAGGGAGCGAGCGTGGTTCGGACCGCGGGTGGTATGCAGGAACCGTCCTCCCGCAACCTCGCTTCCAGTTCCGGATCGCGCCGGCCGCTGGTGATGGCGCGGTACTGCGCGGGCTGCGCGGAGCCGGTGCCCACCGCGCGTCGCGTACCGACCAACTCGGCGGTCCAGGCGGCTTGGTCGTCCGGGTCGACGGATGGCGTGGGGTCGGTGTGTCGGCCCAGGCGCTCGCGTCGGTAGCTTTCCCACGGGCGGGCGATGTCCGCGGGCAGAATTTGGTACGGCGAGATCCGGATGTGCTGCCGGGCAGCGGCGCGGGCGTCCCAGCCGTGCGCGGTGGCCATCGGAACGTCGCCGAGCAGTTCGTGCCACTGGGCGAGCTGGTCGCGGGCCTCGCCCTGGTCGGTGCGGATGGTGCGGGGGTCGAGTCGGCCGAGGTAGGCCAGAAGGGCTGCGATTTCGCGGCGATCCATGGTGTGGCTACTCCGTTCCGGTCGGCTCGTCGAGTGCGGCGAGGAGGGCGGCGGTGTGGGCCTCGGCCCGAGTCATGCCACCCGGCTGAGCGGGTCCTTTGCCGGGCAGGGCGTAGAGGTTCGGGCGGCCCGGGGCGTGCTCTCGGGCGACCCAGGAGCGCCAGTCGGCCGCCCAGGCACCCGCCGACCGCGGTTTGAAGTCGGCACGGTGCGCGCGCCACTTCGCGTCGGCTGCCTGCAGAGCGCCTTCGCCGAGTCGGTCGAGATGTCCCTGCTGGCGGGCCCAGGCGTGGGTTGCTGGGTCGACCTGCCACTCGGCGGCCGAGGTGACGGCGGTACCACTACTGCTGTACCTACGGTTCACCTTCGGTTGACTACGGTTCTGGGGGTCGGAATCCGTACCTTCGAAGGTACGGATTCCGGCACGTCGGGGGGTCGGAATCCGTCGCGAGGGGGCGGAATCCGAACCGGTCGGATTCCGCCGTAGGGGTGCCGAATCCGTACGGGTCTTGGGCCAGATCCCGTACCGCTGGAGCTTCTCCGGCTCCAGCTCCGGCACCGGGCCCGCGTCGGCCGGCTCACCCTCGACGTCAGGGTCTTCCTCCCTGACCGCGTCGACCCTGGCCAGGAGGGCGGCGGCGCGGGGCAGACGGTAGACCGTCGTACGAAGCGGCCCCTGGTAGTCGTCAAGCAACTCCAGCTCGTCGTCGTCGGCAAGAGCCTGGAGAGCCGTGCGTACGGCGGTCCGCGACGCGTTTGTCCGCTTGATCAGGCTCGTCAGTGAGGCCCAGGCCACACACTGCTTGTCGGGCACCCGGTCGGCGAGCGAAAGCAGGACCAGTCGCGCGGTCCCCCGGCTGGAGCTGTGCTCCCACACCCACTCGCGGGCATCGACGCTCATCGGCCGCTCCCGTTCAGGAGATGGGGCCGACGGCTCGCCGGGGCGGTGATGGTGTGCTCCGGCTCGGGGCGGGACCGCGCCGAAGCGGAGGTGGCTGCCGCGCAGGCCAGGCGGAAGGGCCTTTTGCGCAGGGCAGGATGCATGCAAGAATCCCCTTTGAAGTGCTGCCACGCTGAGACGCCCGGTGGAATGGGATCAGCGTGGTGATGGTGGGCAATCTCCGCCCTTGCCGGGGCGGGTTATGCCGTTAGGCGTACGGCGTTCGGGAGTTCGTACCTCTCGGACGCCGTCGCTGTTTTCAGACCTGTGTGGTCCGGTCCGTGTGCCGCTCTCTCCTCGCATTCGCAGTGCCAGGGCGGGCTGCCCGGGGGGACGACGAACATACGCAGGTACGCGTGCCAAGATCCAGAGTTAGCTCTTAACCTCTGTACTAGTTGCAGATAGTGACCGGGAGATGCCACCAGGTCGCCTCTCGAAAGGGTCGGCTCAGGCCGGTGGGGAATCGTTGCCGCGATTACCTGTCGACGGGCGCCATAGATGGAGGCGACGGGCGGGGGCACGGCAGCAGGCCGCTCGCTCCGGGCTCCGGAGATGAGCTTCACTGTGACCCCCTGCATGTCTCATACCGCGACGATGAGTTGAACCTGCTGGCCAGAGCGATTTAAGCCAAGCTTTGCCAAGACAGTCAACGTGATCTTTTGTCCGCTTTGAGTGCATAGCTTGTCGCGTCGAGTCGCGCCTCGTGGCGCACGCGCGATCCCGCAAGTCGCTTGCCATATAAGGGAAATGGGAATTTCCTGGAAGCCTGAAACAGCATTAGAGAATGCGGTTCGGGTCGGCCAGGAAGTAGATCGACGAAAATCGGCAACCTTTTGCCGGTTTCTCCGGCGTCTTGCTTATTGATCAAGGTGAGTGCCCGTTTCGGGCGTGACCGTGCCGCAATGTCGGACGCAGGTAGTTCGCTGTTAAACCAGTGTGAAGGGTTTCCTTTGCGTGTTCTGCCACCTGCGCGCAAGATCGTTTAAATGTTGCGTATGGTTCCTGTGGGAGACAGTGGGTCGGGGGTTCAGTGCACGCGTGCTGAACCCTTTTCTGCGCCCGGAAGTGGAAGTCTCCGGAGAGGCGTAAAGGGGCAAGTTTCTCGTGGTCACGAATGGACAGAGCTGCGGCAGCGACGACGCTGCGGGCGAGGAGATTCCGAGTCAGGGCGCCGGCCTGGCGGACAGAGAGACCTCGGGGGATGGCGAACAGCCGGTAGCCGGCCAGTTCATGGGGTTCGGCGCGCTGCTACGCAGATGGCGAAAAGGGGCACGGGTCAACCAAGCAAGGGCGGCCAAGGCCCTGGCCATGGGCGAGCGGACGTACCGCAAGATCGAGCGCGGCGCGATCCCGCCCAGACTGACCCGGGCGCAGTGCGAGTCCCTGGCGGCCTTGCTTGACCTGGACCGTGACGAACGACATGCGCTGGTGCTTTACAACACCGGTTGGGGCTTGGTGCCGCCGAGCGGCGCAGGGCAGCCGGAGCTCCAGCAAGCGCTGCGCCTGCTCATCGATCGGCAGATGCCCAGCCCCGCCTACCTGTGCGACCGGTACTGGAACATTCTCGGCTTCAATACCGCGATGGCCGAGTGGTGGCCCTGGGTGATGGAACCGGGCGCGAACCTCATTCGCTGGGCCTTGACCGAACCGGAGGCGCGCACGCAGTACCAGGACTGGGATCAACACGCCTCGGCCTACGTGAAGATGCTCAAATTTGCCCAGGCCACCAAGCCGGACGACACCGAGCTGGGCCGGCTGATCGACGATGTCAAGAAGGATCCCGACGCTCGGCACGTCTGGGACACCGAGCACGACATGGGCGAGACGCGCGACGGCCACGTCTTCCGGATGAACGTGCAGGCACTGCACTGGGAGACCGTCGAGGTCGTCAGCCATGTCCTCTACCCGGCATCGATGCCCGACTGCCGCTTCGTCGTGATCACTTGGGTCGAAGGCAACGGGGACGACGAACGCGACGCCCTCGGAGGCACCCGTAACTCCTGGGCCACCACGACGGCAGACCAGGACGATGTGGCCACGGCGCAGCTGCATGCACAGAACCGCGCGGCCGAGGACGCCGCCACCCGCTGGCGCAGGGAAGCGGCGGCACTCGCCTCCCGGGCGGTCGTGGCCACCGCCGAGGAGGCGGCGGCCCAGGCCGGGACGGACGGTGTACCGCTGTCGGCCATCAGCCAGGTTCTGGGCCCAGATACCCAGCTGACCCTCGCCCCCGATAAACGCACCGTGGTGTGGGCAGTGGAGGAGGCGATCGGATGCTGGTCCGTTACCCACGTTTCACCAGCCGCAGTGATCTCCCGTGTGCCCAGCAGCGGCCAAGATGATTCCTACCTCTCCGAGATGCGCCAGCTGGTCCGCGCCACGCTGCCGGCCGACCCTGCGGAGGCAACCGTCCGCATCGGACAGCTCCTCGACGAACGCGACACCGAGCAGCGTGTGCTCCGCGATGTCCTGCACGCAATTCAGGAGAGCGACACCGGCGAGCCGGATGCCCGGGAAGTGGGCCAAGAGCCCTAGATCACCAGCGCCGCCGCGTAGCGGCCCCGCGCGCCGACGTCCTGCCGGTGCATCCGCCGTCGCACCCACCCCTTCGCACAGAAAGACCTTCTCGTGAATACGTACACCTATCCGCTGCCGTTGCGCTGGGCTGACGCAGACGCCTACGGGCACGTCAACAACTCGCTGTTCCTCACGTATCTGGAGGAGGCGCGGACGCGGATGTTCGAGGACATGCTCCCTGTTGACGTGACCGAACGACGCCAACGCGCCTTCGTGGTCAGCCAGTCGGTCGTCGACTACCGAGCTCCGCTGACCTACCGTGAGGAATCGGTCGACGTGGAGGTCTGGGTCGTCAGCTGCCGTGGGGCGCGGCTCGAACTCGGATACGCCATCAAAGACGCCGAGCGTACGTACGCCGAGGCCGTCACGAAGATGGTCGCGTACAACCTGGACACCGGCCGACCGCGGCGTATCTCGGAAGGTGAGCTGGAGTTCCTCGCTCGCTACACGGAATCCTGATCTCAGCGCACAGGGGCAGGACGGATGCCCTCGCGCACGGGCGCGGCGTTCAATACGGACGGGGCACTGCGCCGGACCGTTCGGCCATGCGCGGTGAGCTGGCGGCAGGCGGGAGCGCCAAGGATCGTGTCGAGCTGGTACTCCGACCGTCGTGACAGCGCGTCTGACTCAGGCCGCGGTGCTGGCTGAGCGGCCGCGCGCCATTCGGTCAAGCTGCTCGCGGCGAGGTCACGCGCGCGCACCAGCGCGGGACGTTCCGCGCGTGCTGCCTCCCGGTCGTGGTCGGCGACCACGACGGAGACCACGCTCCCGGGGTCGAGCTCGCGGGCGCGGAGCGCGGCACTGATGCCGGCGTCGCCCCCACTGATGGCGACGATGCGTTTGCTGATCACCGTGGACGTCCAGGCAAGGACGGGCGTCGTACGCACGCTGGGGAGACGGGACAACACCCGCCCGGCAGCAGCTGCCGCCGGGCACCGGGTGCGCAGTCAGGTAATGATGTCGCCGAGGTCGCGTTCGAGGACGGCCTTCGGCTTGGCGCCGACGAGAGTCTTGGTGACCTCGCCACCGACGTAGAGGTTCATCGTCGGGATCGACATGACGCCGTACTTGGCTGCCGTGGCCGGGTTCTCGTCGATGTTGAGCTTGACGATCTCGATCTTCTCGCCGTGCTCGGCGGCGATTGCTTCCAGCGAGGGGGCGAGTTGGCGGCACGGACCGCACCACGCGGCCCAGAAGTCGACGAGTACGGGTTTGCCACTGGCCAGGACGTCTGCCTAGAAAGAGTCGTCGGTAACGTTCTTGAGCGCCATGGCGGCCTCCTGTGCGGAAAGGTGATCAGGCGTTCGCGGGGGTCCTGTCCGGCTCGGCGGTCATCTCGGCGTCGGTGAGGGCGGCGAGGTAGCGCTCGGCGTCCAGAGCTGCGGCGCATCCCGAACCGGCGGCGGTGATGGCCTGGCGGTAGGTGTGGTCGACCACGTCTCCCGCACCGAACACGCCGGGGATGTTCGTACGGGTGGAAGGGGCCTCGACCTTGAGGCACCCCTCGTCGTCTAGGTCCAGCTGACCGGTGTACAGGCCGGTACACGGGTCGTGCCCGATCGCGATGAACAGCCCGGTGGCCGCCAGGTCACGGGTCTGGTCCGTGAAGGTGTCGCGCAGGACGAGGCCGGAGAGCATGCCGATGAGGCAACCGCAGCCGCGCTGCGTCTGTTCGACAACGATGCCGGTTGGTCTCGGAACCGCTGGGCGTGCCGGTCGAGGAACTGGAGCGTGAGGCGAAGTCGGTTTCCGCCGCTCGGGCCAAGGAGGTCATCGAGTCTCTGCGTGCCCGCGCGGAACGTCCGCGAACGCGCCGGCCCCGTCCGCGGGCGGCCGTTCCAGCCGGGTCTGCTTCGCCTTCGCCATCCGCTGATGCCCATCCGCCGTTTCGCGCGCCGGATATCGGCCCGGCTGATGCCGTCTGAGAACGGCCTAGGGCCCGGACTCTTCCCGCCCACCGGCGTAATCAGTCTGGGCCCGTATCAGTTGACGAACAGCTTGCCCTGATCGGGGAGCCGACGCCCGTACGGATCCCTGCTGCTGACTGGGCTACCTGGCTGGCCGACGAATCCGTCCGTGCCCGTTACTGGACCAAGGTCCACCGCACGTCGTCACAGAACGAGTGCTGGTTCTTCTTCGGCGCGATCTCCAGTACGGGCCACGCATCCTTCCGAGCTACTTTCGGCCCGGGAGAACTCGGCGCGATACCGCGCCCAGCCATCTGTACGGCTATCAGCTCGCGCACGGCGTGATTCCTCGGCTGGGCTGGGGCACCGACACCCCGACCGTCTGCCACACCTGCGTCAGCCACTCGTGCCAGCAGCCGGCGCACCTGCGGCTGGGCACGGCGACGGAGAACAGATCGGAGTGGCTGGCCCGGCGCCGAGACCCCGGTAGTCCCCTGGCCGACCTACGCGGCCCGGCCGGACGCTCCCGGGCGATCGGTGGGGCCATACGCGCCGGCTTGGCGAACCGCGAGTCCGAGCGGGAGATCGCGGGACGAATTCGAGCGGCGATCGCAGCAGGCAGGCCGCTCAGCCTTTGGTGACCCTCGTTTGCCGCCATTTTGTACGGCTGAGTTCTCAGACGCGTGTACGTCTCTGTTGGTCTTCGCGGACCATGAGGAGGACGATCGGGTCGGCGCCGCAAGCGCGGGCGAACCGTTCGAGCATGAGGCGGCTGGGTAGCTCCGCTCCTGCGAGGTAGCGGCCGAGATCGAGGGACGACACACCCACGCTGGCGGCGACTTCATCCTGGGGCATCCGTGCTAACTGGAGAACCCGCTCCATGATCTGCCCTATGTGCCATCGGGGAATCCTGAATCCTTCGTCATGGTCCATGCAGGTGGCCTTGATCCGAAGTAGAGGTTCAACTGAGCATGTGCGCAGCGCTCTGACGGGCCGAGCGCGTGCACCTGGACGTGCGGTTCACCACAGCTCGCGGAGCCGGGGCCGGCGGTCGCCCCGTACCGAGGAGACCGCCGGAACTTCGCTAGCTGTCCTTGAGCATCCGGTAGAGCTGGTAGCCGTGAGAGATCAGGTTCAGCGCTACCGTGACGTGATCGAGTGGAGTCGCGGGCGGCTCCTGCAACGACAGAACTACGCCAAACGTCTGCGTGACCACAGCCAACTGGTTGGTGAGGCAGATCGAGCAGATGGCGCCCCGGAGGTGGCTGCTAGCCTCTTTTGCACGGGCGCGCATGCTGCGCTTGCCGCCCATGCGGTCAAAAGAGGGCGTCATGGACGTATCTCCTTTGGTCGGAGTAAACGCAGGGCCCTGGCGCTACGGCCTCGAAACTGTGCAGCCAGGGTCCTGCGGCTAATCAGCTGATCAGCTGGCTCAGACAGTAGTGCGCAGAACATCCCCTCCCGGCCAGGTATCGCGCCCCTAGTGCGCCCCACCGAGTTGCGCGTCGTGGGCGAATGACACCACCTTTTTCGCTACGCGGGCGTCAGTGAGGACGTCCCGCGTTTTCTGGCGCCCAGCGCACGCGAAAACTTCGGCATCATTGCAGGTCAGAGCCCATTTCGACGTTAAGTGAACATATGTTTGATGCATATTCGCCTGTTCCTATACGGCTCTACCGAGGGCACCTCCAAGCCGGTGCGACGGTATGGAAAGAAGTTGGCGATCATGTGCATTTGCGCGCGGGCGCACTTCCTTGAACCTCGAATTTCTTGCGCGCCGGGGTATAACTGCCCCGGCGAGCGGTGATACTCCTACCGATCGCAGGCGTGCAATTGCACGCCTGTAACGGGGAAGTACAGACCGCGGAGGTGGCGTGATGACGCAGCCCAGTACCGTGCGAGTCGGACGTAACGACGCGAAGTCCGCCTGGAAGAAGAGTTCGTACAGCGACCACAACGGCGACTGCGTCGAGCTGGCCGAGTTTGGTGACGTGGTGGCCTTCCGTGACTCCAAGGACCTCTACGGGCCCGTGGTCTCGGTAGGGCGGCGGACGATGGCGACCTTCGTCTCCGCTCTGACGAGCGGCCAGATGGCCGCTGGCCGGCGCTGAGGTGATCGGCCACCTCGCGCCCGCCGAGGTGGCCTCGCCGACCAAGATCACATCAAAGAAGCACGGCGGCTCTAGAACTGCCCCGTACTGACGGGTCATCATGTGAGGCGTGCAACTGCACTCCTTCATTGGTCAGTTCACACCACGGGTGCTCAGTAGCGTGACGACAGAGGGGTGGATGTCCAAGTGGATGGCGTCGGCAAGAAGACTGGGCTCTCAGGCGAAGGGGCAACCGACTTAGGCCAAGATCGGCCACACAGCGCCCGTATGTACGACTACTACCTGGGCGGCAAGACCAACTACGCAGTCGACCGCGAAACTGCCGACGCTGTTATCCAGCAGTTCCCTGCCATCGTGACGGCGGCCCGCATCAACCGCGCCTTCATGCACCGGGCCGTTCACTTCCTCGCCGCGGAGCGCGGCGTCCGGCAGTTCCTCGACATCGGCACCGGCATCCCTACCGCGCCCAACCTCCATGAGGTGGTGCAAGCGGTGGACGTGCGGTCCAAGGTGGCGTACGTCGACACCGACCCGATCGTCTTGGCGTACGCCGATTCGCTCCTTACTAGCTCTCGGGAGGGCGAGACGAGCTACCTGGAAGCCAGCGTCACCGATCCCGAGGCGGTCATCGAGGCCGTCAAGGAGGACGGCAGCATCTCGTTCAACGAACCCGTGGCCTTGACGCTTCACGCCCTGCTGCACTTCGTCCCCGACGGGCAGGACGCGTACGGGGTCGTGGAACGGCTCCTCGACGAGCTCCCGCCGGGTTCGTACCTCAGCCTGTCGCACTGCACCGGTGACTTCGCCCCTGAGTCCTGGCAGGCCATCACGGATCTCTACACGCAGAGAGGCACCCCGACACAGGTGCGTTCCCATGCCGAGGTACTTCGCTTCTTCGATCGCCTCGATCTAGTCGACCCCGGCCTTGTCGTTGCTCACCGTTGGCGACCAGCGCCGGCCAGCGGCCCCAGCTTGGCGAGGGATGCCGACGCGTCTCTCTACGCGGGCGTCGCCGCGAAAAGGTGACTCGTCCCTCTCTCGGTCTCTGCGCCTTGGGCGCTACTGCTTAGCGAGCAGATCGAGAAGGCGTTGTTTCGAGCGCTTCTTCGTCAGGCTGGCCGTCAGGAGGCGAGCAAAGCTCTTGCTGCGATGCTCCACCTCGTCCGTTTCCTGGCAGACGAGACCGCTCTCGTGACGCTCCTCGTAGAGGACCGTGGGGAGCAGTTGCTCCTGGAAGTCGAACAACATGGTCTGCCCGATGCCGATCGGCGTGTCCAGGCGCGATAGCTCCACGATGTGCAGGCTGAAGCGCGGATCATCGGCCAGCTCGACAAGGTGGCTGATCTGGCCCCGCATGACCTCCTTGGACCCGAAGCCTCGAATGAGGCTCACCTCATCGAGGAGGCAGAGGTAATGAGGCAACTGGGTTTCACGGAAGTGCGCTTGACGCTCCAGCCGGAACTGCACCCGCTTCTCGATCTCCTCCTCGGGTGCTGTCGGTATCCCGACCCGGATCACGGCGCGGGCGTATTCGGCGGTCTGGAGCATCCCGGGCACACGGTCGCGGTCGTACACCCGAATCAGCTTGGCACCCTCCTCCAACGTCACCAAGGTGTGAAGCTTTTCCTTGGCCACCCCACGCCACTCCGGCCCTTGCCACCAGCGGCGCCGGTGAGCGTTGTCCAGGACCTCCAGAAGGTGCGCCTCTTCTTCGGGGCTCGCCCGGTAGACCTGGAGGGCCTTGCGCACGAACTCGGGCTTGCAGGGGGTCTCGCCCGTCTCGTTGCGGGAGAGGACGTACTTGGAGACACCTAGTAGAACCGCGGCTTCCTGCTGCGAGAGTTCCAGTGCATCGCGGAGCCCCCGCAGCCCATGGCCAACTACCATGTGCTGCGCCTTTGGCACGGCCTTGTGGAGTTGTCGAACCAGCCGTCGCGCCTGCGGTTGGGCTCCCACTTAATCTCCTCAGGTGAACAACACTGCTACGTCGCGCAGTTAAACGCGACCGCCATCGTGCCGCCTGTCCGTGACTGGTACACAGCAAATCGGATAACTGACTCAATCATGCCTATTTGTTCGGTCATGAGGTTGCCCGAGGAAACTGCTGGTAGCGGCACACGGCGTACATATGCTGAAGGCGTATGCCGAGCGTAACGTCTCAGCGAAGTGACCGAACTCGGTCGTGCAACTGCACGGAACAGCCGCCGTTTTGGGCATGGGGTTGGCCGGAACGTAGGCCCTGCGATGAGGGTGCAGTGGCCCTTCCTTGCTGCGGTGCGTGCTGATCTCTTCCGTTGAAGGGAGCCCGTACGGGCGGCTTGAGGCGGTGCCGCTCATTGGCAGAGCTGCGGGTCGTGGGCACCCCTGGGCGCGTCCCCAGGTACGTGGAAGCGGGTGGATCCCCGGCGACGGGTTGCCATGGGGTCGAAGTCGACCTCGCGTAGCTCTTCGCGGAGGAGAAACGGCTCCCCCTCAAGTACGCCGGAACCCACCCCTGTGATGCCCATCCGCCGTTCCGCGCGCCGGATGTCGGCCCGGCTGATGCCGTCTGAGGACGGTCCCGGGCCCGGGCACCGACACCCCGACCGTCTGCCAAACCTGCGTCAGCCACTCGTGCCAGCAGCCGGCGCACCTGCGGCTGGGCACGGCGGCGGAGAACCGTGCCGAATGGATGGCCCGGCGCCGAGATCCCGGTAGTCCCCTGGCGGATCTTCGCGGCCCGGCCGGACGCTCCCGGGCGATCGGCGCGGTCATACGCGCCGGCTTGGCGCGAACCGCGAGTCCGAGCGGGAGATCGCGGGCCGAATTCGAGCGGCGATCGCAGCAGGCAGGCCGCTCAGCCTTTGGGGACCCACCTCTGCTGCCGCGCGGTTTCGCGCGGAGTGCAACGTGCATCCCGCGGCGCAAGCCGTCGGAGAACCCATTCCCTGAGCCCCTCGACGAAGAGAGGTCCCCTCATGCCCCAGAAGAGCATCGCCCGGCACGCGATCGACGCCGCGGCGGCGATACGAGAGATGAACCATACAACCGTCGCGCCGGAAGTTCTGCGGTATCCGCCTCGGGTCTGTTCCACATGGGTACGACGGAGGACAAGGCATGGCCGGCACCTGGTTCAGTCCCGTCAAGACCGGTGGCGTGGTGCCACCACGGCAAGGCGGTGCGGCGGTGAGCTGACACCTGGCCAGAACAACAGGAAGCCCCGCACAGGCCGCCAGGAAGGCAACAGGTACGGGGCTACGTCATAGTCATTGCGAGATACCGATGATCGAACTTCCCCGAGTGGAGAGCTCTAGCGCATAATCAGTTCATGCTTACGAGTCTCCTGCCGGGGTTCCGCCACTTACGCACGCCGTTCGCCGTGGGGGCTATAATATCCTTCACATGGTGGATTTGGTATGGCGCTTCCATTCCCACTCATAATGAAATGCACGGCTTCTCTGGACACCTATATGCACTGGCAGAGTTCACTGGAAGGCCAATCGCGACAGCCGCTGCGGCGTTCATCATCTACATAATAGGTGACATCCTAAAACTTTCATCCGATCAACTATCGATCCTCAACCGAAGTCCCCATCTGTCCATAGTGAACTACTTCGACTTGCGTCAATTTGCCCGCGGAGCCTTCGAAAAACGCGCACCTCACGGTGAAACTTCCGGGCTTGTGGACATCCTCACACGCAAGATATTCGAGAATGAATTTTCCGAGATTCGAATTCGCCTTATAACTAGCCACCTAGATCTCTACCTAGAACACGACAGAGCTGAAGCCGAAGGGGAATTCCGCGCCAACGTGGCAATATTCTCTACCCTACTCTGGATAACTCTGGCGTTCAAATGGTCACCTCTCTTCGCTCTCGCCTTGGTCGCTTCGGCGATTCTTTTTGTTAACGGGCTACGCACGTTAACGGATGCTAACAAAATCATAGTTCAGGCTCTGGTATCTGGTGTCGTCACCTCCCGCTATTACGAAGAAGAGAAACGGCGCGATCAGGCGAGTGAGGGCGAATCCGCACGTAATAACAACTGAACGGCCGACAACGGCCCGCTCCTTGAGAAGCGGGCTGTTGTCGTTACGGTCGGCAGGGTGACGGCCTGGCCCCGGTCACGTCACCGCGCTGTTGAGGTCGCGTTCGGGGTGCTTCGCGCAGACCTCCAGGGTCTTGGCTTGCGCCTGCTCGAAGGCCCTGGTCACAGCCGACTTGTTGGTTCCGCGGGCATGCGACTCGGTGCTACCGCCGGGGCGGAACACTGTCCGCAGTTCAGCTGACTTCCTGGTGTAACTGTCGGACTCGAATTCCCATACCCACAGGCTGTTCATGGAAAGAGGCTCATAGTCGAGGGTTGCGTCCGGGCCCATGGGGGCCGTCAGCCTGTGGACGAATTGCCGGTCCGGCACCCGCGTCCAGACTGCTCCACCACCTGTCCACGTCTCTCGTTCTTCGGGGCCGACTGCCCCGAGGTGTTTGATCTTGTCCTCGGACCAGCCCTCGGTCCGTACGGCGTCAGACGCGTCAGCGTGATCGACGTTCCACTGGTCGGCGATATCTTGAGCATGCTCGCGCTCGGCGAATGGCACCTCTCGCCCGTCCAGCACGAGGACGAAGACGGGTTCGATGCTGTAGGACGTCCCCTCCGGCGCCGGTTCGCTCGCGTCTTCCCGCGGAGCGGGCGATGCGCCGGACCTCTGCCGGGGGCCGTCGGTAGCCCCTGTGTCGCAGAGGCGAGACCGGAGTGCTGAAGGAATGCCGGGAGCGGCGCGGTTGGGTCCATGGCCCAATCCACGGCGGCGATGACTTCGTCGTCTAGAGCATCCAGGGCTCGAACATCGATTCAGGCTTCCGCAGGTCTGTGACGAAGCCCTCGCCTCGTATCCACCCCGGCGGCCAGCGCTCGCCGTGCCCGCTCACAAGGTCACGGAACCGTTCGGCCGATGCCAGGTCATCGAAGTACTCCGTCGGCCTGTCAGGCCCTTCTCCCCGCCAACGGACGATGTACCTCGGTCCGCTCTTCTTCCGCTGCTGGGTCTCCACGGAAGCCATGAATCGACCATAAACGACCGACGCTGCCCACTCCTCGCCCACTGATGCCAATAAAAAACCCTTCCGACCGGCGTTTCCGCAGGTCAGAGGGGTTCTCTTGAAGTGGAGCCTAGGAAAGTCGAACTCCTGGACCCGAACTTGGCGCTCGCCCAGCCGGGCCGGCACGGGTCCGGTGCCTCGTGGTGGTCGGAGCGCAACTCACGCCGCTTACGCGGGACCCCTTGGTAGCCACCGGCTCCCGATTCATGCAGGATCGCGGCATGCGTATTTTGGTCCTGGGTGGAACTTGGTTTCTCGGACGCGAGATTGTAAGGCGAGCCGTTCAACGTGGTTGGCGAGTAACGACTTTCAACAGGGGACGGTCCGGTGTCGACCACAAGGAAGCGGACGCGGTACATGGCGACCGTACGGTCCAGCAGGACTTGTTGAAGCTTGCTGATCACGGTCCGTGGGACGCGGTAATCGATACGTCCAGCTCGGAGCTTTCGCCACGGGACGTCCTGGTGGCGGCGCGCGCTCTGCGAGAGGCCACTGGTCGGTGGATCCACGTCAGTACGGTCTCCGTGTACGCCGGGTGGCCTCATCAGCACCTCACGGAGGAGTCTCCGCTCCTTGAGGCGCCGTTCGACGCTGATGAGCATTTCGGCTACACGGGAGAGGACGGCAGCCCCACGCGGTACGGCTTCCAGAAGGCCGGCGGTGAGGCTGCGGTGCGACACGTATACGGGGACGGTGCGGTCTTCCTGCGGCCCGGCGTGATTCTCGGGCCCGGAGAGTATGTGGGGCGACTGCCGTACTGGCTGGACAGGGTGTCCCGAGGAGGCCGGTTTCTGGCACCTATGCCGACTGAGCGAAGGATGCAGCCGGTTGACGTCCGGGATGTTGCCCGTTTCGCGCTCGATCAGGCGGCGGCATCAACGTCCGGCGGCTACAACCTGGCCCACCCTGTCGGCATTACCTGGAGAGACTTCGTCGCGAGCTGTCTGGCGGTGACTGGCGGGTCGGGCACGCCGATGTGGGTTGATCCAGAGGATCTGTCTGCAGCCGGGGTGAAGCAGTGGACCGAACTGCCGCTCTGGCGGACTCACGCTGGTGTCTGGGATGTGGACGCAGCCCGGGCTGTGACGGCTGGCCTGCGCTGTCGTCCGATTTCGGAGACGATCGAGCAGACGTGGCATTGGCTCCGGGAGGGTGGACGACCGGTGGACCACCCGCGTTGGGCCGAGCATGGGTTGGAAGCGGCCAAAGAGGTCCGCATCCTGTCCACGCTCGACACCCAGTAGGCGCGTAGTCAGCTCTCGATTGCCAAGACGTTGGCGCTGTTAAGCCTCTGCTGGCTGGCGAGTCGAGAGAAGTCTTCGACTCGCTCGGCCAGCTGATGAGCGATCTGCGAGCCCTGGAAAGCAGGCGCGGAAAGGGCTACCCGCAGAGTATTCGTGCGTTCCAGCAGGCCCGCGACGCGCTTCTCCGGCGGCACTGCCCAGACTGTCTCCAGGATCTCTGCCGCCGCGTCCACGTCACGCTTCAGTACCATGGCGGAGGCCAGATCCGCAGCCGCCTTACCTCGAACGGACACTGAACGGTGGGCGGTTGGCCGGGCGTTGAGGAGCGCCAGGGCACGCTGCGCGGCTGTTTCAGCACCCTGCCCGTCCTCCAGGAGGAGGCAGGTTGTGCCGTTGGACATGACGAGGCGTTCTTCTGCGAATCCGAACTCGCCGTTGATCGAGTCGTGCAAATCGTCACGGAGGCCCTGTGCTTGATTTGCCGAGGCGTGTAGAGCGCGATGAGCGAGATCGTGGTCACCCAGGTGACCGTGTGCTCGGGCCTCAATCGCAAAAAGCCGACGCCGCCCGACGTCGCCCAGGCCGGGGTAGGAGAGGGCTTCGCGCACGAGACGGACAGCGTGGCCGGGCCTTCCGGTGAAGTAAAAGCAAATGGCCAGGCTGCCCTGGGCGTAAGCACGTAGAGGTGTGAAGCGCGCTGTCTCGGCATACAGGGCCGCAGAGCGTGCCAGTCGGGTGGCATCCTCCAAGGCGCCCATGTCGAAGGCGGCTTGGGACAGCAGTGCGCACGCCTGGCCGGCCGCGATGAGGAGTTCCTGCTGCTGTTGCGGCACACGTGTCAGATCGCGCTGGTGCTCGGCCTCCGTGCGTAGGCTACGAGCTTTACGAAAGACCGTCAGCGGCGACAATTCGTGGTATTGGCGGGCCAGCGTTACCAAATCATCTCGAAGCTGATCGACAGTCATATCGGAGATGGACTGTGCGGCAGTGGCTCCCGCGTCGTTGGACGCGGCATGTGCAGTCATAGCGATTTCGCTTTCCAGGTCGGGCGTGGGGGAAGAGGTAGTGGGGGCTACCTGCGTTCCGGGTTCCTGGAAGAGGCCGTTGACGGGAGTGTCGAACATCTCTTGCAGAACCCGGCGCGCATCCGTGCTGGGGAGGCTCTGGAGCTTGCCGGCCGTCCAGCGTCGGTACGTCGCTTCAGACACCGAGATCGATGTCCCAAGCAGTCTCACTGCTGTGCGCTCGAAGGCCCGACTGAAGTCCTTGTAGGACCAGTTGCGTTGATCCACCAGCAACTTGAGAAGCGTTCGTGCTGTCGTGGCCATGAGCCGCGCTCCCTCGTATCAGGGGATCACCGGGTGGTGTGGTGTAAGGATTCTCCGGGCCCTCACCCAGGAGATACAGAGCTTCGCCGGTATTTCGCAATGACCGCATGCGAAGTGACAGGTAGATGACGCGATGGTGAGTCCCTACGCCAGCCTTTGCTTCCTGGATGACAGGAAGAAGCCATGGTGACGACACCCGCTGGGGGCTCATTCTGGTCCGCATCCGCGTAGCCGCCGATCGCGACGGCCAGATACTCCCGACTCTGTGGAGGACGCCATGACGCTTGCTGTCCTGAGTGCGACCGCCTCTAGGGCCGTTCTTCGGCACATTACGGGTGATGCCGCGAGACCGGCCGAGCCGAGTGGCGCTGTCATCCGGCAGCACCAGAAAAGACCGTCAGAAGGCTGCCTCATGCAAATGCTGTTCTCGTGCTCTCGTGTGGCTGAGCACGTCGCGACGGCGCGGCGTACGGGTGCGGCGTGCCTCCGGGACTGGGGGCTCGACGATCTGACCGACACTGTGAAGTTGCTGATCAGCGAACTGGTCACCAACGCGGTTCTGCACGGCTGGGGCGACGAGGTACTGCTCTCGCTCGTGATCCAGGATGGTGAAGTCCGCCTGCAAGTGAAGGACGGCTCGCCCTGTCGCCCGCGCATGTCGGTGGCTGAGGTCGGAAGCGAGGGCGGGCGGGGCTTGTTCCTCGTGGACCAGTTCTCGGACCGGTGGGGTACGAGCGAGGACGGAACCTGCACTTGGTGCGCCCTGGCGATCGGGGACCATGAACCCCGGAGCGTCCCTCGGTGAGCGGGCGAGCCTTCGTGGTTATCCCGAGCGGCCTCGACGTGGCCCCGGTAAGGACCGATCCGGCGACCGGCACCGGCCTCTCGTGGCGGACGGATGACGGGTTCCTTGAGCAGCTGTTGGATGCCCTTCAGAAATCGCTTTTCAGCGGCGGGGAGTTGCCTACCCAGCACCGTGACGCGCTGCGGCGGTCCGTCCGCTTCGTCTTGGACGGCCGCTACGCGAGCATGCCGTCGGAGACCCTGGACGCGCTGATCACCACGCTACGCGTGCAGGTGCTGGCCACCCGGCCGTACGCGCAGGCTGCGTCTGGCGCGGACACGGTGGGCGTGGAGGCGCCGGTGGTGTTGGCGGCACGCGCGCTGGTGGAGGAGCCCGTCGATCCGTACGGTCGGCGGCTGGCCGCGGTCAGGCTCGCTAGGGCGGGCCGGGACCTGTTGGCGTTGATCGATGTCGGGACTTCAGCCGGCTCCAGCCCCTTCTGACGGCCTGTGCATCCGCTCATCCCCTGCCTGCTGGCGGGTTTCACCGCTCTGACTGTTCTGATCACGTGGCGCTTCACACCAACCGAGTACGAGAAAGGCACACCAGTGGAAACACAGCCGTCCGTGGCCGCCGAGGTGAAACGGGCGACCCCGGGAGCCCTCGTGGTAGGTGCTTACGCCCGGAGGGTGCGTGCGGTGCAGGGCCTCACGCTGGGTGAGGTCGCCCGCGTCGTGAGGCGCGACAAGACGACCCTCAGCGAGTTCGAACGGGGGCTCGCCCGGCTGCGAGGCACGGAGGTGGCCGAGCTGTTGGTCGCCATGGGAGTGGATGGCGAAGAAGCTGAGGTCTTTTGGCGGCTCACGGAATCACCGGGATACCGCGAGCTGAATGTTCTTTTTGACCGGGAGCCTGGGTGGGCCCAGCGGGTGGCGGCTTGTGAGCGTCAGGCCAAGTCGCGCTTTTCTTATTCCACTTGGGCAATTCCACACGCCCTGCAGACCCCCCGGTACGCGGAGGCCCTGCACTATCCGTGGTGGCGGCGCTCCAGCGAACATGCCGCCCGCGCCTTGCCCACGTATCACGGCCAGGTGGTCACGGTGCTCGTGGCGGAACCAGTTCTTCGACAACCCGTTGGCGGGCGCGAAGTCATGGCGGAGCAGCTCAACTTCCTCCAGCGCGAAGTCAGGCGCCGGTCCATCCGGCTCCTGGTCGTACCCCGCACCGCCGGACTCGTTGCCCGGAGAGGTGTCTTGACCCAGCTTCACCTCCATGGACAGACCCTGTGGGTCGAGGAGGCGGAAGGCGTGTTCTACGCCACGGGGCCGAAGGCCGGCCAGGCGAGGCGAACGCTCATGACCGCCGCCATGTCCGCCGCCGTGTCGGAGAAACGCAGTGCCTACATGCTGGCCCAGGCATGCAATCACTTCGAGAGACGAGCGGGTAATTCGCGATAAATGCCACAGTGCGTAGAGCGATCGTTTCGAAAGAGAAATGACATGTCTCCTACTGTCAAATTCTGCGGGACATGCCAGGGGACCGGTTACCAGAAAACGTCCTGAGGAAACCCGGTTGCCGATCTCGATGCCGAACTTGGCGGCGTGAGGGAGAACTTGTGTCTATCAAAACGGCCTCACCCGCACTGTCCTCCGAGGACTGGGACGCACTGATAAGGGATAGGCGGGTTCGCTTCCACACCATCACTGATCGAGAACTCTTGCAGTTCCGGCGTCACTTCTTCGATCCTCGCGGTCGTGTGGCTGTTGACGCGGGATGCGGGACGGGCGCGTTCGCCCGGCAGCTTCACGCGTACGGGTACGACGTCACCGGCTTGGATTTCTCGGCGGCCGCCCTGACCGCTGCCCGCATCACCGGCCTGCGCGGACTGCGCTACGTGGCTCACGACATCACGGCGGGGACGCTGCCCGCTCTGCCCCGTCAGGGCATCGACTTGGTCGTGTGCCGGCACACGATCGGGTACCTGGCGGAGCCGGCCGCCTGGGCGTCACGTGTGCGGACCGACTGGCTCACGCCGGGCGGCCAGATGTACGTCGTGACGCAAAAGGCAGGGGGCGAGGGGCGGCTCGGCGCCCTCACCCAGGAAGAGATCAGCGAGGTTGCTCGCGGATGGGCGCAGGTCGTCCAGTACGACATGGGGCACAGCGCGTACCTGATGCTCCGCAGCCCAACGCCGCCCTCGTAACCAGCCCGTTCGGCGCCGAGCCCCCGCGCGCGTCGTGTTCCGCGCAGGCAGTGCCGGCGCCGGCGATCCGTACAGCTTATGTCCTACTTCGACGGGAGAATCTGTGCTTACTCCACCGTTCTACCGAACCTTCGAGCCCGCGTACCTGGCGGTACTCGCCCACATCAGCGAGCAGGGCGACTACCGCAACGCGCCGCGCGGCAACGCCGCCCGCGAGAGCCTGGGACTCGGCTTTCGCATCGGGAACCCGCGCGAGCGCCTTCCCTACCTTGCCGCCCGGCGCGTCAACCCCGTCTTCCACTTCGCCGAGGCGCTGTGGTATCTGGCCGGTCGCAACGACCTGGACATGATCGGCTACTACGCCTCGCGGATGCGGGAGAGTTCCGTCGACGGACGCACCATCGGCGGCTCCGCGTACGGCGCGCGGATCTTCAACCCGGCGGGGAGGGACGTTCTGTCGCCCTTCGACCGGGTGATGGAGCTGCTGCGCACGGAGAAGGACAGCAAGCGCGGCGTTCTGCCGATTTTCACCGCCGACGAACTGGCCGTGGACGCCAACCCGGACATCTCCTGTGCCGTCGCGCTGCACCTCCTCGCCCGCGAGGGGAAGCTCCACATGGTCTGCTACATGCGGGCGAACGACTGCGACCGGGGCCTGTTGTCCGACACGTTCTCCTTCACGATGATCCAGGAGTTCGCCGCGGTGCAGCTCGGTCTGGAACTCGGCTCCTACACCCATTACATCGGCTCCGCGCACATAGGGGACCGCGACGCCGACCGCGTCGGCCGCGTCCTGGACGAGGCGGAAGCCCGCCAGAGCCGACCGGGCGACAATTTCGCCTTCCCGGCGATGCCCGCGGACACCACGGTCAGCACGATCGCCGCCGTGCTGAAGGCCGAAGCGGAGCTGCGAACCAACCGGGTCCAGTACGGGGCACGCGACCTTGACCGGCTCGGGTTCGACCCGTACTGGCAGCAGGTGCTCCTGCTGTTCGAGGTCTACCGCCAGTTGCAGTACGGCCGATCCTCCGTGACCGAAGGCGTGTTGGACGCGCTCGATCCGGGGTTTCGCTGGCTCGTGGCCACGCGGTGGCCGACCCGTATCAGTGAGCGGAGCGTCCGATGAGCCGGCCCTTCCACAGCGGCGATGTGGTGGACGGCATCGACTGGGACCGCTGGAGCGTCATCCTGTGCAAGCCGGACTGCGTACGGCGGGAACTCGTTGATGACGTTCTCGCGCGGTTTGCCGCGCTGCCCGACACCACGGTTCTGGGCCAGATGGACGTCGTGGTGCGGCCCTGGCAGGTCCATGTGCACTACTGGGACATGCTGGTGGACGCCGACTGGTACGAGCGGGACATACCGGCCTGCCTCGACGAGATGTACGTCGGCAAGACCGTGACGGTGGCCCTGGCCTGCGGCCCGCAGGGCACCGCACGCACGCTCCGCAAGCTGCTCGGCTACTTCGACCCCACGCAGGCCGTCCCCGGGACGATCCGCGCGGACCTCGGCGAGGACAGCCTCGACGCCGCCCTCGCGCACGGACGCCTGGTGGAGAACCTCGTCCACACCTCCGACGACGCGGCGTCCGCCCGCCGCGACTTCGGCACCTGGTACGGCGCGCGCCGCCGGTCCCTGCTCACCGCCACCACACCGTCGGTACCGCGACAGCCCAGTCCCTCGCACATCACCGAGCACTGACCCTCACACCACCGGAGATCATCATGGCGTCACCCCTGTCCCGCCGCCCGCTGCCCCTGCTCACCACGGAGCAGATCGCCGGCCTCACGCCCGGCCTCTCCGACGTGATCGAGTACCGCAAGAGCGGACTGTCCCTCAACCACATCGTGGGCTGCCCGCTGGACTGCGGGTACTGTGTGCGGCACCTCTTCGACAACTTCGAGATGAAGGTGCCGCGGGCCCTGATGAGTGACGTGGACGCCGTCCGCGCGCTCATCACCCACCGGTACTTCCAGCCGGACACCACACCGATCCAAATCTTCAACCGGGCGACCGACCCGATGCTCCCCGTGGTCAAGCCGCACACCTTCAACGTCCTGCGGCTTCTGGACGAGCGAAGAATGACCAACCACGTCCTGGTGGTCACCCGGTGGCGGGTGACCCCGGAGGACTGCGCGGTCCTCAACTCCTTCGTGAACTTACGGCTGACCGTACTCGTCACCCACTCGGGCATCGACAACACCGCGATCGAACCGGTCGACTCCGCCATCGCGGCCACCAGCCTGCGCACCCTGTACGAACACGCCGACCGCTACCGCACCGTCCTGTACTGGCGGCCCATCGTGCCCGGCCTCAACGACAGCGACGCCCACCTCGAACGCGCCCGGGAACTCTCACGCCACGCCCACGCCACCGTATTCACCGGCCTGTTCTTCCGCGACGAGATCGCCTCCTACTACGAGGAACACGGCCTGCCGTTGCCGTACGGGGACACAGCGCGCCGCAAGATCATGCCGGAGCAGGCAGAACAGCGGATCCTCGACTTCTTCAAGAGCACCGACACGGCGGAGGTGGAGGCGCCGTGGGGAAAACTGTTCCGCAAGACCTCCTGCGGTGTCGCGCACGCTCACGACGAGCCCGACTACAACGGGCACTACGGCATCCGCGAACTGTGCGACATCTGCCCCGCCTCACAGGTCGGCGTGTGCGCGGCGGCCTGGACCGCGCCCGACGCGGAAGATGTCACCGCCACGGCACGCCGCCTCGGCGCGAGTGGCCCCGTGGAGATCGATGAGCGCGCGATCACCGTGGAGGGCCTGGACGAACCCCCTCGTTACTACATGCAGCACAAGTACGGCTACCAGTGCCACGACCGCGCAAAGCCCCACCACCACCGCCAGCACGGGCGCGCCCCGATCGGCTGGCCGGCCCAGAACGGAACCACCGCACCATGAGCATGAACTTCACCCTCTGGCCCCCGCTGTTCGTCGTGGACGTCGAAGGCAACGGCGGTACGCCGCCCGACCTGGTGGAAGCCGCGGCCCTCCCGATCCGCGACGGCTTGCTCGACACCACCACCGCCAAGGCGTGGACCGTCCGTCCGCCCCACCCCGTCAAGCCCTTCGCCGCGAGGATCCACGGACTCACCAACGACGCACTCGCCAACTGCCCGCCCTGGGAGCACGTCGCCGACCAGGCGCACACGCTGCTGAACGGAGCGTGGATCTGCGCCCACAACGCCCATGTCGACTACCGCGTGCTGACCGCGCACCTGCCCCACTGGCAGCCGGCCGGGGTCCTCGACACACTCCGCCTGGCCAAGTCCACCTATCCGGAACTGCACGGGTACTCGCTCGACGCCCTGATCGAGTCCATCCAGCCCGACCTCACTCACGCGCCCGCGGGACGGCACCGCGCCACCTTCGACGCCTACGCCACGGCGCAGATCCTCCTCGCCATGGCCGACCACTACGACACTTGGGAGCAGCTGACCGCCGTCGCGGTGCCGCCCGGCCTGCCCGGCCGCCCCGAGCCCAAGAAGGAGGACACCCTGTGGTGACAAGACCCGTCCGTATCGGCATTCTCGGCACCCACTCCACCGGCAAGACCGACCTGATGAAACGAATCGAGATGGAACTGCGCGGCCACGGCCTCGCGGCCGCGCGCACCGGCCGCCTCGCCAAACGCGCCGCGCGCCTCGGCTGGCCGAAGATGCAGCACCACACCGCCCTGTCCACCGAGTGGATCATCACCCAGGGCGTCGCCGACGAACTCGCCATGGTGATCGAGGGCGCCGACGTCGTACTCGCCGACCGGGCCCCGCTGGACGCACTCGCCTACTACACCGCCGCCCTCGAATTCCGCGGAGAAAACCCCACAACCCCGAACGCGGACCGGCTACGGCGACTGGCCGCGACACAGACCCCCCAATACGATCTGCTGATCGCCACCGTCCTCGACACCGAAATACACGTCGACCAGAGCCACGACTACGACATGCGATACCGCGCCCTGGTCGACCAACACACACACCAGCTCCTCCACACGCAGAACATCCCGCACCTGCGCGCCACCAGCGACCGCCAGACGAAAAACGAGATCATCGAATCGGCAGTGAACCTCGCGCTGAAGAAGGCCGCAGCATGAACACACTGCCCGGCGGCCCCGTCACCATCGCAGGCAAAACCGTCTCCCGACTCGGCCTGGGCACCATGCGCCTGACCGGCCCCGGAACCTGGCACGACCCGCACGACCGACAACGCGCCATCGAACTGCTGCGCCGCGCCGTTCACGTCCACGGCATCACCCACCTCGACACCGCCGACGCGTACGGACCCCACACAGTCGAGCACCTGATCCGCGAGGCACTGCACCCGTTCCCCGAGCACCTGCTCGTGGCAACGAAAGTAGGAATGATCCGCCCCGCGCCAAACCGCTGGGCTGCCCTCGGGCGGCCGCAATACCTACGCGCCGCCGTCGAATCCAGCCTCCGGCGCCTCAAGGTTGAACGTCTGGACCTCTGTTACCTGCACCGCGTCGACCCGGCTGTGCCCCTGGAAGACCAGGTCGGTGCCCTCGCCGCGCTTCGGCAGGAAGGCAAGATCGGCGCCATCGGCCTCTCCAAGGTCACCGCCGAGCAGATCCGCGTTGCTGGGGCAGACCAGATCGTGGCCGTTCAAAACGTCCTCAACATGCACAGCCGGTACGACCCGGTTCTCGATTTCTGCGCGGACCACAACATCGCCTACGTCCCGTACCGGCCCCTCAACGGCGGCGCCCTGGCGACCAGTCGCGCACCAATGACGGGGGCACTGCGCTGGCTGCTCCGCCTCGGCGAACACGTCGCTCCCATTCCCGGCGTGAGCTCGCCGGAGCACCTGGACGAACTCGCGGTCGCGGCTGGCGGCTTTCAAGCGGACGGAGGCGACGTCCAGCTCGACCCGGTCCCAGCACAGTCGGAAAATGGCCCACAGAAGCGGACCGTCTCCGGGTAGCGCGCTCCCCGCACCCGGACGTCACTGGGTGTCCGAACTGCTGTAGGCGAGGATAGACCGCGGGCCTGGACGGAGGAGTGTCCTGGCCTGCCGTTCTGCCGGTACGGTTCCCGTCGCTCAGGTAGTCCACCCGCGCTTCGGTAAGCCGACGAAGCGCATCAGCGTTCCGTCCGGGGATTTCGCCCACGGCCCACCAGTCGCCGTCGGGATTGCTGGGCGGGGCCGTGCCGAGACCGGCGCGTCGCGGCCGCGACCTGTCCTTCGACCCTGCGCCCGTCTGGTTCCGCCGGGGCCCAGCCGGGCGTCCAGATCCACGTCCAGGACCTTGTCCGCGTGCGGAGCAAACATCAGCACACCCCGCACGCACGGTTCTGGCCGCCGCGTACATACGGTCGATCACCCCGGCCACCACCGTGGCCTGCCTGCCGGGGCACAGCGGCTCGCCGCCGGTACGCACCGCCGCGGCGAAGTCCTCGTACATCGACGGCGCGGAGCCGAGCACCGAGAAAACGTTCTCCTGGAACCGGCCTTCCGTACCGCGCAGAAGAGTCATGCGGTAATCGTGGTACGAGTCGCCGACGTTATCGACCCGTACGGCCCCCGTGTGCCGCGGATCTCCAGCGAGAACTCCTCGGCGCGCGGCAGATGCCCAAGCAAGCTGGTCTCCGCCGCGAGGACCGCGCCACGTCCAGGTGGAGCGTGCCCACAGCGGTGTCCTCCACGTCCCCGCCCCCAACCCGACTCTCCAGCAGCCGCCGACTGGTGGCCGCCGTGAGCCCGCGGACATCCGGGAAACCGGGCATCCGCAGGGCCAGATCGATAAGGTGCTTGCCTAGGTCCAGCAGCACCCCGCCGCCCGATCGCGACCGCTCCCGATACCACGACCCCGGAGCGTTGTCCCGACGCACCCACACCGTGCGGGCGAAGTACACATCCCCCCGTGCTCCTCGGCCAGACGCACCAAGGCGGCAGCCTGTTCTCCCGTCGTGGCCATTGGTTTCTCGAGCGCCACATGCTTGCCGGCCCGCAACGCCCGCTCGGCGAACTCCGCGTGCGCATCATTCGGCACCGAGACCACCACGGAGTCCACGTCCGGGTTTTCCAGGAGCTGGGCGAAGCGCGTGGTCGCCACGCACCCCGGCCCGGCATCGGACAGCGCCGCCCTGGTCCGTTCCTCGTCCAGACCACATACCGCGCTCACCGTGCTGCCGCGCGCCTGCTCCCAGCCACGCACACGCCGCGCGCCGTGCCTCAGACCGACGACGCCAATGCGTACAGGCGCGCTGCCCAATGCTTCCTCCACAAGATCCTCTTTCCGGGACCGCCGCCTCCGCCGACCAACTGGCTGGGCTGGGGCGTTGCCTGCCGGGGAGGCAGACCACCGGCCGAGAACCGGCCGGAAGACGGTGACGGAGTTGAACGGTTGCACGCACCGCAAGCCAACGAGGCCCAAGTAACCCCCGGTACGGCTCCTACTCTGGTTTGGCGGTGTTGATGAACCCAGTCGGGAATGACCGGATCATTGTCGACGAGGTCTTGCAGCGGCTTCGTGGTGCAGGTGCCGGCGCGTTCCTTTTGCCTCAACAGGTCCACGACCGGAGAACTCCGCGCTGGCTGTCGGCGAGCATTCGCCCACGGCAGACAAGAAAGAACTCCAAAGGACTGGAAACCTCCGCCGGAACCATGTCAACGTACAACGTCCCGGAAAACACCAGGTCAGGCGGTGCGTTACTCCGGTGTGGCCAGGGTTGCGGCTGATTTGAAACCCGGGCCACACCAGGATGCCTTGCTGGCGTGGTCCCTGCTCAGGAGGTCATTCTGTCGGATTCCGCTATTCGATCCGCCCGCTTCACTTCCCTCGTCCTCTTTTCGCTTGGTGCACTGAATGCTTGGTCCGCCCAGACGGCGGGGGACTATGGCGCCGTGTCCACCGGGCTGTGCGTTTGCGTCTGCGCGGTCGGCCTGTTCGGCGAGGACTTGCTCCAACGCGGGTATCACCGCGACCGGGCTGCCCTCGCACATGTTGCGGAGCATCCCGGAGCCACAACTCGGCACGTGGCCCGCTCCATTGGGGTCCCTGAAGGTGTCGTGGTGCGGAATCTTGACCGCCTCACTGATGACGGTCTGCTGGTGCTCGTTACGAACGGCGCGTCCCCAGCCCTGCGCTCATACCGGTTGGCTTCCTGACTGCGGAGGTCCGGAGAAGCTGTCGGATTCATCTGATGCGGCGCGCAACATAGACCACGATCGCCGGTTAGCCAAACCGGCGATCGTAGCGACCATTGAGGAGTTCGCATTCGGCTGCGCTTGGCGGTGGAGCCGTAGCGGACGCAGGCAGCTCCGTGCAGTCATGAGGAGGCATGGAGTAGCCCTGCCGCGGCGCCCTCTGCTGCGGGCAGCGCTCACCTGCCGGCAGGCAGTGATCCTTGCGCACGCCGTGCGAGGTGTAGGTGGTGCCGAAGCCCCTGTCACTCCTCGTGTCTCAGCAAGGAATTCCATCCAATGCGCAGACCCGCGATACCCTCTGCTCTTTTTCTGGTTTGGATTCCCAATTCCGTTAAGTGGTGCGCCGATTCCTCGGCCTTCCGGGAAGGCGTGATCGGCTCATGCCGGTAGCGGGTGGGTCGGGCCAGAAATTGACGGTGGACGAAGTTTGCGCCGACCTGCAGGTCGCGCGGTCCACCTTTTGCGACTGGCGGAAGAAGGGGCGCGGTCCGCGGTGTATCCGACTTCCCAACGGGTCGCTACGTATAGGGCGTGGAGATTTTGAGAATTGGCTCATAGGTTGCGAGAACGCTTCTTGATGGACATCAGCTCGTTGGGTGCTCGTTTCTACCCGATAGAGACGAACGAGCGGGCCAAGAGCAACACGTACACCGTCGTTGGAAAGTCGCCCACAAGAAGCACAGTAAAACGTACAAGAAGAGCGCTGTAGCCGACGACGAGCGCTCGAAGTTGATGGCCGCGCAGCGGAATCGTGAGCCGTTCGACATCGATACGGGTCACCCGGTCTCGTGGAATTCCAAGGCCGCCGAGGTCAACTGGTTCGACTTCGCTCTCGTGTATGTCGACTGGAAATGACCCCGCGCGTCCGAGTCGCGGATCGTCCGCGATTCTTCCCTGTCTCACGACAGGCACCGGCTGGGCGGAGCACCGGTTTTCGCCCAGCCGGGTTCCTCTCTTCCGTACCTCACAGAGAACATTCGATGCCTGCACGACCTTTGCATGTCCCCACGGCTTCTTCCGTAGCTGTACGCGCGGCCTTCCTGACCGTGAAGGACGCTGCCGATTACCTCGGCCTCTCACCCCATACCCTCTATGTCTGGCGCCATCGTCGGCAGGGACCGCCTAGCTTTCGAATGGGCCCCCGTGGCCGCGTCATGTACCGGGTGGAAGCCCTCGACGCCTGGGTCTGCGAACAGGAGCAGGCAGACTCTCGCTCCAACCCGGCCCTCAACCCGCTCGGTGTCCGGCCTCAGGAACGTTCCGCCCGCTTTACCGCGGCCTGACGGCCTCCCGCGCCGTCGTCGCCCCAATCGCAAAGGAGTTCCACCTGGCCGGCTACATAGAAGACCGATGGCTGAAGAAGCGCCCGAATCCGAAAACCGGCAAACGCGACCGCACCGCCATGTACGGCAAGTGCGCCCGCTACCGCGTCAAGGGCATCCCCGGCGTCAAGGACCGTTCCTTCGAGGCCCTCCAGGATGCCAAAACCTGGCTCGCCCAGGCCCAGACCGACGCACGCCGAGGCGAGTTCGTCGATCCCCGCAATGGGGCCATTCCCCTCAATGACTACATCGCAACGCACTGGTGGCCCACTCAGAGCGGTGACCCGTCCACGATCGAGCGGACCGAGCAGAGAGTACGCCGGCACATCGTTCCCCACCTGGGTGCTCAGCCGCTCAACGCCATCGGGACGGAAGTCTTGCGTCACTGGAAGAAGCGGCTGGAGAAGGACCTCGGTCCGACCTCCATCCGTCTGGTCTGGGCGACGCTCTCCAGCGTCCTCCAGGCTGCGGTCGAGGACCGTCGCCTGGGACGCAACCCATGCCGGTCCAGCACGGTCGGCCCTCCGGCCGCCGCACCCGGAAGGGTCGAAGCGTGGCCGCTCGAACGGGTCCTGGCGGTACGGGAGGCCCTGCCGGATCGCTACCGGCTCCTTCTCGTGATCGGAGCAGGTCTCGGGCTCCGCCAGGGGGAGGCGCTCGGTCTCTCGGCGGACGACATCGACTTCGAGAAGGAAGTCGTGCACGTCCGGCGGCAGGTCAAGATGGTGCGGGCCAAGTTGTGTTTCGCGCTTCCCAAGGGTCGCAAGGTCCGGGACGTGCCGCTGCCGGCCAGCGTGGCCCGGGCCATCCGGCAGCACATGGAGCAGTTCGAACCGGTGCCGGTCACGCTGCCCTGGGACGACCCGACTCCGGCCAAGACGCCGGTAGAGGCCAAACACCGGCGGCCGAGGACCTACAACCTCCTGGTGACAGGACGCGAGCGGAAGGCCATCAACCGAAACTACCTCAACTCCTACGTGTGGAAGCCCGCGCTGGCCACGGCGGGCGTGATCGCACCGTTGGAGGAAGGCGGCACCGACGGTGCTCGCGTGTGGGAGCCGTCCAGGGAGCACGGCTTCCACGCCTTGCGCCACTTCTACGCCTCCGAGGAACTGGAGGCCGGCGAATCGGTCGTCTCCCTGGCACGCTGGCTGGGGCACTCCGACCCCGGGTTCACGCTGCGGAAGTACTCCCACTTCCTGCCCCGCGCCGGCGCACGGGGCAGCGCCGCCATCGACGCGATCTTCGCGTAACTGCGGCCGGTCGGCAGAGCCTGTGGAGCGTGATTCGTAGCCCGCCGCAGGCCCAAAGTCCCAGAGAAGTCCCAGAGACGCCGCCGTACCCCTCCCTGACCCGCTGAATAGCAGGTCAGATGAGGTGCGGCGGCATTCGCGTCTCAGATGTCGCGGAAGATCTCGATCTGCGCGCCCACGGAGTTGAGGCGTTCCGCCAGGTCCTCGTAACCCCGGTTGATCACATACACGTTGCGCAGGACGGACGTACCCTCCGCCGCCATCATCGCGAGCAGGACGACCACGGCGGGACGCAGCGCCGGCGGGCACATCATCTCCGCGGCACGCCAGCGGGTCGGACCTTCCACCAACACGCGGTGCGGGTCGAGGAGTTGGAGGCGGCCGCCGAGGCGGTTGAGGTCCGTCAGGTAGATGGCGCGGTTGTCGTATACCCAGTCGTGGATCAGCGTCTGGCCCTGGGCCACCGCCGCGATCGCCGCGAAGAACGGGACGTTGTCGATGTTCAGGCCCGGGAACGGCATCGGGTGGATCTTGTCGATCGGTGCCTCGAGTTTGGACGGCCGTACGGTCAGATCCACCAGCCGCGTACGGCCGTTGTCGGCGGCGTACTCGATGGTGCGGTCGTGGTCGAGGCCCATCTCTTCCAGTACCGCGAGTTCGATCTCCAGGAACTCGATCGGGACGCGGCGGATCGTCAGCCGCGACTCCGTGACCACGGCTGCGGCGATCAGGCTCATCGCCTCGACCGGGTCCTCGGAGGGGGAGTAGTCCACGTCGACGTCGATGTTCGGCACGCCGTGCACGGTGAGGGTGGTCGTACCGATGCCGTCGACCCGTACGCCGAGTGCTTCCAGGAAGAAACACAGGTCCTGGACCATGTAGTTGGACGAGGCGTTGCGGATGACGGTCGTGCCGTCGTGGCGGGCCGCGGCCAGCAGGGCGTTCTCGGTGACGGTGTCGCCGCGTTCGGTCAGCACGATGGGGCGGCCGGGCGAGACCGACCGGTCGACCTGGGCGTGGTAGAGCCCCTCGGTCGCGGCGATGTCCAGGCCGAAGCGGCGCAGCGCGATCATGTGCGGCTCGATGGTGCGGGTGCCGAGGTCGCACCCGCCCGCGTACGGCAGCCGGAAGCTGTCGAGCCGGTGCAGCAGCGGGCCGAGGAACATGATGATCGACCGGGTGCGGATCGCCGCCTCGTGGTCGATGGCCGCCATGTCCAGCTCGGCGGGGGGCACGATCTCCAGGTCGGCGCCGTCGTTGATCCAGCGGGTGCGGACACCGATGGAACTCAGCACCTCCAGGAGGCGGAACACCTCCTCGATGCGTGCCACCCGGCGCAGCACCGTACGGCCCTTGTTGAGCAGCGATCCGCACAGCAGCGCCACACACGCGTTCTTGCTCGTCTTGACGTCGATGGAGCCGGAGAGCCGGCGCCCGCCCACCACGCGCAGATGCATGGGACCGGCGTAACCGATGGACACGATCTCGCTGTCAAGCGCCTCGCCGATGCGGGCGATCATCTCAAGGCTGATGTTTTGATTGCCGCGCTCGATGCGGTTCACAGCGCTCTGGCTGGTGGCCAGTGCCTCGGCGAGTTGCGTCTGCGTCCAGCCCCTGTGCTGACGGGCGTCGCGGATGAGCTTGCCGATGCGTACGAGGTAGTCGTCTGCCATGGGAAAAGCCTATCTCAGATGTGAGATACAGGCCGCGTGGGGCTCGTGGAAAAATGCCCGGACGGCCCCCACGGTCCGATCCTCGGTCCGTGGGCCCGCCCGGGCAACTGGTGTACCGCCGTACGGGTGCCTGCGCGGCGCCCGGCGTAAGCGCATCAGTGTCCGCGGCGCTTCGTCTTCGTCGTCGTCTTGCGCCACCCGAACGGCCCCGGCAGGTTCTGGGACGTCGTCCGACGGCCGGTGCTGCTCGTCGTGTGTTTCGGGCCGTGGCTGCCGCCGCCGGTGGTGATGGACCAGGAGCGGCGGTTCAGGTTGAGCCGTACCCCGGGCAGGATCCGGAAGCTCTTGCGAAATGTAAGCGGCATCTGTGCCTCCTCTGTGTCAGGGATACGGGTTACCCGTTGGCGCCGATACATGTCTCCGGCCCTCGATGGTTCCTCCGGGCGGGAGTTGGTCCTCGATGGGATCTCCGGGCGGGAGTTGGTTCGCCCTTCTCCGATTGCGGCGCCCGTAGGCGGCGGAGCAGGATGCGAGGATGCGCTTTTCCATCAACATTCCGAACTTCGGGGACTTCGCCGACGCCAGAGCCGTGGCGACGGTGGCCGTGGCGGCGGAACAGGCGGGCTGGGACGGGCTGTTCGTCTGGGATCACGTAGTGCATGACAAGCGGCGGCGCCGGGGGCAGCCCTTCGGCGATCCCTGGATGCTGCTGACCGCCGCGGCGCTGGCGACCTCCCGGATCCGGCTGGGCACGCTGGTCACCCCGGTCGCGCGACGGCGCCCACAGCAACTGGCGCGCCAGGTAACCACGTTGGACTCGCTCAGCGGCGGGAGAGTGATCTTCGGCGCGGGTCTGGGTGGGCCGATCGAGGACGAGTACGGCAGCTTCGGCGAGACGACCGACCCGGTGGTGCTGGCCGAATGTCTCGACGAGGGGCTGGAGTTGCTGCACCGTTACTGGTCGGGCGAACCGGTGAACCATGACGGGCGCCACCACCAGGTCCGGGACGTCACCTTGCTGCCCGCCACGGTCCAACGGCCCCGCCCGCCGGTCTGGATCGGCGGCTTCTGGCCGAACCGCCCACCGATGCGCAGGGCCGCCCGCTGGGACGGTGTGGTCCCGTTGTTCGCCTCCGCCAAGCACGGCGAGGTCCCGCAGGTCGACGAGGTCCGCGACCTGGTCGGCTACGTACGCCGGCACCGCGACGAGCAGCGCGGCGACGACCGGAGCGAAGCCCCCTTCGAGATCGTCCTCGGCGGTGCCACCCCGCCCGACCCCGCGAAGGCCCGCGACCTGATCGAGCCGCTGCTGGAGGCGGGAGCCACCTGGTGGGACGAACGCCAACTCCAGACCGGCCCCGGCCTCGACCGACTCGCCCCGGTAATGCGCCGCATCGAACAGGGCCCACCGGCTTTCTAGGACGCGGTGTTTGCCACACGCGTTCCGGCGCCCCGTCGGCCAGGGCGACGATCCGCTCGGCGAGACCGGAGAGGCGGGCTCCGCGCGCACCGCGGCCCGCGCCAGGCGGGTGATGTCGTCGGCCCGGACGCCCGTGACCCTGTCGGGCGCACCGATGCGCGCGGAACCACGCTCCGGAAGGCCACGGGCGTTCTCGGGCTGATCGCGCGCGAGCGCCTTTACGGCCCCCACCGCGTTGGCCAGGGCGCTCGATGGCCGGGACCACTCACCCTCACGCGCCCGCGCCCGCGGATTCCGCACGTCGTAGTCCCGGTCCAGGGCGACGGACCGGGCACGGACGGACAGGTCGAGACGCCAGAACAGCGGCACGTTCCGGAAGCGGAGGAACAGCAGACGTCGTCGGTCGGAGTGCAGAGAATCCGGATCGGCGCGCGTCTCCTCCACGGGCCACACCCGGCTCAACACGCCCTCGGCGGCGGCCACACACGTATCGAACCGCCCGCCAGGGACCAGCCATTCGACGTCGATGTCGCGGTAGGCGTCCTGCGTCCCCAGGGCGAGCGAACCGAGCAACACGGCCCGCGAGCCCGGGCAACTCTGCTCCAGCGCGCCTATGACGGAATCCGCGAGACCCTCGCGATCGCCGGGAAAGCCCCTGACCGGTCATCCTGGGGCAGCCTCCTCGCCTTCCGCCCGGCGGGCGTTCGTCGCGCCCGCTCAAGGGGCGAGCAATCGATAGTCTGTTCGTGTGACGTCGAACGAAGATCGCCAGTACCCTCCCGCACTCGCCGCCGCAATGGCGGTCCGGCTGGACAGCATGGGCGAGGACGGTGCCGACTTCGAACCCTGTCCGGCCTTCCTGTCCGCCGATGAGACGACCGAATGGCTCCGGCAATGGACACGCAACGGCGAGTTGAACGGTGACGAGTTCCGGGTGTTCGGCCAGGACGGCACCGGCGGATGCGCCGCGTTCTGGCTGGTCCGCCCCGGCCGAGCACTGGCCGGGCAGCCGGTTGTGTTTCTCGGTTCCGAAGGAGAAACCGGTGTTGTCGCAAGCGACTTGGGTGACTTTCTGTGGTTGCTGGCCGCCGGCCTCGGGCCATGGGAAGCAGTCGACTCGCGCGAGCCGGACTGGATACCTCGCGCCCATCCCGATCTGACGGCCATCGCGGAACAATTCGCACCGGACCACCGCGCGTCGGCAACTGCCGTGATGGAGCGGGCCGCACGGGAGTTTCCTGACTTCGACGACATCATCATGAGACTCTGCCGTTGACCTCGCAGTTGCCAGAGACGTACGCGGTCATCCGTGGGCATCCAGGACAAGTACCCGTAGGATCTAGTGTTCATGGACGCGCGTGCGGGCAACGAGATGATCTCCATCGAGCCGGGGCGGATACGGCTGTCGGACCGGCGGACGCAGCGCAGTTGGTCGGTCGAACTCGCGCCGTACCAGCTCGCGACGTTCCCCACCACCCAGGCGCTGTACACACAGATCACCGGTAGGCGGCCGAGCACCGCCGATGGCGACAAGCTGCCTGTCGAGGGCGTTTCCTGGTGGGACGCCATCCGGTTCTGCAACGCACTGTCCCAGCACGACGGACTCGCATCCGCTTATCACCTCCACGCCGATGAAGAAGGCGTCGAGTGGGACGCGTCGGCCAACGGATACCGGCTGCCGACCGAGGCGGAGTGGGAGTACGCGTGCCGTGCCGGCACGACCGGACCGCATTACGGCCCGCTCGACGAGATCGCCTGGTACCGGGGCAACTCACAGGAGCGTATCCACGACGTGGGCGGCAAACAGCCCAACCCCTGGGGCCTTCACGACATGCTCGGCAACGTCTGGAACTGGTGCTGGGACATCTATGACGCGGAGGTCTACGGCTCTTACCGGGTGCTGCGCGGCGGCGGCTGGTTCGACGAGTACTGGAGCTGCCGCGCCTCAGCGCGGCGCCGCAGCCACCCGAGCTTCCAGGTCGACGACGTGGGGTTCCGCGTCGCGCGGTCAGGCGTGTCCTGATCCCTGTCGTGCGTGGGGGAGTGCGGATGAGACGGGGGGCTCCTGCTCCTGAGCACGCCGAACCCGTCGTCGCGGCCACTCGGCTGGAAGCTTGCTGCCCGCGAATGTCGCAGCAAGTGGTGTTCGCGCGGGTGCGCCGCCCCGGTCAGATCGCGGCCAGCGCGTCGATCTCGACTCGGAACGCCGGGTTCACCAGGCCGCTGACTCGCACCAGCGAACTGGCCGGCGGCTTCTCCGGCGAGATGTACTCGTCGCGCACGCGCCTGAGGGCTTCCAGATCAGCGAGGTCGGTCAGGCAGAACGTCAGCTTGACGACCTGCTCCATGCTCGCGCCGGCTGCGGCGAGAGCCGTCTTGAGGTTTTCGAAAACCTGCCTGACCTGGGCCTCTGGGTCGTCCGGTCCGACGAGCCGTCCTTCCCCGTCCAGCGGTACCTGACCGGAGACGGCGACCGTGCTGCCGCTGAACGAGACCGCGTGGCTGTACCCGTTGACCGGCGGCGAACCGTCAGGCCGGACGAAGTGCTGCTGCATGGGATCCCCCCGGGGCCGGTGCGTAAGAGGCGGGCTCGGCCTGGCGCGAGCCCGGAACCCATGTCCGAGGTGAGACTGACCCGGTGATCACCGCCGCCACCCGTGCCCCCGGCCGGGCGCGACGCTCCGCCTCCCATCGGTACCGTTCCCGCCGGACACGCGGCCTTCGGAACCGCGCTGACGCGTCCCGCACCTGCACGTACGCTCTTCCCCGTGCCAGCCTCACCCCCGCATCGCGTCGCCGTCCTCGTGCTCGAAGGCGCGAAGCCGCTCGATGTCGGCATTCCCGCGCAGGTGTTCACGACCCGCGCGAGCATGCCGTACGAGGTGCGGGTGTGCGGCGCGGCACCGGGGCTGGTGGCCGGGGGTGATGGTCTTTCGTACTACGTCGACCACGGCATCGACGCGCTCGCGTGGGCCGACATCGTCTTCGTTCCCGGCTACCGGCACCCGGACCGTGACGATCCGCCGCAGGCCGTCCTCGACGCGCTGATCGCCGCCCACCGTCGGGGCACGCGGCTCGCCGCCATCTCCACGGGCGCCTTCGCGCTCGCCGCCACGGGCCTGCTCGACGGCAAGCGCGCCACGACGCACTGGCACTACACGCGGGCACTCGCGGCGAAGCGTCCGCTCGTTCAGGTCGACGCGAACGTGCTGTTCGTGGACGAGGGCAGCGTGCTGACGTCGGCCGGCGCCGCCTCGGGCATCGACCTGTGCCTGCATATTCTCCGCGGCGACCTGGGGGTGTCCGCGTCGAACCACGCGGCGCGGCGCCTGGTGGCGGCCCCCTACCGCAGCGGCGGGCAGGCTCAGTACGTGCCGCGCAGTGTGCCCGAATCGCTCGGCGAGCGGTTCGCCGCCACCCGGGAGTGGGCGCTGCACCGGCTCGGCGAACCCCTCACGCTTGAGATGCTCGCCCGGCATGCGGCGGTGTCGCCGCGCACGTTCTCCCGGCGCTTCGTCGAGGACACGGGGTACACACCGATGCAGTGGGTCATGCGTGCCCGCATCGACGTGGCCCGTGAGCTGCTTGAACGTTCGGAGCGGGGCATCGAGCAGATCGCCGCCGACGTCGGTCTCGGCACCGGGGCGAATCTGCGGCTGCACTTCCAGCGCATCCTCGACACCACGCCGAGCGAGTACCGGCGCACCTTCGCCCAGGGCCGGTAACGCGCCGGCGGCCACCAGGGGCTGCCGCCCGTCAGCCCGTGGCGTGATCCTTGCGGACCCTGGCGATCACGCCGCTGTCACCGGCGGACGCCGCGCGAGAACCTGATGGCGAACCCGAAGGGAGACACCACTCATGACTCGCATCGCCATCAACGGATTCGGCCGCATCGGACGCAACGTGCTGCGTGCGCTGCTCGAACGCGACAGCGCCCTGGAGGTCGTCGCCGTCAACGACCTCACGGAGGCCGCCACCCTCGCGCGGCTGCTCGCGTACGACACGACGGCGGGGCGGCTCGGCCGCCCGGTGACCGTCGACGGGGACACCCTCGTCGTTGACGGCCGGCGCATCACCGTGCTCGCCGAACGTGAACCGGCGCAACTGCCGTGGGCCCGGCTCGGCGTCGACATCGTGCTTGAGGCGACCGGCCGCTTCACATCGGCCAGGGCCGCCCGCGCCCACATCGACGCGGGTGCGAAAAAGGTTCTGATCAGCGCGCCCGCGGACGGCGCCGATGTCACACTCGCGTTCGGGGTCAACACCGACGCGTACGACCCGGCCGCCCACACGGTCGTGTCGAATGCCTCGTGCACGACCAACGCGCTCGCGCCACTGGCCGCGGTGCTCGACAATCTCGCGGGCATCGAGCACGGCTTCATGACAACGGTGCACGCCTACACGCAGGAGCAGAACCTGCAGGACGGTCCGCACCGCGACGCCCGCCGTGCCCGCGCGGCCGCCGTCAACATCGTGCCGACCACGACGGGCGCCGCCAAGGCGATCGGCCTCGTGCTGCCGAATCTTGACGGCAAGCTGTCCGGCGACTCGATCCGCGTGCCGGTTCCGGTGGGATCGATCGTAGAGCTCAACACGACCGTCGCTCGTGACGTGACCCGCGAGGACGTGCTGGCTGCGTACCGCGACGCCGCGCAGGGATCTCTCGCGGGTGTGCTGGAGTACTCGGACGATCCGCTGGTGTCGTCGGACATCACGGGCAATCCGGCCTCGTCGATCTTCGACTCGGCTCTCACGCGCGTCGACGGCCGCCACGTCAAGGTGGTCGCCTGGTACGACAACGAGTGGGGCTTCTCGAACCGCGTGATCGACACGCTCGAACTCCTCGCGGGCTGACCGCGAACCGGGCGGCCCGGCCGTCGGGCCCGCACTGCCCGGCACCTTCTGTCGGCGCCGGGCAGACCAGGCCCGCGGCTCTTACCAACGGTCTCCGCTGCTGGGGTTCTCCAGCGGAGCTCCGATGTTCAGGTCTTCTCCGAGCTTGGCGATCAGAGCGGGAGCCGGCGCGGGTGCGTAACGGGAAGCCCACTGTTCGGCGAGGGCGGGGCGACCACGACGTCGGTCACGGTGTCCCGGAGCTGGATGCCGCCGGGCGCTATGGCGAGATCGACGCTCAGCAGGTTCTGGACGCGCCGGACGCCGGCCCGGCCGTCCGGAGCCGGCGCGTCGGATTCGTCCTGGCCGCAGTCGGTCAAGACCGCCATGTCCGTGCCGACTTCCAGCGGTGACATCCGTCCGGAGAGAACCAGACGGCGGTCCGCGCTCGGGGCGGCGGCGGGCCACAGCGCGAGGTCCACGGCGTCATAGGTCTCCACGACGGCTTCCATGATCAGCACGGCCCCATTGTCGATGCCCGCCGCCCCGGGCGTCGCTCCTCATCCGCAGCGCGCGGCCGTGCGGGAGTACGCGCCACTGCCGGTCCGCGCTGCCGCCGGACCGCGGGCAGCGGGGCAGCAGGGCGACGAAGTGGTGCGGCGGCCATGTCGGCCCCGGGCTCCCGCCGTTCCCGGAAGCACAACGCCGAATCCGCAGAAACTATCCGGCGCATCCGGCTGTCCGCCGCGAACACGCCTGTCCGGCAGCGGAGTTGCCTCCGACACCCCGGACCGGGACCTCGGTCCTCCCGGACCACAGGGGCAGCAACGTTTCCCAGGCGTTCACGGTCGACTCACGCGGGGGCTTCATACGGTCCCTACCTGCGGCTTAGCGTCAACAGGCCTAGTTCGTCCGATATACGCGAGGTTCCTCATGCTCCGCAGGCACGCAGTTGCCGCGCTGGTCGTCGTGCCCGCGCTCGCCTTCCCGGCCAGCGCCCAGGCCGTCACGGTCCACAAGAATCACCAGCAGCAGCCCCACGGACACCATGGTGTTCCGTCGCAGAAGGTCCCCTTCGACCTTCAGGCCCATCGTGGCGGCATCGGAATGACGACCGAGGAGTCCCTTCAGGGCTTCGCCAAGGCCATGCGCCTGGGCGTGACCACCCTGGAACTGGACACCCATGTCACCAAGGACCAGAAGGTCGTCGTCAACCACGACCGGCAGATCAGCGCGGAGAAGTGCAAGGACACCGCTCCGGTCAAGGCTGGTGACCCGATGTACCCGTACGTCGGCAAGTACATCAAGGACCTGACGCTGGCCCAGATCAAGACCATGGACTGCGGCTACCAGCAGCTGCCCGGCTTCCCGGAGCAGGAGCGGATCAAGGGCTTCCGCATGGTGGAGCTCAAGGACGTTCTCAACCTGGTCAAGAGCTACCACGCCGACAAGATCAAGCTGAACATCGAGACCAAGATCGAGGCCGGCGCCCCCGAACAGACCGCGCCGCGTGAGTTGTTCGTGCGCCGTGTCTACGAGGAGATCCACCGTTCGGGCATCGAGAAGCAGGTGACGATTCAGTCGTTCGACTGGGGCGCGCTCAAGGCGATGCACAAGCTCGCGCCGAAGTACCCGCTGGTGGCGCTGACCAACTACGACTTCCTGGAGGTCGGCAAGCCCGGTGCCTCTCCGTGGCTCGGTGGCATCGACGCGGACGACTACGACGGCGACCTCGTCAAGGCCGCCTCCGCCATCCCCGGCGTCAAGGCCGTCTCCCCCGTCTACGGCATGCCGCAGAACGGCACGGTCGCGGACCCGAACTTCACCTTCTACGTCACCAAGAAGATGGTCGCCGACGCCCACAAGCGCGGACTGGCCGTCATCCCGTGGACCTGTGACGACAACGACACGATCAAGGCCCTGATGGACATGGGCATCGACGGTCTCATCACCAACTACCCGAACCACGTCCGCGAGATCATGGCCAAGCGCGGTATGCAGCTGCCCAAGGCATACCCGGCACCTCACCACCACTGACGAGCAGGCGCGCGGGGCGCACGCCCGGCCCCGCGCCCGCCGGAACCACCGAACGTTCCCCGCCTCGCTCGCTCAGACACCGAACATTCCCCGCCTCCTCGGACGGGACCGACAGCTCTCCCCACCAGCGGCGCGCACGCGCGTCGACCGCCTCCGTGTGCCTCTGTGGAACTTCACCGCGCGTGATCAGTGACCTGCCACAGCGAAGGTTGAGCGATTCTCATCGAAGGTTGAGTGACTGCTCCTGGTGGGCCGAAGCACGATATCTGTCACCAAGACGGGCTGTCCGTCACCAGGCTTCCGGGCAGGGTGTGCGCGCGGGGCGGGCTGGAAGCCGTGCGAGAAATCGTGATCCGTGACGTTCTGCGACTGTGGACCGGGCCGGCAGAGCCAGCGTGGATCCCGGCAGTCACCTGAGACCTGAACGATCACTCAACCTTCGGTGAGGAGACTTGGCGGTCACCAGTCGTCGGTGACAAACGCTCAACCTTCACTGCGAGAGGTCATCGGCCGTGCCTGGGCATGACCCGGCAGCTGTCATGTACTAGAGTTATCTCGACATCGAGATATCTATAAAGGCGTACCGCAGCCGCCAATCGGTAAGGCATACCTAACTAAGTCTTACCTTAGCGGATGGCCCACGCATCGTGGCGGCAGGATTGCGGTCGTACGCGCACATTGATGAAGGAGACTGTCGTGTCGGCGAACAGCTTCGACGCCCGCGCCACGCTGCGCGTGGGCGACGAGTCGTACGAGATCTTCAAGCTGGACAAGGTCGAGGGCTCCGCGCGCCTCCCTTACAGCCTGAAGGTGCTGCTGGAGAACCTGCTCCGCACCGAGGACGGCGCGAATATCACCGCCGACCACATCCGCGCCGTCGGCGGCTGGGACTCCCAGGCGCAGCCGAGCCAGGAGATCCAGTTCACGCCGGCTCGCGTGATCATGCAGGACTTCACCGGTGTGCCCTGCGTCGTGGACCTCGCCACCATGCGCGAGGCCGTGAAGGAGCTGGGTGGTGACCCGGCGCAGATCAACCCGCTGGCGCCGGCCGAGCTGGTCATCGACCACTCCGTCATCGCCGACAAGTTCGGCACGCCGGACTCCTTCGCGCAGAACGTCGAGCTGGAGTACGGCCGCAACCAGGAGCGCTACCAGTTCCTGCGCTGGGGCCAGAGCGCGTTCGACGAGTTCAAGGTCGTCCCGCCGGGCACCGGCATCGTCCACCAGGTGAACATCGAGCACCTGGCCCGTACGGTCATGGTCCGCAACGGTCAGGCGTACCCCGACACCCTCGTCGGCACCGACTCGCACACCACCATGGTCAACGGCCTCGGCGTGCTCGGCTGGGGCGTCGGCGGCATCGAGGCCGAGGCCGCGATGCTCGGCCAGCCCGTCTCGATGCTCATCCCGCGCGTCGTCGGCTTCAAGCTGACCGGTGAGCTGCCCGCCGGCACCACCGCCACCGACCTGGTCCTCACGATCACCGAGATGCTGCGCAAGCACGGTGTCGTCGGCAAGTTCGTGGAGTTCTACGGTGAGGGCGTCGCCGCCACCTCGCTCGCCAACCGCGCCACCATCGGCAACATGTCGCCGGAGTTCGGCTCGACCGCCGCGATCTTCCCGATCGATGCCGAGACGATCAACTACCTCAGGCTCACCGGCCGCAGCGACCAGCAGCTCGCGCTGGTCGAGGCGTACGCCAAGGAGCAGGGCCTCTGGCTCGACCCGGCCGCCGAGCCCGACTTCTCCGAGAAGCTGGAGCTCGACCTCTCCACGGTCGTCCCGTCCATCGCGGGGCCGAAGCGCCCGCAGGACCGCATCATCCTGTCCGAGGCGAAGCAGCAGTTCGCCCAGGACGTGCGGAACTACGTGAGCGACGACGAGGAGGCGGGCAAGGAGTCCTTCCCGGCCTCCGACTCGCCGGCCACCCACAACGGTGTGCCGACACGCCCGACCCTCGTCACGACGCCGGAGGGTGCGACGTACGAGCTGGACCACGGCGCCGTCACGGTCGCCGCGATCACCTCCTGCACCAACACGTCGAACCCGTACGTCATGGTCGCCGCCGCACTGGTCGCCAAGAAGGCCGTCGAGAAGGGCCTGACCCGCAAGCCGTGGGTCAAGACCACCCTGGCCCCGGGCTCGAAGGTCGTCACCGACTACTTCGACAAGGCCGACCTCACGCCGTACCTCGACAAGCTCGGCTTCAACCTCGTCGGCTACGGCTGCACCACCTGCATCGGCAACTCGGGCCCGCTGGACGAAGAGGTCTCGAAGGCGATCAACGACGCGGACCTCGCCGTCGCCGCGGTGCTCTCCGGCAACCGCAACTTCGAGGGCCGGATCAACCCCGACGTCAAGATGAACTACCTGGCGTCGCCGCCGCTCGTCGTCGCGTACGCCATCGCGGGCTCCATGAAGGTGGACATCACCCGCGACGCCATCGGCGTCGACCAGGAGGGCAAGCCCGTCCACCTGGCCGACATCTGGCCGAGCGAGGCCGAGGTCAACGAGGTCGTGGCCTCCGCGATCGGCCAGGACATGTTCAACGACTCCTACAAGGACGTCTTCGCGGGCGACGCGCAGTGGCAGGCGCTGTCCATCCCCACCGGTAACACCTTCGAGTGGGACCCGCAGTCCACCTACGTGCGCAAGCCCCCTTACTTCGAGGGGATGCGGCACGAGCCGTCCCCGGTCGAGGACATCACGGGCGCGCGCGTGCTGGCCAAGCTGGGCGACTCGGTCACCACCGACCACATCTCCCCGGCCGGTGCGATCAAGGCCGACACCCCGGCCGGCAAGTACCTGAACGAGCACGGCGTCGAGCGCCGCGACTTCAACTCGTACGGCTCGCGCCGCGGTAACCACGAGGTCATGATCCGCGGTACGTTCGCCAACATCCGCCTGCGCAACCAGATCGCGCCGGGCACCGAGGGCGGCTACACCCGCGACTTCACCGCCGCGGACGCGCCGGTCTCGTTCATCTACGACGCCGCTCAGAACTACGCGGCCGCCGGCACGCCGCTCGTCGTCCTGGCGGGCAAGGAGTACGGCTCGGGCTCGTCCCGCGACTGGGCCGCGAAGGGCACCGCGCTGCTGGGCGTCAAGGCCGTCATCGCCGAGTCGTACGAGCGCATCCACCGCTCGAACCTGATCGGCATGGGCGTCCTCCCGCTCCAGTACCCGGAAGGCGCCTCGGCGGAGGGCCTCGGCCTGACCGGCGAGGAGACGTTCACCTTCACCGGCGTGACGGAGCTGAACAACGGCACCACGCCGCGCACGGTGAAGGTCACCACCGACACGGGCGTGGAGTTCGAAGCGGTCGTCCGCATCGACACCCCCGGTGAGGCCGACTACTACCGCAACGGCGGCATCATGCAGTACGTGCTGCGCAGCCTGCTCCGCAAGTAGTCCCGCCGATCGGCGAGTAGTCCTCCTGATCCGCGAACAGACTTCGCGGAACGGAGGGTTGAGGGCCGCGTCCCGGTATCCGGGGCGCGGCCCCCGCGCGTCCCGCCGCGCACTCGGCGGAGGCCGCGGCGTGGCGTACGGCCGTCCGGAGGGCGCGGGCCGGTAAGGATGGAGCCATGACCGGCGCCGAACCTGCTGGACGGAGTGAGAGCGCGATGGAGTTCGTTCTGGTGCACGGGGGCTGGCAGGGCGGCTGGGCCTGGGACGGCGTTCGGGCCGCGCTGGAGTCCGGCGGACATACGGTGTTCGCGCCGACCCTGCGCGGCCGGACGCTCGCCGAGATGGCCGGCGGGCTGATCCAGGAGGTCGAAGAACGCGACCTGCGTGAGGTGGTCGCCGTCGGACACAGCGGCGGCGGACCCGTGGTCCAGATCGTCGCGGACCGGCTCGGACGGCGTGTCCTGCGGACCGTCTTCCTGTCCGCCTGGATCCTGGGTGACGGACAGTCCATCAACGACACCCGGCCCACCGAGGCCGTGGCCGCGTCCCGGGCCGAGGCCGCGCGCCGGGCGGACAACTCAGTGCCGATGGACCCCGGACGATGGGCGTCGTCCTTCATGCAGGACGCGACGGCCGGGCAACTTGCGGCCGTCACACCCCGGCTCGTACCGGTTCCGTACGAGTGGTACGAACAGCCCGCCGACCTGCCCCGCTTCTTCGAGCTGTGCCTGCCCGCCAGTTATATCTTCCTCACGTCCGACAGGGCGGCGCCCAGAGAGCGTTACGCGAGCATGGCGGCGCGGCTGGAGCGACCGCTGCTGCTGGAGTGCGAGGGCAGCCACGAAGCCATGCTGACGCGGCCGGAAGCGGTCGCCGCCGCGCTGCTTGCCGCTACCGGTACGTGAGTTGGGGCGACGGCGCGACGGCCGGCCCCGTGTGAGGCCCTCCGTATGCGGTCGCGGCCCCGGGCCGCTCGCGGTTCCGCGAACAGCGGAGCGGGTCACCGGCACGCTCGCGCCGGTGACCCGCTCCTCCGTCGAGCCCCGCTCAGAGGGCTACTTCAGCAACTCGATCTCGGCCAGGGAGGACTGACCGGTCGTCACCAGCCGGTACTGCCGGTACGTCCCCGGGTGGTCCACCGTGAAGGCCCGGGTCTGCTTGTCCCAGGCGAAGGACTCGCCCGACCGGGTGTCCAGCGTCTTCCACTTCGTGCCGTCCGACGAGCCCTGAAGCGTCCAACCACTGGGCGCCTCACCGGCCTTGGCCGACGTCAGGGTGTACTGCACCGCCTGCGTCGCCGACGGCACCGGCAGGTCCACGGCGCCGGCGTCGAGCGTTGCCACCGTCTTCGACGTGTTGTCGAAGAGCGCGCCCGTCCCGGTCAGAGCGTCCTTGCGGGGCGTGGGCACCTGGTCGTCCTTCGTGATGGAGACCGGGGCCGCGTTCTTCCCCGTGCCCCACGCCGACGGCTTCGGCCCCATCGTGAAGTCCAACTGACCGCCCTTCGCCAGCAGATCGTGCGGCAGCGAAGTGGAGTTCCACGTCATGCCGTTGACCTTCAGACCCTGGACGTAGATGTTCTTCGCGCTGTTCTTCGGCGCCTTGATCACCAGATCGCGGCCGTTCTCCAGGTGGACGGTCGCCTTGGTGAACTGCGGGGAGCCGATCGCGTACTCCCCGCTGCCCATGACCAGCGGATAGAAGCCCAGCGAGGAGAAGAGGTACCACGCCGACTGCTCGCCGTTGTCCTCGTCGCCGTGGTAGCCCTGGCCTATCTCGCTGCCCGTGTAGAGCCGTGAGAGGACCTCACGCACCTTCTCCTGGGTCTTCCACGGCTGCGACGCCGCGTCGTACATGTACGTGATGTGGTGGCCGACCTGGTTGGAGTGGCCGTACATGCCCATCCGTACGTCCCGCGCCTCAGTCATCTCGTGGATGACACCGCCGTACGAGCCGGCGACCTCGGAAGAGGCCGTCTCCGGCGTCGAGAAGAACGTGTCGAGCTTCTTGCCCAGCGCGTCACGGCCGCCGTACAGGTTCGCCAGGCCGCGGGTGTCCTCCACGGCGCTGAACGCGTAGCCCCAGCCGTTCGTCTCCGTGTAGTCGTAGCCCCAGATCCGCGGGTCGAACTGCGCGGAAGGCACCCGCCAGTCGCCGTTCAGATCGCGGCCCTGGAAGAAGTCGGCCTGGGGGTCGAACAGTTCGACGTAGTCCTGGGCGCGGTTGAGGAAGTACTGCGACTCCTCCTTGTACCGCGGGTTCTTCGTCTTCTTGTAGAGCGCCTGGCCCATCTGGCCGATGCCGTAGTCGTTGAGGTAGCCCTCCATCGCCCACGACAGGCCCTCGCCGGTCGCGGTCGAGGTGTAGCCGAGGAACGGAGACGTGTCCATGCCCTTGCGGCCCACACCCGAACTCGGGGGCGCCACCGTCGCGTTCTTCAGCGCGGCCTCGTACGCCGCCTCCGCGTCGAAGTCGACACCCTTCACGAACGCGTCGGCGAAGGCCACGTCCGAGCTGGTTCCGGTCATCAGGTCGGCGTAACCGGGGGAGGACCAGCGGGAGATCCAGCCGCCGTCCTTGTACTGCTGGACGAAGCCGTCCACCATCTCGCCGGCCTTCTTGGGCGTCAGCAGCGAGTAGGCGGGCCAGGTGGTCCGATACGTGTCCCAGAAGCCGTTGTTGACGTACACCTCACCGTCGACGATCTTCGCGCCGGTGTGCGTCGGGGTGTCCTCGCCGGTCATCGCCGAGAACGGGCTGGCGTACTGCTGCTTCGGGTGGGACTTCGAACCGGTGTTCTCGAAACCGGAGTTGGGATACAGGTACAGCCGGTACATGCTGGAGTAGAGCGAGGTCAGCTGGTCCTTGTCGGCGCCCTCCACCTCGATCCGCCCCAGAATCTGGTCCCAGGCCTGCTGCGCGCGCTTCTCGACCTGCTCGAAGCGGGTCCCGGCGGGGATCTCGTCGGCGAGGTTCTTCTTCGCCTGGTCGAGGCTGATCAGCGAGGTGGCGAGACGCAGCCCCACCGTGTGGTCGGCGCCCGCGTCGAACCGCAGGTACCCCGTGACGTCGTCGCCACCGCCGCCGGACAGCTTGCCGCTCGCCATGACGGGCGCGTCGAAGACGCCGTAGACGAAGAGCCGCGTCGCGCCGGTCGACAGACCGCTCTTGACGTCGGAGAAACCGGTGAAGGACCGGGTGGCCGGGTCGAGGGTCAGTCCGCCGTCGTTGGAGATGTTGTCGAAGATCATGCTCGCGTCGTCGCCCGGATAGGTGACGCGCATCATCGCCGCGTGGTCGGTCGGCGTCAGCTCGGTCTTGAGGCCGTTCTCGAAGGTCACACCGTAGTAGTGCGGCTTCGCGGTCTCGTTCTCGTGCCGGAAGGGCAGCGCGCGCTTCGAGCGGTCCGCGTCGGGCGCGCCCGAGGCCACCGACGGCATCAGCTGGAAGGTCTGCCGGTCGCCCATCCAGGGACTCGGCTCATGGCTGGCGCTGAACGCCTGCATGGCCGGCAGGTTGTCCGCGTTGTTGCCGTGCGCGTACTCGTACAGCCAGCTGTCCGAACCCGCGTTGGTGACCGGCGTCCAGAAGTTGAAGCCGTTCGGCACGGCGGTGGCCGGGAAGGTGTTGCCGCGAGAGAAGGACCCGCTGGAGTTGGTGCCGCGCGTGGTGGACGCGTAGTCCGACAGATGCGCGAGGCGCTTCTCCGGTGCCTTCGGCCTCAGCGAGATGTCATCGATCCAGCCCTGGAACTGAGCGGGGCCCTTGGGGGAGTCGTACGCCACCAGGATCCGGTCGACGGTCTTGCCCGCGGCGACGGAGCCGATCCGTGAGTCGACCTGATTCCACTGGTTGACGTAGAGGCGCTTGGCTGCTCCCTGGCCCTGCGGGGTAAGCAGCCCGCCGTGCGCGTCGACGGCCTTGAGGTCACTCAGATAGGTGCCGTCGGTGAAGGCGAGATCGACCGACACGTTCGTGGCGGGGTAGTTGAGGTCCGTCTCCGGCATGGCGGGATAGATCCGGTACGAGAGCGCGGTGTCACGCCCGACCGCCGTGTTGACATCGAAGATCTTGTTGTACGAGTAGGCCCGTCCGTCCGGCTTGTGCGTACCGGCGTACTTGAGTGCCTTCGTACCGGTGAATCCGGCGCCGGACTTCGCCGTCGGCGATCCCGAAGGACCACGGTCGACCTGGGTCCGCATGTCCTCGGGGGCGGGCGCGCTCGTATCGCCGTCGGAGAACTGCACATCGGCGAGCTGGACGGAGTCACTGGCGCCGTTGTTCGCCGTGATGTCCAGCCGGTAGTGCTGGTACGCCGTGGTGTTGCCGGTGTCGTACGACGTGGTCTGGAAGCGGTTCTTGAAGGTCTCGCCGGTGCGGGAGTCGAGTTCCTTCCACTCCTTGCCGTCGGTCGAGCCGGAGAGCTTGAAGTCCTTGGGGTCGCGCTCGGCGTGGTCGTTCGCCGAGGTCAGCGCGTAGGTGACGACCTTGACCGGCGCGTCGAGGTCGAACTCGATCCAGCCCGTCGTCTCGAAGCTCAGCCATTTGGTGCTCGACTGGACATCGATCAGGTTTTCCTTTGTCTCACCGCCGTCGGTGTTCTCGTCGCTGGCACGCAGGTCGACGACGTGGTCGGTGACGTTGCCCGGAATGCCGGCGGTGAGGCCGCCGTCGACACCTGAAGCCCTCTTCTCCCCGTCAGGGCCAGTTTCGACGGTGTTGCGCCAGTCCGGCGCCGGCTCGTCCGCCTCGAAAGAGGACGCGAATTCCTTTTGTGCGGGGTCAGTTGGGTGCGGCTGTGCTATGGCGGCAGACTGAGCTGTCACCACGAGGAGTGAAGCGGCCCCCACCAGGGCCGCCGTATGCCATTGTCTGAGCCGACGTCCGGTCCTGTGCTGCATAGCGAGCCTTTCCTCCGGGCGGAACCCACGTGGACAACGTTGTCACACGTGACGCGTGCGTCCAGTAGGGGCCAAGTGCACGGTGGTGTCAAGGAGGTTGCCGGGAATCAATGCCTGGATTCGGTCATTCCCCCGAGAACGATGTGGTCGAATGGCCGACCAATCGCCGCAGATATCCACGAGGTCTCAACTAGGGAAAGACTGACGGCCAACTCTGCTTACGATCTTGCTGAGTTGACGGGCAGTGGACTATACCTGTCGGCGTCCGCAACCGCCGTTTTTCCGGCGGATCGGGGGACGGGGAGAACGGGGAGGGCTTCCGGCTGCACCTGTCCGGCCATTCCGGCCCGTTCCGCCCGTAATCCTGCTACGACATTCCTGCACGCTCAGCTTCATTTGACCGCGGTGGCGGGGCCCTTCGCCTCAGGCGAGCAGTACGGGCGTACCGGTACACCGCCTGAGTCCTGAAGAAAGCGAGGACTTGAGCATGGGATCCACCTCCGCTCACCACAGCGAGGGCCTTGGCCGTCGTGATCTGATCAAGCGTTCCGCCGCGCTCGGCCTGATCGCCGTTCCGACGATGAGCTTCCTGTCCGCCTGCGCCACCGGTGGCGGCGGCGGTGACACGAAGGCGACCAAGGCGCCCGGCGGCAAGACGTCGGCCACCAACCCGCTGGGGGTGAAGAAGGGCGCTCCGATGGAGGCGTTCATCTTCAAGGGAGGGCTCGGCGACCAGTACGCGAAGGACGCGGAGGCCGACTACAACAAGGCGTACGGCACGACGGTCCAGCACACGGGTACCCAGGCAGTGGGCCCCAAGCTGACCCCGCGCTTCGCGGGCGGCAACCCTCCGGACATCGTCGACAACTCCGGTGCCGACCACCTGGACATGAACAAGCTGTCCACGCAGGGCCAGTTGCAGGATCTGAAGACCCTCCTGGATGCCGCATCCATCGACGACGCGGCCAAGAAGGTCCGGGACACGATCCACCCCAGCACCCTCGACAAGGGGCTGCACGGCGACACGTTCGACGTCCTCTACTACGCCTTCACCGTCTACGGCACCTGGTACTCGCAGAAGCTGTTGGAAGACAAGGGCTGGGCGTACCCCAAGACCCTCGACGAGATGGTCAGGACCTGCGCCGAGATCAAGAAGTCGGGCATCGCGCCCTGGACGTACGCCGGCAAGTATCCGTACTACGTCCACTTCAACCTCTTCGGCCAGATCGCCAAGATCGGCGGCATGGAGAAGTGGATCGCCATCGACAACCTTGAGCCGAACGCGTGGACGAGCAACGACGCGGTCAGGGAGGTCGCCGAGCACTACGAGGAACTGGCGGCCAAGAAGTACTTCCTCGAAGGCAGCGAGGGCCTCACCCACATCCAGTCGCAGACCGCCTGGACCAAGGGCAAGGCCGTCTTCATCCCCAACGGTTCCTGGCTCGAGAACGAGGCCGCCCCGACCACGCCCGAGGACTTCTCCATGGCGGTCGGCGCGCTCTTCGACGGCGCAGCCGACAAGCTGCCGCACGGCACTCTGCGCGGTGAGCCGAGCGAGCCGTTCATCGTGCCGAGCAAGGGCAAGAACCCCGCGGGCGGCATGGAGTTGCTGCGCATCCTGCTCTCCAAGAAGCACGCACAGAACTTCGCCACCAAGGTCAAATCCCTGACCTGCGTACTGAATGCCACCGACGGCATGACGCTCTCACCCGGACTGGCCTCCGCCAGCAGCGTGTTCAAGGCGGCGGGCAGCAACCTGATCAGCCTCCAGCTCCAGGAGTGGTACCCGGCGCTGACCGACGAGAAGATCGGCGGCCTCACCGGCCAGCTCCTCACGGGCGACATGAAGGCCGCCGAGTGGATCAAGAAGACCCAGACGGAGGCCGACAAGGTCGCCAAGGACGACTCGGTCACGAAGTTCAAGCGCACGGTCTGACCGGCGGGTCGGTCCGGAAAGCCTGATCAGACGTCACACGGAATCCGAGGGGAAGGGCCGGGACGCACATGCAGCACGGCAAATACCGATTCATCGTGGGCTTCCTGGCCCTGCCTCTGATCGTCTACGCGGTCTTCGTGATCTCGCCGTTCGTCCAGGCGTTCCAGATCTCGATGACCGACTGGTCCGGTCTCGTGGGGACGTCCGAATTCGTCGGCCTGGACAACTTCCAGCGCCTCTGGCACAGCGAGGAGTTCTGGAACGCGCTGCGCCACAACATCTATCTTCTGGCGCTGCTTCCGATCGTCACACTGGCGCTCGGACTGTTCTTCGCCTTCATGCTCAACGTCGGTGGCAAACGAAGGAAGAATGAAGTCGTCACCGGCGTGAGCGGGTCGAAGTTCTACAAGTTCGTCTTCTTCTTCCCGCAGGTCATCTCGGTCACGATCGTCGCGGTGATCTGGTTCAACATCTACAACCCGGATCCGGATGACGGGATGCTCAACTCCCTTCTCGGCGGCTTCGGTCTGGACGGTCTGCAGAATTCCTGGCTGGGCGAGAAGAGCCTCGCGCTCTGGTGTATCAGCGCCGTCATGGTGTGGAGCAATGTCGGATTCTTCGTGGTGCTCTTCTCGGCGGCAATGGCTTCCATTCCGACGGACATCTACGAAGCCGCTCTGCTGGACGGAGCCAACCGCTTCGACACGTTCTTCAAGATCACCCTCCCGCTCCTGTGGGACACCGTGCAGACCGGCTGGGTGTACATGGGCATCATCGCGCTGGACGGGTTCGCGCTGGTCCAGATCATGTCGGTGAACAACGGCGGTCCCGACGGCGCCACGGACGTACTGCCGCTGCGGCTCTACCAAACGGCCTTCAGGGACAGCCAGTTCGGCTACGCGGCTGCCATGGGGGTCGCGATGCTGATTGTCACGATGGCCTTCGCCGTGCTCACGATGCGCTTCGCGCGGCGTGAGCGAATCGAGTTCTAGGGGTACGGGCGGATGACGACCGAAGAAATTGACGCGGCGGCGGAACACGGCACTCCCGCGCCGGTGACCGGAAAACCCGCTCCCGCGAAGGCCGTTCGGAGCGAGGGCGGCGCACTCAACGTCTTCTCGCACGGCATTCTCATCGTGTGGACGCTCATGGTGGGTGTGCCCTTGCTGTGGGTGCTGTGGAGCGCCTTCAAGGACAGCAACGGCATCCTCTCCGACCCCTGGGCTCTGCCGACCGTCCTGCACTGGGAGAACTGGTCCCGCGCGTGGAACGAAGCGAACATGGGCCAGTACTTCATCAACACCCTGATCGTGGTGGGCGGTTCACTGATCGGCACGATGGTGCTCGGCTCAATGGCCGCGTACGTACTCGCCAGGTTCACCTTTCCGGGAAACCGGTTCATCTACTACCTGTTCGTCGCGGGTATGTCCTTCCCCGTCTTCATGCTGGTGATCCCGCTCTTCTTCGTCCTGCGGGACTTCCCCGGCACCTCGCTGCTGGCGACGTATCAGGGTCTGATCCTGGTCTACATCGCCTATTCGCTGCCGTTCACGGTGTTCTTCATGACCGCGTTCTTCCGGACGCTGCCCGCGTCGGTGGCGGAGGCGGCCCTGATCGACGGCGCGTCGCACACCCGGACGTTCTTCCAGGTGATGCTGCCGATGGCCAAGCCCGGCCTGATCAGCATCGGCATCTTCAACTTCCTCGGCCAGTGGAACCAGTACCTGCTGCCGATGGTGCTGAATCAGGACGAGAAGCGGTACGTCCTCACCCAGGGGCTCGCGATGATCGCACTCCAGCAGGGGTACGAGAACGACTGGGGCGCGCTGATGGCCGGGATGATGATCGCGATCCTGCCCGTGCTGATCGTGTACGCGATCTTCCAGCGCCAGGTCCAGTCCGGACTCACCGCCGGCGCGCTCAAGTAGCGCCTCGCGCGCACCCGCGGTGCCTGTCGCGCACCCGGAGGAGCACGCACACCTGGACCCGCCGGCGCACCTCAACCGGGCGGCCCCGCAAGGACGTCCGTCACCTGCCCCGGCGGCTTCCCGGATGTGACGAGGGCTCCGTTCCCGGCGGGGTCCCCGTCAGTGCGCGGCCGTGGGCCCCACTCGTTCAAGGTCTTGACGGGACGCTGCCCGAAAGGCTGAGCTTAGGGTTCACAAGTTGGAGAGACGTCGGGGTCTCATCGTGGCGGCCCCGGCCGGCAGGCGGTGGTCGTGCCGCCCGCCAAGGGCAGGAGTGGATGAGTCGTGGAGACTCCAGGGTCGCAGTCTTCTCTGCACCGGGCCAACCTCGAAAGAGTCGTACGTGCGGTGCGCATGGCCGGTTCACTCACCCAGGCGGAGATCGCCCGCAGAACGGGACTGTCGGCGGCCACGGTCTCCAATATCGTCCGTGAGCTGAAGAACGGCGGGACCGTGCAGGTCACGCCTACGTCCGCGGGCGGCAGGCGCGCCCGCAGCGTCGCGCTGAGCGCCGACGCGGGCATCGTGGTGGGTGTGGATTTCGGCCACACTCATCTGCGCGTCGCCGTAGGCAACCTCGCCCATCAGGTGCTCGCGGAGGAGGCGGAACCTCTCGACGTGGACGCCTCGGCCGCCGAAGGATTCGACAGGGCCGAGGAGTTGGTGGAGCGGCTGATCGTGACAACGGGCGTCAGCCGTCAGAAAGTGATCGGAGTCGGTCTCGGCGTCCCCGGTCCGATCGACATGGAATCCGGCACGCTCGGCTCCACGTCGATACTGCCGGGCTGGACGGGCATCAACCCCAGAAACGAACTCGCCGGGCGCCTCGGCGTACCTGTCCACGTCGACAACGACGCCAACCTCGGCGCCCTCGGTGAGCTGGTGTGGGGAAGTGGGCGCGGAGTCAAGGATCTTGCCTACATCAAGGTCGCGGGAGGCGTCGGCGCCGGGCTGGTGATAGACAGCCAGATCTACCGCGGCCCCGGCGGCACGGCCGGCGAGATCGGGCACATCACGCTGGACGAGTCGGGACCGGTCTGCCGCTGCGGAAACCGCGGATGCCTGGAGACGTTCACCGCGGCCCGCTACGTCCTTCCGCTCCTGCGGCCCAGCCACGGCGGTGACCTGACGTTGGAACGGGTCGTGCAGCTCGCCAGGGACGGCGACCCGGGATGCCGCAGGGTGGTGGCGGACGTGGGCCGTCACATCGGCAGCGGTGTGGCCAACCTGTGCAACCTGCTGAACCCCAGCAGGGTGGTGCTCGGCGGTGATCTGGCGGAGGCCGGGGAGCTGATTCTCGCGCCGATAAGGGAGTCGGTATCCCGCTACGCGATCCCGAGCGCCGCACGCCAACTCTCTGTCCTGCCAGGGGCGTTGGGTGGTCGAGCCGAGGTTCTGGGCGCGCTGGCCCTCGTGTTGAGCGAGATGGGTGATTCGACCCTGTTGGAGAGCGCCCTCCCTTCGTCCGCGCCTGCCTTCACTTAGATAACGAATGGCACCGTTGTCATCTCGTTAAGGATTTACTCCTTGACGCCGCCCTCGCAGGCGAGTTGACTTCCAGCCACCTCGGCCGCAACGACGCGGCCTCGTCAGGGAGGTTCTTGAAGTGAATGCGAAGATGCGTCGTGCCGCCGTGGCTGCCGCGGCCACCGCAATGGCTGTTTCCCTCGCCGCCTGCGGCAGCGCCAAGGAGTCCGGCGACAAGGCCGACGATGCGCCCAAGAAGAACGCCGGCGACGCGATAACGGTCGGCCTGCTGCTGCCCGAGAACCAGACCGCGCGCTACGAGAAGCTCGACCGCCCGCTCATCGAGCAGAAGGTCAAGGAACTCACCAACGGCAAGGGCAAGATCGCCTACGCCAACGCGCAGCAGGACGCGCCGACCCAGAAGCAGCAGGTCGACACGATGATCACCAAGAAGGTCGATGTGCTCATCATCGACTCGGTGGACTCGAAGGCCATCGCTAACTCGGTGCAGAAGGCCAAGGACGCCGGCATCCCCGTCGTGGCCTACGACCGGCTCGCCGAAGGCCCGATCAGCGCTTACACCTCCTTCGACAACGAGGCCGTCGGCAAGGCGCAGGGCACGGCCCTTCTGGAAGCCCTCGGCTCGAAGGCCAAGTCCGGCGACATCGTCATGATGAACGGTTCGAGCACCGACCCGAACGCCGCCCTGTTCAAGAAGGGCGCCCACTCGGTGCTCGACGGCAAGGTGAAGATCGGCAAGGAGTACGACACCGCCGACTGGCTGGCGGCGAACGCCAACTCCAACATGCAGGGTGCCATCTCGGCCCTCGGCAAGGACAAGATCATTGGCGTCTACTCCGCCAACGACGGCCTCGCCGGCGGCATCATCACCGCCCTCAAGGCGGCCAACTTCGCCAAGCTCCCGCCGGTCACCGGCCAGGACGCCGAGCTGGCCGGTGTGCAGCGCATCGTCTCGGGCGAGCAGTTCATGAGCGTCTACAAGTCCTACCCGCAGGAAGCCGCGGTCGCCGGTGAGATGGCCGTCGCGCTCGCGCAGGGCAAGTCGCTCGACTCCATCGCCACCTCGAAGGCCGACAGCGCGACGACCAAGCAGATCCCGTCGGTGATCGTGCCCGTCGTCTCGCTGACGAAGGCCAACATCAACGACACGGTGATCAAGGACAAGATCTACACCGTCGGTGAGATCTGCACCGCGCGGTACAAGGCGGCCTGTGACGCCGCAGGCGTGAAGTAGGTCCGTGCCGGGCTCCGGCCCGGCGACCCGCTTCCGGTGAAGCCCGTCCGGTGCCCCGCCCGTCCCGCCCCCGCAAGCCGGGGGCGGGACGCCGGACGGGAACTCCCCGCCTCCACCGCCGCGCACCCCGCGGCCGGGCTCTTCCGCTTGTTTCTGCTCGACCTCCGCGCCTCACCCCGGCGCGGCATCCCCGCCGGTCAGGCGGCGAAGGAGATGGTTCATGTGACCGCTACGCCCGTGTTGGCGTTGCGAGGGGTCTCCAAGCGATTCGGTGCCGTCCAGGCGCTCACCGACGTAGAGCTTGAGATCCACTCCGGTGAGGTGCTCGCCCTGGTGGGCGACAACGGCGCCGGTAAATCAACCCTGGTGAAGACCATCGCCGGTGTTCACCCCGTCGATGACGGCGTCATCGAATGGGAAGGTAAGCCGGTCTCGATCAGCCGGCCGCACGATGCCCAGAACCTGGGCATCGCGACCGTCTACCAGGACCTCTCCCTCTGCGACAACATCGATGTCGTCGGCAACCTCTACCTCGGCCGCGAGCTGCGCCGCTACGGCGTGCTCGACGAGGTCGAGATGGAGCGCCGCTCGCGCGAGCTGCTGACGACGCTGTCGATCCGCATCCCCAGCGTCCGCATCCCGATCGCGTCGCTCTCCGGCGGTCAGCGCCAGACCGTGGCGATCGCCCGCTCCATGCTGGGCGAGCCCAAGTTGGTCATCCTCGACGAGCCGACCGCGGCCCTCGGTGTCGAGCAGACGGCGCAGGTGCTCGACCTGGTCGAGCGGCTGCGTGAGCGTGGCCTCGCGGTGCTCCTCATCAGCCACAACATGGCGGACGTCAAGGCTGTCGCGGACAAGGTCGCCGTACTCAGGCTGGGCGGGAACAACGGCGTCTTCGACGTCAAGACCACCTCGCAGGAAGACATCATCGCCGCTATCACCGGTGCCACGGACAACGCCGTGACCCGTCGCGCGACGCGCAATGTGGAGGTTCAGAAGTGAGCACCGACAAGACCTCCGGGCCCGGCCTCCAGGCCCCCGCCGCGGTCGACGCGCCGCCCGTGGCGGACGGGGCGGTCACTGTCGTGGACCCCCGCCTGCTGGTCCGCGAGCAGGGATTCGGCGGCTACCTGTCCGAGTTCAAGCGCAAGATCCGCGCCGGTGACCTCGGTGCCATCCCGGTCGTCCTCGGCCTGATCGTCATCTGGGCGATCTTCACCGTGCTGAACTCCAGCTTCATCGGCCCGGAGAACCTCAGTAACATCTCCATCACGATGGTCGGCACCGGCATGATCGCCGTCGGTATCGTCTTCGTCCTGCTGCTCGGCGAGATCGACCTGTCGGTCGGTTCCGTCAGCGGTGTCGCCGGCGCCCTCTTCGCGGTGCTCAGCATCACCCACGGCATGGCCGAGTGGCTGGCCTTCATCCTCGCCATCCTCTCCGGGACGGTCATCGGCGCGATCCACGGGTTCTTCTTCGCCCGGATCGGTGTGCCCGCCTTCGCCGTCACCCTGGCCGGTCTGCTGTTCTGGAACGGCTTCATGCTCCAGATCCTCGGCTCCAGCGGCACGATCAACCTTGACTCCGACGGTATCGTCGGCAAGCTGACCACGTACTACTTCACCGATGTGTCGGCCGCCTACATCCTGGCCGTCGTCGTGGTGGCCGCGTACTTCTTCGTCTCGTACACGGAGAACCGCCGCCGGGAGACCGTCGGCGTTCCCTCGCGGCCGGTCAGCGAGGTCGTGCTGCGTACGGTGCTGCTCGCGGTGGTCGCCTTCGTCGTCGCGATCATCTTCAACCAGTACAAGGGTCTCCCGCTGGCCGTCGTGATCTTCCTCGCGGTGCTGGTGCTGACCGACTTCGTGCTGCGCCGTACCTCCTACGGACGCAAGGTCTTCGCACTCGGCGGCAGCGTCGAAGCGTCCCGCAGGGCCGGCATCAATGTCACGCTGATCCGTACCTCGGTCTTCTCGATCGCCGGTACGTTCGCCGCCATCGGCGGTCTGTTCCTCGCCTCGCAGATCAACGCGGCCAACCAGGGCGCGGGCAGCGGCACGCTCCTGATGAACTCCATCGCGGCGGCCGTCATCGGCGGCACCAGCCTCTTCGGTGGCCGGGGCCGCAGCTGGAACGCGCTGCTCGGTGTGCTCGTGATTGTCTCGATCCAGTCAGGTCTGGCCATCCAGGGCGTCGCCTCGCCGATCGTGTACATGATCACCGGTGCCGTGCTGCTCGCCACCGTCGTGATCGACGCGATCACCCGGAAGACCCAGAAGACCGCAGGTCGCGCCTGACCGCGGTTCCCGCGGGCTCGTGCCCGGCGCCCGTACGCGGGGTGCCGGGCACAGCCGTGTGTCGGGGACACTGTCATACGACGTATTTACAGCCAATCGGGTGACGTAGAACGCACCGCCCGCCGAACGAGCACGCGTACGGAACATTAGACTCGGCGGATCGGCAAGAAGCTCGACCAGCTCAAACGCAAGGAGGCACGGGTGCCGTTGCTGACCCACATCAGGGGACCGCGCGACCTGGACCGGCTCGGACCGGAGGAGCTGGACCAGCTGGCGGCGGAGATCCGGACGTTCCTCGTCGACGCCGTATCCAAGACCGGTGGCCACCTCGGCCCGAACCTGGGCGTCGTCGAGCTGACCATTGCCCTGCACCGCGTCTTCGAATCACCGAAGGACAGGGTTCTCTTCGACACGGGCCACCAGTCCTACGTGCACAAGCTGCTCACGGGACGTCAGGACTTCTCGAAGCTCAAGAGCAAGGGCGGCCTGTCCGGCTACCCCTCGCGGGCCGAGTCCGACCACGACGTCATCGAGAACTCCCACGCTTCCACCGTGCTGGGCTGGGCCGACGGCCTCGCCAAGGCCAACGAAGTCCTGAAGAAGGACGACCACGTGGTCGCGGTGATCGGTGACGGAGCGCTCACCGGCGGTATGGCCTGGGAGGCGCTGAACAACATCGCCGCCGCCAAGGACCGCCCGCTCGTCATCGTCGTGAACGACAACGAGCGTTCGTACGCGCCGACCATCGGCGGCCTGGCGAACCACCTCGCGACCCTGCGCACCACCGACGGCTACGAACGCTTCCTGGCCCGCGGCAAGGACATCCTGGAGCGCACCCCGGTCCTCGGCAAGCCCCTCTACGAGACGCTGCACGGCGCGAAGAAGGGCCTCAAGGACTTCATCGCACCGCAGGGCATGTTCGAGGACCTCGGCCTGAAGTACGTGGGCCCGATCGACGGCCACGACATCGAGGCGCTGGAGTCCGCGCTGCTGCGGGCGAAGCGTTTCGGCGGTCCCGTGATCGTGCACTGCATCACAGAGAAGGGCCGCGGCTACAAGCCGGCCGAGCAGGACGAGGCCGACCGCTTCCACGGCATCGGGCCCATCCACCCCGACACCGGTCTGCCCATCTCGGCCGCCGGCATGGACTGGACCTCGGTCTTCGGCGAGGAGATGGTCAAGCTCGGTCATGAGCGCGAGGACATCGTCGCGATCACCGCGGCCATGCTCCAGCCGCTCGGCCTGGAGAAGTTCGCGAAGGAGTTCCCGGACCGGGTGTACGACGTCGGCATCGCGGAGCAGCACGCCGCGGTCTCCGCGGCGGGTCTGGCGACCGGCGGCCTGCACCCCGTCTTCGCGGTGTACGCGACCTTCCTCAACCGCGCCTTCGACCAGGTCCTGATGGATGTCGCCCTGCACAATTGCGGTGTGACATTTGTCCTCGACCGGGCCGGCGTCACCGGTACGGACGGTGCCTCGCACAACGGCATGTGGGACATGTCGATCCTGCAGTGCGTGCCCGGCCTGCGGATCGCCGCCCCGCGCGACGCCGACCAGGTCCGCGCCCAGCTGCGCGAGGCCGTCGAGATCGAGGACGGCCCGACCGTGGTCCGTTACTCGAAGGGCGCGGTCGGCCCCGCGGTGGCGGCCGTCGCCCGGATCGGCGGCATCGACGTGCTGCGCAGGCCGGAGGAGGGCGCGGCGGACGTGCTGCTCGTCTCCGTCGGCGCGCTGGCCCCGATGTGCCTGGAGATCGCCGACCTCCTTGACAAACAGGGCATTTCGACCACGGTGGTCGACCCGCGCTGGGTCAAGCCCGTCGACGAGGCTCTGGTCCCGCTCGCCGAGCAGCACCGCGTGGTCGTCACCGTCGAGGACAACAGCCGCGTCGGCGGCGTCGGGTCCGCGGTCGCCCAGGCACTGCGGGACGCGGGGGTCGACGTACCCCTGCGCGACTTCGGCATCCCGCCGCGCTTCCTCGACCACGCCTCCCGCAAGGAGGTCATGGCCGAGATCGGGCTGACCGCGCCGGACATCGCCCGCCAGGTCACCGGCCTGGTCTCGAAGCTGGACGGCGGACTGATGGACTCCACCACGGAGATCACCCGCGACTAGGTTCCGGCGGTCTGCCGTTCTCGCGTGCCGCCGCCGGTGCCGCCGTTGTTACGTCTGATGGGTCGATCGGACCGCCCCGTAGGGATGGTCCGATCGACCCATCAGTGTGACTTTCCCATTTTCCGGGTACGCGGGTCCGCAACGTCCCACGTTCATTGCGCGGGGCAACGCGGAGACGGAAGGTACCCCGGTGAGTACGGAACAGGACAGAGGGCCAGTGAGCCCGGCGGAACCAGAGAGTCCGGCCCCGAAGGGCGTGTTCCGGACGAAAACGGTCGAGCAGTCGATCCAGGACACCGAGGATCCGGAGTTCGCGCTCAAGAAGTCCCTGTCCGCGCTCGACCTGACGGTCTTCGGCGTCGGAGTCATCATCGGGACGGGCATCTTCGTCCTCACCGGCAAAGTGGCCGCGCAGACGGCCGGCCCCGCCACCGCCCTCGCGTTCGTCGTCGCCGGCGTCGTCTGCGGTCTGGCCGCCCTCTGCTACGCCGAATTCGCCTCGACCGTTCCGGTCGCCGGATCCGCGTACACCTTCTCGTACGCCTCCCTCGGTGAACTCCCCGCCTGGATCATCGGCTGGGACCTGGTTCTCGAACTGGCGCTGGGCTGTGCGGTGGTGGCGGTCGGCTGGTCCGGCTACATCCGCTCGCTGCTGGACACCGCGGGCTTCCATCTCCCGGCCGGACTCTCCGGCACACACGGCGGACAGTTCGGCTTCGACCTGCCCGCCTGCCTCCTGGTGCTCGTCCTGACCGGCGTTCTCGTCGTCGGTATGAAGCTGTCCTCGCGCGTCACGAACGTCATCGTCGCCGTCAAGGTCACCGTCGTCCTGATCGTCATCCTCGTCGGCGCGTTCCTCATCACCGGCGCCAACTACAAGCCGTTCATCCCGCCGGCCCAGGCCACCGAGGGCGGTGGCGGGCTGAGCGCGCCGCTCATCCAGCTGATGGCGGGCTTCACCCCCAGCAACTTCGGCATCATGGGGATCTTCACCGGCGCGGCCGTCGTCTTCTTCGCCTTCATCGGTTTCGACATCGTCGCGACCGCCGCCGAGGAGACCAAGAACCCGCAGCGGGACGTTCCGCGCGGCATCCTCGGCTCCCTCTTCATCTGCACGATCCTGTACGTCGCCGTCTCGGTCGTCGTCACCGGCATGCAGCGCTACAACAAGCTGACGGTCGACGCCCCGCTCGCCGACGCGTTCAAGGCCGTCGGCCACCCCTTCTGGGCCGGGCTGATCAGCTTCGGCGCGGCGGTCGGGCTCACGTCCGTCTGCATGATCCTGCTGCTCGGCCAGACCCGCGTGTTCTTCGCGATGAGCCGGGACGGGCTGCTGCCGCGAGTGTTCTCCCGCGTCCACCCCAAGTTCGGCACGCCCTACCGCTCGACCATTCTCCTCGGCTCGATCGTGGCCGCCGTCGCCGGATTCACGTCCATCGACGAACTCGCCGAACTCGTCAACATCGGCACGCTGTTCGCCTTCATCGTGGTCGCGATCGGCATCCTCATCCTGCGCAAGAAGCGTCCCGACCTGCCGCGTTCGTTCCGCACCCCGCTGGTGCCCTTCGTCCCGATCCTGTCGGTGCTCGCCTCGCTGTGGCTGATGTTCAACCTGCCCGCCGAGACCTGGCTCCGCTTCGCCATCTGGATGGTCGTCGGATTCGTCGTCTACGCCCTGTACGGGCGCGGCCACAGCCGCCTCGGCAAGTCGGGCTGACCCAGGGCCTCTCCGTCCCGGCACGCGGTCTTGTGCCGGGACGGCCGGTCAGCCATCCGGTCCCGGGGCTTCGCGTACGGTCCTGGGGCCGGCGTACAGCGCGCCGTACGCCGCCACCCTCCGGCGCAGCTCCCGGTCGGCCGTGATGACGACGCACTCGCGCCCGTCCGCCGCATCCCCTGCGCACGCGGCCAGTTCCACGATCAGATCGTCGCCGCTGCCGGGCGCGGACTCGACCCGTACTTCAGGCAGGGACTCGACGCCCCGCGCCCGTCCCTCGACCACCAGCACGATCTCGGCAGGGCCGGGGTGGCCGGGCACTCCGTCGGCGGCGTACGCGACGAGACGGTCGCGCAGCCGTTCCGCCGCGCCGCGCCGGTCGCGCCACCATCCGTCGGGAACGGAACCGACGACATTGGCCGCGTCCACGATCAGCAGAGTCCGCACAACGCCAAGCCTGGCACAGCCCGGCCACGCGGAGGCCGCCGAGTCCTGGCCAACGGCCGCCGAGTACTATCAACACCTGTCTTTCCGGGCTCGAGAAGGTAGCAGTGGGCATCACCGTGGACAACACCCTCCCCGCGACCACGCGCTGGCTGTTGCGCGGCAAGGACGGCAGGCTCACGGCGTACGCGCCGGCCGCCGACGGCGTGCTGCGCTGGACGGAGAGCCGCGTGGGCGGCCCCGGCTGGTCGGGGCCCGAGCTGCTCGGCTTCCCCGGCATCCTGCCGTACGTGGCCGTCGCGCAGAGCCCCGAGGGCTACGTACACCTGGTGGTGCCCCGGGTGCGCCCGCGCACCGACGGGCCCGACGACCTGGATCTGCTGCACGCGCTCCAGTACCAGACAGGCCGTCCGATCCGGGCCTGGCAGACCATGGGCAACCCGCACGGCAAGGACCGCGAGGCAGCCGCGCGTATCGGCGCGCCCACGGCGGTCATGGACGGCTCCGGCCAGCTCCAGGTCTTCGTGCACAACGCGAAGGGCGGCTTCTCCGCCAAGCGGCAGTCGCCCACCGGCAAGATGCTCCCGTACGGCGGAGCCACGCCGGAGGACACCCCGGTCACCGGCCCGGTGGCCGCCGTGACGACCGACAACGGTGAGACCCACGTACTGGCCCCCGCCGACGGCACGGTGCTGCGCTGGCGGCTCGCGAAGGCCGACGCGAAGCCGGAGCGTGCGGAAGCGGAAACGGAACCGCAGGCCAAGGCCGAGCCGGGCACGATCACGGCCGAGCGCACCGGCCCCGGGCGCGCGACCTACTTCTGGCGGGATGTCGCCGACGGCACGGTCCGCGCATGGCGCCCGGGCGCCGACCCGGTCGCCCTGGACGGCCCCGGCACGGGACCGCCGGCCGTGCTCCGCACCCCGGTGGACGGCGTCGACTGCACGATCCTGGCCCAGCGCCGCACCGACGGCCGGCTCGCCATCGCGGCCTACCCGACGGAGGACGAGTCGGCCGGCCTCAACTGGACCACGACGGGCGAACCCTGCGCGGGCGCCCCGGCACTGGCCCTGGACGGCCGCGGCCGCATCGTCCTGGCCGCGATCGGCACGGACGGCGCCCTGCGAGTGGCCCGCCAGAAAGACGAACAGGGCCTCGCGCTCTCGGCCTGGACCCGCGCCTGACACGATCCCGGCGCACCGGCGCACCGGCGCAGCAAGGGAAGGGGCGGTACGGAATCTCTCCGTACCGCCCCTTCCTGTGACTGCCTCAGGACCCGCTACGCCGGGACGCTCGCCACGCCACGGGCCAGGAACAGCTTGCCGTTCACGCGCTGCGAGATGCCCTCACGGTCCAGGTACGGCGTCAGGCCGCCCAGGTGGAAGGGCCAGCCGGCGCCCGTGATCAGGCAGAGGTCGATGTCCTGCGCCTCCGCCACGACGTTCTCGTCCAGCATCAGGCCGATCTCCTGCGCCACCGCGTCCAGCACCCGGTCGCGCACCTGCTCCTCGGTCAGGACGGTGTCGCCCTGCTTGAGGAGCGCGGCGACCTCCGGGTCCAGTTCCGGTGTGCCCGAGTCGTGGACGTAGAAGCCGCGCTTGCCCGCCTTCACGACCGCGGCCAGGTTCTCCGAGACCGTGAACCGGTCGGGGAACGCGCCGTGCAGGGTCTCCGAGACGTGCAGGCCGATCGCCGGGCCCACCAGTTCGAGCAGGACCAGCGGCGACATCGGCAGGCCCAGCGGCTCGACCGCGCGCTCCGCGACGTCGACCGGGGTGCCCTCGTCGATCACGTTCTGGATCTCGCCCATGAAGCGGGTGAGGATGCGGTTGACGACGAACGCCGGGGCGTCCTTCACCAGGACCGCCGTCTTGCGCAGCTTCTTCGCCACGCCGAACGCCGTCGCCAGCGCCGCGTCGTCCGTCCGCTCGCCGCGGACGATCTCCAGCAGCGGCAGGATCGCGACCGGGTTGAAGAAGTGGAAGCCCACGACCCGTTCGGGGTTCTTCAGCTTCGACGCCATCTCGGAGACCGAGAGCGAGGAGGTGTTCGTCGCGAGGACCGCGTGGGCCGGGGCGACCGCCTCGACCTCCGCGAACACCTGCTGCTTGACGCCCATCTCCTCGAAGACGGCCTCGATGATGAAGTCCGCGTCGGCGAAGCCCTCCGCCTTGTCGAGCACACCGGAGACCAGCGCCTTGAGGCGGTTGGCCTTGTCCTGGTTGATACGCGACTTCAGCAGCAGCTTGTCGATCTCGCCGTGGACGTAGGAAACGCCCTTGTCGATCCGCTCCTGGTCGATGTCCGTCAGGACGACCGGGACCTCCAGGCGGCGCAGGAACAGCAGCGCCAGTTGCGAGGCCATCAGGCCCGCGCCGACGACGCCGACCTTCGTGACCGGGCGGGCCAGCGACTTGTCGGGGGCGCCGGCCGGCCGCTTGGCGCGCTTCTGCACGAGGTTGAACGCGTAGATGCCGGAACGCAGTTCACCGCTCATGATCAGATCGGCCAGCGCGGTGTCCTCGGCGTCGAAGCCGGCCTGGAGGTCACCGTCCTTGGCGGCGGCGACGATGTCCAGCGCGCGGTACGCGGCGGGCGCCGCGCCGTGCACCTTCGAGTCGGCGAACGCCCGGCCACGCTCCACGGCCTCGTCCCACGCCTCGCCGCGGTCGATCTCCGGGCGTACGACGTCCAGTTCGCCCTTGAGGACCGACGCGGTCCAGATGAGCGACTGCTCCAGGAAGTCCGCGCCCTCGAAGATCGCGTCGGCGATGCCCAGCTCGTAGACCTGCGCGCCCTTGAGCTGCTTGTTCTGGTTGAGCGCGTTCTCGATGATCACCTTGACCGCGCGGTCCGCGCCGATCAGGTTCGGCAGGATCGCGCAGCCGCCCCAGCCGGGGACGAGACCGAGGAAGACCTCGGGGAAGGAGAACGCGGGGGTCGCGGCGGAGACGGTGCGGTACTGGCAGTGCAGACCGACCTCGACACCGCCGCCCATCGCCGCGCCGTTGTAGTACGCGAACGTCGGCACGGCCAGCGAGGCGAGGCGCTTGAAGACGTCGTGGCCGCCCTTGCCGATGGCGAGCGCGTCCTCGTGGTTCTTCAGCAGCTCGACGCCCTTGAGGTCGGCGCCGACCGCGAAGATGAACGGCTTGCCGGTGAGACCGACACCGACGACCGTCCCCTCGGACGCCTCCTTCTCGACCTGGTCGAGCGCGGTGTTGAGATGCGCCAGCGACTGCGGCCCGAAGGTGGTCGGCTTGGTGTGATCCAGGCCGTTGTCCAGCGTGATGAGGGCGAAACGCCCGGCGCCGCCCGGCAGATCGAGGTGGCGTACGTGCGCCTCGGTCACGACCTCGTCGGGGAACAGCTCGGCCGCGCCCTTCAGGAGTTCAGCGGTGGTGCTGCTCACTTGGTGCCTCCGTCGAAGTGCGGGTTCTCCCAGATGACCGACGCGCCCATGCCGAAGCCGACGCACATGGTGGTCAGTCCGTAGCGGACATGCGGCTGCTCCTCGAACTGCCGCGCGAGCTGCGTCATCAGCCGTACGCCCGAGGACGCCAGCGGGTGGCCGAACGCGATGGCGCCGCCGTACTGGTTCACGCGCGCGTCGTCGTCGGCGATGCCGTAGTGGTCGAGCAGGGCGAGCACCTGGACGGCGAACGCCTCGTTGATCTCGAACAGACCGATGTCGGAGATCGACAGGCCCGCCTTGGCGAGGGCCTTCTCGGTCGCCGGGATCGGACCGTAGCCCATGACCTCGGGCTCTACACCGGCGAAGGCGTACGAGACCAGACGCATCCGCACCGGCAGGCCCTGCTCGCGCGCGAAGTCCTCGGCGGCGATCAGGGAGGCGGTGGCGCCGTCGTTGAGCCCGGCGGCGTTTCCGGCGGTGACCCGGCCGTGCGGACGGAACGGTGTCTTCAGACCGGCCAGCATCTCCAGCGTGGTGCCGGGACGCATCGGCTCGTCGGCGGTGGCCAGGCCCCAGCCCGTCTCGCCCGCCTCGGGACTGGTGCGGCGGATGGAGATCGGCACCAGGTCCTGCTGGATCTTGCCGTTGGCGTACGCCTTGGCGGCCTTCTCCTGCGAGCGGACCGCGTACTCGTCCGCGCGCTGCTTGCTCAGCTGCGGGAAGCGGTCGTGCAGGTTCTCGGCCGTCATCCCCATGAAGAGGGCCGAGTCGTCGACCAGCTTCTCGGACACGAAGCGCGGGTTCGGGTCCACGCCCTCGCCCATCGGGTGGCGGCCCATGTGCTCGACACCGCCGGCCACGACCACGTCGTACGCGCCGAACGCGATGGAGCCCGCGGTGGTCGTCACGGCCGTCAGCGCGCCCGCGCACATCCGGTCGATCGAGTAGCCGGGGACGGACTGCGGCAGTCCGGCGAGGATGCCGGCGGTGCGGCCGAGGGTGAGGCCCTGGTCGCCGATCTGGGTGGTCGCGGCGATCGCGACCTCGTCGATACGGCCCGGGTCGAGGTCCGGGTTGCGGCGCAGCAGCTCCCGGATCGCCTTGACGACGAGATCGTCGGCTCGGGTCTCGTGGTACATGCCCTTCGGGCCCGCCTTGCCGAACGGGGTGCGGACGCCGTCGACGAAGACGACATCCCTGACGGTACGAGGCACGATTGCTCTCCTCCAGGGTGCGGGGTGGCACTGCCGCGGGGCGCGCCGGTGACGCGCTTCCGCCCACCATGCTACTCGCGGGTAACTGACCTGCCCAGCCCCACCCCTTTTTCGGCCCCTGTACCCCGCGCCCCGCCCCTTTTCCGGGCCGCCGCCCCGCGCCCCGGCCTCGTCCGGTCTGGCTCCTCAGCTCCTGTCGTCGGGTGCCGGCGGCTGGGACGGCGGCACGGTCTTCGCCGGGGCCGACGCCGACAGCGCGCGCGTCAGCAGAGGCGCCACGTGCTCGACCTGCCACGCACGCGCGCCGTGTCCCGCCAGCGCCTCGGCCACGTTCTCCACCGACGGCTCACGCGGCGGCTCCCAGCAGACCCGGCGCACCGTGTCCGGCGTGATCAGGTTCTCCTGCGGCATGTTCAGCTGCTCGGCGAGCGCCGAGACGGCGGCGCGCGCCGCCGACAGCCTCGCCGCGGCCTCCGGGTCCTTGTCCGCCCAGGAGCGGGGCGGCGGCGGACCCGTCAGCGGCTGTCCCGGCTGCGGCAGCTCCGTGTCCGGCAGCGCTCTGGCCCGGTCGACCGCCGCCTGCCACTGTTCCAGCTGCCTGCGGCCCATACGGTGGCCGAAGCCGGGCAGCGCGGTGAGGGCGTGCACATTGACGGGCAGGGCGAGCGACGCCTCGATGATCGCCGCGTCGCCGAGCACCTTGCCGGGGGAGACGTCACGCCGCTGCGCGACCTGGTCGCGGGTCGTCCACAGCTCCCGTACGACGGCCATCTGCCGGCGGCGGCGCACCTTGTGCATCCCCGACGTGCGGCGCCACGGATCCTTGCGCGGCGGTGCGGGCGGGGCCGAGGCGATCGCGTCGAACTCCTGGAGCGCCCAGTCCAGCTTGCCCTGGCGGTCCAGATCCTTCTCCAGTGCGTCACGCAGGTCCACCAGCAGCTCCACGTCGAGCGCGGCGTAGCGCAGCCAGGGCTCGGGGAGCGGGCGGGTCGACCAGTCGACCGCGGAGTGGCCCTTCTCCAGTGCGAATCCGAGGACGTTCTCGACCATGGCGCCGAGGCCGACCCGCGGGTGCCCCGCGAGGCGGCCCGCCAGCTCGGTGTCGAACAGCCGGGTGGGAATCATGCCTATTTCCCGCAGGCACGGCAGGTCCTGGGTGGCGGCGTGCAGAATCCACTCCGTGTCGGCGAGTACGTCGCCGAGGGCGGAGAGGTCGGGGCAGCCGACCGGGTCGATCAGCGCGGTCCCCGCGCCTTCGCGGCGCAGCTGGACGAGGTAGGCGCGCTGGCCGTACCGGTAGCCGGAAGCGCGCTCGGCGTCGACCGCCAGCGGTCCTGTGCCCGCGGCGAAGGCCGCGATCACTTCGGCGAGCGCGTCATCGGTGGCGACCACCGGCGGAACGCCCTCGCGGGGCTCCAACAAGGGGATCGGCGCCGAATCGACGTCGTCCGGGGGAGCGCCCCCGGTGGTTCGCAGTGCTGGGTCTGCTGCGGTCTCTTGGGCGTCGGTCACCCGTCAAGGGTATCTGTGAACGGACGGCACCCGCCGACGGAACGTTCCGTCGGCGGGCGGTGGGGGAAAAGAGGGCGGGAAGCGGTCAGTGGATGATGCCGGTACGGAGGGCCACGGCGACCATCCCCGCCCGGTCGCCCGTGCCGAGCTTGCGCGCGATACGGGCGAGGTGGCTCTTCACGGTCAGTGCCGACAGGCCCATCGAGACGCCGATGGCCTTGTTGGACTGGCCTTCCGCGACCAGCCGCAGCACCTCGACCTCGCGCCCGGAGAGCTCGCGGTAACCACCCGGGTGGCTCGGGGCACCCGGGGGGCGGCGGTGCATCCGCTGTCCCGCGCCGATGGGGGCGGCGCCGGGGCGGGTGGGGTGGCCGATGTTGTTGCGTGTGCCGGTCACGACGTACCCCTTGACGCCGCCCGCGAGGGCGTTGCGCACCGCGCCGATGTCATCGGCGGCGGAGAGGGCGAGGCCGTTGGGCCAGCCTGCTGCCCGGGTCTCGGACAGCAGGGTCAGCCCGGAACCGTCGGGCAGGTGGACGTCGGCAACGCAGATGTCGCGCGGGTTGCTGACGCGGGGACGGGCCTCCGCGATGGACGAAGCCTCGATGACGTCACGTACTCCAAGGGCCCACAGGTGGCGGGTGACGGTGGAGCGGACGCGCGGGTCGGCCACGACGACCATGGCCGTCGGCTTGTTCGGGCGGTAGGCGACCAGGCTTGCGGGCTGCTCGAGGAGAACGGACACCAGGCCTCCTGGGGGAAGGTGCGGTACGGAGCCGGCTCTGGGGGGTGAGGCCGGGGCGGACCGTGCTTGAAGGGTCATTGACCTCTTCGGCATCAAACCCGTCGGCCTTTAGAGAATGATCACGATTCAGTGAGTAACAATTGGGGCAATTCGGACGGGTGCTCGATCGTCCTACGGCTGCGCCCCCGCCGAAGTCGTCCGAAACACACGGGGGAGATGGCGAAAACACGTGGGCGAGGCACCGCCGTGAGAGCGATCGAGAGGGCGGGATCGTGAACAGGGCGTGAAAAAGGTGCCCTGAAGGAGCGTCAGGGCACCTGTGTGCGTCGTCGGCCTCACCGGCCGCCGGTCAGGACACCTGCGGACCCCTCCGCTGCGGCAGCGACACCACACCGGCACCGACCCCGGTCTCCCCGGGGCCCGGCGCCGGCCCCGCCCCGACCGGCGGCAGCCCCGCCACCTGGCACAGCAGATCGCACCAGGCGGCCAGATGGGCCGCCGTGTCCGGCACACCGCCCCGGTCCTCCCGCGGCGTCCAGGACGCCCGGATCTCGATCTGCGTCGCGGGCCTGCGCTCCGCGAGCCCGCCGAAGTAGTGCGACCCGGCACGGGTGACGGTGCCGCTCGCCTCCCCGTAGGCCAGTCCGCGCGCTTCCAGCGCACCCGTCAGCCAGGACCAGCACACCTCGGGCAGCAGCGGGTCCGCGGCCATCTCCGGCTCCAGCTCGGCCCGTACGAGCGTCACCAGGCGGAAGGTGCCCCGCCACGCGTCATGCCCGTCCGGGTCGTGCAGCAGGACGAGGCGGCCGTCGGCCAGGTCCTCGTCGCCGTCGACGACGGCCGCCTCCAGCGCGTGCGCGTGCGGTGCGAGCCGCTGTGGAGGCCGGGTCGTCTCGATCTCGATCTCGGGGCGCAGCCGCGCCGTCCGCAGTGCTTCGACCGCCAGCCGGAACGCGGACGGCACGGATCCGCCCTCCGCGCTGTCCGTTGTGCCGGCGCCGTTGGAATGATCGGAAAACTGTCCCTGAGCCGCAGCCATGCGGGGAAGAGTAGGCGGAACGGGGCCCCGGCGCAGGGAGAGACACCCGTGCCGGGACAACCGCTTACCCGTACATGCGAAGATTCTGGTCGTGAGCGCCAATCTCCGCCCCTCGGGCCAGCAGCCGAAGAACCTTGCCACCTACGACTCCGCCTTCCTGAAGGCGTGCAGGCGTGAGCCCGTGCCGCACACCCCGGTCTGGTTCATGCGGCAGGCGGGACGTTCGCTGCCGGAGTACCTGAAGCTCCGCGAAGGCGTGCCGATGCTGGAGTCGTGCGCACGGCCCGAGATGGTCACGGAAATCACGCTCCAGCCCGTACGGCGCCACCGGGTCGACGCCGCGATCTACTACAGCGACATCGTCGTCCCCCTCAAGGCCATCGGTATCGACCTCGACATCAAGCCGGGCGTGGGCCCCGTCATCGCCGACCCGGTCCGCACCCGCGCCGACCTCACCCGGCTGCGCGACCTCACCCCGGACGACGTCCCGTACGTGACCGAGGCGGTCGGCATGCTCACCGCCGAGCTGGGCGAGACCCCGCTCATCGGCTTCGCCGGCGCGCCGTTCACGCTCGCGAGCTACCTCATCGAGGGCGGCCCGTCGCGGACGTACGAGCGCACCAAGGCCATGATGTACGGCGACCCGGAGCTGTGGACCGACCTGGTGGACCGGCTCGCGGAGATCACCGGCGCGTTCCTCAAGGTGCAGATCGAGGCGGGCGCGAGTGCCGTGCAGCTCTTCGACTCGTGGGCCGGTTCGCTCGCCCCCGACGACTACCGCCGCTACGTGCAGCCCGCCTCGGCCAAGGTCTTCGACGCGGTCGCCGGGTACGGCGTTCCGCGCATCCACTTCGGCGTCGGGACGGGCGAACTGCTCGGCCTGATGAGCGAGGCGGGCGCGGATGTCGTCGGCGTCGACTGGCGCGTACCGCTCGACGAGGCGGCCCGGCGCGTCGGGTCCGGCAAGACGTTCCAGGGCAACCTCGACCCGACCGTCCTCTTCGCGCCGACCGAGGTCGTGGAGACGAAGGCCCGCGAGGTGCTGGACGCCGCCGCCGGCCTGGAGGGGCACATCTTCAACCTGGGCCACGGCGTGATGCCGAGCACGGACCCGGACGCCCTGACGCGGCTGGTGGACTACGTCCACACGCAGAGCGCGCGGTAGGCCCTCCCAGGCCTCCGTGCGCGCCGCCCGCCGGGTCTCGCCGCCGCGCCGCACCGTCGCGTCTCGCGATACGCGACGGTGCGCCGCGCGTTACGCCGCGCCGTCGCGTACCGCCGTCGTCACCTTCCGGGCCGCCACCAGGACCGGGTCCCAGACCGGGGAGAACGGCGGGGCGTAGCCGAGGTCCAGCGCCGTCATCTGCTCCACCGTCATCCTGGCGGTGAGCGCGACGGCCGCGATGTCCACCCGCTTCGCCGAGCCCGCCCTGCCGACGATCTGGACGCCCAGGAGCCTGCCCGTACGCCGTTCCGCGAGCATCTTCACCGTCATCGGCTCCGCCCCCGGGTAGTAACCGGCCCGGTCGGTGGACTCGATGGTCGCGGTCACGAACTGGAGCCCCACCGCCCGCGCGTCCTTCTCGCGCAGCCCCGTGCGGGCGATCTCCAGGTCGCAGACCTTGCTGACGGCCGTACCGACCACGCCCGGGAAGGTGCTGTATCCGCCGCCCGCGTTCGCGCCGATGATCTGGCCGTGCTTGTTCGCGTGCGTGCCCAGGGCGATGTGGCGGGTCGTGCCCGACACCAGGTCGAGGACTTCCACGCAGTCCCCGCCCGCCCAGATGTTGTCGTGGCCGCGCACCCGCATCGCCAGATCCGTGAGCAGCCCGCCGTGCGGTCCGAGCGGGAGTCCGGCGGTGCGCGCCAGTTCCGTACGGGGCTCGACACCGATGCCGAGCACGACCACGTCCGCCGGATACTCCGCGTCCTCGGTGGCCACGGCGCGCACCCGGCCGTCCTCGCCGGTGAGGATCCGGGAGACCGCCGCGCCGCCGACGGTGGTGATGCCCATGCCGTCCATCGCGGTACGGACCAGCCGGCCCATGTCGGGGTCGAGGGTCGCCATCGGCTGCTCGCCGCGGTAGACGGCGGTCACGTCGTATCCGCGTCTGAGCAGCGCCTCCGCCATCTCCACACCGATGTACCCCGCGCCGACGACGACCGCGCGGCGGCCCTTCGTCCGCGAGAGCGTGTTGATCAGCGCCTGTCCGTCGTCCAGACCCTGCACGCCGTGCACGCCGGGCGCGTCGATACCGGGCAGCGGTGGCCGCACCGGACGCGCACCCGTCGCGACGACCAGCTTGTCGTACCCCGTCCAGCTCTCTTCGCCCGAGACGAGATCGCGGGCGCGCACCCGCTGCCCGGCCACGTCGATCCCGGTGACCTCCGTGCGCATCCGCAGGTCGATGCCGCGCTCGCGGTGCTCCTCGGGCGTGCGGGCGACCAGATCGCCGGGCCCCGCCACATCCCCGCCGACCCAGTACGGAATGCCGCAGGCGGAGTACGAGGTGAAATCGCCGCGCTCGAACGCGACGATCTCCAGGTCCCGGGGCCCCTTCATCCTGCGGGCCTGCGACGCGGCGGACATGCCCGCCGCGTCGCCGCCGATGACCACCAAGCGTTCCGCTGCCATGACGCGTCCCTTCGATCCGTATCCGCGAGGGAACGCTACGCGGAGCCGGCCGCTCAGTCCTGCTCGCGGGTCCCGTCCCCGGCGGACGCCGGTGCCCTGAGCGCGGAGGGGGCGTCGGGGTCCGTGGCCGGTGTCGTGCCGGTGCGGGCCCCCGGCGCGAGCCGTGCGGCGTGTACGGAGCGCCCCAGCCGCCACAGCGCGTAGAGCACACCGAGCCCCACGAGGAACGGCGCCACGGCGCCCAGCACCACCGCGATCCACCGCAGTGTGCCGGTGAACGCGTGCCAGCCGCCGCCCAGGGCGCCCATGAAGGTGGGACCGGTGCCGGCCTGCTGCCGGGCCGCCTTCGGCGCGGGCTCGGAGAGGTTGAGTGTGATGGTCGCCAGTGTGGTCCGGTCCTTGAGCGACGCCTGCTCGGCGAGCAGCGACTCCAGTGCCGACTGACGGGTACTCAACTCGCTTTCCAGTGTGACCACATCGGCGATGCTGTCGGCCTGGTCCATCAGCTTCCGTACCCGATCCACGCTCGCACGCTGGGACTTGACCCGGCTGTCGGTGTCGACCACCTGGCCCGTCACGTCCTTGGCATCGGCCTTCCGTGCCAAGAGTGTCCCGTTTCCAGCGAGTTGGTCCATGACCCGGTCGTACGCGCCCTGCGGTACGCGCAGTACGACGCGCGAGGTCACCTGCTTGTCCGGGTCGCGCGTCGTCGTCTCGTTCTCGACGAACCCGCCTGCCTCGCCGGCCGAGGAGCGGGCGAACGCGACCGCCTTCCGTGTGTCCTTGACCCGCACGCTGAGCGAGGCGGTACGGATCACATGAACGCCTGACGGCGCCGGAGCGGACTTCGACGTCTGCCCCGGCGTACCTCCCGGAGCCGGGGCCCCGGCTCCGGATACGGCCCCCTTCTGCCCGTCCTGCGCGGGCTGTCCGGCGGCGGGCCGGCCGCCGGCCGCGTCTGAGGCGTTGTTGTCCGCCGCGCTGCATCCGGCGAGCGCGAGTGAAGCGGTGAGCAGTGCTGCTGCGAACACGGGTATCGCCCGCATGGTGTCCCCCCAGGACAACGGTGAATGATGTCGGTTCGACGTGTGACCCCGGGGTGCGGGTTTCGTGTGTGTGGTACCGGAGTGGTCACGGTCGGGGCTCGGTCCGGTCGCGGCCGGGGTCTGCCGGTATGGGCGGCGGCGCCGGAGGAGTCCGGCGCGGGTTTTGAGAGAGTGGGGGCATGGAGCCGAGCACGCAGCACGCGGACACACACACCGGACACGTCGTCGTCATCGGAGGCGGTGTCGCCGGACTCGCCGCCGCGCACCGGCTGTTGAGCGCCGGAATCAGGGTCACACTGATCGAGGCGACCGACAGGCTCGGCGGAAAGCTGCGCTCGGGCGAGATCGAGGGGGTACAGGTCGACCTCGGTGCCGAGTCCATGCTCGCGCGCCGCCCGGAAGGCGTCGAGCTGGCCAGGGCCGCCGGACTCGGTGACCTGATCCGGTCGCCCACCACCGCCTCCGCCTCGCTCTGGAACCGGGGCGAGCTGCGCCCGATGCCCAAGGGGCATGTGATGGGCGTGCCCGGCGACCCCGCCGCTCTCGCCGGGGTGCTCTCCGCCGACGGGCTCGCCCGCGCCGCCCGCGAACCGGAGATCGGGCCCACCGAGGTCGGCGACGACATCGCGGTCGGGGCGTACGTCGCCGAGCGGCTCGGCCGCGAGGTCGTCGACCGGCTCGTGGAGCCGCTGCTCGGCGGGGTGTACGCGGGCGACGCGTACCGCATCTCCATGAAGGCCGCCGTGCCGCAGCTCTTCGAGGCCGTCAGGACCCACGACTCACTGCTCGCCGCGGTCCAGGGCATCCAGGCGAAGGCCGCCGCGCAGCAGGACCGGCAGGCCGCGGAGTACCGGGCCGCGGGTCGGCTCCAGCAGACCGGCGGGCCCGTCTTCGCGGGCATCGAGGGCGGCCTCGGCCGGCTGCCCGGCGCCGTCGCCGACTCCGTACGCGCGGCAGGCGGCGAGATCCTCATGGAGACGCCCGTGCGCGGTCTCACCCGGGCCGAGGACGGCTGGCGGATCCGTACCGACGAGCGGGTCCTCGCGGCGGACGGGATCGTCCTCGCCACCCCGGCCCCGGCCGCCTCCGCGCTGCTCTCCGAGGAATCGCCGACCGCCTCCGCCGAACTCGCCGGTGTCGAGTACGCCTCCATGGCGCTGGTGACGATGGCCTTCCGCCGCGCTGACCTCGACGCGATGCCGGAAGGCAGCGGCTTCCTCGTACCGCCCGTCGACGGCCACACCATCAAGGCGGCGACCTTCTCCACCCGCAAGTGGGGCTGGGTCTCCGACGCGGCGCCCGGCCTCTTCGTCCTGCGGACCTCCGTCGGCCGGTACGGCGAGGAGGAGCACCTGGGGCGCGAGGACGCCGACCTCGTCGACGTGTCGCTGAGCGATCTCGGCGCGGCCACGGGCCTCGCCGCGAAGCCGGTGGCCACCGAGGTGACCCGCTGGAGCGGCGCCCTCCCGCAGTACCCCGTGGGACACCTGGCCCGCGTCGCCCGGGTCCGCGAAGCCGTCGCCAAGCTGCCGGGACTGCGGGTCTGCGGCGCCGCGTACGACGGGGTCGGCATCCCCGCGTGCGTCGCGAGCGCCCGGCGGGCCGCCGACGAGATCATCGCCACGTCGACCCTGGCGAAGGGCACAGGACGCGGCGCGGGAGAATAGCCGTTATGACTGCTGCTCCAGAGAAGTCCCCGAACGCGGGCAAGAAGGCCAAGGACCTCAACGAGGTCATCCGCTACACGCTGTGGTCCGTCTTCAAGCTGCGTGATGTGCTGCCCGAGGACCGGGCCGGATACGCCGACGAGGTCCAGGAGCTGTTCGACCAGCTCGGCTCCAAGGACGTCACCGTGCGCGGCACGTACGACGTCTCCGGGCTGCGCGCGGACGCCGACCTCATGATCTGGTGGCACGCCGAGACCGCGGACGAGCTCCAGGACGCGTACAACCGCTTCCGCCGCACGAAGCTCGGCCGGGCACTGGAGCCGGTCTGGTCGAACATGGCGCTGCACCGCCCCGCCGAGTTCAACAAGTCGCACGTGCCGGCCTTCCTGGCGGACGAGACGCCTCGTAACTACGTGAGCGTGTACCCGTTCGTACGCTCGTACGACTGGTACCTGTTGCCCGACGAGGACCGCCGCAAGATGCTCGCGGACCACGGCAAGATGGCCCGCGGCTTCCCGGACGTACGCGCCAACACCGTGGCGTCGTTCTCGCTCGGCGACTACGAATGGCTGCTGGCCTTCGAGGCCGACGAGCTGTACCGCATCGTCGACCTCATGCGTCATCTGCGCGCCTCGGAGGCCCGGATGCACGTCCGCGAAGAGGTCCCGTTCTACACCGGCCGCCGCAAGTCGGTCGCGGATCTGGTGGCCTCGCTCGCGTAAGACCCCATGACGCGGTGGCCGGGAACGCCCTTGGCGGACCCGGCCACCCCGCCCGGAAGATCAGACGACCGGCGGCAGCTCCGGCTGACCGGCCGCTCGTCCAGCGACACCGGGTCCGGCTCCGGGTTCCCATCGGCCGCCGGCCCGCGGAACACGGCGGCGCGCGGGGAGGAATCTCATGCCTCCCCGCCCGCCGCCGTCCCGCGTCGGCGGCGGCCGATGGAACCCGGGTTGGCGCCTCCCCGTTTTTGAACCCGTATTTTTGAACCCCTCTGAAAGCGCCCGGAGTTAAGCTCCGGCCGGTTTCTGTTCCGCCGGGAGCGCGGGCTGCTGCGGGAAGGCCTGACGGAGTCGGCGGACTCCCTCCTCCAACTGCCCGGCGCCAGGGGTACCGACATAACTCAGCCGCAGGTGGGGAGCGGGCGCCTCGGCGGTGAAGTACGGTCCGCCCGCGGTGACCGCCACGCCCTGGCGCAGGGCGTTCGCGGTGAGAGCGGGCACATCCGTCCCGTCGGGCAGCCGAAGCCACAGATGGTATCCACCGTGCGGCGGCCGGTGCGGCACGAGCGCGGGCAGCTCGTCGCGCAGCGCGGTCAGCGCGGTGGTCCTGCGGTCGCGCAACGCACCGGCGAGCGCACGCAGATGACTGGTCCAGGCGGGCGAGCCGACCAGTTCGAGAGCGGTCTCCTGGAGCGGCCTGGGCACGAAGAAACTGTCCACGACCTGGATCGCGCGCAACCGCTCCAGCACAGGCCCGCGCGCGGACAGTGCGCCGATGCGCAGGCTGGGCGAGGTGGCCTTGGTCAGCGAACGTACGTGGACGACGACGCCGTCCGGATCGTCGGCGGCCAGCGGAAGCGGCAGCGGCGGGGAGTCCGCGTGCGCCAGACGGCGGGCGAAGTCGTCCTCGACGACGAACGCACCCGCCGACCGGGCGATTTCGAGCAGAGCGGTACGCCGCTGAGGCGACAGGACGGTCCCGGTCGGGTTGTGGAACAGCGGCTGGCACACGAACACCCGGGACCGGGTGGCCGCGAACGCCTCGGCCAGCAGATCGGTGCGCACCCCGTCGGCGTCGACCGGCACCGGAACGGGCCGCAGCCCGGCGGCGCGGGCGACGGCGAGCAGGCCGGGATACGTGGGCGATTCGACCAGCACGGGGGAGCCCGGCGCGGCCAGGGCCCGCAGAGCGGTGGTGAGCGCGCTCTGGCCCCCGGCGGTGATCAGGACGTCCGAGGCGCTGAGCGAGCCGCCGGGCCCGCCGATGTCGCGGGCGAACCAGTCCCGCAGCTCGGCCAGGCCCTCCACCGGGGGACGCGACCAGGTACCGGGCCTGCGGCCGGCCCGGGCCAGAGCGGCGGCGAGGGCCCGCTCCGGCCGGAGTGCCGCGTGCGGGTACCCGCCGTTGAGGTCGATGACCTCGGGTGGCGGGGTCGTGAGGGCGGCCAGGACCGCGGACGCGCCCGCGCCGCGACCGCCCGCGCCGAGCGTGCCGAACGGCGGATCCGCGCTCAGGGCCACCTCCTGCCAGGAGACGTCACCGACCGCACCGCTCGCGACACGGCGGGCGGCGGCCTTGAACACTCCGGCACCGGGCCGTGAGGTGACAAGCCCTTCGGCAGTGAGGATCGCGATCGCCCGGGAGACCGTCACCGGACTGACCTGGTGTCGTGCCACCAGCACCCTGCTGGAAGGAATTTTCTCTCCTTCCGGGTAGCGGCTCAACTCGTTCCGCAAGACTGCGGCCAGTTGAGCCACACTGCTACTGTCATTCATGACGATAGAAGATAGCGCTTCTCCCCTCTCGGCGATAGCGGTCGACAGGGGCGCGGGCACCCTCCTGGCCGCACTCGGCGTGGCGGCCTTCTCGTTCACCTTCCCGGCCACCGTGTGGGCCCTGGACGGCTTCGGCCCGTTCACCGCGACCGGCGTACGTGGCCTGCTGGCGGGGCTGCTCGCCGCGGTCTGCCTGTGCCTGGGCAGGGTGCCGGTGCCCGGACGGCAGCACTGGCCCGGCCTGCTCACGGTCGCCGGCGGCTGCGTCATCGGCTTTCCGCTGCTGACCACGCTCGCCCTGCGCACCTCCACCACCGCGCACTCGGCCGTCGTCATCGGCATGCTGCCGCTGGCCACCGCCACCGTCGCGGCCGCCCTGACCGGCCGGCGCCCGTCGCGCGCGTTCTGGACGGCCGCCGTCCTCGGCGCCCTGACCGTGGCCGCGTTCACCCTCCAGCAGAGCCATGGTCTGCCCACCCTGGGCGATGCGTACCTCTTCTGTGCCCTGCTGGTGTGTGCCGCCGGGTACGCGCAGGGCGGCCGGCTCGCCTCCCACATGCCCGGCTGGCAGGTAATCGCCTGGGGCGTTGTCGCGGCGCTGCCGGTGTCCGCGCTGGTCACGGCCCTCGCCCTGCCGTGGGAGCCGGTACACCTGACTACCAGGGCGGCCGTCGGCATGGCCTACCTCGCGGCGGTCTCCCAGTTCGGCGGGTTCGTCGTCTGGTACCGAGGCATGGCCGCCATCGGCGTACTCAAGGCGAGCCAGATCCAACTGGCCCAGCCCCTGATCACGCTCGTGTGGTCGGTCCTCCTCATGGGAGAACAGCTCTCTCCTCTCGCCGCCGTCACCGTCCTGATCGTGCTCGGCTGCATCGCGGCCACGCAGCGCGCCCGCGAGCGCTGACCCGGCGTCGGCGGGTGGCCACTGCGGAGGCCACCCGCTGGGCCTCTGCTCCCGGGCGGTCAGAAGCGAGGGGCCGGGCGGAGCCGCATTCGCAGGTCGGCGAGCTTGGTGGCCGGTTCCGGCGTTACCGGGTCCGGCTCCGCGTGCGGCGCGCATGCGGCGTCCGGTGCCGGGGTCTTTCCCGTCAGCAGGTAGTCGTTCACGTACGCGTTCACGCAGGTGTTGCTGCCGCCCACGAGGCCGTGGGTGCCCGCGTCCCGCTCGGTCACCAGGACGGCGCCCGGCAGACGGCTTCGCAGCTCCAGTGCCCCTTCGTACGGCGTGGCGGCGTCGCGTTCCGCCGCCAGGATCAGCGTCGGCGGGAGTTGTCCCGGCTCGGTGCGGACATCGAGCGGCTGCTGCTGCGGGGCCGGCCAGAAGGCGCACGGCAGGTTCATCCAGGCGTTGTCCCAGGTCTCGAACGGCGCGATCCGTGCCAGGTCGGTGTTGTCGCGGTCCCAGATCCGCCAGTCCGTCGGCCAGGGCGCGTCGTTGCACTCGACGGCGGTGTAGACGGCGTTGCCGTTCTCTGCCTCGGGCGCGGCCTGCGGCTGCGGCGCCGCCAGGGCGATCAGCGGCTTGGCGTCGCCCTTCAGGTACGCGGCGAGAGCCGTCGCGCGCGAGATCCAGTAGTCGTCGTAGTAACCGGCCCCGAGCATCGCGGCCTGCAACTGGCCGGGTCCCACCGTCCCTCCGGCCGGCTCACGCGCGACCCGGGAGCGCAACTCCTCGTAACTCGTCTGCACCGCACCGGCGTTGGCCCCCAGGTGGAACGTCGCGTCGTGCTTGGCGGCCCAGGTGCGGAAATCGGCCCAGCGCCGCTCGAAGGCGTTCGACTGGTCGAGGTTGTCGCGGTACCAGATCTGCCACGGGTCGGGGTTGACCGCCGAGTCGAAGACCATGCGCCGCACGTGCGACGGGAACAGGGAGGCGTAGAGCGCGCCGAAGTACGTGCCGTACGACGACCCCATGAACGTCAGCTTCCGCTCGCCGAGCGCGGCGCGCAGCACGTCGAGGTCGCGGGCGTTGTTGAGCGAGGTGTAGTGGCGCAGCGCGGGCCCCGCCTTCTCGGCGCAGCCCCGCGCGTACGCCCGGGCCTCGGCGATCTTCTCCCGCTTGTACGCCTCCGACGGGTGGCGCGGCGAACGCGTCGGGGCCTTGATGAATTCGGCGGGGTCCACACAGGACAGCGGGGCCGAGCGGCCCACCCCGCGCGGCGCGTAGCCGACGAAGTCGTACGCCTCGGCGATCCGCTTCCAGTCGGGCAGGGTCGCGGCCCGGGGGAAGTACATGCCGGAGGCACCGGGGCCGCCGGGGTTGAAGACGACCGCGCCCTGCCGCTGCTCCGCCTCGCCGCTCGCGTGGATCCGGCTGACGGTGAGGCTGATCGTGCGCCCTTCGGGCCGCGCGTAGTCCAGGGGGACCTGGACGGTGCCGCATGTGATCGGAGCGGGCAGCTTCTCGGCCTTGGGGCAGGCGCCGAACGTGATGCCCGCCGCTTCGGCGCGCGCGGCGGCCCGTACGACGCCTTCGGCCTCGCTCACGGTGGCGAGAGCCGGGGCCGGGTCGCTCGCAGCCGGAACGGCGCCCGGGGCCGGGGTGGCCGCGCCGTCCGCGGGGGCCGCGACGAGGGCCGTCAGGATCAGCGAGCCGAGGGTTGTCAGCGCTCCGTACTTCGCTACTGCTCTCATCGCGTTCCCTTCGTGCGCGCGGAAGCGGATCTGCCGCGTGGAAGGGAGACTCGGCAGTGCGCCGTGACTTGTACAGGACCTGGGTGCGGTGTCGTGGGCCGCGACCCTGTTGCGACGAGGACCACTCAGGAGGCCCGTCCCGGCGTGCGGAAAGGACAGGGGTGTGCGGGAGGCCAACGGTCGGGGCCCGTGGAATGCGCGGCGCGTTCGAGGGAAGCCCCGTCACCTTCTCGCGGTACGCGCCGCACGGGCGGCGCGCAGCAGTCGCGTGGCCCGGCGCGGCGGACGAGTACCCGCCCGCTCCTCCCACCACAGCGTCAGCCGGCACCGGGTGACGACCTCTTCGAGGCCTTCCGCGAACAGCAGATGCTCGGCGAAGTCGAGCGCGTCACGGCGGTACCCGCCGCGCATGGGGCTGGTCGCGGCGTACGCGAGGAACGCGGCGCGGTAGCCGTCCCCGAGGATGACCGGCACTTCGGGGGCGATCCTGGCGACCACATCCGCGCGCTTCGCGGCGAGGGCGCGGCTCTGCACTCCGAGGCGCCGGGAGTCGAAGCCCGCCGGTACGGGTGTCCCGGCGACCAGGGAGGAGAGCAGCGCGGTCTGCCCGAGCGCGAGCCGGGCCCGGGCGTCGTTGCTGTCGTCGCTCTCGTCGGTGGGCCAGTCCGGCTGATCGGTCGGCCAGTGCGGCTGGGTCGCCGCGCCCGGCGCGCCCCGCCGTGTCCTGCCGGGCGCGTTCCCGTCGCTCCGCTCCACGGCCGCGACCGCCATCGTCTTGCGGATCATGGTGAGTTCGGCCGCCAGCTCGGGCGCCGGCGGGAAGTCCTCGTCGCGCTCCAGCAGCACCCCGGGCGGCGCGACCCGCGCGCGCAGCTCCGCGAGGACGTCGAGCACCGGCTCCGTCACCGGATGGGCATGGGTGTCGTGCCAGACACCGTCCCGCTCGACGCCGCCCGCGACATGGACGTACGCGATGGCCTCGACCGGCAGTTCGTCTAGGGCCTTCGCCGGGTCCTCTCCGCGGTTGACGTGGTTGGTGTGCAGGTTGGCCACATCGATCAGCAGCCGGACCCCGGTGCGTTCCACCAGCTCGGCGAGGAACTGGCCCTCGCTCATGTCCTCGTCCGGCCATGAGATCAGCGCGGCGATGTTCTCCACGGCGAGCGGCACGGGCAGCGAGTCCTGGGCGATCCGTACGTTCTCGCACAGCACACGCAGCGCGTCCCAGGTCCGGGGGACCGGCAGCAGATGTCCCGCTTCGAGTACCGGCGACGCGGTGAGCGCCCCACCGGCCCGTACGAACGCGATGTGCTCGGTGACCAGCGGCGACCCCAGCGCCTCGGCGCGCGCCGCGAGGTCCGCGAGCCGCCCGGGACCGGGCCGGTCCGCGCCGCCGAGACCGAGCGAGACGCCGTGCGGCACGACGGTGACGCCACGCTCGCGCAGCCGTAGCAGGGAGTCCGGCAGGTGGCCGGGGCACAGGTTCTCCGCGACCGCCTCGACCCAGTCGATGCCGCCGAGGCTCTCCACGGCGTCCGCGATCTCAGGACGCCAGCCGATGCCGATACCGAGCTGTGGTGTGCCGTTCATGACTCCCCCGTCCGTCACGACTTCGCATCCGCCATGACCGCCCCGTACGTCCCGCGCACCCGGCTGTCGCAGAGGTGATGACCCAGCCGCGCGGCGATGAATCCGCGACGGAGGACGTTCAGAGGTTGATTTGAGGTTCCCCCTGATGCTGATCAACGCCGCGAACTGGCCACGGTACAAGCCGAGTTGGCCACAGGGGCGGCACGCGGCCGTGAGCCGGGGAGCGACGCACCGGCTTCGTCGCCGGACAGGCCGGCATGCTGCGCCGCATCAACCCCGCACGGTGATCTCGTCGTGGACCTTACCGACTGGCAAGGCGCCGGCGCCTGGCGGAGACCCCGCCCCGCTCAGCGGCGCAGCGCCGGGTGGTCGGCGATCACCGTCGCGGAGTTCGGGGCGATCTCGGTGAAGCCGGCGTCGCGGACCAGGGGGAGGCCGCTGCGGGTCAGCTCTTCCCAGTGGCGGGCGTCCGGGGTGCGTACGGCGAGGGGGAAGCCGGCTTCGCGCCAGATCTTGCGGTCCGTGTCCGACAGTTCCCACCAGGCGAGCTGCGCGCCGTGGCCGACCTGGGCCATCGCCTTGCCCGCCGACATCTCCAGTTCGGGATTGAGCCACAGGACCGGCTGCGACAGGTCGGGCGCGGCCGGCGGTTCCGGGTCGGCCAGGTCGGTGCCCGACACCTGGAGCTTGGCCAGCTCCTTGGGCCAGCCGTCCAGCGGGATCGGCGGGTAGACCCGTAGGTCCGCCGTCGACGTGGTGTCCGTGGCGGGACCCGAGCCCGTGACCTCGACGCAGGGCAGCTCGCAGGCCCGCCGCCACTCGCCGCCGCGTGCCCGCCGTACGACCTTGCGGATCCGGGCGTCCTGCCAGTTACGCATGGCTTCGGCCCACTCGCCCTCGCCGAGCGACCGTTCGTCGGAGAGCATGACGAGCACGGCGCGCGCCGCCGTCTCCAGGGCGTCGGTGCGGGTGGGGGGTGTGGCCTTCTCGATCCTGATCACCAGCGGCAGGACGAACTGCGGAGCCGCGTCGCGATCGGTCGGCTCACTTACAAAAGGGCTGTCGGTACTCACACGCTCCAGTCTGCCAGCAAGCCGCAAACTCCTTCTTGGCGGAACGAATCCCTCCGGTGGACGATGCACCGCATGAAGAGCGATCTGTTTTCCCAGCAGCACATGGCACAGCAGGCGACCGCCCCGGGAATGACTCTGCAGAACAGCAAATCAGTCAAGTACGCGGTCAACGGTGAGATGTACGCGCGGCAGGGAGCGATGATCGCCTTTCGCGGCAATCTCCAGTTCGAACGCAAGGGCCAGGGCCTCGGCAGCATCCTCAAGCGGGCTGTCACGGGCGAGGGCCTGCCGCTCATGGCCGTGCGCGGTCAGGGCGAGGCGTGGTTCGCACACGAGGCCGAGACGTGCTTCATCATCGACATCGAGCAGGGCGACGCGCTCACCATCAACGGCCGCAACGTGCTCTGCTTCGACGCGACGCTCTCCTACGAGATCAAGACGGTGAAGGGCGCCGGCATGACCGGCGGTGGCCTCTTCAACAGCCTCTTCACCGGCTACGGCAAGCTCGCCGTGGTCGCAGACGGCGACCCCATCGTGATTCCCGTCACCAGCCAGGCGCCGGTCTACGTCGACACGGACGCTGTCGTCGGCTGGAGCGCGCAGCTGCACACCTCGCTGCACCGCTCGCAGTCCGTCGGATCCATGATCCGCGGCGGCTCCGGCGAGGCCGTGCAACTGATGCTCCAGGGCGAGGGGTTCGTGATTGTCAGACCCAGCGAGGTCACCCCGCAGAAATCCGCGGCGAGCTGACGGGGCCGGCTTCAGGAGCGGCGGTCGGCGCGTTGTGCGACCGGCCGCTGCTCGCCGCCCGTGGCTGGTCGGTCGCGGCCACCGCGCTGGTCGCGCTGCCGGCGCTGGTGACGAGCGGTTCCCCGGCGAAATACGCGGTCGGCGCCCTGGTGACCGGTCCGCGGACGGCGCGCGGTCCCGGTGCCGGGCCTGTCGCTGATCGCCGCCGTGGCGGTGGCGGCGATCGCGGCGGCGGTGGCCGGCAGGCTCGCCGGGGCGGGGCTGAGCGGCGGGCTGAGTACCCTCGGGGTATGGCTGAGGAGACGAGAGCGGTCGAAGAGATCGTGTACGCGGACTGTGTGCTGTGCCAGGAGCCGACCGAGTACCCGGAGACGGTGAAGGGCGCCACGCTCTGTCCCGTCTGCGAGTGGCAGGAAGCCCAGCGGATGGCGTGCTCGGGCTGAGCGGTGCTTGGGCCGGGCAGCGCTCGGGTTGGGCAGTGCGCTCGGGTCGAGCCGTGACCGGGCTGAGCAGCGTACTCGGGCTGAACCGTGCCCGGCTTGAGCAGTGCGCGCGCCGGATCAGTTCTTCATCAGCTCCGAGACTCTGACCAGCCGGTAGCCGCGCTTGCGCAGTTCCGGAACGATCCGCGCCACGGCGTCCTCCGTGGCCGGCGCCGCGCTGCGCGTGCAGTGCAGGACGACGAGCGAGCCGGGCTTCACCTCGCCGAGCACCTGCTCGGCCACCGCGCCGGGATCCGTCGCGAAGGCGTCCCCGCTGACCACGTCCCACTGGACGGCGGTGACCCGGGCCGGTGCGAGCGCCCGTAGCGACGCTTCGTCGTAACAGCCGCCGGGGAAGCGGAAGTACGGCACCACCCGGTGGATCCCCGCCGTACGGAAGGCGGCGAAGGCGCGCGCCACATCCGTCAGCGCGCGGTCCGGGCCGATCTTCGGCAGTCCGTAGCAGTCGGACGTGAAGGAGTAATGGCTGTAGGAATGGTTGGCGATCTCGAAGAGCGGATCGTCGCCGATCGACCTCGCCTGGACGGGATACTCCTCGGCCCACCGTCCGGTCATGAAGATCGTCGCGGGCACCGCGAGGCGGCGCAGCAGTTCGATCAGTGCGGGGTTGTCGAAGCGTTCGCCCCGGGCCGCCCGCGGGCCCTGGCCGGCCGTCATGTCGGCGTCGAAGGTGAGCGCCACCCGCTTCCCGCCGGCCCAGCGGCCGTGCTTGAAGACGGGGGTGAGTCCGCCGGGGTCCGGGCCGAGGGTCGGTGGCCCCTCGGCCGTGGCCTGGTGCGGCACCGCCGGGGAGGAAGCGTGGGGGAGCGGGGCCGAGGGCGCGGCCGCGCCGCCACCGCAGCCGGTGAGGGAACTGAGGGCGGTGCCCAGGGCGGCGGCGGTGGCGAGGGTGCGTACGAGTCTGCTCACTCAGGAAAAATAAACGATCAATCAGACAAAACGGTTGTACGTCGGGCGAGTCCGACCGCGATTCGGCCGCGGAGTCCGGAAGCCTCCCGTGCCGGCCGTCCGCGACCCTTCGCGTCCGTTCCCGTCAGAGCGTCAGCGACGGTGTCCGTGCCCCGCACCGTGCCCCGTCCCATGCCCCGCACCACGCACCGGACGGACCGGCGCGACCGCCGTGGGCGGTGCGTCACGCGGGTCGCTGCCCCAGCTCTTGTTCGGGCTCGCGCCCATCACCAGCGTCAGCCGGCCGCCCGAGACGATCTCCTCGTGTGTGATCCAGGCGCGCCGCAGCGGACGGCCGTTCAGCGTCGCCGACTGCACGTAGAGGTTGGTGTCCGAGGTGTCCCGCGCCTCCACCGTGAACCGCGTACCGCGACTCGTGGAGTACGTGACCTCGGGGAACAGCGGGCTGCCGATCGCGTACACCGTGCTCGCCGGGTTCACCGGGTAGAAACCGGAGGCGGCCATCACGTACCACGCCGACATCTGGCCGCAGTCGTCATTGCCCGCGAGCCCGGCGGGCCCGGTGTTGTAGGCGTGCTCGCAGATGTACCTGGACCACTTCTGCGTCAGCCAGGGCGCGCCCGTGTGGACGAACATGAACGCCATCTGGTGGACCGGCTCGTTGGAGTGGTTGTACGTCTCGTTCCACTTCATCATGTCCTCGGGCGGCGTCTGCTCGAAGATGTCGTCGAGCCGGGTGTTGAACGCGTCCCGGCCGCCGAGAAGGTCCACCAGACCGTCGATGTCGTGCGGGACGAACCAGCCCTGCTGCTCCGGGTTGGACTCGACGCAGCCGTCCTGATCGCCCATCCAGCTGCCGTCCGCGTTGCGGCCGCGGAACCAGCCGGCGTCCTTGTTGAAGACGTTGCGGTAGTTCTTGGCGGTCTCGTCGAGCGTCCTCGCGTCGTCCGCGTGGCCCGCCGCCTCGGCGAACCGGGCCAGCGCGAAGTCGGAGTAGCTGTTCTCCAGCGTTGTCGACAGGCTGTTGTCCACGCAGTACCCGAGGGTGGACCAGTGCGCGAAGTCATTGCGGTTGGACCGATCGGCCGGGCCCATCGCCACGTCGCGGCAGTACGCGTACGCCTTCTCCGCGTCGAAGCCCCTGATGCCCTTGAGGTACGCCTCGGCGATGATGTTGACCGCCGGGTCCCCGACCATGGTGTCGGTGTCGGTGCCCAGCAGCTCCCACCGGGCGAGCCCCTTGACCGCGCCGGACTCGGTCAGCGCCAGCAGAGTGTTGATCTGATCACTGATGACCTGCTCGTCGACGATCGACAGCAGCGGGAACTCGGCCCGGAAGATGTCCCAGCCGCTGAACACGGTGCGCTGCGTGAACCCGTCGTGCCGTACGGGGCCTTCGCCGAAGCGGGAAGAGCCGTCGGCGTCGCTGGAGATCCGGGGATCGATCATGGTGTGGTAGAGCGCCGAGTAGAAGATCTCACGCTGCTTGTCCGTACCGCCGGTCGCCTCGACCTTCCCGGCCACGTCCGCCCACGTGGTACGGGCCTTCGCGCGGACGTCGTCGAAGTCCCAGCCGGGGATGGAGTCGGCGAGATTGCCGCGGGCTCCCGCCACACTCGTGAACGAGATCCCCGCCTTCGTCAGGACCTGCTCGCCGGCCTCCACCGGGAACTCCACGAAGAATCCGGCGCTGTCGCTCGCGCTGTCCTGTTCCCGCGCGCCGGTGGAGACCGTGTCGCCGTCCCAGGTGCCGAACGCGGTGACGGGCCTTTCGAACGCCATCGAGAAGTAGACGGTGTACGTGGGGCCGTTGCCGCAGATCCAGCCGCCGCCCGAGCGGTCGGAACTCATCGAGCCCTCGACGGTGTGGCTGTCCACGAGCTTCAGCTTCTGGGTCACCGTGTGCGACCCGTCGAAGCCGATACGGCGGGCCAGATCCACCTTGAGCCGTCCGGTGCCCGCCTCGTGGAACGTGAAGCGCAGGAGGCCGGCGCGCGCGGCGGCGGTGAGTTCGGCGCGCACCCGGTAGCGGTCGAGTTCGACGCTGTAGTAACCGGCCTCGGCGACCTCGCTGTCCTTGCCGAACGGGCTCTTGGCCGCTTCCCGGCCGGTGACCAGTTCGCCGGTCTGCGGCATCACCTGGAGATTGCCCAGATCGCCGTAGCAGCCGATGCCGCCCAGATGCAGGAAGCTGAACCCCTCGATCGTGGTCATGTCGGCGGAGTAGCCGCTGCCGTTGTCGCCGCCGCTGACGGTGTCCGGGCTCAGCTGGACCAGACCGAACGGGGTCACGGCCCCGGGAAACGTCTTGCCGCAGGCGGTGTCGGCCGAGGTGGTCAGCGCGCCGGTCAGCGGATTCATGAAGTCGACGGCGGTGGCGCGGCGTACGGTCCCGGCGGCCCGCGCCACGGCCCCGGCAGCGGGTGATCCGGCCGCTGCGGCCCCCGCTGCCGACCGCCCGGCCGCGGCGGCGGATCCGGCGGTCCCCAGCGCGACGAGTGCCGCCGCCGCTCCGCCGCTCGCGATCAGAAACCCGCGCCTGCTGAACGGATCGCCTTGCTCACTCATGGAACTTCCTCCTGGGACGGCGCGAGGGCACCGGGCTTCGACAACGTTGTCTTGCTCTGCGGTCGAACCTCATTCATGGCGCGGGCCGTGTCAAGACGCGCGGCACCCCTATACGTACGCACTTCGGGCAGTCGCAGGGCAGCGCGTCAGTGCTGAGGCGCGGCGGCGCGTCAGTGCTGCCAGGGCAGCGAAACAGGCCGCAGAGGCACCCGTCCCGCCGTCAACTCCTCTACCAGTGAGGCGAGTCCGAGGGGATAGACGGTGTCCGTGCGCGCGGCGAGCGCCGCCGGGGACCACCACCGGTGGCCGCCGTGGTGCGCGCTCTCGTGGGCCTCCTGCCCGCTGATGTCGACCTCGAGCGAGGTGACCCGGTAATGGAAGAAGTTGTCCTCGAACACGCCCTCGGCCCAGCCGAGATCGGCGTACCCGGACGTCCGCGCGACCAGCGGCCCCAGAGCGCCGGGCGGAACCGCGAGGCCGATCTCCTCGCGCAACTCCCGCGAGGCCGCCTCGGCCAGGCTCTCGCCGTCCTCACACTCCGCCGCCGGGAGTGAACCAGCGGTGACCGGCTCCCGGGTCGCCTGCCACCGTGTACCACTTCAGCAGCAGCACCCGGCCCCCCGCGTCGGTCAGGACGACACGGGCGGACCGGCGGCGGTACCTCTCCTGGTCGGGCATCCCGGCAGGCTACTGGTGCCGTACGGGCGCGTCACGCGGTTTCGGAACCGCCGAAGCGGGCGCGGTAGGACTCCAGGTCCTCGTCCGTGATCTTCGCGAACAGTACGGGCGGCACGGTGAAGGCCGTACCCGCCGCGACCGCGTCGAGCGACCGCGCCTGCTCCGGCGTGACCCAGGTGGCGCTGTCGTCGGCGAGTGCGAACGCGGCGCGCATCGCCCGCGCCGAGGACGGGATGAACGGCTCGGAGACGACCGCGTACAGGTGGATCAGGTTCATCGCCGTACGCAGTGTCAGGGCGGCGGCCTCCGGAGCGGTCTTGATCTCCAGCCAGGGAGCCTTCTCCTCCAGGTAGGCGTTGCCCGCGCTCCACAGCGAGCGCAGCGCCTGCGCGGCCTTGCGGAACTGCAGGGCCTCCAGCCGGCGTTCGTACTCCGCGAGCAGCCCGGCGATCTCGTCGCCGAGCACGCGCTCCGCCTCGCCGGCCGCGTCGCCTGCGGGCACCTCGTCGCCGAACCGCTTGCGGGAGAAGGAGAGTACGCGGTTGACGAAGTTGCCCAGGGTGTCGGCGAGGTCCTTGTTGACGGACGACGAGAACAGCTCCCAGGTGAACGAAGTGTCGTCCGACTCAGGGGCGTTGGCCATCAGGAAATAGCGCCAGTAATCGGCGGGGAGCAGTTCGAGCGCCGCGTCGGTGAAGATGCCGCGCCGCTGGGAGGTGGAGAACTTACCGCCGTAGTAGTTCAGCCAGTTGAAGGCCTTGATGTAGTCGACCTTCTTCCACGGCTCCCGGGTGCCCAGCTCCGTCGCCGGGAACATCACGGTGTGGAAAGGGACGTTGTCCTTGGCCATGAACTGCGTGTACTGGACCTCGTCGGCCTCGTACCACCACGACTTCCAGTCCCGCGAGGCCGGATCGGCGTCCGACCACTCCTTCGTCGCGGCGATGTACTCGATCGGCGCGTCGAACCACACGTAGAAGACCTTGCCCTCGGCCGCCAGTTCCGGCCAGGTGTCGGCGGGCACCGGCACGCCCCAGTCCAAGTCACGGGTGATGGCCCGGTCGTTGAGGCCTTCCGTCAGCCACTTGCGCGCGATGGAGGAGGCCAGCGTCGGCCACCGCTCGCCGCTGCCGTTGCCGTCGAGCCACGCCTCGACCTCCCGCTGGAGCTTGGACTGGAGCAGGAAGAGATGCCTGGTCTCGCGGACCTCCAGCTCGCTGCTGCCGCTGATCGCCGAGCGCGCGTCGATCAGATCCGTCGGGTCGAGGACCCGCGTGCAGTTCTCGCACTGGTCGCCGCGCGCCTTGTCGTAGCCGCAGTACGGGCACGTGCCGACGATGTAGCGGTCGGGCAGGAATCGGCCGTCGGCCACCGAGTAGACCTGGCGGATCGCCCGCTGCTCGATGAAGCCGTTCTCCTGGAGCGCGCGGGCGAAGTGCTGCGTGATCTCCGCGTTCTCCGGGGAGGAGCTGCGGCCGAAGTGGTCGAAGGCGAGGCCGAAGCCGTCGTAGATCGCCTTCTGGACGCCGTGCTGCTGCGCGCAGAACCCCGCGACGGGCAGCCCGACGTCCTTCGCCGCCAGCTCGGCGGGCGTGCCGTGTTCGTCGGTGGCGCAGATGTAGAGGACGTCATGACCGCGCTGACGCAGATAGCGGGCGTACACATCCGCCGGGAGCATCGACCCGACCATGTTGCCCAGGTGCTTGATCCCGTTGATGTAGGGAAGCGCGCTGGTGATCAGGTGTCGAGCCATCCTCGGATGCTCCTTCTCGAACGTACGTGAGGCACCGCGACCAGTGCCGGGGCGGACCCCGGAGCGCCGCGCGCCCGGGCATTGCGGGCGTTCCTCATCGTATCGAACCGGACACCGCTCCCGGCGACCGCTTTTCCGGCACCGGGGGTGCGTCAGCTGTGGAGCAGACCGGTGCGGCGGGCGTCGGCTCCCGGCGCAGAGAGTGAGTAACTGGCTACGGATGGTGTCGCATTGCCGAAAAAGGCGCCGGGCAGGGGGAATCCCCTGCCCGGCGCCCGTTCGTACGTGTCAGACGAGCGACGCGCTCAGCGTGATGCTCGTGCCCGAAAGCGCCTGGCTGACGGGGCAGTTCGCCTTGGCGTCCTCGGCCGCCTTGACGAAGTCCGCCTCGTCCAGACCCGCGACCTCGCCCTGCACCGTGATGTGGACACCGGTGATGCCGGTGCCGGGCACCAGGGTGACCTCGGCCTGGGTGGTCAGCTTGGTCGGCGGGGTGCCGGCCTTGGTGAGGCCGTTCGAGAGCGCCATCGAGAAGCAGCTGGAGTGGGCGGCGGCGATCAGCTCTTCGGGGCTGGTCTTGCCGTTCGCCTGCTCGGCGCGGGAGGCCCAGGAGACCGGCTGCTCCGCGATGCCGGAGGAGTCGAAGGTGACGAGGCCCTTGCCCTGGGCGAGGTCGCCTTCCCAGACGGTGTGTGCCTGACGCGTGGTGGCCATGGTGGAACCCTTCTGATATTGGTCGCGCGAAAGGATCGCGCGTCATCGCGCGGGATCGCACGTTCTTACGGCAGAGAACCTACTGGGCGACCAGCCCTTTCGCGTCCCGTGCCAGGGCTGTCAGCCGGGAGATCGCCCGGAAGTACTTCTTCCGGTAACCGCCGTTCAGCATCTCTTCGCTGAACAGACGGTCGAAGGCGACACCGGAAGCCAGCACGGGCACCTCCCGGTCGTACAGCCGGTCGGCGAAGGCGACGAGCCGAAGCGCCGTCGACTGGTCGGGCACCGGCCCGACGCCGGTCAGACAGGCCGCCCCAAGATCCTCCGTCAGCGCACCGTACCGGCTCGGATGGATCTTGGCGAGGTGCGCCAGCAGGTCGGGGAAGGTGTCCAGGCTCGCGCCCTCGGTGGCGTACGCGGCGCGCGTGACCTGCTCGTCGGTGAACGGCGGCGGCGCCTCGGGCAGACCCCGGTGGCGGTAGTCCTCGCCGTCGATCCGCAGCGTGCGGAAGTGCGCGGAGAGACCCTGGATCTCCCTGAGGAAGTCGGCGGAGGCGAACCGGCCCTCACCGAGCTTCCCCGGCAGGGTGTTGGAGGTCGCGGCGAGTGCCACGCCCGCCTCGACCAGCCTGCGCAGGAGCGACGAGACGAGCACGGTGTCGCCCGGGTCGTCCAGTTCGAATTCGTCGATGCACAGCAGCCGGTGACCGCCGAGGGCCTTTACGGTCTGCTGGAAGCCGAGCGCCCCGACCAGGTTGGTCAGCTCCACGAACGTGCCGAACCCCTTCAGCTCGGGCGGCGCGGGCGTCGCGTGCCACAAAGAGGCCAGCAGGTGGGTCTTGCCGACGCCGTAACCGCCGTCCAGGTAGATCCCCCGGGGCCCGGTCGCGGGCGCGGCCGGCTTCCCGCCGAACCAGCGCCGCAGACCGCCGCCGCTCGCGCTCCCGCCGGCGGTGCGGCCTTTGTCCGGACCGGCCGCGAAGGCGCTCAGGACCGTCACGGCCTCGGCCTGGCTGGACTGGTTCGGGTCGGGTACGTACGTGTCGAAACGTACGGAGCCGAAACGCGGCGGCGGCACCAGTTCGGCGACCAGCCGGTCGGGGGGGACGCGCGGCTCACGTGTGCAGAGGGAGAGCGGGGCCGCTGTGGCACCGGCATCGGCTATCGGGCGGTTGCCGGGGGCGGCGGGGGAGGACGACACAACCCCCAACTGTAAGGGCCGTGCCAGACTGCTCGGCATGCGACGCCTGTTCCCTGTGACCGACCAGACAGTCTCCACCGCGGACCGTGAGCGCGAGTGGACGCTCGACGAACTGGCCGAGGCGTACGCGTACCCGCCTCCGTACCCGGCCAGGGGGTCGGCGGGCGGCGGGCCCTGGGTGCGCGCCAACATGGTCTCCAGCCTCGACGGGGCCGCCCAGCACGACGGGCGCTCACAGCCGCTCTCCTCCGCCGCCGACATGCGCGTCTTCGGTCTGCTGCGCGGACTCGCGGACGCCGTGGTGGTCGGCGCCGAAACGGTTCGCCAGGAGGGCTACCGGCCGGCCCGTGCCCGGGAAGGGCTCGCCCGGCGCCGCAAGGAGGCCGGCCAGGGGCCCGCGCCCGTCATCGCCGTCGTCAGCGCGAGCCTGGAGCTGGACTTCTCGCTGCCACTTTTCACCGCGCCCGTCGTTCCCACCCTGGTGCTGACCGGCGCTGCCGCTCCCCAGGACCGCGTCCGCGCGGCGGGCGAGGCGGGCGTCGACGTGGTGATCGCCGGGGACGGACCCGGGGTGGAGCCCGCCCGCGCCGTGCGCGCGCTCGCGGAGCGCGGTCTCCTGCGGCTCCTCACGGAGGGCGGCCCGCGGCTGCTCGGGCAGTTCGTGGCGGCGGGAGCCCTGGACGAACTCTGTCTGACGGTGTCTCCGACACTCACTTCGGGGTACGCGCAGCGCATCGCGGGCGGCCCGGCCCTCGCCGTACCGGAACGGTTCGCACTGGCGTCGCTGCTGGAGGAGGACGGCTTCCTTTTCACCCGATACCGTCGGATCTGACCTGAGACGGGACCCGAGGCGGGACCTGAGGCGGAACAACCCGTTCCGGTTAGCTTCCGCTGGGCACACTTACTCTCGCAGACCCCGTGCGGGCACGGGGAAGGATGGTTTCAGCAGGGGCCACAGCGGCCCATGAACGACGAAGGGCGTCTGTCGTGTTCACAAGCGTATTGATGATCGAGAAACCCCTGACGCCCGAGGACGTGGACTTCGTCACCACCCTCCACGGGGATGACGTCATCTCCTTCATCGTGCTGATGCAGCCCCGGGGCGACCAGGCCGACGTCCTGCTGCGCGCCATCGACGATGTCGCGTACGGCGAGCTGAAGGAGGCGAGCCGCGAGGTCGACGAGCCGGAGGGCGGTGATGCCAGGCGGCCCGCAGAGCTGGCGCTGGCGCAATCGCTGGCGGCGCTGCGGGAACAGGGTTCCGAGGCGGTGGGCGAGGTCGTCGAGCAGCACCCGCTCGACCGGCTCAAGGCCGTCGTGGACGGCGCGGGCGCCGACGAGGTCATCGTGCTGACCGAGCCCCACTACGTGGAGGAGTTCTTCCACCGCGACTGGGCGTCCCGGGCCCGCCACAAGGTCGGCGTACCGGTGCTCAAACTCTTCGCGCACAGCGAATAGGCTGGGGGCCGGTTTTTCCACCACGTTCGCCCGCACCTTGGAGACATACGAATGGCACCCGGTACCGGTATCCCCACCGCCATGGAACGGCCGCACTTCATCGGCATCGGCGGCGCCGGAATGTCGGGTATCGCGAAGATCCTCGCCCAGCGCGGGGCCAAGGTCGCGGGCAGTGACGCGAAGGAGTCGGAGACCGCTCAGGCGCTGCGGGCGCTGGGGGCCACCGTGCACATCGGCCACGCCGCCGACCACCTCGCGGACGACGCGACCTGCGTGGTCGTCTCCAGCGCCATCCGGGCGGACAACCCCGAGCTGGTGCGGGCCGCCGAGCTGTCCGTCCCCGTGGTGCACCGCTCCGACGCGCTGGCCTCCCTGATGACGGGCACCCGCTCGATCGCCGTCGCGGGCACCCACGGCAAGACGACCACGACCTCCATGCTGGCCGTGGCGCTGACCGAGTTGGGTCTCGACCCCTCGTACGCGATCGGCGGCGACCTGGAGGGGCCCGGCACCAACGCCCGGCACGGCGAAGGGGAGATCTTCGTCGCCGAGGCGGACGAGAGCGACCGCAGCTTCCAGAAGTACGACCCCGAGGTCGCGATCGTCCTCAACGTCGAGCTTGACCACCACGCCAATTACGCCTCGATGGACGAGATCTACGAGTCGTTCGAAACGTTCGCCGGCAAGATCGTCCCCGGCGGCACGCTGGTGATCTCCGCCGACCAGGCGGGCGCCGTCGAGCTGGCCTCGCGGGTGCGCGACCTGTCCACGCTCACGGTGGTCACGTACGGCGAGGCCGAGAACGCCGACGTGCGGGTCCACAAGATCACCGCACGGGGTCTGACCAGCGAGGTCACTGTCGTGCTCGGCGGCCGCTACCTGACCTTCACGGTCTCGGTCCCCGGCCGCCACTACGCGCTCAACGCGGTCGCGGCGCTGGCCGCCGGGGTCGCGCTGTCCGTGCCCGCGCACAATCTGGCCTCGGCGATCGGCTCGTACACCGGCGTCAAGCGCCGCCTCCAGCTCAAGGGCGAGGCCGCGGGAGTCCAGGTCATCGACTCGTACGCGCATCACCCCACCGAGATGACCGCCGACCTGGAGGCCATGCGGTCGGCCGCCCCGGCCGGCTCCCGGCTGCTGGTCGTCTTCCAGCCGCACCTGTTCTCCCGTACGCAGGAGCTGGGCACGGAGATGGGGCAGGCCCTCGCCCTGGCCGACGCGTCGGTCGTCCTCGACATCTACCCGGCCCGCGAGGATCCGCTGCCCGGCGTCACCAGCGGCCTGATCATCGACGCGGCCCTGGCCGCGGGCGCCGAGGTCACCGCCGTACACGACAAGAACACGGTCCCCGACGTGGTCGCGGGAATGGCGAGGCCCGGTGATCTCGTTCTCACCATGGGCGCGGGAGACGTCACGGACCTCGGTCCTGACATTCTCACGCGTCTTTCCCGCTGAGATCCCAGCCGAGACCGCCCGTCCGAGGGCCTGACCGAGAGAGAGTGCGCATGTCGTACGACATCGACAAGCCGGACGAGCAGTGGCGCGCGGAGTTGTCCTCCGCGGAGTACGCGGTACTCCGCCAGGCCGGCACCGAGCCCGCTTTCGTCGGTGAATACACGGACACGAAGACCACAGGTGTCTATTCCTGTCGCGCGTGCGGCGCCGAGGTCTTCCGCTCCGACACGAAGTTCGAGTCGCACTGCGGCTGGCCGTCCTTCTACGACCCGAAGGACACGGACGCGGTCGAGCTGATCGAGGACCGCTCGATGGGCATGACGCGCACGGAGGTGCGCTGCGCCCGCTGTGGCTCGCACCTCGGTCACGTCTTCGAGGGCGAGGGGTACGCGACCCCGACCGACCAGCGGTACTGCATCAACAGCATCTCGCTGCGGCTGACGCCGGACGAGGGCTGACCGTTAACCGGCTGATGATGGTCGCGAGTGGTGCCCGCACAGGGAATTCTGTGCCGGCACCTTCGCGGTTTCAGCAAGCCGTGTGTCAAGCGGAGAGGGCCGCGCTGACCGAGCCGGCGTGGCTGAGGCCGTAGCGGGTCACGCCCCGCCGAACGGCCTCGCCGTGGTGGCCGGGGACGGCCACGACCGTCAGCCGATTCGTCAGCAGCGCGAAGCGGATGATCGCGTACGCCATCAGCCGGCGGGTGCGCCGGATCTGCTGCGGTGAGGGTGAGCTGAGTCCGCCGGACATTCGCGCCACGCTGGGAGACGAGCTGGTCCTCGGAAGTCATCGGTTGCCAGACGGTGCGGATGACAGGGGCGGGTTTGATGTCCTGGGCGTCGATGAGGGTGCGGATGTCGTCCGGGTCCGAGGTCCAGATGGTGGTGCCGAGACCGGCTGCCATGGTGACGACGGTGGCGTCGACGATGTCGGAGGTGCCGGCCTTGCCGCAGAGGATGCCTGCGGTCTTGGCGGTTTCGAGGCCGAAGGGTACGACGCGGCACCCGGCGAGGAACTCGCCGAGTCCGACCTGGCGGCGGGAGTCCCGCCATGCCTGGCTGACGGCGACGGACGGGATGTGGATGTCGCGGCCGTCTTCGAGGGCCAGGCTGTGGCGGGCCCACATGTGCCGGTCGCCGTCGTCGATGGCGATGAGCACCCCGGTGTCGTACAGGTGGGGGATGTTCACGCGGCGGAGGCTCCCGGTTTGCTGAGGTACCCGGCGTCGGCGGCGGCCAGGTCCGCGCGGGCGGTGGCGAGTTCTTCCGGGGCGAAAGCACCGTGTTCTGCCTGCCACTCCTGGATGACGGCCCGGCCGGCCCGCAGGCGCAGCTCGCGTGCAGCTGCTCCGGCCACGAGGCGGGAGAGTGGGATGCCTTCCTCCTCGGCGGCTCCGGACAGCGCTTCGACCAGGGATTCGTCGAGAGTGATAGTCACCTTCTTGGTCCCACACATAAACCGTAGCGCGGTACGGCCTTCGGTGCCGATGTGCGGATCACGTGCCGGCGGGCACGGAGGGCCGTGGGGCCGGGCCCCTCAGCGGGACCGCCCCAGCGCGCCGAAGCGGCGGCCCAGCCTGCTGAGGGCTCCCGGGCGGTTCCACGTGCGGAATTCCTCGGCCCGGTGGGCGCCCGCGCGCTGGAGGGTCTGCTCGACGGAGGCGACGTCTCCTTCCGGCAGCGCGCGTACGGCGGGCCGCAGGACCTTGTCCAGCAGGGTCGTACGGACCCCGTCCCAGGCCCGGTTCGCCCCCGGCAGTGAACTCCACGCGATGAAACAGTCGGCCGCGTACGCCGGGGACGTGCGCAGCCGGTCGCGTACGCGGTCCTCCTGCGCGGCCCCGGTGTACGCCGCGAGGAGGTCCGGATCGCCGGAGTGGATCAGCGCGTACAGCTCGCCGTCCGGCCGGTCCTCGGAGAGCAGGCGGTGCGCCAGGGTGGTGAACACCTGGACGAGCAGGGCCGGTTCGACCGGTTCCGCGTCGGCCCGCAGGGTCAGCGCGCGGCTCGTCCAGGGAGGCGCGGCACTGCCCGAGCCGAGGTCTTTGGTGAACTCCAGGAGCAGCAGGGCGCCGCGTACGCGCGGCGACAGCTCGTCGGGGAAGCAGCGCAGCAGGTCGTGGGCGAGCTGAGGGGCGTCGTCGTCCGAGGCGCCTTCGAGCGCCGCCTGGACGAGGACGCGCCAGGTGCCCGCCACGCGGTGGGCGTCGGAACCGGTCTCGCCGAGCATCCGCAGGGCTTCGCCCGCCGTCGGGACGCTGTCCTGCCACACCAGCCTGACCGCGGTGCGCAGCACCAGCGGATCGTTGAACGGCGAGACACCGCAGGCACGCAGCGCGGACCGCAGGGCGGTGCCCCGGTCACCGCCGTCCTCGGCGGGCAGCCAGGGCGCGCCCGCGCACATCCGCAGCTGCGGCAGGACCTGAACTCCGGTGGAAGCGAGGGGCGTCGCACTGAGCAACCGGACGGCGGCGAGCGGATCGGCGACGGCCAGGGCGTCCAGCCGGCTGAGCAGCGCGGTGCGCAGCTCGAAGTGTTCCTCCAGCACGGTGGCGACGGCCGGGGTGTACGCGGCCTCCGGGGCGGCGAGCAGGGCGCGTGCCAGCCGGTCGGCGAGGCCGGGCAGCAGGTCCGCGCAGTCCACGTTGAGGGCGACGGCGACGCGCAGCAGTTCCACCGGACGCAGGACGTCCTGCCAGTAGTCCTGGCCCGTGTCCTGTGTGATGCCCTCGCGTAGCTCCGGAGCCAAGATGTCTGCCAGCGAGGTGAGTTGGGCGGCGGGCAGCTCCCGCAGCTCCGTCAGGTCGAGGCCGGGATTCGGTATACGGGCCGCCGTGGTCAGCGCGAGAGCCCCGAGGGCGGTGGTCGCCGCTTCCGGTGCCCATCCGCTGAGCGCCGTGAACAGGCCTGTCAGTGCGGCCGATTCGGCCGACGTACGGTCGTCGGCCGGCGCGCACAGCGCCTCGACGAGACGGCTCAGCTGATCCTCGTCCAGGGCGCGTGCGTGCTCGCGGGCCCAGAGGGCAGCTTCCGTACGGCCCTGGGAGCCGACCGTGACCTCCGCGCGGAGCGCCACGAAGGCGAGCGCGCCCGCCGAGCAGGGCTCGCCGGGCAGTGCGGCGGCTTCCGCGAACAGTTCGGGTGCCCTGCCCAGCCAGACACGCGCGGCGATCTCGGCCCAGGCGTCCGAAGACGGTTGCGCCGGACCGGGGTTGACGCAGTCGTGCACCCGATAGCGGTGATCGTGCCCGGTCAGTCCGTGCGCCCGTGCGTCCTCCGGCAGGACGCCGATGATCTGCTGACCGGCCAGCCGCGGCTGACGGGTGTACGTCGTGAACGTCAGCCGGTCCGCGCTCGGGTGCGGGAGCGCGGTGGACGCCAGCGCGATCCAGCGGGCGACGTCGGCGCTGTCCCGCTCAATGAGGACCATCTGCCGAGCCGGTGCCTCGCCGCCCAACTGCCTCAGGCCGGCGAAGAAATCGGCCAGCAGGGAGGCACGGGAGGCCGCGAAGCCGATCAGCGCGTCACGGCCCAGGTGACCGGAAGCGGGCAGCCCTTCCAACTGCGCCGGCACCCCGCCCTGCGGAGTCTCGGCCACCCACCGCGCGGAGTTCCACGCGGTGATGGGAAGCGCGCCGCCCGGCAGCCCCGTGCCCGGCGGCAGCACCACGACGTGCGCGTGGAAGTTGTCCGGGCCGTCGGCGTGGCCGGCGCCGGTAGGGACCGTACGGGCCAGCAGCCGGCTCCCGTCGGAGAGCACGCTGTGGCTGAACACCTGGGGGAAGGAGGCGAGTTCGGCAGGGGAGGGTGAGCGTGAGGCGTCGGACGGCGCCTCGTACCCGAGAAGCCGCTCGGCTTCCGTCAGCAACGACGGGGGCAGGCCCGGTGTGACGGCCGTGAATCGGAAGCCCGATCCGTCCGGCCCCGGCGGGGCGGAGGTGTAGTGCAGCTGCGCCAGGCTCATCGCGCCGGCCTCCTTGGTCCCTTGCTCATCCCGCTCGACGTGCTTGTGCCGCCGGCCGCGCTCGTTGAACTCGCGCTGCCCGCTGTGCGTGCCCTGCCCGTGCGACGTGTCCGGACCGCCCGGATCGGTGGACTCGTCCTGTGCGCAGGCGACTCGGGCCGCGTCACGACCGTACCGTCCGGCGCCGGCGGGCACGCGGCGTACCCGGCGAACGTCTGCCCGCCCTGCTTCATCTCAGTTCTCCGGCGACCGGTCAGGGGCCGGGGAGACAATCAACCGGGCTGTTTCGTCGGCCAGTTCGGTCAGTGTTTCGCGGGAGCGCGCGGGCAACTCCCCCAGCAGCGCCACGGCGACGGCCATCACCTCGTGGGCCAGTTCCGTCCGGCCCGCCCCGGCCGCGGCACCGGCCAGCAGCAGGTGCTCCTCCGTGACTGTCCTGCCGAGCGCGAACCGCCGCCAGTCGACCGGGCGTTCGTCTTTCGCCAACTCAGCCAGGGTCCGGCGGAGCGCCGCCCGGGCCGCCGGGTGGTCGGCTGCCGCCCGTTCGAGACGTGCCAGTGTGAGGCAGGCGGTTCCGCGCTCCCACGGAGCGTCCCGGAGCGGTGCCAGAGCCCGCTGCGCGCGGGCCGCCTGGGCGAAGTCACCCAGTTCCTCAAGTCCTCCGCGCACGCTGTCCAGCAGCGGTGCGTCGGGTCCGGCCTCGTCCAGGGTGCGGATCAGGATCGCGCGGGCCAGTTCCGTACGGCCCTGGCGGGAGGCCAGGCGGGCCCAGAGGAGCGGGGACGCGGCGCCGGGATCCGTACCGAAACGTGCGTCGTCCAGGGCGCGCGCCCACCGGGCCACTCTCCTCGCGTCCCGCGGAAGCTCGAACAGGCCGTCCTGCGTCTCCGGGTCGGTCGCACGCGCCTCGTGCAGCAGCGGCAGGTCCTCGGTCAGGCCGAAGCGGCCCACCAGCACGGCCGCCAGGCGCAGTTCCTCCGACATGCCGGTGCCGGCCGCCTCGTGCCGCAGCAGGACGCGCAGCAGCGGCAGGTCGCTCTCGTCACCGCGCGCGAACTGCGCGGCGCGCAGCGCTGCGGCCCGGCGTCCGGCGTCCGGCGCGACCTCGGGCCAGGAAGCGGGATCCGACCGCATCAGCCGGAGGTCGGCGAGGCCCGGCGCGAGCACCGTCTCCCACCGCGGCGGCCGCGTAGGGCCGTTCAGATGCGAGTAGGCCAGGCCCTCCCGCGCGTTGAGCAGGAGATGGCCAAGATCCGTACGGAGCAGGGCGGTTCGCAGCCGGGCGACCAGTTCGGCGGGGGAGCGCGCGGGAAGTCCCAGCCCGGCAAGCAGCTCCGCCCGCGGGGCGGCCGTCTCCGACAGGTACGCGTGGGCATTCGCCGCCTCCGGCGAGGCAGCGGACGCGAGGCCGTCCTCGTCCCCCAGCGGCCGGAAGCAGTCGCGGCCGGACCAGCCGGGCAGTCCGACGATCACCTCAAGGGCCTCGGTGACACTGTCACCGATCAGCCCGGCCTTGCCCTCCGAGGACGCGTAGAGAACGGCACCGCCGCCGCACACGAAGTACGTTCCGCCCGTGTCGTCCCCCGCGACCGCCTCCAGCGGGGCTCCCGAAGCCAGCCGTACCGGCTCGTGGTGTTCGGTCCTGCGCAGATCGAAGTGGAAGGAACGCGCGGCGAGTTCGGCGAGATGTGGCTGCTGCCTCAGCAGGGCCAGGGCGGGGTCCGTCATGGGCGGCAACCCTATGGGTAGGTGCCGCACGTGTGACTACGCGGGTTGCAGGAGGTCCCAGCGATTGCCGTACAGGTCCTCGAACACCGCGACAGAGCCGTACGGTTCGTGCCGGGGCTCCTCCAGGAAGCGGACCCCCGCCGCCAGCATCCTGGCGTGGTCACGGGCGAAGTCCTCGGTGTGCAGGAAGAAGCCGACCCGGCCGCCGGTCTGCGCGCCGACGGCCGCGCGCTGCGCGTCGTTCGTGGCGCGGGCGAGCAACAGCGAGGTCGCGCCGTCCGCGCCGGGCGGCCGGACCACGACCCAGCGGGCGCCTTCGCCCCGGTCGGTGTCCTCGACCAGTTCGAAACCGAGAGCGCCGGTGTAGTGGGCGATGGCCTTGTCGTAGTCGTCGACGACCAGGGTGACCAGGGCGATATGTGACATGCGAGGAACGTTATACGTATGACTTGCCGATCGGCAAGGCGCCCAGCGGATGGGACAATGCGCTGTATGGACGCGCAGCGCATTGCCGGAACCGACGCGCCGGAGACCGCGGGCACCGACCCGCGGCGGACCGCGGCGGCCGGTACGCGAACGGCCGCCGCCCCGGACGCGGCCGTGGAAGCGCGAACCGCCCCCGCCACGGACGCGCGAACGGCCGCCGCCCCGGACCCGCGGCAGCCCGCCGCACTCGCGGAACTCACCGACCGTGCGCGCCGCCTCGCCGTCCCCGGCCGCCGCCGCGTCCTCGGCATCGTGGGCGCGCCGGGCGCGGGCAAGTCCACCCTCGCCGCCCAGCTCGCCGACAGCCTCGGCGCACGGGCCGCGCTCGTGCCCATGGACGGTTTCCACCTCGCCCAGGCCGAGCTGCGCCGCCTGGGGCGCGCGCACCGCAAAGGCGCCCCCGACACCTTCGACGCCGCCGGCTACGCCGCCCTCCTCACCCGTCTGCGAGCTCCCGAGCCGGGCACCGTCGTCTACGCCCCCGCCTTCGACCGCTCCCTGGAAGAGCCGGTCGCGGGCAGCGTTCCCGTACCGCCCGACATCCCCCTCGTCATCACCGAAGGCAGCTACCTGCTGCACGACGAGGGCCCGTGGAGCGCGGTGCGCGCGCTCCTCGACGAGGTGTGGTTCGTGGACCTCGACCCCGAGGTGCGGGTACGCCGGCTCGTGGACCGGCACGTGCGCTACGGAAAGGAGCGGGCGTACGCCGAGCGCTGGGTCCGTGAATCCGACGAGGCCAACGCCCTGCTGGTCGCCAGGTGCCGTGACCGCGCGGATCTCGTCGTCCGGCTGACCTGATCCGAGCGCACCCGCGGGCACCCGCGCGCCGGTGTGGCGGGACGGGCGACCGCGGGCCTGCCGGGGACCACCGGACAGCCGTAGCATCGAGGCAGCGGGAGATCGAGGATCACGGGCGCGGGCGGGCAGGCGGAGGCGATGGCGTGGGGTTGTTCCGGAGAAGGCCGAGGCGTGACGGACGCGACACGCCCCGGGACCCCGCGTTCGCCTTCTTCTCCGTGAACGAAGCCGCGTGGTTCCGCTCCCAGGTCCGCGAGGCGTTCGCCGAACACGGCCTCGAGGTCACCGTCTACGCGGATGTCGTCACCGACAGCGCGGACCGCCACTTCGGCCTCGGCAATCTCGCCGCCGTCTGCCACAACGACGACCGCGGCACCCGCGTCTGGGGCGAGCTGGCCCGTCAGCACGCGGGCATGGTCCTGCGCACCATGGACGGCCCCTCCGCTCTCGACGTCCTGCCGCCCGAACAGATCCGCTCCCAGCTCTACCCCCGGGTGATCGGCCGGGAGGGCCTTGACCCGCAGGCCTTCGGCTACGCGCGCTTCGTCGCCCCCGGGCTGTACGAGGTCCTCGCCCTCGACCTCCCGGAGAGCGTCATGATGCTCACCGGCGACGCGCTGGAACAGCTCGGCGAGATCCAGCAGCTGCGCGAGCGGGCCCTGCACAACCTCCGCGAGCTGCCGCTCGAAGCGCGCGAGACCGTCAGGGACTCCGACGGAATGCGGTTCGAGGTGGTCCTCGGCGACTCGTTCTACACCGCGAGCCGGGTCCTCGCGCTGGAATCGGTCGTCCAACAGGTCACGGGCCGACCGCTCACCCCGGACGGAGCGCTCGTCGCCATGCCGTTCCGCCACCAGCTGGCCTTTCACGTCATCCGCGACACCTCCGTCATCCCGTCGCTGAACGCCATGGCGTCGTTCGCCGCGTCCGGCTACGAGGACACCCCGGGAGCGATCAGCCCGTACGTCTACTGGTGGCGGGGCGGCACGCTCACCCAGCTCAGCGACGAGGACCGGGACGGCGAGGGGCTGCGCATCGTCGTCGGCGACGACTTCCAGGAGCTGCTGGAGAGGCTGGCCGCGCAGGATCCCCCGGTCTGACAGCTACAACTCGGCACCCGCGTCCGCACACGCTCAGGCAGTCCCGTTCCAACCCTCGGCCAGGATCGCGCAGGACTCCGGCGGCAGCCGCAACACCCCTTCCTCGTCCGGTGGTTCCACCGGCAGCCAGGACGCGAGGACGCGGCCGCCGGCGCCCAGCGGGATGTGCGCCGGTTCGCGGGACAGGTTGACCACGATCCGCAGGTCGCCCCTGCGGCAGGCGAGCCAGCGGGCGTCCTCGTCGTACGCGACCTTCACCGCCGCCAGGTCGGGGTCGGAGAGGTCCGGCAGAGAGTGCCGCAGGGCGATCAACTCGCGGTGCCACGACAGCAGTCGGGCGTGCGGCTCCTTTGTCTTCTCCGTCCTGTCGAGGCAGGAGCGCTCGCGGGTGGCCGGGTCCTGCGGATCGGGGATGTCCTCCTCCGCCCAGCCGTGCGCCGCGAACTCCCTTCGCCTGCCGTTGCGTACGGCCTCCGCCAGTACCGGATCGGGGTGGTCGGTGAAGAACTGCCAAGGGGTGGACGCGCCCCACTCCTCGCCCATGAAGAGCATCGGGGTGTGCGGGCCCGTCAGGACGAGCGCGGCGGCGCAGGCGAGCAGGCCGGGGGAGAGGGTGGCGGAGAGCCGGTCGCCCAGCGCGCGGTTGCCGATCTGGTCGTGGGTCTGCGCGTACCCGAGGAAGCGCTGCCCCGGTGTCTTCTTGCGGTTGACCGCGCGGCCGTGCGTCCGGCCGCGGAAGCTCGAATACGTACCGTCGTGGAAGAAGACGTGCGTGAGCGTCTTGGCGAGCGCGGCCACCGGCTCGCGGGCGAAGTCGGCGTAGTAGCCCTGTGATTCGCCGGTGAGCGAGGTGTGCAGGGCATGATGGAAGTCGTCGTTCCACTGCGCGTGCAGCCCGATACCGCCCTGGGCGCGCGGTGTGGTGGTACGGGGATCACCCTGGTCGGACTCGGCGATCAGGAACAGCGGACGGCCGAGGTCCGCGGCGAGCCCGTCGACGGCCGTGGACAGCTCTTCCAGGAAGGTCAGCGCCCGGTTGTCGGCGAGCGCGTGTACGGCGTCCAGCCGCAGCCCGTCGAGGCGGTAGTCCCGCAGCCACGCCAGCGCGCTGCCCAGCAGATAGGCACGGACCTCGTCGGAGCCGGGAGCGTCGAGATTGACCGCGGCGCCCCACGGAGTGTGGTGCGTGTCGGTGAAGTACGGGCCGAACCGCGGCAGGTAGTTACCGGCGGGACCGAGATGGTTGTGGACGACGTCGAGCACGACCCCCAGACCGAGGCCGTGCGCCGCGTCCACGAAACGCTTCAGGCCCTCGGGGCCGCCGTACGGTTCGTGCACCGCCCACAGCGACACCCCCTCGTAGCCCCACCCGTGGACCCCGGGGAACGGGCAGACCGGCATCAACTCGACGTGCGTGATGCCCAGCTCGACCAGCTCACCGAGGTGCGCGGCGGCCGCGTCGAAGGTGCCCTCGCGGGTGAAGGTGCCGACGTGCAGCTCGTACAGGACGGCGCCGGGCAGCGCCCGGCCCTCCCAGGGCGCGCGCCAGTGGAACGTGCCCTGGTCCACGACCGCGCTCGTTCCGTCAGGACCGTCCGGCTGGCGGCGCGAGCGCGGATCGGGCAGTACGGGCCCGCCGTCGAGCGCGTAACCGTACCGGCTGCCGTCGGCGGCGGGCGCCTGTGCGGTCCACCAGCCGTCCCGCTCGCTGTTCCGCTCCATCGGCACGTCGTCGTCCGCCAGCCGGAGCACGACCCGGTCCTGCGCCTGCGGCGCCCACACCTCGAACTGCACGGGCGGTTCCCCCTTGTCGTCGGCACTTGTCCCTCTCATGGTGACAAGAGACTCGGCCCGGGGCCCGGTCATCACTCCGAATGGGCGCGCGAGTGTTCCCCCGCGCGGCAGCCTTGTCCGGCGGCCCGGTCCGGTTTATCCGGCCTCCGCGTCCCAGACCATGTTGATCGCACGCGCGAAGTTCACGTAACCGGCCCGCTCGAAGGCCCTCGCCATCGGGACGTTGGCCACATCGGTCGCCGCGCGGATCTGCTCCACGCCTTCGGCGGCGAGCACCCGCGTGCCCTCCGCGAGGATCCTGTCCACATGGCCCCGGCCGCGGTGCGCGGGCAGCACACCGATGTACGCGATGATCGGGCGGTAGCTGTTGCGCGCGGGAATGACGAACCCCACCGGCTCGCCGGTGTAAGGCAGTTGGGCGATCCGCCACCACGCGCGCGGTGACGCGTACGCCGTCAGCTCCTCCGCGTACTGCCGCTCCGCGGCCTCGCGCGCGGACATCCCCGAGTCGAGTTCGGCGCGGCTGTGCGCGTCGAGTGTGCCCTCCAGGACCGCGGTCATCAGCGAGAGGAGTTCCTCGCGGTCGTCCGCGGGCCGGAAGACGAGCGTGCCGTCATCCGCGGGTACCGGCGTGCCCGCGCGCCACTCCAGCCGCAGCCGCTCGACGAGCAGCCGCGCGCCGGTGCGCTCCAGGACGCGCGTCCTGTTCTCGACCACCGCGCGTGCGGCCGGGTCCTCGCGCCAGTCGGACGGCAGGAAGCGGCCGTATTCGGGCCGGGGCGCGCCCGCCGGTACGACCTGAGCGGTCGCGGTCTCCAGGAGCCGCAGCGCGACCTCGGAGCGATACGGATCGGGCAACGTGTCGTCCACGTCGAACACGTCGAGGCAGTCGAGCGCGAGCGGGTCCCGGCCGGCCGCCGAGGTCCACCAGGCGGCGCGGGCGAGGAGCCGGTCGCCCTCCAGCGCGACCCACATGGCCGTGGGCCGGCGGCGGCCGGCGGCCAGATCGTCCGCGAGTTCGTGGTCGAGGAGGTAGGACAGCCGGCAGAAGAGGTCGAGCTCGCCGGGTCCTGTGAGGTGCCGTACGGTCACGCCGGCGGGGATGCCGCTGTCCTGGTCAGGCGCTGGTGCCGGTGTCGGTGTCGCCGAGGTCAAGCGGTCCGCCTCTCGCGGGTGGTGAAAGACCGGAAAGAGGCGACAGATTACAGCGGACTCCGCACGGCGACACCGGAATTGAAGAGGGCCCGCCGCGGCCGTCGAGACCCCGGAAACGGCAGGGGAAGCGACTCTTGTCACGAGGTGTCTGGACACCTCACCCCCTTCCGTCCGACAATCGCACGTGTGACGTCCTCCTTCGAGCCCTACACATATCCCGCTCGGCTCTCGGACGCCGAGCGTGACCGTGTCCTCGCGGTGCTCAGGGAAGGCGCGGCGCAGGGCAAGCTGTCGCACGACACCTTCCTGCGCCGGATGGACCTGGCGCTGGCCGCCCGCAGGGCAGACGAGCTGAAACCGCTCACCCAGGACCTGGAGACCGGAACCGGAGGCCGCTGGTCGCGGCGGCTGTTGGGCGCGGTGAGCGGCGTCTCCGGTTTCACGCAGCGGCTGCGCGGGGCGTGGCAGGCCGAGAAGCTGCCGAAACTGCTGCTGCCCGAGCCGGGCCCGTATCCGCTGCGCATCGGCCGCGACCCGGTGAACGCACTGCGGCTCAGCCACGACACCGTCTCGCGGCTGCACGCCGAACTGAGCCTGCGGGGCGGCCAGTGGGTGCTGCGTGATCTCGGTTCCACCAACGGGACGACGGTCAACGGGCGCCGGGTGACCGGCACGGCGCTGGTGGGCGACGGCGACCTCGTGAGCTTCGGCCAGATGAGCTTCCGTATCGCCGCACGCTGAGTCCCCGCGCACTGAGTCCCCGCGCACTGAGTCCCCGCGCACTGAGTCCCCGCGCACTGAGTCCCCGCGCAGTGAGCGCCGCGCACCCAGCCACCGCTCCACGAGCCGCCGCACATTGAGCCACCACTCCATGAGCCGCGGCTCCACACCGCGCCGGCTACGGATTTTCCCCCGCGCGGTCAAGGCCGTTGCGCCCGCCCCGTCACCCGTACGGCCGCACGCCACCTGCGCCGCGCCGCCGTCGGTGGTCGGCTTGGGAGGAATCGCGCGCCGACGACCAGGCGCGCCCGACCCGGTCAGGGGGCCGCACATGCCGGTTGACCCGCCGGCCCCGGCGCCGGGCCGGAAGCCCGTACGCTCCGCGCCGCCGCTCCGGCCGGCCGCCGAGGCGGAGCGTACGAGCGGCCCGGTGGAGCGCACGGGCGGTCCGCCGGTTCGACGCGTCGTGCCGGAGTTCGCCGGGCACGGCGCCGGACGCGATCCGTACCCGTACTACCGGCTCCTGCGGGAGAGATTCCCGCTCGTCTACGACCGGTCCCGCGCCGCCTGGCTGCTCAGCCGGTACGCGGATGTCGCGACCGCGCTCACCGATTCGCGGTTCACGGGAGTGCAGCGCCCCGGCGATCCGGCCTGCGCGGCGCACTTCGCTCCCGTGGCGCCGGACCTGCCCGACGTCGTCCAGCGGACGGCGTACGTGCTGGCGCGGCGGATCGCCGGGCGGGAAACGGCCGATCTCGTCGCGGAGTTCTGCCGCTGGCTGCCGATCGGCGCGCTCGCCACCGCCGTCGGAGTGCCGTACCGGGACATGCCACGCCTCCTGCGTGGTCGCGAGGCCCACGCGGGGCCCGCGGGGCCGTGCGCCGCGCGGACCGCCGTGCGGGAGAAGGCCCTCGCGTCGTTCCTCGCGAGCGTGCTCGGTGATCCCGATCTGTCGGCGACGCTGCGCGGCACGCCCGGCGGTTCCGTGCCGGCCGGGCTGATCGGCCGCGCGTGGGCGGAGTCGCTGCGGCACGATCCGCCCGTACCGCTCGTGCTGCGCCACACCGTGGCGGACGTGCGGCTGAGCGGCGGCACGGTGCCGGCCGGCGCGCGGGTCGCGTGCCTGATCGGGGCCGCGGGCCGGGACCCGGACCGTTTTCCGGACCCGGACCGCTTCGACCCCGGCAGGGCCGCGCCCGGTCAGCTCACCTTCGGCGACGGCTTCTGTCCTGCCGTGCTCCTCGCCGGACTTGAAGCCGAGCACGGTCTGCGGGCGCTGCTCGACGTCATGCCCGGCCTGCGCCTCGCGGACGGCTTCCGCCCGGTGCGCGCCGGGCTGACCGTGCGGTCCCCGCGCACCCTGCTGGTCAGCCCCGGCGGCGGTCCGGCCGTCAGCGCAGACGGCTGAGCAGCGCCACCGGACGGTCCGCGAACAGCTCGGCCAGCGGCACCGGATGCGCCGGGCCGCCCTCGAACTCCCGTCCCGGCGAACCGAAGGCGTCGCTCCACCGGCCCTCGGGCAGCTCCAGCACACCGGTGCCCCAGCCGCCCGACTCCGCGAGGCGCAGCGGCAGCCGGGTGACCGCTGTGACGACCTCGCCCGAGCGGCAGAACGCCAGGCAGTGCGCGGCGGCCCGTCCGCTCGCGGTCAGCGGCGCGTACGTACCCGACTCGCCGAACACCTTGGGGCGTTCGCGCCGCAGCCGCAGCGCCGTTGTCGTGATCACCGTCTTCTCGTCGGGCGGTCCTGTCCTGAACGGCTCGCGGTTGTCGGGATCCACCAGCGCGACGTACTCGCGCTCCGTCCTCTGATAGAGGTCGGGCACGCCCGGCATCGTCAGGTGCACCAGCGCCGCGCCCAGGGCGCTCGCCCGCACGTACGGCGCGAGCGCGCGCGTGAACGCCGCGACCGTCCGCCGCCCCTCACCCGCCGGGCCGGCCGCCGCGAACCCCTCCACGGCACGTTCGTACTCCGGGTCCGGTTCCGTCCAGCTGGTCCGCAGCCCGGCTTCGCGTACCGACTTCAGCAGCGCGGGGGCCATCCGCGCGCCGTCGGGCGCCCCGGCCAGTGAGGCGCCGCCCTCCGTGGCGAGCGCGGGCACATCGCCTGCCGGGGTGAAACCGACCGCCGTCTGCCAGGCCTGCCAGGCGACCTGCGGGTCGGGCGCGGGCGCGCCCGTGACCTGTTCCAGCAGTTCGTCCCACCACTGCGGGCACTCGGACAGGACAGCGATCCCGGCCCGTACGTCCGCGCTGCGCTTCGTGTCGTGCGTGGTCAGGACCGTTCCGGTGGCCGGCCAGTCGCGCGCGAGCCTCGCGCAGTACGCGTGGAACCGCTCCGGACTGACGGCGGGCGCCCCCGGATCGCCGCCCACCTCGTTCGCCGAGAGCAGCGGCACATAGCGGTAGAAGGCGGTGTCCTCCACGGACTTGGCGCGCAGGGCCGAGGACGTCTGGGCGAAACGCGCGCAGAACGCGGTGTGGTCGGGTCCTGTACCGAGCCTGCCGAGCGCCAGGTCGCGCACCACGTCCACCGCCGTCGCCTCCTGCTCGACCGTGAACACCGCCTTCGCCTGCCGTACGGCCTCCTCGGAGACCGCGGCCTCCGCCGCCTCCGGAAGCGGGCCGCCCGCTGTCGTATAGGGGCGGTACACGGGGACCCGCACCAGCAGCTCGCGGATCGCGGTGCGCAGCGCCCAGGGCGCGTGGTCGCGCAGCGCGGGCTCCGCGGCGCAGACGCGCTCCGCCGTGCGCACCAGGAAGTCGGTCTCCGCGGCCAGTTCGTGGACGACGACCTTGTACGCGGCCCTGCGGACGGTCGCGTCCCAGTAGCCGCCGCGATCGCCCGCGGGGTTCGCGAACGCGCGGTAGCGCCGCTCCAGCAGTTCCGCGCCCACCGGGTCGGTGAACAGTCCGTCGATGTGGCGCAGCGCGTCATAGCCGGTGGTGCCGGCGACCGGCCAGCCGGCCGGCAGCGCTTCGCCGTCCGTGAGGATCTTCTCCACCACCGTCCAGCAGCCGCCGGTCGCCTCGTTCAGCCGGCGCAGGTACTCCTGCGGGTCCGCGAGCCCGTCCGGGTGGTCGACGCGCAGCCCCTCGACGACTCCGTCGCGTACCAGCTCCAGGATCTTGGCGTGGGTCGCGGCGAAGACCTCTGGGTCCTCCACCCGTACCCCGATCAGGTCGGAGATGGTGAAGAAGCGCCGGTAGTTCAGCTCTGTACGGGCCAGCCGCCACCAGGCGAGCCGGTAGTGCTGGGCGTCCAGCAGCCCGGGCAGCGGCAGATCCTCGGTGCCGGCCGCCAGCGGGAACCGCTGTTCGCCGTGGCACAGCTGCCCGTCCTCCACCCGCAGCTCGGCCAGCTCACCCCCGAGCGGGCCCGGCAGCACCGGCAGCAGCACCTTGCCGCCGCCCGCCGTCCAGTCGATGTCGAACCAGCGGGCGTACGGGGAGTCCTGGCCTTCGCGCAGCACCTCCCAGAGTGCCTTGTTGTGGCGGGGCGCGGCCGCCATGTGGTTCGGCACGATGTCGAGGACGAGGCCGAGGCCGTGCTCGCGCGCGGTACGGGCCAGCTTCCGCAGCCCCTCCTCGCCGCCGAGTTCGGCCCGTACACGGGAGTGATCGACGACGTCGTAGCCGTGTGCCGACCCGGGGACGGCCTCCAGCACCGGCGACAGGTGCAGGTGCGAGACCCCGATCGCGGCGATATAGGGCACCGCTTTCGCGGCGGCCGAGAAGGGGAAGTCCGGCTGGATCTGGAGCCGGTAGGTCGCGGTGGGCGTCATACGAACGTTCGTACCCCACCTGGAGCCGTTTTTGTCATTCGTTCATGCGTGCGGATGGGCGCGATGCGGTCGAAGATACGATCTACGGTTTGCCCGCGCCCGGTGCGAGACGGGGCGGCGTGAACACGTACGGCGTGGTCGTGCTCAGCGTCGCGAAGCCGAGCCTGCGCAGGATCGGGCGGCTCTCGTCCGACGCGTCCACCTGGAGGTAGCGGTAGCCCCGGGCAGCCGCGATACGGGCACGCTGGGCGACCAGCGCCCGGTACACGCCCATCCCGCGCCAGCCCGCCACTGTGCCGCCGCCCCACAGTCCGGCGAAGTCGCGGCCCGGCGGCAACTCCATCCGCGCCGCGCTGACCGGCACCTCGCCCGCCATGGCCACCACCGCGGCGACCCGGTCCGGAGTCTCGGCGAGCTGGGCCAGCAGCCGCTGCCTCAGCGGGCCGCTCGGCCTGCCGAAGGCCTCATCGTGGACACGTGCCAGGAGGTCGACACCGGCCGCGTCGGTCACCGGGACCAGCCGTACGCCCTCGGGAAGGACGGGATCCGCCGACAGCCTGTCGGCCTCCGCGACCATGAGCGCCTCCGCCGGCTCGGCGACGAACCCGGCCGCCAGCAGCCGGTCCGCGAGATCGGCGGGCCGGTCGTGCGCGTAGAGCTTCCACTCGAACGGGACGCCGAGCGCGCCGAAGTGGGCGACCTGGGCCGCGATCGCCTCGTCGGCGGTGTCCTCGGCGAGGTCCGACCAGAGCACGCCGTTCCAGACGTGGCCGGCGCCGGACTGCCGTACGACGGAGCCGACACGCTCCACCCGCGCCCCGGGGCTGTCGGCCGGCGGGGTCCGCCTGAGCTGCCGGTCGAACGCCGCGAGCACCGCTTCGTGGTCCATGAGCACCGCACCGTGATCCATCCGGCCACTTCAGCACCGGCCGGGCGGCCCGGCAATCGCTTTACGCCCCGTGTCGGGCCGCCCCTCGTCCGCCCACGCACGCCGTGGCTACGCCGGACGCATCAGCACCGTCATGCTGCGGCCGATCATGGTGACCCGCTCGCCCCCGTCGACCTTCGGCCCCTGCCCCGGAGGCACGCCCTCGGGGCGGGACGTGTCCACCACGACCTGCCACTGCTCGCCGTGGGTGGCGGGCACCATGAACGCCAGCACCTCGCTGCTGGCGTTGAACATCATCAGGAACGAGTCGTCCGAGATCCGTTCACCGCGCGGTCCCGGCTCCGAGATGGCGTTCCCGTTCAGAAAGACCGTCATGGCCTTGGCATGCGCTGCCTGCCAGTCCTGCTGAGTCATGGCATCGCCCTCGGGCGTGAACCACGAGATGTCCGACAGCTCGTCGTGCGTGCCCTCCACAGGACGCCCGTGGAAGAAGCGCCGGCGCCGGAACACCGGGTGCTCGCGCCGCAGCAGAGCCAGCGCCCGGGTGAAGGCGAGCATGCCGGTGCCGGTCTCCGTGCCCGGTTCGGGCCAGCGGACCCAGGAGACCTCGTTGTCCTGGCAGTACGCGTTGTTGTTGCCGCCCTGTGTACGGGCGAACTCGTCGCCGTGACTGAGCATCGGCACGCCCTGCGACAGCATCAGCGTCGCGATGAAGTTCCGCATCTGCCGCTCGCGCAGCTCCACGATCTCCGGATCGTCGGTCTCGCCCTCGGCGCCGCAGTTCCACGACCGGTTGTGGCTCTCGCCGTCCCGGTTGCCCTCGCCGTTGGCCTCGTTGTGCTTGTCGTTGTACGAGACGAGATCATGCAGCGTGAAACCGTCGTGGCAGGTGGTGAAGTTGATGGAGGCCAGTGGCCGGCGCCCGTCGTCCTGATACAGGTCGGAGGAGCCGGTGAGCCGGGACGCGAACTCGGCGAGCGTCCGGGGCTCGCCGCGCCACAGATCCCGTACGGTGTCGCGGTACTTACCGTTCCACTCCGTCCACAGCGGCGGGAAGTTGCCCACCTGGTAACCGCCCTCGCCCACGTCCCAGGGCTCGGCGATCAGCTTCACGCGGCTCACCACCGGGTCCTGCTGCACGAGGTCGAAGAAGGACGAGAGCCGGTCCACCTCGTGGAACTGGCGGGCCAGCGTGGCCGCGAGGTCGAAGCGGAATCCGTCGACGTGCATCTCGGTCACCCAGTACCGCAGCGAGTCCATGATCAGCTGCAGGACGTGCGGGCTGCGCATGAGAAGGGAGTTGCCGGTGCCCGTGGTGTCCGTGTAGTACCGGGCGTCCTCGCTGAGCCGGTAGTACTGGGCGTTGTCCAGCCCGCGGAAGGAGAGCGTGGGACCGAGGTGGTTGCCCTCCGCCGTGTGGTTGTAGACGACGTCGAGGATGACCTCGATCCCGGCCTCGTGCAGCGCCTTCACGGCCTGCTTGAACTCCAGGACCTGTTCGCCGCGGTCGCCCCACGACGCGTAGGTGTTGTGCGGGGCGAAGAAGCCGATGGTGTTGTAGCCCCAGTAGTTGGCCAGTTCCGCGTCCACCAGACGGTGATCGTTGACGAACTGGTGTACGGGCATCAGCTCCAGCGCCGTGACACCCAGTTCCGTCAGATGCTGGATGACCGCGGGGTGGGCGAGCCCGGCGTACGTACCGCGCAGTTCGTCCGGGAGTTCGGGATGGAGCATCGTGAGGCCCTTCACATGGGCCTCGTACAGCACCGTTTTGTGATATTCCGTCCTGGGTGGGCGGTCGTCACCCCAGTCGAAGTACGGATTGACGACGACGGACGACATCGTGTGCGGCGCCGAATCCATGTCGTTGCGGGAGTCCGGTTTGCCGAAGTGGTACCCGTACACGGACTCGTCCCACTCGACGCTGCCGCTGATCGCGCGGGCGTAGGGATCGAGCAGCAGCTTCGCCGAGTTGCAGCGATGCCCGTGCTCCGGTTCGTAAGGCCCGTGGACCCGGAAGCCGTACCGCTGGCCGGGCATCACGCCCGGCAGGTAGGCATGCCGGACGAAGGCGTCGGATTCGCGCAGCTCCACCGCCGTCTCCGAACCGTCGTCGTGCAGCAGGCACAACTCGATCCGGTCGGCGGCCTCGGAGTAGACCGCGAAATTGGTACCGGCGCCGTCGTACGTGGCACCGAGGGGATACGTCTGTCCCGGCCAGACCTGCATAGGGAGGACTCTTCCGTTTCTGATCCGGGTGCTGCGGGGCACTTGAGTCAGATCTTCCCCGAAAATCGGGCAACCACCTAGGAACCCGGTGGGTTCTTGCCGGGGTCAACTTCACGCTACGCGGCGTCGTCCCGGACGTGGACCCGCGCACGGGGGCACAGCGCGGGCGGAAAGGGCGGGCGTACACCGGGCGCGACCGCCATGAACCGGTTCACTCCGGGGAACTCCGCCGCCGGGAACCACGTTTTCGATGCGGGCAGTTGGCGAGGCAGCCTGGCCATCGGGCTGCGTCGGCCCGGTACTCCGGAGTACGCTTCCTTGATCGTTGAAGGGGAGAGAAGGCGGTGCGCGGGTGAGTTCGGGAGGGCTGGAGCTACCCCCCGGTGACTCAGGTCACGAGGGGGAGTCCGGCGACATTCCGCCCGGAGCGGTCTCTGTCGCGCGACCGGTGGAGATCGGTGCGGAGCTGAACTGGGGCGCGGACGCCTGGAGCGAGGTCCGTACGCGCGCGCAGCGGGCCGGCCGCGCCTATATCTGGCTGAATCTGGTGGAACAGCGGCTGCGCACGGTCGTCGCCGCGGTCCTGCGGCCCATCTACGAACCCGTGCACGGCGAGGAGTGGGTGGTCGCGGCGGCCGGTCCGGCCGGCCAGGAGTGGGTCCAGCGCGCCGTTGCCGTACGGGAGGTCTCGCGCCGCAAGGGCTACCTCCTCGACCCCGCGGACGACAACGTACTGAGCTTCCTCACGCTGCCGCAGCTGCGGGAGCTGATGGTCCAGCACTGGCCCTGCTTCCAGCCGTATTTCGACGACCGGCGCGACGTGGAGCTGGCGCTCGACGAGCTGGAGGTCGCGCGCAACGTCGTCTCCCGCAACCGGGCGCTCTCCGAGACCGTCCTCGCCCAGGCCGAGCGGGCCTCGGCCCGGCTGCTGGAGATCCTGGGCGCCGGCAGCGGATCGCCGTCGGCCGGCCGGCTTCCCGTGGACGCGGTGGAAGACCTGGTGGGCGACCGGTACGCGGACGTGGTCTCGGTCCACTCCGACCGGGTCAGGCTCCAGCGCCAGATGCCTGCGGAGGACCTGTTCGGCGGGGCCAGGCGGGTCGACGCGATCGGGATCGGCCTCAACCTCCTCGTCCAGAACTTCTCAGGACGCCGGCTGATCCGCCTCGCCGGGTCGGGCTGCCGGATACGGCTGGTCTTCCTCAACCCGGCGAGCAGCGCGGTCAGGCGCCGCGAGCGCGAACTGGGCCTCAAGAAGGGCGAGCTGAGCCGGACGGTGGAGATGAACATCCTCCACATGCGCCGGGTGCGCGCCCAGCTCCGCGACCCCGGCGCCTTCCAGATCCATGTCTTCGACGAGACGCCGCGCTTCACGGCCTACCTGGTCGACGGGGACGGCCCCGACGGACTCGCGGTCGTCCAGTCGTATCTGCGCAGCGCCCGGGGCATGGAGGCGCCGGTGCTGGTGCTGCGGGGCGGCGGGCGCGAGGTCGTGCGTGCGGGACAGGACACCGAGCGCGGTCTTTTCCAGACCTACCGCGAGGAGTTCGAATTGGTCTGGACGGATTCCAGGCCGGTCTCCTGAGCGGATTACCGCCCTCGGCCGCCCTTCCGTGCCCTCGCGCGCCCCTCCCGCGCCTCTGCCGGGCAACCCGCGGCCGGGGTCGTTGTCAGTGGCCCGTGCGAGGGTTCTTTCCAGACGGGAAACAACGGGGAATGCGGCAGCGCATCATGAGGGAGAGCCACGATGACTTGGGACGGGGAGCCGCTGGTCGGTTTCGATCTGGAGACGACAGGCACGGAGCCACTGGAGGCGCGGATCGTCACGGCCGCGGTGGTCGAGGTCCGGGGCGGTGAGGTGATACGGCAGCGGACCTGGCTCGCCGACCCCGGCATCCTCATCCCGGCCCAGGCGTCCGCGATCCACGGGATCAGCAACGAGCGCGCGGCGGCCGAGGGCAGGCCGGTGCGCGAGGTGACCGCCGAGATCGCGGAGACGCTGGCCGCGTACTGGTCGCGCGGTGTACCCGTGGTGGCGTACAACGCGCCCTTCGACCTGACGCTGCTCACCGCGGAGTTGCGCAGGCACGGGCTGCCGGCGCTCGACCCGGTCGGGCCGGTGATCGACCCGTACACGATCGACCGCGCCGTCGACCGCTACCGCCGGGGCAAGCGCACGCTGGAGGCGGTCTGCGCGGAGTACGGCGTGGTGCTCGGCACCGCCCACGAGGCGGCGGCCGACGCGCTGGCGGCCGTACGGGTGGCCTCGGCGATAGCCTCGCGGCACGCCTCGGTGGCCGCGCTGGCCCCGGCGGAGCTGCACGAGCGTCAGGTCCGCTGGTACGCGGAATGGGCGAAGGACTTCCAGCAGTTCCTGCGCCGGAAGGGCAATGCGGAAGCGATAGTCGACGGGGCCTGGCCGCTGAGGGAGCCGGTGCCGACGGTGTCGTAGCGCGTGTCGCGAAAGCCCCGCCCGGCTCGCGAGGCCCGGCACGCACACGCGCGGCGTTGTCGGAGCCATCCATGTACGTCCGGGCCATCGACGATGTACGTCCGGGCCATCGACGACGTGATCCTCCGCCTCGCGAAATGGCACGCACCGGCCGCCGTGAGCCCCGCCCTCCCGGCGGACGGCGCTGCTTTCGCCACACGCCCCGGCTGTTCTGTCCACGGCGGCCGGCCACGGGCGGGCGCGCGGCGGCGGACGCCCGGCGCGCCGTCAGAACGGGTACCAGCGCACCTCCGGATCCGCGTCGCGCAAGGACGCGACCCTGCGGCGGAATTCGGCCAGGGCCTTGGGGTTGGTCGGGGCGTGCTGGGCGACCCAGGCGCAGCTCGCCGTCTCGCGGGCGCCGCGCAGGACCGCGCAGCCGTCCCAGTCGCGCACGTCCCAGCCGTACGCCGCCGTGAAGGAGTCGTATGCCTCGGCCGACAGGCCGTACCGGTCCCGGGACAGGGCCATGACCACCAGATCGTGTTCCCGCAGGTCCGAGGAGAACGTCTCCAGGTCCACCAGGACCGGTCCCTCCGGTCCGACATACACGTTGCGCGGCAGCGCGTCGCCGTGGACCGGGCCGGGCGGCAGATGCGGGGTGAGCGCGGCGGCGGCCGTGCTGAAGCCGTCCCTGCGCTCGCGCAGATACGCGGCGTCGGCCGGGTCGATCGCTTCGCCCGCGATCCGCAGCCATCGCTCCACGCCACCGAGCAGTTCCCGGGGCGGGAGCTTGAACGACGGAGAGGGCAGGGCGTGGACGAGTCGCAGCAGCGACGCCAGATCAGCCGGTTCCGCCGGGCGTACGGCGGCGGGCAGCCGGTGCCAGAGCGTCACCGGATGGCCGTCGACCGACCGCGCCTCGTCCTCCGCGGCGCGCACGGCGGGAATGCCGCACTCCGCGAGCCAGGCCGCGAGAGCGACCTCGTGCCGTGCGCGGCCCAGTAGTTCGGGGTCCCATTTCGCGTCCCGGCCGACCTTGACCACCAGATCGCCGGTGGAGAACACCGCATTCTCACCCAGGGCCAGCAGCTCCGCGTCGTCCGGCAGTCCCGCCGCGGTCAGAATCTCGCGCGCTCGTGCCTCATCCATCGCGTGCTCCACCTGTTCCGGCTCGTTGTACGAATCCGGCAAAGTCTCGCATCCGCGCGGCGAGCCCTGACGAACCGAGTGCCGGTCAGCGCGATGACGACAGCCGCCGGGCGGCGTGGTCACCACCGGGCCCGGCCGTTCGCCCCGTCGCGGTCCCGAACACCGGCGAACAGCCGCTGCCGGCCGCGGGCAACAGCCCGATCGCCGCGCTCGCCGCCGCCCCGGTGTGCCGGACCGCATGAATCGCCAGGTTCTGTGGCGGGGAGAACGGGCCGGTCCCGTCGCCGCAGATCCGGGTGCGGTCCGACCCGTACGGCCAGGGCGCCACATAAGCCGCAATGCCGTCGGCCGTCCGGATAAACCTTGTCCTGGCGCGATCATCGCATCGAGTTAATGTCAGCCCATTTTCTGGGCCGACTGGGCGCACCGGCCGTTACTGTTCCCAGAGATCTAGACGGATTACAGGATATTTGCCCCCGTTTTTCCGTTCCCGGTGCGGCGAGACCTCGTCGGTCACCGCCCTTGCGAAGGAGAGCGCGCCCGATGACTGTTGATGCCGGCCTGGAGGGACAGAGGGAGCCGTCCCGGCAGTCCAGCCTGAGTACTGCGGCTGCCCGCAACCTTGCCACCACGGCCAAGTCGGCCCCGCAGATGCAGGAGATCAGTTCCCGCTGGCTGCTGCGGATGCTGCCCTGGGTGGAGACCAAGGGCGGCGCCTACCGGGTGAACCGTCGGCTGAGCTACACCGTCGGCGACGGGCGCGTGGAGTTCGTCCAGGACGGCGCCGTCGTCCGGGTGATCCCCCGCGAGCTGGGCGAACTGGCCCTGCTGCAGGGCTTCGAGGACGTGGAAGTGCTGACCGCGCTCGCCGACCGCTGTGTGCAGCGCGACTTCCGCGCCGGCGAGAGGCTGGCCGAGCGAGGTACGCCCGCCGAGCGGATCCACTTGATCGCCCACGGCCGCGTCAGCCAGACATCCGTCGGCAAGTACGGCGACGAAGTGGCCGTCGCCGTACTTGCCGACGGCGACCGGTTCGGTGATCACGCCCTGTTGGACGCGGACGCCCGATGGGACTGCACCGCCACCGCCGAGACGGCCGGAACCCTGCTCACGCTGTCCCGCACCGACTTCGCCGCCGTGCTGTCCGCGGCGCCGAGCCTCCAGGCCCACATCCGGCAGTTCAGCTCGCTTCCTCTCCAGCGGCAGAATCGTCACGGCGAGGCGGAGATCGCCATGTCGGCCGGCCACACCGGCGAGTCCGAACTGCCCGGCGCCTTCGTCGACTACGAACTGAAACCGCGCGAGTACGAACTGTCCCTCGCGCAGACCGTTCTGCGGGTCCATACGCGGGTCGCCGACCTCTACAACGGGCCGATGAACCAGACCGAGGAGCAGCTCAGGCTCACCATCGAGGCGCTGCGCGAGCGCCAGGAATACGAGATGGTCAACAACCGGGAGTTCGGTCTGCTCCACAACGCCGACTTCAAGCAGCGCATCCAGACCCACTCGGGGCCACCCACCCCGGACGATCTCGACGAGTTGCTCTGCCGCCGCCGCGGCTCCAAGTTCTTCCTCGCCCACCCCAGGACGATCGCGGCCATCGGACGTGAGTTCAACCGTCGCGGCCTCTACCCGAACCACGTCGATCTCGGCGGGCAGCAGGTCCCGGCCTGGCGCGGGGTTCCGATCCTGCCGTGCGGCAAGATTCCCATCACCAAGGAGAGGACCAGCTCGATCCTCGTCATGCGCACCGGTGAGGACAACCAGGGTGTCATCGGCCTGCGCCAGACAGGTCTGCAGGAGGAGTACGAACCGGGCCTGTCGGTGCGCTTCATGGGGATCGACGAGAAGTCGATCATCTCCTACCTCATCACCACCTACTACTCCGCTGCCGTCCTTGTGCCCGACGCGCTCGGCGTGCTGGAGAACGTGCAGATCGCCAGTCGGCACGACTAGGGCGTGTGGTGAACGTCCTGCCCGGCTCGCGACGCCCGGCACGCGCACTCGCCGTGTTGTCGGAGTCATCCACGTACGTCCGGGTCATCGGCGACGGTGATCCTCCGCCTTGCGATCGCACGCACCGGACGCCGCAAGCCCCGCTCTCCGGGCGGACGGCGCCACTTTCGCGACACGCCCCAGCGCCTCTCGCCTGGCTCTTGCCGGACCCGTGCTGCTCCCGGCGCCACTCCCTGATCCGAACAAAAGGCCCGGGAAGACCGGCCTGTGGAGGTTCGGCATCGCCGATGGGCCGGACGTACGCGGGCAGCCCCGGGAACGCGGCGAGGGGCGGCCGGTCGCGGCAGCGGCTGATGTCGCCGCGCCGCCGCGAGCCGGCCGCCCGATTCGCGAAGACCTCTCCGACATACGGGCCCTCCGGCATCCGGACCCTCCGGGCCGGCCGGGTGTGCCCGGAATCCCTGCGATTCCCCGTCCGTAAAGGAGCTGTGGATGCCCAACCCTGAGCTCTCCCCAGTGCAGTCGAGCCTGCCCGGCGCCGCTTCCCACTTCGGGGCACACGTCCTCGCCGAAGCCGAAGCCGAAGCCGGCGCCCGTGGCATCAAGGCCGCCGCCGAGGGCCCGCCACCGGTGCCTTCCTTACCCGCCGCCGCGTCTTCCGTGGACGTCGCTGCCGCCGGGGCCCGTACACCGACCGCGGAGCTGCGGCGGATCCTGCGCGGCCCCAGTGGCCTGGGCACGGCGGGCCTGTACTTCGCCCGGCGCGAAGAGCCGGCGCCGGCGCCCGCGGAAGGCCGACCGATCCCGGGTCTCTACCACCACCCGCTGCCGGAACCCGACTCCCCGCGGGTGGAGGAGGTCAGCCGCAGGATCAAGGCGTGGGCGCTGGACGAGGTCGATCTCTACCCCGACGACTGGGAGGATCAGTTCGACGGTTTCTCCGTGGGGCGCTACATGGTCGCCTGCCATCCGGACGCCCCCACCGTCGACCACCTGATGCTCGCCACCCGCCTGATGGTCGCCGAGAACGCGGTGGACGACTGCTACTGCGAGGACCACGGGGGCTCGCCCATTGGCCTGGGCGGACGCCTTCTGCTGGCGCACACCGCCCTCGACCCCGTCCACACGACGAAGGAGTACCAGCCGCAGTGGGCGGACTCCCTTCAGTCGGACGCGCCTCGGCGTGCATACCGTTCCGCCATGGAGTACTTCCTCCAAGAGGCCAGCGCTTCTCAGGCCGACCGGTTCCGGCACGACATGGCCCGACTGCACATGGGGTACCTCGCCGAGGCCGCCTGGGCCCAGCAGGACCACGTCCCTGAAGTGTGGGAGTACCTGGCGATGCGCCAGTTCAACAACTTCCGCCCCTGCCCCACCATCACCGACACCGTCGGCGGCTACGAACTCCCGGCGGACCTGCACGCTCAGCCCGCTGTGCAGCGGGTCATCGCGCTCGCCGGGAACGCCACCACGATCGTGAACGACCTGTACTCGTACACCAAAGAACTGGCCAGTCCCGGCCGGCACCTGAACCTGCCGGTGGTGCTCGCCGAACGTGAGGGCACCTCCGACCGCGCGGCCTATCTGAAGGCGGTCGAGGTGCACAACGACCTCATGCGTGACTTCGAGGCCGAAGCCGCGGCCCTGGCCGCCGCCTGTCCCGTACCGAGCGTGCAGCGCTTTCTGCGGGGCGTGGCCGCGTGGGTCGACGGCAACCACTACTGGCACCAGACCAACACCTACCGCTACAGCCTGCCCGATTTCTGGTAAGAAGAATGGATTCCTCTGTGACCAGCAACGAACTGACCACCACCAACTCGGCCTCCACGGGTACCTCCGTGTTCATCCCCGCCCCGGTGACCCCCTACCAGGAGGACATCGCCCGTTACTGGGACGGCGAGGCGAGGCCCGTGAACCTGCGTCTCGGTGACGTCGACGGCCTTTACCACCACCACTACGGCATCGGTGACATCGACCACGCGGCCCTCGGCGACGCCGAGAACAGCGCGTACGAGAAGAAGCTGATCGCCGAGCTCCACCGTCTGGAGTCGGCACAGGCCGAATTCCTCCTGGACCACCTCGGACCCATTGAGCGCGACGACACGCTCGTGGACGCCGGCTGCGGCCGCGGCGGCTCGATGGTGATGGCGCACCAGCGCTTCGGATGCAAGGTCGAGGGGGTCACGCTCTCGGCCAAGCAGGCCGAGTTCGCCAACCGGCGAGCCCGTGAACTCGGCATCAAGGACCATGTTCAGGCCCGCGTCTGCAACATGCTCGACATGCCCTTCGAGACCGGGCAGGCCGCCGCCTCGTGGAACAACGAGTCCAGCATGTACGTCGACCTGCACGACCTCTTCGCCGAGCACTCCCGGGTCCTTGAGGTCGGTGGCCGCTACGTGACCATCACCGGCTGCTGGAACCCGCGTTACGGCCAGCCGTCGAAGTGGGTGTCTCGGATCAACGCGCACTTCGAGTGCAACATCCACTCCCGCAGGGAGTATCTGCGCGCCATGTCCGACAACCGCCTCGTGCCGCAGGCCGTCATCGACCTCACCCCCGAGACCCTGCCCTACTGGGAACTGCGGGCCACGTCCTCACTGGTCACGGGCATCGAGGAGGCGTTCATCAACTCCTACAGGGACGGCTCCTTCCAGTACCTCCTGATCGCAGCCGACCGTGTCTGACGTGACGCTGCCGGAGTATGCGCGACGGACCTCCGGGAGGGAGGGACGGGGTCTCGTCCCTCCCCCGGAGAACACAGCGCGGCCGTGACGGGCGCGGCGCCGGTGCGCTCTGCGCCCGGCGCGGTGCCCAGCCGGTGTGCGGCTGCCCGGAGTGGGGTTGCGCCGAAAATAAACTGCACGAGACGTATCGTCTCGTTACGCTCTTCTCATGACCGCATCGAAGCGCGCACACATCGCCATGTTCTCGATCGCCGCCGCCGGGCATGTGAACCCCGGCCTGGAGATCATCAGAGAGCTGGCGGCCCGGGGGCACCGCGTCAGTTACGCGATTCCGGAGGCTTTCGCCGAGACCGTCGCCGCGACCGGCGCCGAGCCTGTGCTCTACCGTTCGATCCTGCCCACCGCCGACGATCCGGACGGCTGGGGCACGGAACCGATCGACAACATGGAGCTGTTCCTCAACGACGCCATCCAGGCGCTGCCGCAGCTGGCGGAGGCGTTCGGGGACGACGTGCCCGATCTGGTGCTGTACGACATCACGTCCTACCCGGCCCGTGTGCTCGCCCACCGCTGGGGCGTGCCGATCGTGCAGCTCTCGCCCAGCCTCGTCGCCTGGGAGGGTTACGACGAGGAGGTCGGCAAGCCGCTGTTCGAACCACTGAAGCGGACCCCGCGCGGGCGGGTGTTCTACGACACCTTCGGCGAGTGGATCGCCGGGAACGGCATGACCCTGGACGTCGAGCGGTTCATGGGCCGCCCGGACCGCTGCCTCGTCCTGATCCCCAAGGTGCTCCAGCCGCAGGCCGACCGGGTGGACGAGTCCGTCTACACCTTCGTCGGCGCCTGTCAGGGCGACCGCGCGGGCCAGGGCGAGTGGCGGCGGCCCGCCGGCGCGGACCGGGTGCTGCTGGTCTCGCTCGGCTCGACCTTCACGAAGCAACCGGCCTTCTATCGCACGTGTGTTGAGGCGTTCGGCGCGCTGCCGGGCTGGCATGTCGTGCTCCAGGTCGGCGCGTTCGTCGACGAGGCCGAACTCGGTGACGTGTCGGACACCGTCGAGGTACGCCGCTGGGTGCCTCAACTCGCCGTTCTCCGGCAGGCGGACGCCTTCATCACCCACGCGGGCGCGGGCGGCAGCCAGGAGGGGCTGGCGACGGCCACCCCGATGGTCGCGGTCCCGCAGGCCGTCGACCAGTTCGGCAACGCCGACATGCTCGTCTCGCTGGGCGTCGCCCGCCGGATCGACACACCGGATGTGACCCCGGAGGCGCTGCGCGAGGCCGTCCTCGCGCTGGTCTCCGATCCCGAAGTGGCCCGCAGGCTCGGAGAGATCGGCCAGGGGATGGCCGCGGAAGGCGGTACGCGGCGAGCGGCGGACCTGATCGAGGCGGCTCTGCCCGCCTGATCCAGCGCTGCCCGCCTGATCCGGCTCTGTCCGGCCTTGCAGGCAAAGGGAGTTGGGTCGGCGTGGGCTGTTTTGTTGTGACAGGTACTTGGCAAACATGTCACAGCCGGGCGAAAGTCTTGATCTGTGCGCGTCAATCAGTCAGGGTTTCGAGCCAGTCCGCCGGAGACCTTCCGTCCGGAGGGCGATCCCCCCACAGCTGATGACGAGGAGCTCCCTCTTCATGACAACTCACAAGCGTGCGCGCCGGTTCAGGCTCATCGCGGCCCTCACCGCCGCGGCCGCCGCGGTCGGAGTCACGGCACTCACCTCACCGACGGCGGGCGCCGTGACTCCCGCCGAGGGCGCGGTGTACGGGACCGGCGTGGCCGGCGCGATCGCGGGCAGCTATCTCGTGACGCTGGACGGTCACGCCGGCTCGAAGGCAAGTAAACAGCGCCTCGCCACCGAATACGGCGGTCGGCTCAGCCGCGACTACACCACGGCCCTCAACGGATTCGCGGCCGACGGGCTCTCCGCCGCCGAGGCCGGACGTCTGGCCGCCGACCCGGCTGTCGACAAGGTGGTCCAGAACCACACATTCACCGTCGACGCCACCCAGGCCGATCCGCCGTCCTGGGGTCTCGACCGTATCGACCAGACCGCGACGGCCGGCGACAACGCCTACACCTACCCGGACAGCGCGGGCGAGGGCGTCACGGCCTACGTCATCGACACCGGCGTCCGGATCACCCACCAGGACTTCGGGGGCCGCGCCTCCTACGGCTACGACGCCGTCGACGACGACACCACGGCCGACGACGCCTATGGCCACGGCACGCACGTCGCGGGCACCATCGCGGGAGCCGGGTACGGAGTCGCCAAGAAGGCGAAGATCGTCGCCGTCCGGGTCCTCGACGACACCGGCTTCGGCACCACGGAGCAGGTCGTCGCAGGTGTCGACTGGGTCGCCGCGCACCACGAGGGTCCGTCCGTCGCCAATATGAGCATCGGCGGTCCCGCCGACCCCCTCATAGACGAAGCCGTACGCAACGCCATCGCCTCCGGTGTCACCTTCGGCGTCGCGGCCGGCAACGACACCGGCGACGCGAGCCTGCACTCGCCGGCCGATGTCGAGGAGGCCATCACGGTCGCCGCCTCCGACCAGGACGACCAGCAGGCGTACTTCTCCAACTACGGTCCGCTCGTGGACATCTACGCTCCCGGTTCCAACATCGTCTCCGACTACAACACCGCCGACGACGCCACGACGATCATGTCGGGCACCTCCATGGCCACACCTCACGTCGTGGGCGCCGCCGCGCTCTATCTCGCCGGCCATCCCGACGCCACGCCGGGCGCGGTCGCCGCGGCACTGACCGGCGGCGCCACCCCGGACGCGATCACCAACGCGACCGAGGGCACGGCGAACGAACTGCTCAAGCTCGTCGAGTAACCGCGCCCTCCGCTTCTGCGCCCCCGCGCCCTTCCCGGCGCGTACGGCGGCTGTCCCGCACCCTTCCCACCGGGCGCGCGGCGGCCGCCTTCCTCGTGCCGGGCTCCCGAGACCCGTCCCCGGCGTCCTATCGTGGGTTCATGACCACGACGTACGCGGCCCTGCTGCGCGGCATCAATGTGAGCGGTCGGCGGAAGGTACCGATGGCCGAGCTGCGCGAACTGCTCACCGGCCTCGGCCACAGCGGTGTCAGCACCTTGCTGCAGAGCGGCAACGCCGTCTTCACCAGTGAGTCGGACGACGAGGCTTCCCTCGGCGCCGAGCTGGAGCGGGCCATCGAGGAGCGGTTCGGCTTCGCCGTCGACACGCTCGTACGCTCCGCGGCCTATCTGCGCGCCGTGGCCGACGCCTGCCCCTTTCCCGCCGCCACCCTCGAGGGCAAGCAACTGCACGTCACGTACTTCTCCGAGCCGGTCGGCCCCGAACGGCTGGCCCCGCTCGATCCCGCCGCATACCTCCCCGAGGAGTTCCGGCTCGGCGACCGGGCGCTGTACCTCTACGCGCCGGACGGCCTGGGCCGTTCCAAGCTCGCCGGGGCGCTGGCCGGACCGGGCCTGTTCAAGGGCATCACGGCCACCAGCCGCAACTGGAACACCGTCGTCAAGCTGGTGGAGCTGACCCGTGACTGACTCCAGAGCCGAAATCGACGCCGCCATCGAGAGCGAGCTGCGCTTCCTCGATCCGACGGTCCATACCTCCCCCGAGCTTCTGTCGGAGTTGCTGGACCCCGACTTCAGATCCTTCGGCTACCAGGGCCGGGTCTGGGACCGCGCCTCGCTCATCGACGAGCTGAGATCGAGAGCCGCCACGGAGAACCGTCCGGTCACCGTGACCGGACTGAAGGCCGTCGGCCTCGCCCCGGGCCTGGTGCACGTGACGTTCGACGCCGAGTACCACGGGCGGTACTCGCACCGCAGCTCACTGTGGCGGCTGACCGGGGACGACTGGCTGCTCTACTTCCACCAGGGCACGGCGTTCAGCCCGGAAGCACCGGACGACTGACCCGCTCGGCCCGCGCCGTCCACCGCCCGTCCGTGCGGGAGATCCGTACCGGATGGTCGAAGCACTTGCTGACCCGGTCCGTGGTGAGCACGTCGTCCGCGGGCCCGGCCCCCACGCACTGTCCGGCCCGCAGCAGCATGGCGTGGGTGGTGGAGGCGGGAAGCTCCTCCAGGTGGTGCGTGACCAGGACGGTCGCCAGCTCGGGATGTTCCAGCCGCAGCGCGTCGAGCGCGCTGAGCAGCTGCTCACGCGCGGCGAGGTCGAGGCCGGTGGCCGGCTCGTCCAGGAGCAGCAGCCGGGGTTTCGGCATCAGCGCGCGGGCGATGAGCGTACGGCCGCGCTCGCCCTGCGACAGGGTCGGCCAGCGCATCTCCGCCTTGCCGTCCATGCCCAGCATCGACAGCAGCCGCCCGGCCTCCGCGCGCTCCTGCTGCGACGGGGACCAGCGGGGCACCGGCTCGATCGAATTCGTCAGCCCGGTCAGCACCACATCGCTCACCCGCAGCGGTGAACGCAGCGGGTGGCGGGGGTTCACATGGCCGAGCAGGGTCCGCAGCTCGCGCAGATCGACCCGGCCCAGCCGCTCGCCCAGGACCTCGACCGTGCCGCGCGTCGGATGGGTCACCGCGCCCAGCATCGAGAGCAGGGTGCTCTTGCCCGCCCCATTGGCACCGAGCAGCGCCCAGTGCTCTCCGCTGCGTACGGTCAGGGAGATCGAGTCGAGCAGCAGATTGCCCTGGCGGACGACATCGATGTCGTCCACGCGCACCACGGTGGTCATGTGCGTGTGCTCCTTCAGACGGTGACGAGTGCGTTCGGGCGGCTCACGCGGACATCAGGGGATCCGCGGCCGCCGGGGTTTCGTCCGGATGGACGGTGTGATCCTGCGCCGGGGCCGGGCGCAGGGCGGGGGAGCCGTGCGGCAGCCTCGCCAGGGCGATCCGGCCGGGTGGCGCCGTGGCCGGGGGTGATGTCCTGCGGCGAAGGGGAACGGTTCTGCGCGGAGGTGATCCCGGTCGGGGAGAGCGCGCCTGCTCCGGTTGCTGGACGGTACGGCGGCAAGGGTGTCCGGACCGGTATGCCGGAGTTTACCTTCCCGCTGCGGCCCGTCGGCGGCTCAGCGACCAGCTCCCAGACGGTCCGTACGGCACCGCCTTCGGCCGAACAGGTCATCTCTGAACGAACTTCGGTGTTTCTGCTTCCTTCAAGCGACAAACCGTGACATCTAGTCAATCGATCGGCCGATCAGTATGACAATCATCCTGGCTTGAAGGAGCCCCGCATGACCACCTTGGCATCCCTCCGCTCGGGCACGGTCGCCCTGGCCACCCTGGTCCTCACCGGAACGTCCCTGATCGGGGCGTCGGCCGCGCTCGCCGTTCCCGGCGACAGCGGTGACGTGAAGATCCACACCTTCGGTACCCCCGCGAGCGACACCCGGGACGCGGCGACGGTCTGCAGGTTCGACCTGTCCGCGTTCAACTTCCAGACCGTGCCGACGGTCACCTGGACCATCGCCCCGGAGCCCAAGTCCCCCAACCTGCCCACGCTCACGGGATCGATCACGCTGGCGCTCGGCAGGGGCCACACCTCCGACTACTCGCTCCCCAACGGGCGTTACGTGCTCAGCTGGACCTTCCCCGGCGGGGTCCCCAAGCAGAAGGCGTTCCGGGTGGACTGCCCCCTCGGCAGCGACGAGAAGCCGATCGGCGCCGTCCACGCGGGCGGCGGCGGTGTTCCGGGAGCCGAAGGCGCCGGGGCCGAGACCGCGGGCGGCGCGGAGGCCGGTTCGTCCATCGGACCGGCGCCGGTGCTGGTCACCGGAGCGCTCGGAGCGGCGGGACTGATCTTCGTACGCCGGGCCCGCCGTAAAGCCCATGGTGCGGCGTAACGCCCCCTACCGCCGCCGCCGACGACGCGGCCCCAGTCGCGCCTGCCGCCTCTTCATGACGGTGAGCGTGACCGCTTCGCTGGTGACCGGTGTCGTCTGGGCGTGCGGTGATCCGCCCGCCGACGCGCCGCCGGTCACCGCGGCCGCCACCGCCGCGGGCGGCCCGGTCCAGGCGGCGGGCACACCGGCGTCGCACGTGCCGCTGCCGCCCTCGCCCGCCACGAAGATCGCCATTCCCGGCATCGTGATCGAGGCCCCGGTCATCGGTCTCGGCCTCGATCCGCAGGGCCACCTGGAGACTCCTCCGCTCAACCGGCCCCGGGTGGTGGGCTGGTACCAGCGGGGGCCCTCACCCGGAGAGGCGGGCACCGCGGTGATCGTGGGGCACCGGGACACCAGGACAGGACCCGCCATCTTCCTGAATCTGAACGCGCTGCACCCCGGCGACGCCGTCCGCGTCACCCGGACGGACCGCCGGACGGCGGTCTTCACCGTCGACTCGGTGCGCACCTACGACAAGGAGGCGTTCCCCGACGACAAGGTTTACGGCGACACCGGCCGCCCCGAGCTGCGGCTGCTGACGTGCGGCGGGCGGTTCGACAGGAAGATCGGCTACGCCGCCAACGTGGTCGTGTTCGCCCACCTCACGGACGTCAAACAGGCCTGACTCGCGGACCTCAAACAGCCCTGACCCACGGACGTCACACGGGCCAGGCCCACGGGTGTCACACCGGCCCGCGCCCCGTCCGCGGACGGCGGGCCGGTGGCGCGCGGCCGGCGCCGCCGCGCGCCGCCGCCGGCGGCCGGGATCCCCCGCCGAGGAGCCGTCCCTCTCTCCACCTATGCTGGGGATTCGCCTACCTCCGGGGCGTGTCCGCACAGGTGCGCGCGCCCCGCACCGAACGGAGAGCAGGATGCGCTACATCGTCATCGGGGCGGGAGCGGTCGGCGGCAGTATCGGCGGCCGGCTGGCCGAAGCGGGGCACGACGTGGTGCTCGTCGCCCGGGGCGCGCACTACGAGGCGCTGCGCGAGCACGGCCTGAAGCTCACGACCCCCGAGGGCACCCGTGTCCACCGGGTGCCCGTGGTCGACAGCCCCGAAAAGCTCACGCTGCACGCGGACGACGTCCTGCTGCTCACCGTGAAGACGCAGGACAGCGTCGCGGCGCTCGACGACTGGAGCGGGCGGCCGGTCGGGGCCGGGGACGGCGGTACCGGCACGGCCGGTGAACTACTCCCGCTGGTCTGCGCGCAGAACGGCGTCGAGAGCGAACGGCTCGCCCTGCGCCGCTTCCGGCGTGTGTACGCCATGTGTGTCTGGCTGCCCTCCACCTATGTCGAACCCGGGAAGGTCTCCGCCGAGGCGGCGCCGTACACCGGCATGCTGCACTTCGGCCGCTACCCCTCGGGCACCGACGAGACGGCCCGCCGGATCTCCGCCGACCTGGAGACCGGGAAGCTGCTGGCCCCGGTCGTCGCCGACCCGATGCGCTGGAAGTACGCGAAGCTCGTGGCCAATTGTGCCAACGCGATCGAGGCGGTCACGGGACCGCTCACCGGCGACGAGGCGCGCGCGCTCGCCGCCCGCGCCTTCACCGAGGCCAGGTCCGTGCTCATCGCCGCCGGTATCGAGACCGCGAGCGGTCCCGAACAGGAAGAGGCACGCGGCGACCGGGTGAGCCTGAGCCCCTCGGGGAGCGCCAAGCGCGGCGGCGGCTCCTCGTGGCAGAGCCTCACCCGGGGCACCGGAACGATCGAGACGGACCACCTCAACGGCGAGATCTCCCTGCTCGGCCGACTGCACGGCGTTCCCACGCCCGTCAACGAGACACTTCAGCGGCTCGCCAACGCCTTCGCACGCGAGCACCGGGCCGTGGGCTCCATGACCGTCGCGGAACTGACCGCGCTCATCGACGACGAGGCGTGAGAGGCTCTTGAGCCGTCAGGCCGGACCACCGGAGACGGCGTACCGCACGTCGTCCGCGCGCTCCGCCGTCCGCGCCTCGTCGTAGCGCCGCAGGAGCAGGCGCGCGACTTCCGGTGCCGGGCCCAGGACCTCGGCCAGCACATCCGCGCCGCCCGAGCGCGCGCCCGCCGCGATACGGTCCGGCAGGCGTCCGGGAGCGATGACGTACGGAGCCACCGCGACGCGCCGCACCCCCAGTCCCCGCAGCTCACGGACTACATCCTCGGTGCGGGGCAGGGCGGCGGAGGCGTACGCCGGGCGCACGGTGTGCCAGCCGGACCGCTGCCACGCGTGGGCGACGCCCGCGATCACCGCGAGCGCCTCGGGGTCCGACGAGCCGGCCGACGCCAGCACGACCCCGGTCGAGGCCTTGTCCGCCGCCGTGAGGCCGGCCTCGTGGAGACGGCGCTCCAGCGCGTCCGTGAGCAGCGGGGACGGGCCGAGGACACCGGCCCGCCGGATCCGCAGCAGCGGGTGGCGTGCCGCCGCCTCGCGCAGGACCGCGGGGATGTCCGACTTGGCGTGGAAGGCGCGGGTCAGCAGGAGCGGCAGCGCGATCACCTCCCGGATGCCCTCCTCCGCCAGCCGGTCCAACCGCTCTGTCACCGAAGGGGCGTTGAAGTCCAGGAAGGCGGTCTCGACCCGTACTCCGCGCCGCAGCGACCGCACGCGCCGGCTGAGGGCGCGAACGGTCGCGGCGTGCCGGGGATCGCGGCTGCCGTGGGCGATGACGAGCAGAACGGGGCGGTGCATGGACATCAGCTCTTCACGAGGAGTCCGCGGTTGCGCAGAACCCACCGCTCCAGCGGACTGAAGATCAGCAGATCGATGGCGATGCCGACGATCAGGATCAGGAAAATGGCGAGGAACACCATGGGCATACTTCCGACGGTACGGCCGTTCTCCAGCAGCTGGCCGAGGCCCACGCCGAGATCGGGCGACGAGGCGATGATCTCCGCGGCCATCAGGGACCGCCACGAGAACGCCCAGCCCTGCTTCAGCCCCGCCAGATAGCCGGGCAGCGCGGCCGGCAGGACGATGAACCAGGTGCCCTTCAGCCCGGTGGCTCCCAGGGTGCGTCCCGCGCGCAGATGGAGCGGCGGCACCTGGTCGACACCGGAGACCAGCCCGTTGGCGATCGACGGGACGGCGCCGAGCAGGATGACGGCGTACATCATCGAGTCGTTGAGCCCCAGCCAGATCACCGCGGGCGGCACCCAGGCCACCGAGGGCAGGGACTGGAGGCCGGACAGGATCGGGCCGATGGCGGCGCGTACGAACGTCACCCGGGAGACCAGCAGGCCCAGCGGAGTGCCGATCACCAGCGCGAGCAGGAAGCCGAGCAGCCCGCGCGAGACGCTGGTCCAGATGTAGCCGAGCAGGGTGCCCTGCGCCCACGCGTCGGCCACCTCGCCCCACACCGCCGAAGGCGAGGGGAGTTTGTAGTCGTCGGTGACGTTCGCCAGGACAAGGACCTGCCACACGACCAGCACCAGCACGACGGCCACGGCCGGCGGCAGGACCTTCCGGACGAGCGTCCGGCGCAAGGGCGTGCGACCTGTTCGCCGTACGGTGTCCAGCGCGTCGAGCCCGGCCTCCAGACCGGCCAGATCGCTCGCCGTGTCCCGTGCGCCGGGCTCCGCCGCCTTCCGGGACGCGTCCCGGGGCTCCGGCGTCGGTACCGGGTCCTTCGGCGCCGTCGTCTCAGTACCGGCCATGGCGGCGGATCTCCCCACGCAGTTCTTCGGTGATCTCGACGGACAGCTCCGCGACCTCGGGGTCCTCGATACGGCGCGGCTGCGGGATGTCCACGCGCCACTCGCGGGCCACCCGGCCGGGACGTGACGACAGCAGGACGACACGCTCCGCGAGCTGTACCGCTTCGCGCACGTTGTGCGTGACGAAGACCACCGACAGACGCGTCTCGCGCCAGATCCGGGTCAGTTCGTCGTGCAGCACGTCCCTGGTGATGGCGTCGAGCGCGGCGAACGGCTCGTCCATCAGCAGCAGCCTGCTGTCCTGCGCGAGCGCGCGGGCCAGCGCGACCCGCTGCCGCATACCGCCGGACAGTTCGTGCACCCGCTTTCCGTACGCGCCCTGCAGCCGGACGAGTTCGAGCAGCCGCTCCGCCTCGGCGCGGCGCTCGGCCCTGGGCACACCGCGCAGCCGCAGCGCCAGCTCGATGTTCTTGCCGGCGGTCAGCCAGGGGAAGAGCGCGTGTTCCTGGAACATCAGCGCGGGCCGGCCGCCCGGCGTCTCAATGGAGCCGCCGGTCGGCCGGTCGAGGCCCGCGACCAGGTTGAGCAGGGTGGATTTACCGCATCCGGACGCTCCCAGCAGGGTGACGAACTCGCCGGGAGCGACATCGAGCGTGATGTCGTCCAGGACGAGCTGCTGCCCGCCGGGTGTGTCGAAGGACTTCGAGACATGCTCGATACGGACGGCGTGTTCCGCCGCCTGAATGCTGTCGGCGGCCCTGGCGAAGGTCGCGGCCATGGTCGTCACCTCCTGAGAACGGCGCGGACGCGGGTCATCACGTGCGGTACGAGGGCGTGTTGCGAAAGCAGCGCCGTCCGCCCGGAGGGCGGGGCTTGCGGCGTCCGGTGCGTGCAATCGCAGGGCGGAGGCTCGGCGCCGTCGGCCCGGACGTACTCGGGCGACTCCGACAACGCCGCGAGTACGTGCCGGGCGTCGCGAGCCAGGCGGGACTTTCGCAACACGCCCGAGGGCTACTTGACGCCGAGACCGGCGTCGGCGACCTCGGTGCCGCCGTCGGCCCCGAGTACCTTGTTCAGGGGCTTCAGGTCGTAAATGCCTTTCAGTTCCGGCTTCTTGAGCAGTCCGGCCTTGACCGCGTGGTCCGCCTCGGTCTGGAGTGTGGCGGCCAGCGGGTCGTCGGTGATCTGGATCGTCTTCCAGGCCGGGTCGATGACCTCGGGCGGCAGCGCCTTGCCGGAGAGCTTCTTCAGCGCCTCGTTGGCGGACGCCTTCGCCTTGTCCTCGTTGGCGTTGATCCATTTGTTGGTGGCGACGGTCCCGCGCAGGACGGCCTCGACGACGTCCGGGTGCTCCTTGAGGAAGCTCTGCGACACGATGATGTTCGTGATCACGAACTTCTTGTCCGGCCACAGGTCCCGCTCGTCCAGCAGCACCTTCGCGCCCTCGGAGACCAGCTTGGACGCGGTCGGCTCCGGTACCCAGGCGCCGTCTATGGCACCGGACTTGTAGGCGTCCGGGGTGATCTTGTTGTCGGTGCGGACGACCGAGACATCGCCCTTGCCGGACTGCGCGTCGACCTTCCAGCCCTGCTCGGCGATCCAGTTGAGGAACGCGACGTCCTGGGTGTTGCCGAGCTGCGGGGTGGCTATCTTCTTGCCCTTGAGGTCGGCGACCGACGTGATTTTCTTCGGGTTGACGACCAGCTCCACACCGCCGGAGGCGGAACCGCCGATGATGCGCAGGCTCTTGCCCTGTGTGGCGGCGTAGCCGTTGACGGCGGGGGAGGGGCCGATGAAGCCGATGTCGACGCTGCCCGCGTTGAGCGCCTCGATCTCGGACGGACCCGCGTTGAAGGTGGCGGGTGACACCTTCGTGCCGCCCAACTCCTTCTGGATGAAGCCTTCCTGAATGCCCACGAGGGCGGTGGCGTGGGTGAGGTTCGGGAAGTAGCCGATCTTCACGGAGTCGGCGGAGAGCTTCTTCGCGCCGGGGGAGACGGCCGGCTTCGCGGTGTCGTCCTTGTCGGAGTCCGCGTCGGAACCGTAGCCGCAGGCGCTGAGGACGACGGCGAGAAGAGGCAGGGCGGCGGCCGCGGCGAGGCGGCGGCCGGCGGGGGTACGGCTGGCAGGCACGGGAGGTTTTCCCCTCGTTGGCCCGGTTCCTACGCCTGTCCGCGGTACGGAGGCGCGGCCGGGAAGTCGGCAGGGCTGCGGCGGTACGGATACGTCGAGCGGTGCGGCTTGCGATACGTGCGATACGGCGGGCGGTGCGTCTCGTGGGGGGTGAGGGCGCGCGAGCGGTGCGCGTACGTCATCCCGCACATCGCGCCACGCCGCCCGTTCCCGCGCCGAGGGCGCCGCTGCCGACGCGGCCGCCCTCCTTCGCGAACGTCGCGTACATGTCGGTGCTCATCAGAAGTCCCAGCCCTCGTCGTCCGCGCCGGACCCGGCCGCCTCGGCCACCTCGGCGGTCTCCGCGACGAAGGCCGCTCCCGCCATGCCCGCCGACAGCGTCGTACCGTCCGCCGGGTCGATGAGCAGGAAGGATCCGGTGCGGCGGGAGTCGGCGTACGCGTCGAGCGGTAGCGGCTCCGCGGTCCGGACGGTGACCCGGCCGATGTCGTTGGCGACCAGCTGCCCGGGCGCCGGGTGCTGGGAGAGGTCGGCCAGGGTCAGCCGGGACGGGATGTCCTTGACGATTGCCTTGACCGTGCGCGTGGTGTGTTTGAGCAGCACCCGGTGGCCGACGGTCAGCGGCCGGTCGGCGACATGACACACCGTCGCCTCGATGTCCTGCGTCGAGGGCGGCAGGTCCGCGCTCGGGGCGATGAGGTCGCCGCGTGAGATGTCGATGTCGTCGGAGAGCCTGATGGTCACCGACTGCGGCGCCCAGGCACTGTCCACGGAGGTGTCGGCGCCGAGCCCGACACCGAGGGAGTCGATGGCCTCGATCGTGCTCGTGCGGCCGGAGGGCAGCACGGTCACGGCCTCGCCGACGCGCAGCACGCCGGAGGCGATCTGGCCCGCGTAACCACGGTAGTCCGGGTTGTCGGCGGTCTGCGGCCTGATCACGTACTGGACGGGGAAACGTGCCGGGCAGTGCGCCAGGTCGTGACTGGCGGGCACGGTCTCCAGGTGTTCGAGCACGGTCGGGCCGCCGTACCAGTCCATGTGCGCGGACGGCTCGACGACGTTGTCACCGGCCAGCGCCGAGATCGGGATCGCGGTGATCTCCGGCACGCCGAGGGAGGACGCGTAGCCGGTGAACTCCTCGACGATCGCGGCGAATACGGGCTCCGCGTAGTCGACCAGGTCCATCTTGTTGACGGCGAGCACCACGTGCGGGACGCGCAGCAGGGCGGCGAGCGCGGCATGCCTGCGGGTCTGCTCGACCACACCGTTGCGCGCGTCGACGAGGACCACGGCCAGTTCGGCGGTCGAGGCGCCGGTCACCATGTTCCGGGTGTACTGCACATGCCCCGGGGTGTCCGCGAGGATGAACCGCCTGCGGGGCGTGGCGAAGTAGCGGTACGCGACGTCGATGGTGATGCCCTGCTCGCGCTCGGCCCGCAGGCCGTCGGTGAGCAGCGCCAGGTCGGGGGCGTCCTGGCCGCGGTTGCGCGAGACGTGCTCGACGGCTTCCAACTGGTCGGTGAGCACCGACTTCGAGTCGTGCAGCAGCCGGCCCACCAGGGTGGACTTGCCGTCGTCGACGGAGCCCGCGGTGGCGAAGCGCAGCAGGGTCGTTTCCGACAACCGCCCGGCGAACCCGGAGATCTGCTCGGTGATGCTCGGCATGGCTAGAAGTACCCTTCGCGCTTGCGGTCTTCCATCGCCGCCTCGGACATCTTGTCGTCGGCGCGGGTCGCGCCGCGCTCGGTGAGCCGGGAAGCGGCGATCTCCGCGATGACCGCGTCGAGTGACGTGGCGTCGGAATCGACGGCGCCCGTACAGGACATGTCACCCACGGTGCGATAGCGCACCAGGCGCGTCTCGACGGTCTCGCTTTCGGCGGGGCCGCCCCACTCGCCCGCCGTCAGCCACATTCCGCCGCGCTTGAACACCTGGCGCCGGTGCGCGAAGTAGATCTGCGGCAGCTCGATGGACTCGCGGGCGATGTACTGCCAGACGTCCAGCTCGGTCCAGTTGGAGAGCGGGAAGACCCGGACGTGCTCGCCGGGGGCGTGCCGGCCGTTGTAGAGCTGCCACAGCTCGGGGCGCTGGCGGCGCGGGTCCCACTGGGAGAACTCGTCGCGCAGCGAGAACACCCGCTCCTTCGCGCGGGCCTTCTCCTCGTCGCGGCGTCCGCCGCCGAACACCGCGTCGAACCGCTCGGCCTGGATCTTCTCCGTCAGCGGCACGGTCTGGAGCGGGTTGCGGGTCCCGTCCGGGCGCTCGCGCAACTGCCCCGAGTCGATGTACTCCTGAACGGACGCCACATGCAGCCGCAGCCCGTGCTCGGCCACCGTACGGTCGCGGTATTCGAGCACTTCGGGGAAGTTGTGCCCGGTGTCCACGTGCAGCAGGGTGAAGGGCACCGGCGCGGGCGCGAACGCCTTGAGCGCCAGGTGCAGCATGACGATCGAGTCCTTGCCGCCGGAGAAGAGGATCACCGGCCGCTCGAACTCACCTGCCACCTCACGGAAGATGTGCACCGCCTCGGACTCCAGCGAGTCCAGATGGCTGAGCGTGTACGGGGCTTCGGTGCCCTCGTGCGTCGCTGCGGCGGTCGTCGTCACGCGAGACCCCTCTCGGTGAGCAGTGTGTGCAGCGCGGCGGCGGACTGCCGCACGGTCTGGGTGTGCGACTCGATGCGCAAGTCCGGTTTTTCCGGGGCCTCGTAGGGGTCGTCCACACCGGTGAGCCCGGTGATCTCGCCGGCCGCCTGCTTCGCGTAGAGGCCCTTCACATCACGTACTGAGCACACCTCGACCGGTGTGGCCACGTGCACCTCCAGGTAGGTGGTGGACGCTGCCTCGTGGCGCTTGCGTACGGCTTCGCGGCTGTCCGCGTACGGGGCGATCACCGGTACCAGCGTCTTGACGCCCTGGGACGCGAGGAGTTCGGCGACGAACCCGATGCGCTGGACGTTGGTGTGCCGGTCCGGGCGGCTGAAGCCGAGGCCCGCGGAAAGGAACTCGCGGATCTCGTCACCGTCGAGAACCTCCACCCGGTGGCCCTCGCCGCGCAGCCGGTCCGCCAGTTCGTTGGCGATGGTGGTCTTGCCCGCGCTCGGCAGACCGGTCAGCCAGATGGTGGCGCCCTGGTCCGTCAGGCTCAACTGCTCCTCCAGATCGTCCGGTTCACCCTCGCGGTCCGGGCCCGCGCCGTCGTCGGGGCCGGTCATCCGTGCAGTCCGCACTCGGTCTTGTCACGCCCGGCCCAGCGGCCGGCGCGCGCGTCCTCGCCGTCCAGAACCCTGCGGGTGCAGGGGGCGCAGCCGACGGAGGCGTAACCATCCGTGAGCAGGGGGTTGGTGAGGACGCCGTGCTCGGACACGTAGGCGTCCACGTCGTCCTGCGTCCAGCGGGCGATGGGCGAGACCTTGATCTTGCCGCGCTTCATGTCCCAGCCCACGACAGGGGTGTTGGCGCGGGAAGGGGACTCGTCGCGGCGCAGGCCGGTGGCCCAGGCGTCGTATCCGCTCAGGCCCTCTTCGAGCGGCTTGATCTTGCGCAGCGCACAGCACAGGTCCGGGTCGCGGTCATGGAGCCTCGGCCCGTACTCGGCGTCCTGCTCGGCCACGCTCTGGCGCGGGCTGAGCGTGAGCACGTTGACGTCCATCACGGCGTCCACGGCGTCGCGGGTGCCGATGGTCTCGGGAAAGTGGTAGCCGGTGTCGAGGAAGACCACGTCGACACCGGGCATGGCACGGGAGGCGAGATGGGCGACCACCGCGTCCTCCATCGAGGACGTGACACAGAAGCGCCGGCCGAAGGTGTCGGCCGCCCAGGTGAGGATGGTGAGGGCGGACGCCTCTTCGAGCTCCCGCCCCGCGCGTTCGGCGAACGCCTTGGGATCGTCGGTCTCCGCCAGTGAGGTCATTGCTCTTCCCCTCCGTCATCCTGCTGGAGCCCCCGGGACAGCAGCCCGAGGAACTTCAGCTGGAAGGCCCGATTGCACGCCGCGCATTCCCAGGCCCCGTGCCCCTGCTCACTCGGACGCAGATCCTCGTCGCCGCAGTACGGGCAGTAGAACGGTGCGGCACGCTCGCTCACGTGAGTGACTCCTCCGACGCGCGGGCCGCCCAGGTGGCGAACCGCTCGCCTTCCTCGCGCTCCTTCTGGAAGTGGCCGAGCACCCGCTCGACGTAGTCGGGCAGTTCCTCCGAGGTGACCTTCAGGCCGCGGACCTTGCGGCCGAACCCGGCCTCCAGGCCCAGAGCACCGCCCAGATGCACCTGGAAGCCCTCGACCTGATTGCCGTCCTTGTCCAGGACCAGCTGCCCCTTGAGACCGATGTCCGCCACCTGGATACGGGCGCAGGCGTTCGGGCAGCCGTTGATGTTGATGGTGATCGGCTGGTCGAAGTCCGGGATGCGGCGCTCCAGTTCGTCGATCAGCGTGGCGCCGCGCTGCTTCGTCTCGACGATCGCCAGCTTGCAGTACTCGATGCCGGTGCAGGCCATCGTGCCGCGCCGGAACGGTGACGGCTTGACGCGCAGGTCGAGCGCTTCGAGCCCGGCGACCAGGGAGTCGACCCGGTCCTCGGCGACATCGAGCACGATCATCTTCTGCTCGACGGTGGTGCGCAGCCGCCGCGAGCCGTGCTCGGCCGCCAGATCGGCGATCTTCGTCAGGGTCGGGCCGTCGACCCGGCCGACGCGCGGTGCGAACCCGACGTAGAAGAGGCCGTCCTTCTGCCGGTGCACACCGACGTGGTCACGCCACTGCTGTACGGGCTGTTCGGGCGCGGGTCCGTCGATCAGCTCGCGCTTCAGGTACTCGTCCTGGAGGATCCGGCGGAACTTCTCCACGCCCCAGTCTGCGACGAGGAACTTCAGCCGGGCGCGGGTGCGCAGCCGCCGGTAGCCGTAGTCGCGGAAGATCCCGATGACTCCGGCCCAGACGTCGGGCACCTCGTCCAGCGGGACCCAGGCGCCGAGCCGCTGCCCGATCTTGGGGTTGGTCGAAAGGCCGCCGCCGACCCACAGGTCGAAGCCGGGGCCGTGCTCCGGGTGGACGACGCCGACGAAGGCGATGTCGTTGATCTCGTGCGCCACGTCGAGCAGCGGGGATCCGGAGATCGCCGTCTTGAACTTGCGCGGCAGGTTCGAGAACTCCTCGGTGCCGATGTAGCGGTCGTTGATCGCGTCGATGGCCGGAGTGCCGTCGATGATCTCGTTCTCGGCGACCCCGGCGACCGGCGAGCCGAGAATCACCCGGGGGGTGTCACCGCAGGCCTCGGTGGTCGAAAGACCGACCTCTTCGAGACGCCGCCAGATCTCCGGTACGTCCTCGATGCGGATCCAGTGCAGCTGGATGTTCTGCCGGTCGGTGAAGTCGGCGGAGTCGCGGCCGAACTCGTGCGAGATCCCGCCGATGACGCGCAGCTGCTCGGTGGTCAGCCGCCCGCCGTCGATGCGGACCCGCAGCATGAAGTACTTGTCGTCCAGCTCCTCGGGCTCCAGGATCGCGGTCTTGCCGCCGTCGATCCCGGGCTTTCGCTGGGTGTACAGACCCCACCAGCGCATACGTCCGCGCAGGTCATTGGGGTCGATCGAGTCGAAGCCCGCCTTGGAGTAGATCGTTTCGATGCGGGCCCTCACATGGAGGCCGTCGTCGTCCTTCTTGGTCTGCTCATTGCCGTTGAGCGGAGTGAAGTGGCCCATGGCCCACTGACCCTCGCCGCGGTGACGGCTCACCTTGCGGCGCGGGGCGGGCGTGGACGGCTTTTCCGGGGTGGCGGCCATGGCTGATACGTCCTTCGAGACTGCAGGAGGGCGGCTCTGAGCCGCACACTCGCGCGGCGGCGCGCGACAGTGAGCGGTGGGGATCCTGAGAAAATCGGGGCGAGACTACAGGCTCTCGGCCGGCCGACAGATGGCGCTGGACACGCGGCCGAAGTCGACGTGTCGCCGACTCACCAACGCAACTCCAACACGAGACATGAGGGGAGCGTGTCACGGGCATCTCTGGAGCGTCCAGCACTGTCCATTATGTGGACTGGACCGTCTTGTTCTGCGAGACTGCCGGCCAGAGGGAGGGCGCCGTCACGTCGGGCTCCTCCGCCACCTCGGTGTCGTAGAGCCGGAAACCGCGGCTCAGGTAGTTGTCCATGGCGTACGCGCCGTCGCTGGAGCAGGTGTGCACCCATACCCGCTTGGTCGGCGTCCGGCCGGGCACGCGTTCCGCCAGGTCCCAGGCCCGCGCCACCCCGTACGCGAGCAGCCGGCCGCCGATCCCGCGGCCCCGGAAGGCCGGGAGCAGTCCGAAATACGCGATCTCGACCGTGCCCCCGTCCTGCGCCGCCAGCTCGATGAAGCCGGCCGGAGTGCCCTTCTCGTACGCCACCCAGGTCTCCGCGCCGGGCGCGGAGACGATGGCCCGCCACTGCTCGTGGCTCAGCGCGAGACGGTCCGTCCACCGGACGTCCTGGCCGACCGCCGTATAGAGGAAGCGGCTGAACTCCGGCGAAGGGACCTCGGACCGCACGATCCGCAGCCCGTCCGGGGGCCCGGCGGCGGGACGCAGGTCGGCCGGTGAGGTCTGCTCCAGATACCAGGTCGTCACAGTGATGCTCATACGTCCCAGAAAAACATGCCCGGGTGCCCCGCCGGCGTGCACCCTCGGCTCATCGGGCGCGCGGTCCTCAGCCCACCGGCCGCGCCCGCTCCACCACCGACGCCAGGTCGAGGCTGTGCGGCAGCGTGCCGAACGCGGTCCCCCAGTCACGCCCCAGCCGGGACGCGCAGAACGCGTCGGCCACCTCGGGCGTCGACCAGCGCACCAGCAGCGAACCCTGGAGCACCAGCGCCATCCGCTCCACCAGGCGCCGCGCCCGTGCCTCGATGCCCTCCAGATCGGCCAGCTCGGTCAGCAGGTCCTTGATCGCCCGGTCGAGCCGGTGATCGGCGCCCCGGGCCCTGCCGACCTCCTGCAGGAAGGCGTTCAGCGCCGCGGGCTCGCGCTGGAGCGCCCGCAGCACGTCCAGCGCCTGCACATTGCCCGAGCCCTCCCAGATCGAGTTCAGCGGCGACTCGCGCAGCAGCCGCGGCATGCCGGACTCCTCCACGTAGCCGTTGCCGCCCAGGCATTCGAGGGCTTCGGCGGCCACCGGCGTACACCGCTTGGTCACCCAGTACTTGGCCACAGGCACCGCGAGCCGCAGGAAGGCCCGCTCCTGTTCCTGCTCCCGGGTCAGCTCCGTACCGCCGTTCTGCACGGAGTCGTACGCCGCCGCGAGCCGCAGCGAGAGGACCGTCGCCGCCTCCGACTCCAGGGCCAGATCGGCCAGTACGTTGCGCATGAGGGGCTTGTCGATCAACTCGCCGCCGAACGCCCTGCGGTACGTGGCGTGATGCACCGCCTGCGCCACCGACTGGCGCATCAGCGCTGTAGCGCCCAGCACGCAGTCGAGCCGGGTCGCCGCCACCATCTCGATGATGGTGCGCACCCCGCGCCCCTCCTCACCGACCCGGCGCGCCCACGTGTCCTCGAACTCGACCTCGCTCGACGCGTTCGAGCGGTTGCCCAGCTTGTCCTTCAGCCGCTGGATACGGAACACGTTGCGACTGCCGTCGCCCAGGACACGCGGGACGAGGAAGCACGTCAGACCGCCCGGCGCCTGCGCGAGAACGAGGAATCCGTCGCACATCGGCGCGGAACAGAACCACTTGTGGCCGGTGAGCAGATACTCGCCCGACGCGTCCAGCGGCCGCGCGCTCGTCGTGTTGGCGCGTACGTCACTGCCGCCCTGCTTCTCCGTCATACCCATGCCGAAGAGAGCGCCTCTCTTCGCCGCCGGGGGCAGCAGCGCCTTCTCGTACGCGTGGGAGGTCAGCCGCGGCTCCCAGTCGGCCGCGAGCGTGGGGTCGGTACGCAGCGCGGGCACCGCCGCGTGCGTCATGGACACGGGGCAGCCATGCCCGGCCTCCGCCTGCGTCCACACCATGAATCCGGCCGCACGGCGCAGATGCCCGCCGGGCCTGCCCCAGGCGTCGGTCAGTCCGGCGGAGACGGCGTGTCCCAGCAGCCGGTGCCAGGCGGGATGGAAGTGGACCTCGTCGACGCGGTTCCCGTATCGGTCATGTGTACGCAGCTGCGGTGGGTTCTCGTTCGCCTGTGCGCCCCACTCCTGGGCCTGCGCGGAACCGGCGGCGCGGCCCAGTTCTGTCAGCTCCAGACGGGTCACGTCGAGGAGGCCTGGCGCGCTGTGCCGTTCCACGCCCTCCACCAGGGCGCGGTCGGCGTTGAACACGTCGTACCCCACCAGGGGCGGAACCTGGTTGGTCACTGTGTGAGTCCTTGCTGCCATGCCGCTACGGTACGGATGTGCAGGCAGCAAAAGAAACACCCGAGCGGCCGTCGGGTCGACTCCACCGCGCCCGTGTCCTCTACCGCAACGTGTCGAAGCGGAGGATGGCCTGGCTGCTGCTGAAAGACACCGTCAACTCGTGCATGGAGTACCGCATTCTGGGACTCGCGGCCGAGGCGGCGTTCTTCACACTGCTGTCCCTGCCGCCCCTGCTGCTCGGCCTGATCGGTCTGCTGGGGTACGTGGACGAATGGACCAACACCACCACGGTCGCCTCGTTCGACAAGAACATTCTCTCGGCGGCCGGGACGGTCCTCTCGGACCGCGGGGTCAAGGAGATCGCCAAACCGCTGCTGGACGACGTGACCAAGGGCGGCAGGCCCGACGTCATCTCCCTCGGTTTCGCGATCGCGCTCTGGTCGGGCTCCCGCGCGGTCAACGTCTTCGTCGACACCATCACGGTGATGTACGGCCTCGACGGGCGGCGCGGCATCGTCGCCACCAGGATGCTCGCCTTCCTGCTCTACCTCGCCGCGCTGGTGATCGGCGCGGTCGTGCTGCCGCTCGCCGTGGTCGGCCCGGACCGGGTCGTGGAGCTGATCCCCTGGGGCACGGAAGTCGTCTCCGTCCTGTACTGGCCGGTGGTGAGCGTGCTCTCCATCGCCTTCCTCACCACGCTCTACCACGTGTCCGTACCGGCCCGCTCGCCCTGGATCGAGGACGTGCCGGGCGCGCTGGTCGCCCTCGCGATGTGGGTACTCGGCAGCTTCCTGCTGCGGATCTACCTCACCAGCTCGATCGAGGGCCCCACGATCTACGGTTCGCTCGCGGCGCCCATCGCCGTACTGCTGTGGATCGGTGTCTCCGCGTTCGCGGTCCTGGTCGGCGCCGCCGTCAACGCCGCGATCGACCGGATCTGGCCGTCCCTGGCCACGGCCGCCGCCCGCGCCGCCAACGAGCGCCTGCGCTCGAAGCAGGCCGCGGAGCTGATGGCCCGCGCGGCGGCGTCGCAGGAGGCGCGGGAGGAAGAGGAGGGAACGGGCGAGGGGGAGAGCGGCGGGCCCGACATGCCCTCGGAGTACCCCGAGAGGTGGTCGAGTTTCCTGCCGCCCAACGATCTGAAGTCCAGGATCCGCGCGCTGGCCGAGAAGGTGCGGCGCCGCGGTAACTGACCGGCGGGACGGGTGTCCGACCGGCCGGAGCAGACCTTGACCGGGGCGAGGAGTCTCCGACCGGCGGCACACGGCCCGGGGAACGCTTTAGCCTCGTCGGTATGTACCAGGAACGGGCTTCGCGGTTCGACCGGGCCGTCGTCTGGACGCGGACCGCGGCGCACGACGGCGGTGCCGCCCGGCCGGTGCTGCCCGACGGCTGCATGGACCTGCTGTGGATCGGCGGCCGGCTGCTCGTCGCGGGGCCCGACACCCACGCATACGTGCCCGAGGGCCTGACCGGCCTGGACTGCGCCGGGGTGCGCTTCGCGCCCGGGACCGCGCCCGCGCTGCTCGGCGTTCCGGCGCACGAACTGCGCGACCGGCGGGTCGAGCTGGCCGACCTCTGGCCGCGCGCCGAGGTACGGGCGCTCACCGCCCGGCTGGCCGCCGCGACGGACCCGGCGGCCGGGCTGGAAGCCGTCGCGCTGCGCGGGGCCGCCGGACGCCCGCCGCCACAACCGCTGCTGCGGGCCGTCGTGGACGGGCTGAACGCGGGCCTTACGGTCGCCGCCACCGCTGCCGCCGTCGGGCTCGGCGCCCGGCAGTTGCACCGCCGCTCGCTGGAGGCGTTCGGCTACGGCCCCAAGACCCTCGCGCGGGTGCTGCGGCTCCAGCGCGCCCTGGCGCTCGTACGGTCAGGAACGCCGTACGCGGCGGCGGCTCTCGCGGTCGGCTGCGCCGATCAGGCGCATCTCGCCAGGGAGACGCGCGACCTGACCGGTCTCACCCTCACCGCCTACGCGGCGTTCGCGAACAGCGAGACCGCGCAGCCGTCCGGGTCGAGGACCACCGCGTAGCGCTGGCCCCACACCGCGTCCCACGGCTTGAGGTGGCCCCGGTGTCCGGCTCCGGTGAGCGCGTCATACGTGGCGTCCACCTCGGCGGGCGTGTCGCAGCGGAACGCGAGCCCGATCCGCTCACCGGCTCCGTCCTGGGGCCTGGTCCAGCCGGGGTCGTAGGAGCGTACGGCGTCCTCCGTGTCCCAGAGAACGCGCGGTCCGCCGGGCAGGGCCGCCTCCACATGGGGCGCGGAGTCCGCGTCGGCGGGCAGGTCGAGGCCGAGCGCGCGGTAGAAGGCGAGTGAGGCCGCCATGTCGGCGACGACCAGGCCGATGGCATCGAGTCGAGGAGTCATGGACGCACCGTAGGAGCGCGTGCGCGGCGCGTCTTGAAGGAATCGGACACGTCGGGGCCGGTAGGTGATGCGGGTGCGCAGCGGTGACGACGGCGCGGCGGGCCGCGCTGGACAAGCGCGGCCCGCCGGTACTGCCGGGAGGTCCGAGCCCGCCGCCGAGAGCCCTGGCAGCCAGAGGCCTCAGAAGCGGAGTGGACCTCGGACCTCGGAAACCAGAGGACTCAGAAGACGCTGACGCCGTAGACGCTCAGCGGTTCCGTGACGGGCTGGAAGAACGTCGTGCCGCCCGAGGAGCAGTCGCCGCTGCCGCCGGAGGTCAGGCCGAGCGCGGTGCTGCCGGCGAAGAGCGGGCCGCCGCTGTCACCGGGCTCGGCGCAGACGTTGGTCTGGATGAGACCGCTGACGGTTCCCTCGGCATACCTGACGCTCGTGTTGACCGCCTGGACCGTCCCGGTGTGGACACCCGAGGTGGAGCCGCTGCGGGTCACGCCCTGGCCGACGGAGGCGTTGCCGGCGGACGTGATGTCCTGGTAGGAGCCGTTGTAGAGGTTGACCCGGCCGTCGTTCGCGGCGGAGGCGCTGAGCTGGATGATGCCGTAGTCGTTGCCCGGGAAGCTGGATCCGGCCGTGGAGCCGAGCACCGAGGTGTTGGCGGAGTTGGTGTACCAGGTGCTGCCGATGTTGGTGCAGTGCCCGGCGGTCAGCGCGTAGTACGTGTTGCCGCTGCGGACGTTGAAGCCGAGGGAGCAGCGGGCGCCGCTGACGTAGATCGCGTCCCCGCCCGCGACGAGCTTCCTGAACGTGCCAGGGGTGTGCTTGACGGTGAGCGCCGAGTCGTCGGGGACGGAGTTCTTGAGCTGGGTGACGGCGGCGTCGGAGACGGTGCTGTCGACCGTGACGACGACCTTGCCGGTCTTCGCGTCCGTGTACCAGGCGGCGCCGACCGGGGCGCTCGCGTTGACGGCGGAGCTGGTGGCGGCGAGCTGCGCCGCGTCGGCGACGGGGGTGGGGGCGGCCTGGGCGACGGTGGCGGGCACGGCAAGCGCGGCTACGGTCATCAGACCTGACGCGACGGCGAGCAGTCGCGCGCGTCTGGGCGCCGAGCTGAGGGGGGAAAGGCGCTTGAAGGTCACAACATCCTCCAGTAGTGGGGGGAGAGCGCGGTCCGCCGGGGTGAGCGGAACGCTGGTGCGCGGTTGTCCACCGCCATCCGGTTTTGGTTGTGGACCTGTCAACCGCACGGTCTGCATCGTTGACTCCGGTCGCTCGTGAGACAAGGCCGACTTCTGGACCCCGGGCGCGGTTCGGCTGTCGCGGCGGCGGCCGGAGCGGTGAGCTTCCCACGGCGGGTGCCTCAAGGAGGCGGACGCGTGGCCGGGGCATGAATGACTGCAAACCGTACGGAGTCGAGGAGGCCGCCTCTGACGGCGTGTCATCGCCCCAGCCGGGGGCGGGGATGAGGGCACGGGTGCCATTCGGCCAGACGTTCCTGGCGTAGCGAACGGATACGGTCCACCGGGGGCGCCGGCCTTGCGGTGCCGGGCGGGGGCGCGCCGCGTGTCCGTCGTCTTGATGTCGTATCCGCCGGAACGTCACCTGTCCGTTCTGTGCGGTACTGCCCAATTGCCTCCGTGTTGACCTTGGCCGGATAGGAACGGTGGGGCTCCGGTCGCGTCCGTCCTTGGCTGAATGACTGCCAGATGTGACTGGACGGGCGCACTTGTGGGCCTCTGCCGCATGTGCCGTCCCTCGGGTCGCGTCCCCCGCCCCGGGCCCTTACGGGCGTGGTTTAGCGTTGAATCAATCTGGTTTAATGCTTAACCAGATCTGGATATGTGATCGCACGTGCCGTCGTGCCGGCACGCGCGTCCGACGAAGAGAGGCGCCAGCCATGAGTGACCCCGTCAAGCTCGCCGTTGTCTATTACTCCTCCACCGGCACCAACACCGAAATCGCCAAGGTGCTGACCGAAGTGGCCGAGAAGGCGGGCGCGGAGGTGCGGCTGCGCCGCGTCGCCGAACTGGCCCCTCAGGCGGCCATCGACTCGAACCCGGCGTGGGCGGCCAACCACAGCGCCACCGCCGGCATCGAGGTCGCGACGCCCGACGACATCGAGTGGGCGGACGCCGTGATCTTCGGCAGCCCCACCCGGTTCGGCAACATCGCTTCGCAGCTCAAGCAGTTCATCGACACCCTCGGTGGCCTCTGGGCCCAGGGCAAGCTCGCCGACAAGGTCTACAGCGGCTTCGTGTCCAGCGCCTCGCGCCACGGCGGCCAGGAGTCCACGCTGCTCGCGCTCTACAACTCCTTCCACCACTTCGGCGGCATCGTGGTGGCCCCGGGCTACACGGACCCGGCGAAGTTCTCCGACGGCAACCCGTACGGCACCTCGCACATCGACGCCCAGGGCAACAACCCGGTCAACGACGAGACCCGTGAAGCCGCGCGTGTCCAGGCCGAGCGCGTGGTCCGCGTCGCGCGCACGCTGAAGGCCGGCGCCGGGGCCTGACGCTTTCTCCGTCTGCCGGACAGGGCCGGGTGGTCGCTTCGTGGCGGCCGCCCGGCCCTGTCTTCGCTCTTGTCCGGTCCTGTTGCCGGGCCGTGCGGCGGGTAGCAGGGTGAGTCCGACAACGGTGACCGCCGCGAGGAGTGATCATGATGCCCCGAGGGTCCAGCCCCAAGCGTGAGCGCCAGTACGAACACATCAAGGAGAGCGCCCGCGAGCGCGGCGAGAGCACGGGCCGCGCGGAGGAGATCGCCGCGCGGACCGTCAACAAGGAGCGGGCGCGCTCCGGAGAGTCCCGCACCGCGAGCAAGACCTCCACCCAGGACATGTCGTCGGGCCGGCGCGGCGGACAGCGCTCGCACAGCGGCGCGCGGGGTCCGACGTACGACCAGTTGTACTCCGAGGCCAGGCGCCGCAACATCGAGGGCCGCTCGTCGATGAACAAGGCCGAACTCCAGCGGAAACTGGGCCGCTGACCGGAGTGTGGGACCACTCCGCACCGGGCATCGCCCCAGGGCGGCGCCCCCGGCGGACGGGGGACGACTCCGCTGCGGGACCACTGCCGGTCCCGTGCGGGGGTAAGCGGTAGGGGAGGCCGACCCCCAAGGAGAAGACCCCACCCATGAGCACCGAACTGCAACTCCTCATCGCGGCAGGCGTTCTCCTGGCGCTGATCACGCTGGCAGGAGCCGTCGTCCTGGCCGTCCGGCTGGTACGCGCGCGCCGCAGGCTGCGCGCGGCGGGTGTCCCGGCGGGGAACCGCTGGATGTTCTGGGCAGCCATGATCTACCTGGTCCTGCCCACCGACCTGCTGCCCGACCCCATCTACCTCGACGACATCGGCTTTCTGCTGGTGGCGCTCCGCTCCCTGCACACGGCGGAGGGAAAGCTGCCGTACGCCGCCCAGCTCGCCCGCCGCCGTCCCGGCCGGGGCGCAAAGCCGGTGGAGCACCTCACGCACAAATAGCGGGCGCCCTCATGTCCCCCGACCATCGGAGACATGGCATCGCCCGGCGCACCCCCGCCCGCCCCTCTTCCCGAGATCCGGCCCATGCTGGCCGTCCCGGGGCCGCTGCCCGCGGTGGCCGAGCAGGCCGGCTGGGCGTTCGAGGTCAAGTGGGACGGCGTGCGCTGCGTGGTCGCGGCGCCGGGAGACGGCACCGTACGGCTGACCACCCGCGCGGGGAACGACGCCACGCCGCGCTACCCCGAGCTGGCCGCCCTCGGTGAACAGCTCCGGGGCACGCCCGCGGTCCTCGACGGGGAAGTCGTGGTCCTCGACGCCCGGGGGCGCCCCGACTTCGGGCTCCTGCAACGCAGAATGGGCGTGGCGAACCCGCGCCGCGCGGCGCGGCTGGCCATGGAGTACCCCGTACAGCTCGTGCTGTTCGACATCATGTACCTGGCGGGCCGGTCACTGCTCGGCCTCCCGTACGAGGAGCGCAGGTCCGTGCTGGCCGGGCTCGGTCTCGCCGGGCGCAACTGGGCGGCGCCCGCGTACATGGAGGGACACGGGCAGCAGGCCTGGGACAGCACCCTGCGCCACGGGTTCGAGGGTGTCGTGGCGAAGCGGCTCACCGGCAGGTACACCCCGAACCTCCGTTCACCCGACTGGCGTAAGACGAAGCACGTACTGCCCCTGGACGTCGTCATCGGCGGCTGGTCCGAGGGGCGCGGCGGGCTGCGAGGACTGCCGGGAGCGGTCCTGGTCGGCGTGGAGGAACCGGCCGGGCTGCGGTACGTCGGCTCCGTCGGCTCCGGGATGTCCGACGAGGAGCGGTACGGCCTCGCGCGCTATCTGGGCGTCATTCCCCGCGACGGGTCGCCCTTCACCAATCCGGTGGACGTGGCGGCACCGCACTGGGTCGAGCCCCGGCTCGTCGCCGAGATCGTCTTCTCCGGCTGGACCGCCGCGCACCTCCTCCGGCACCCGGTCTGGCACCGGCTGCGCCCGGACCTGACCCGGCTCGGATGAACGGTCCATTCGCGCGCCACGTTTAGCAGGCGGATTCGCGGCCAGATGATTGTGTGTCCACTGATTTCGAGCACGGCAGGACGTGATGATCGTGACTGAGAAGAACGAGAAGACCCAGGCCAAGATCGAGCAGGTCAAGGGCAAGGGGAAAGAAACCGTCGGTCGAGCGGTGGGCAACGAGAGCATGACGGCGGAAGGGCGCGCCGAGGGGGCCAAGGGCGATGTGCGTGAGGCGAAGGAAAAGGTGAAGGACGCTTTCAAACGCTGACCGCACGGGCTTGTGCGAAAAGGGCCCCGGCGGGACCGTGATCGGTCCTCCGGGGCCCTTTTTCCATTGTCAGGAAATAACCTTGAGCGCGTCGATCATTCCGACCGACGTACTGCGGTTGACGAATTGAATGGTGTGCGAGCCGGACGTGAGCCCGGTTTTCTGCCAGACCACCTGCTGGACCTGGCGCGCCCCGGACACGTTCAGATTCACCGTGCTCTGCAGGGCGCCGTCCAGATAGACATCGACGGTTCCCATGTCGCCGTTGCGTTCGGACAGATACTGGATCCCGGTGCCGGTGAAGGTGTACTGGGCCTTCGCGCCGACCGTGTTGGTGTGGTGGGTGTCGTCGTTGTAGTCGCCGTAGCCGCGCGCGTTGGTGCCGTACCAGTCGCTGTCGTACGTCAGCGCCGTGTCGTTGACCATCGGATCCGCCGTCTTGCCCAGGCCCAGCGTGGAGTTGGTGTCCCGCAGGGTCTTCACGTCCTGGTTGGCGGTGCCCGTGAGCTTCGTGGAGCCGTAGGAGCTGAGCGGCTTCGCGGTGCGTTCCACGACGTACACGGTATTGGCTGACGTGTCGAGCTTGAACTCGGCGTCGCCGGTGGTCAGTACCGTCGCGTTGTCGGACACCCGGCGGACGCGGACCTGCTGGGTACCCCACGGGTTCACGATCGTGGTGCTGTTGCCGTACAGGCTCTTGAGGCCGACGTACTTGACCTCGCCGGCCTCGCGCTCCGAGCTGACCTGGAAACCGCCCTTGGCCAGCAGGGTGAACTTGCCGGTGAACGAGGAGTCCGAGGGCACGGCGGGGAAGACACGGATCTTGTCGTTGTACGACTGGAGCAGCGATTCGTTCATCGCGGACAGGTGCACACCGAGATATTCGAAGACGCCGTTGGTGTTGTCCGTGAGGCCGTTCGGATACGTCTGGTACTTGCGCAGCATGGTCTTCATACCGTCGAAGGCCTGGTTCCCGAGGCCGAGCCGGGCGGCCTGGACGGCGTCGTTCGCCCAGACGTTGCCGTACGGGAAGGGCCTGGCGTTCCAGGTGCTGACGGCCTTCTGCTGGTCCGGATAGCCGATCCCGGTGATGTTGTAGGGCCAGATCAGCTCGGACGCGACGTTCTCGTTGTTGCGTGTCTGCGCGATCGGCGGCGTGTGCGGCAGGTAGGTGTTCGCGTCCGACGGGTACGCGATCAGGTTGTCCAGGATCTTCTGCCACTGCGGCACGAGAGAGGCGTCCTGGCCCAGGTCCTTCGCCGACTGGATGGCCACCGGGAACAGGCTGCGCACGGCTGCCAGGTCGGTGATGGCGTTGGGCACGTTCCAGTACGTCTCGTGCGAGTTGGAGGACGCCACGTAGTACTTACCGGTGGAGCTGTCGAGGGACAGCATCGACTGGTAGAACTTCACGACCTCGCGCATGAACGGATAGGCCGTGTTCCGCAGGTAGTTGGTGTCGTTCGTGTACTTGTACTGGAGATACATGTTGTACGCGGCTTCGGTGCCGGTCGACCAGATGTTCTTCGTGTAGTCGCTGTTCACGGTGCCGCGCGCGTTGCCGTCCCAGCCCATCGTCTCGGGCACCCAGATGCCGTCCACGCCGTATCTGGTCTTGGTGTACGCCTTCAGTGTGTCGAAATTCCGGCTGTACAGGTTGTTGAACGTGGACATCAGATCGGTGTGATTGGACGCCAGGAACGAGTTGTAGACGTCCCGCTGATTCCAGTACCAGTAGGAATTGCTCCACTTCGTGTTGTCCTCGGTGGCCCGGAAATCGCCGTTGATGAAGTGGAAGGGGTAGTTGGCGGAACCACCCGCGGCGATCATGTACGTGCCGAGGTAGTAGGCGTTCTCCATGTAGTCCGCGTCACCGGCCGCGTTGGAGTACTGCACGAACGACTTCTGCCAGAACGAGTGCCACCAGTCGCGGTAGCTGTTCAGCGTGTTCGTGTAACCCGTGTTCTTCACCGAATTCAGCGCGTTCCTCGCCTGGTTGACCGAGTCGTGGCCCGGCGCGTTCAGCCGGCTGCTGGAGGTGAACCAGATGGTGTAGCTGGTGGAGGGTGTGATCGTCAGGCGGACCTTTTTACTGTCGACCACCTTGGCGGTGTACGGCGCGCCCTCCACGGTGGCGGCGAGCGTGTACCCGAAGTTCTGCGGGTCGGCCTGGCCGCGGCTCAGTCCCGCGCCGGTGGAGTCCGCGTACGTGGACACCGTCTTCCAGGTGTCCAGGTTGGGCACGTCGCCGCTGTTGCCCAGCTGGCTGACGTCCCACAGGCTCAGGTCCAGCGAGACGGCGGACACTCCGCTCCGCGTGTCGTCGACGTGGATGCCCATCACTTCGGAGTTCGGTGAGCCCATCACCGTGACGGTGCGGTTCTTGTCGTACGTGGTCGTCAGTGTGCCGTTGTAGAGCGAGAGGCGCTGCTGGTACGCGGAGTAGCCGCTGTCCATCGCCGGCGTGGTGGCCAGATTGACCAAACCGGCTCCGAAAGCGGTCTGTTGGGACGTGTCGACGCCCGAGACCTGCATGCTGAGGCCGTTCTGCTGCCAGGCCATCGCTCCCACCCGGCCGTTGCCGACGGTCAGGCCGTAATCGGGGTCGGTGTTGGGTCTGTTGTATACGACGTCGTGCTTGGACAGATAACTCGCGTAGTCCACATCCAGCGCGCCGGTCGAGGAGTTGAACGCGGCGTCCGTGGTGGCCGCGGACGCGGCCGGTGATCCGGCGATGCCGCTGGTCAGACAGACCACGGCGAGAAGGAGGGCGAGCAGGCGGGTGACTTTCATCGTGTGTCTCTCCCACTGACGGCGAGGGGGCACCTGAAGGCGCGGGGGGAGGTGCGGGGAGGTGCGGGGAGGTGCGGCAAGGCGGAGCGCGGTAAGAATGTGGCAACACGCAGTGAACATCGGAGGTTTGGGACCGTCAAGTGGCGGCGCTGAAGTAATTCGCGATTCAGCGGGCCCGATTGATCGGATCTCCAGTAGGCTCAGTTTCCCCGGAGGCCGGCAGCGAGAGCAGCGCGTTGTACGCGCTCTGGATGAAGCGCTGGTCGGCGGAGGGCTGGGTGTTCGCCAGTGCCACGACGGCGGTGCGGTCGCGCGGACCGAAGCCGGCGAACGCCGTGAATCCGCGGGTACCGCCCGAGTGGTGGTAGACCTCGCCGCCCGGCCGGACCCGGATGTTCCAGACCAGGGCCATCCGCCGGGTGCCGCCCGGCAGCGCGAGCCGGGGCCGAGTGGCGTCAACGAGCGCTGCGCGCAAGGGCGTTGACTCCGTGCCGGTCGCCTCGCAATGTCCCGGCGATTCCTGCGAGGCGTCGGCCAGCACGTCCAGCAGGGTCAGCAGATCGCGTGCGCTCGACCGTACCGCTCCCGCTCCGGCGAGACCGTGGATCTGCCACGGCTCGCGGGGCCGCCCGTGCCAGTAGCCGGTGGCCTGCGCGGCGTCGGGCGCGCAGGTGGTGCGAGCCAGGCCGAGGGGGGTGAGTACGCGGTCCGCGAGGAGGGCTCCGTACTCCGGACGGCTGGGCGCGGCCCGGGTGAGGAGGTGACCGAGCAGCCCCACACCGAAGTTGGAGTAGCGCACCCGGGAGCCCGGCGGTGTGCGCAGGCGGGTGCGGGCGAGCGCGCGCAGCAGGTCGGCGGTGGTGAACTCCGCGTACGGATTGCTGAACCAGCGGGCCGCCGCGCCGGTGAGCATGCCCGGCGGCAGCCGGGGCAGCCCGGCGGTGTGCGTGGCCAGATGGAGCAGCGCCGGCGAGGCGCCGTGCGCCGGCGGCAGGGCGTCCGGCGGCAGGAAGCGGCTGAGGGGATCACCGTACGAGACCTCACCCCGGGCTGCCTGTTCGGCGAGCAGCAGTGCGGTGAAGCATTTGGTGAGCGAGCCGGCCTCGAACCGCGTGTCGGCCGTCACCGGCACACCACCCTCGTGGGCGGTACGGCCGTGCGTGACGACGGCCCGCCGGTCGCCATGGCGCAGCGCGACAGCGACCGCGCTCCGGGGCGGCGCCGCGGCGACGACCGGGAGCGCGGCGGCGCGGGCCCATTCCGGGGCCGCGCCCACCTCGTACGAACAGACCTCCGAGGTCACGCCACGGCGCCCAGAGTGCGGGAGACGGCCAGGGTGCCGGCGACCGCCGACACCACCGTGCTGTGGTGGTGTGCGGCGAAACGTTCGGCGGGATCGTTCTCGACGATTCCTTCGCCGCGCGGCACCAGCCCGTCCTCGTGCTGCAGGGCAGCCAGCCGTTCCCAGTCCCCGGAGTCGCAGCGCGGATCCGTGAGGCAGCTCCCGACGATCATCAGCTCCGTCATGAGGTCCCACTCGCCGATCTCCGCCCAGATGTCGGTCCACACCGGCAGCCAGTGGGTCACGTACGCGGTGAGATCGGCGGGCAGCCCGGACGGTGTGCCCGCCCAGTCGGTGAGATGGAAGACGGTGTGCGTCATGCTGTACGCGGTCATCCAGTCGATGAGCCACGGTTCGGGGAGCGCGCCCAGCCAGGTGGCGCGGGTCAGTCCGGCCCAGTCGGTGGCACGTTCTCCCTGATCGAGCCCGGCGACCCGGGCCGCGTTGGCGACGGCGAGCCGCCGGTTCGGCAGCACTTCGACAGCGCGCGCCGAGCGCAGCGACGTCGTGTGTTCCAGCAGCCGGTCCAGCCCGTTGTGGTGGTAGCCGCTGCGGGCGAAATGAACGTACGTCTCCAGCGGATCGCTCATCATCGGGTAGCGCAACAGCCGTTCGTGGAGCATCGAGCCCTCGCCGAGCTGTTCCCAGGTGAAGTCCAGCAGTTCGCGGGCGATGGCCAGTTCCTCGGTGCTCGCCACCGCTTCGCGCAGGACGAGGGAAGCGGCGAGCGCGGTCTCACCCAGCGGTTTGTAGACGGTGTTGGGCTCGGCGAGTTCCGCGGTGGTGCCCGGCGGAAGCGCGCCGTGCCCGCGCTGGGTGTACAGCCAGGTCAGCGCCTGGGACGCGACCTGGTGGGCGGTGTGTGTCACAGGCATGGCCATCAGGTTCTCGGTCCGATCAGGAGGCGGGCGGGCGGTGCTCAGGGCGCCGCTTCGGACACCGCGAGCGGGCGGCCGGGCGCTGGTATCAGGCGCCGATCAGATGGCGGGCGATCGCGGTGTCCAGCGCGAGCCGGTCACCGGCCGCCATCAGGCTGATGTGCTCGACCAGCGGAGCGGGGTCGAGCGGCAGGCTCACGCCGTCCGCGTGCAGCCAGGCCAGCCAGCGCGCGATCCGGGCAGCGGTGGGATAATCGCGGCGGAGCGTGGCCCGGGTGGCTCCACGGGCCAGGCCGAGCGGCGACCTGCGGGCCAGGTCGTGCACGGGCCCGTCAAGACCGGGCAGGGCGAGTGTGGACAGCTGCCCCATCGTGACCGACCAGCGGGCCCAGTCCTCGTCCGCCGAGGGCCCGGCCGGCCGGGACTGGGCCAGCTCGGTGGTGTCACTGCCGGTGAGTACGGCCAGCAGTGTCGCGGTTCCCCAGTCGCGCCAGGCCAGCAGCCAGGGCTCCTCGGGGCCTGTGGGAGGCGAGACGGGTGCCCCCTGCGGGGGCGGCAGCAGGCTGAAGGCGAGGGCCACGGCCTCGGCGTCCTCGGGGTGGAAGGCGGCACCCGCCAGTACGGCGGGGGCGAAGGTGTCGGCGCCGAGGATCCGGATGGCGGCCAGCGCCGCGCCGGGATCGGGTGCTCCCTCGACGTGCTCGGCGACCATGGCCGTGCCCCCGACGCCTTGAAGGGCGCCGAGGGCACGTCGTGCCAGGCCGGCCGCCGATGCGTGATAAGCGGTCCGCGACCGGTCGGGACTCACGGGGTCTTCGGCTCCTTCGGCTCCCTCGGGGAAAGGAGAGCCAGCAGAAGCAGGACGCCGCCGGCCTCCGGCGCGTACACCGGAGCATCGCTCATGGGCGCTTCGGGCTCGGTAATCGCCGCCACCAACGTGTCGCGCTCCAGGGTGATTTCGCTCTGCCTCATGGTCTGAGAAAGCATCATTAGCTCCTCGGATAGACGCTGTTGCCCTGTCTGGGCCAGCACGTTCAACCCTAGTGGCGATAAGGCATATGGTCTAATTGTGGGCAAATCGCCCTCTGAGCGGGGGTGATGTTCAGACAGACCGGTCTGTCGGCGGGTGACGCGCCGACGAGAGGCACAGACGGGCCGTCCTGTCACCCGGGAGAGAGAATCGCCGCGTGTCAGAACCCTCCTCGGCGTCGTCCGGCTCCGGCTACACGGACCAGACGGCGACGGACTCCGAGACCCCGTCGCCCTGGCGCAGATTCCTGCGTACCGAGACCGGCAGTGCCGCCGTCCTGCTGGCCGGTGTGCTCGCGGCCTTCGTGTGGGCCAACATCGGCCCCGCGTCGTACGAGACCTTCTGGCAGACGCGCTTCTCGCTGCGGATCGGATCGGGCGGCGGCGCGCACGGTGTGTCGCTGGAACTGCGCAGCTGGGTCAACAGCGGCCTGATGACGGTGTTCTTCTTCGTCGTCGGACTGGAGGCGCGCCGCGAGTTCGACATGGGCGAACTGCGCGAACGCCGACGGGTCGCGCTGCCGGTGATCGCCGGGCTCAGCGGCATGCTGGTGCCGATCGCGATCTACCTCGCCATCAACGCGGGTCACGGCTCGGAACACGGCTGGGGCGCCGCGATGTCCACGGACACGGCGTTCGCGCTCGGCACGCTCGCCCTGCTCGGCGCCCGACTGCCCGCGGGGCTGCGCGCGTTCGTCCTCTCGATCGCCGTCGTGGACGACTTCGTCGCGCTTGCCGTCATCGCCGTCGCCTACAGCGGTCATGTCCGGCCGACCGCGCTGCTGGTGGCCGTCGGGACCGTGGCGGCGATCTTCGCGCTCAGCGCTCTCCGGGTACGGCAGGGGCTCGTGTACGCGGCGCTCACGGCAGTCGGATGGGTCGCCCTCCTGAAGTCCGGTGTGGACCCGGTCGTCATCGGGCTGGCGGTGGGCCTGCTGACCTACGCCTACCCGGCCGCGCGCGGTGACCTGGAGCGGGCGAGCGGTCTCTTCCGGCGGTTCCGCGAGCAGCCGACACCGGAGTTCGAACGCTCGGCGCGGCTCGGTCTCGCCTCCGCGATCTCGCCGAACGAACGGCTCCAGCGGATGTACCACCCGTGGAGCAGCTATGTGATCGTGCCGCTGTTCGCCCTGGCCAACGCCGGTATCCGGCTCAGTCCGGGCGAGCTGTCCCGGGCCTTCACCTCACCGGTCACACTCGGCATCCTCTGCGGATTCGTCGCCGGCAAGCCGGTCGCCATCCTCGGCGCGTCCTGGCTTGCCTCCCGCTTCAGCGGTGGCCGGCTGCGCGCGCCCGTCGGCTGGGGCGCCGTCGCGGCGGGCGGCACGAGCGCGGGCGTCGGCTTCACGGTGTCCCTGCTGATCGCCACGCTCGCCTTCGACGACGTACGGCTGGAAGAGGCGAAGATCGGCACCGTCAGCGGTGTGCTCGCCTCCTTCGTCACCACCTGGGCGGTCACCACCGTCATCGGCCTGCTGCCGAGGCAACGGCGCAACCGCGCGCTGCTCGGTACGACGGAGGCCGTCATCGACCTCGCCGTCCCCGTCGACCCGGACCGCGACAAGGTACGCGGCCCCCGCGAGGCGCCGGTCACGATGGTCGAGTACGGCGACTTCGAGTGCCCGTACTGCGGCCAGGCGGAACCGGTCATCCGCGCGCTGCTCGCCGGCTTCGGCGATGTCCGTTACGTATGGCGGCACTTGCCGCTGACCGACGTCCATCCGCTGGCCCAGGTCGCCGCCGAGGCAGCGGAAGCTGCCGCGAACCAGGGGGCGTTCTGGCCCATGCACGACCTTCTGCTCGACCACCAGGGCGAGCTGCGCCCCGCCGATCTGCACCGCTACGCGGCCGAACTCGGCCTGGACCTGGAGCGCTTCGAGCACGACGTACGCAAGCACCGGGGCGCGGGACGGATCGCCGAGGACGTGGACTCCGCCGACCTCAGTGGCGTCTCGGGCACGCCGACGTTCTTCATCAACGGGCGGCGCCACCGGGGTGCGTACGACATCGACCACCTCTCCGCCGCCGTACGCGCCGCCAGGCAGCGGGCCTCCCTGGCACGCCGCGACTGAACGTCCCTTCAACCAGCTGCCCGGCGCCGCGCTCACTGCTGCTTCTCCTGGGGGCGGCCGCTCGCGGCGGAGACCTCGACGAACTCCGCCCGGCCGTTCGCGGTCAGCCGCAGCACGGGGACGGCCTTGTCACGCGGATTGCCATTGTTCTGGAAGGAGATGAAGCCGCTCGCGCCCGCCACCTGCTGGCGCGCGTTCATCTGGTGGAACATCCTTCCCACGGCCTCGCCCGTCACCTCGCTCTGCCCGCTCGCGGCCATCTGGATGCCCTTCGCCGCCGTCAGGACCGCGTCGTGGCCCATGATCGCCTTCCCGTCGTCTCGCGGCTCGTTGGGAAACCACCGGTCCAGCTCCTGGCCGTCGGCGAAGAACGTGGCCGACGGCGCGGAGACCGCCTCGGGGTTGGTGCGGTACATGTCGGGATGGGCGAGGCCGGTGTAGAGGACGCTGATCCTCGTCCGGGCGGCGGCCGCCAGTTCCTTCGACGTCAGGTTGGTGGTGTCGTCACCGGCGATCACGGTGAACTTCTGCTTCTGGCAGTGCCGGTTGGACAACGCGTCGAGGAAATGGGTGAGGTGTGCCCCGCGCCCGGCGAAATAGATCACCTGGGGCGTCTGGTCGCACAACTGGCCTGTCATGAACTGGAGTTCGTTCTCCCAGGCATTGGCCACTGACGAGTCGTACGTCATGGTGTCCGCGACCAGTTGGTGTCCCTTGCCGTCGGGGAAGGCTTCGGTGAACGCCTTCCCGAGAGTGGCCGCGTAGAGGTTGCCCCTGGCGGCGTCCTGAACGATCACCGCCGTACGGAACTTCTGCCGCTTGAGGTAGATCGACGCGGCGTACGCCTCGTCGATGTTGGTGGGAGCCACCCGTACGAAATTGTCTATGTTCTGTATGTTCGTGGCCGTCATGATGGAGGCGACCATCGCGATGCCGTTCTCCGACAGCAGTTTGACCGTCTCCAGGTTCTCGTCCGTACTGGGGCCGAGACCGGTGACCGCGACAAGGTTGTCCGGGGAGTCCTTGAGCTTGATCAGCTCATCGGTCGTGTGTTTCCACTGACCGGACCTGCTCCCGGAGTTGGCGATCAGCAGCCGGATCTTGGGGGCGGCGGCGAGATCCCCCTGGTTGTGCCGGTACTGCGCGAGATACGCGCCCTCCAGCTCGTGCCGTACCGATTCGGGAGAGTTGCTGTCGCCGGGCTTCAGCGTGAAGGTGGTGAGGTAGGCGACGGTGACGTACGGCTCCTTGGACGCGTTCTTCTCCACCCTGGCGTTCTCGTCCCTGATCTTCTTCTCGACCGGAGCGAGGTGGTGCGCGAAGACGAACGAGCCGTCGGTCACACCGACACACTCGTGATCCGCGCCCCGCTTGACAACGCCGTCACCGCACCGCGCGGCGTTCTCCTGCAACCAGGACACCAGGAACCAGCCGCCGACCGCGAGGACGGCGGCGGCGAGCGTCCCGAGCACGATTCTGCGGACGACGTGCAGTGGCCATTCGACTCTGACCATCACGGGATCAGCCCTCTCCTGCGGTGGTCTGCGGATGACGCCAATTGCGATAGCGGTCCGCCTCGTTGAAAAGCGGAACGATGTCGTTCCTGCGGAGCTGGGACAGCTGGGTGAAGCCGTCGGCGATCATGTCGCCCAGCCGCATCCCCGGATCGGCGAGCGGATCGCTCCACACCCACCGCGCGGTGACCAGCCCCCGCACCGCGGCCGCCGAATCGATGGCCCGCTCCGGCCCGCGCGAGCCCAGCGAGGCCAGCAGTTCCAGTGGACCACCCGTCAGGGGCAGCCGGTTGGGGGCCGAGGTGATGATGTCGAACTCGGATATCCACTGTGCGGCCGGGACGGTGCGAAAGCGCCGGACCAGATGCTCCACCACCTCGTCGAAGCGGTGCAGGGCGAGCTGGTGGTACATCTCCTCGACCGGCCTGTCCTCGGCCCTGTAGTAGTCGCTGAGCAGTTCGTGCGCCGTGTCCCAGTCGTCGGGCCGCCCGGCCAGCTGCCGCAGCAGCAGGCGCCGCAGCCACGGATGGAGCATGGGGACCAGCGAGCCGGGCCCCGCCAGCAGCCAGCGCGCGCGCATCTCGCCGAACAGCGCGTCCCCGTGGCCCACCACCCGCGTACCCACCGACAGATCGCGCGCGGCGGCACACTCGGCGAGCATGGCGCGCTCGATCGGGTCGAGGCCGCGCAGCAGATGGCTGAGCGCGGTCTCGGTGAGCGTACGGGTCACCTCGCCGCTCACCAGCGGCTGTTCGGGCAGCGTACGCAGCCAGCGGTCCTGGTCGGGGCCGCTCTCCGCGGGCGCCCCGGACTGCCGCAGCACGTCGAGGATCTGCTGCACCGCGCGCGGCAGCCCGCCGGTCAGCCGGTGCACGAAAGGCGCCAGCCGGGTGTACGGGGCCAGCTCGGGGTTCCCGCCGAGCTGCAGCTCGATCCTGATACGGACCTCGTCGAGGTTGAGGTCACGCAGCCGCAGCGGATACCACCACGTGTCCTCGCTGTCCCGGGTCGGCCGGTGGTCGTTCCAGTCCGCCAGCGAGGCCCGGTCCGGACCGCGCGACTGCCACGGCCAGGCGTCGCCGGTGGCGGGCCCCCAGCGGGGCAGCCAGCGGTTGGTGCTGGCGACGACGGTCAGCGGGTCGCAGGCGCCGCCCGTGATCACCGCGTCGTCGTGACGCGCGCGCACCAGCAGATCGAGGAAGCGGCGCCCGTACTCGGAATGGCAGTTGTCCAGCAGCAGCAGATACGAGCGCGGCATGAACGAACGCGCGGTGTTGCGGCGCAGATCCTCCAGGAACGCGGAGAACAGCAGCCGGTCGAGCCGCTCGTGCTCCTGCTCGTCGCCCTCGTGCCGCCACAGATTCAGCTCGACGAGCGCCTCCCACGGATCCCTGTTGCGGGTCAGCGGGTGCGCCCCGAACCAGTGTGCCCCGGTGGTGAGCCTGCCGGTGAGTCCCAGCCCCGGCAACCGGTTCCTGCCGCGCCTGAGCGCGTCCTGGAACACCGCGAGCGCGACGACGGAAGCCCCCTCGGGTATCCCGACCGCACCCATGCCCACTTCGAAGAAAGCCGCCAGATAGTCCCCGTACCTGGCCTCGTTGGCGTGCTGGAAATGGTCCAGTTGCCGCTGCACCGCGTGCCGTCCCTCGGCGAGACTGCGGATGCGCAGTTCCTGGTCGGAGGCGAGCAGCCCCAGACTCAGCAGCGGGAAGCGGGAGCGCCCGTACCGGGGCAGTTTGCGCTCCAGCTGGCGGGCGAGCAGCGCGAGCGCGTACCTGGGCAGCAGTGTCTGCGTTCCGCCGAAGTTGACGTAGGCGAAGGGGTGTTCGGGACCGAAGCGCTCCATCAGGGCGCTGTGGGCCTCGCTCGCGCCGCTGCCGCGCGGCCCGAGCAGCATCGTGACGGGCCGATCGGCCCCCGGCGGCTCTCTCAGGCACACGTCTACGAGCGAGACGATGCCACTGCGGCCACGCAGTCCAAGACCGGCCCCCGGCTCCATGTCCTTCTCCCCCGTCGGCCACCCGATGACGAACGGTGGCTTGAGAGAGCCACGGTAGGCGGCCGCATCTGCCAAGTCACCCGGGTTGCCGCATCGTTGGCATCACGTGTTGATATCGTCGCGCGCCGCTGACGCTCTTCGCGGTGCGAGGACCGCTGGTGACGTGTCTCACAAGCGGCCCGGGCCGCGGGCGCGCATGGACGGTCGTACGACGGGCAGGGGCCATGGACGAAGGCCGCACTTCTCGAAAGGGACGTGCCGGAGAAACCGTGCCGGACGCCCCGGACCCCAAGGGAGAGAACACCGTGCTGATGGCCCACCCCGCGATCCTGCGCAAGCTGGTCGAACGGTACGAGAAGTCGCAGCTCCTGCACGCCGAACGCGGCTCCTTCGAGACGCGCCGCCGGCTCGACGACGTCGCCTACACTCTGTGCGTCTCGACCGGCACCCAGACCGTGGAAGCCGCGCTGGCCACCGCCGAGCAGCAGTTGACCGCCGCCCTTGCCGACCCCATGCCCCTGCGGACCGAAGCGGACCCCGACGTCCGGCTCACGGCCTGACGCGGGAACGATCAGAGAGACCAGAACGACATGAACGTGATCTACGACCAGCTGGTCCGGGAGCATGGGGACGTGGTCAGCGAGGCCCGCGAGGCCGCGGACCAGGCCAAACGGCAGGCGGAGAGCGCCCTGGACTGGAGTTCGCTGAAGTCCAGGTTCCGCTCGTCCCAGGGCCCCGCCGGTATCGAACACGACCCCCTCAGGTCCGCGTAGGGCGCGTCCGCGAAGCCGCTGGGGGAAGCGGCGAAGACACCCGACCCCGTACCGTCTCTTCCGGATTCCGGCGTGGCTGTCAGCGGGGCCTCGTACGGTGGTGTGCGCGAGGGACACCTCGACGGCCCGGGAGGAGGGGGTGTCGTTGCGAAGAGTGCCACCGGACATGTTCCGGTTCACCACGGGGGACAGAGCGGAGCTGTACGCCGCCATCCTGCAGGCGTTCGGCGCGGCCAACGAACGCCTGGAGACCGCGCTGGCCCTGGACGGCGTGCGCAGCCGGCTGCGCACGGTGGGCTGGCTCGACGCCATCACCGACGACGACCTCCAGGGAAAACTGAAGCAGCTGGGGGACTGGGGGCTGCTCGACGTCATCCAGAACCACGCGGAGAACTACCGCACGGCGGAGGACTACGAGCGCCAGAACCTCCAGTACTCCCTCACCCGGCGCGGTGAGGCCGCGTTCGCCGGAGTGCGGCATGCCCTGAAGGTGCTGACCTCGACCGGTGCGCTCCAGACGGCTGTGCTGGAGGCGATCGCCGACCGGCTGGACGAGCTGTACGTCCTGCTGGCGGATCCGGTGTCGGCGGACCGGCGGGTGTTCAGCACTCTCCAGGAGCTGGAAGGGCACCTGGAGGCCCTGCTGGACAACACCAAGGCGTTCAACGGCGAACTCCAGCGCCTGCTGCGGGCCGAGGGCGCCGATCCGGCCATCTTCCGCGAGGTGAAGGCCGCGACCGTCGCCTACCTCCAGGAGTTCCTGGTCAATCTGGACCAGCGGGGGCATGCCGTGGCCTCGGCCGTGGCGCGGCTCGAGGAAGCGGGCGTCGGCGTCCTGCACGAACGGGCGCTGCGCGGCGCCGAGCTGCCTCCCACGGCGGGCGGTGACCCCGGCCCCGACTGGCTCGAAGGACGCCGTGCGCGCTGGGAGGGGCTGCGCGCCTGGTTCCTGCCCGCGGACGGGTCGAGGCCCCGGGTCGAGCAGCTGCACGACGTGGCGCGCCGCGCCATCGTCACGCTGCTCCAGGTCCTCGACCGGATCACCGAGTCACGCCGCCGTTCCTCCAGCGCGGCGCAGGACTTCCGCGAACTGGCCCGGTGGTTCGCCGCGGCCCCGGGCGAGGACGAGCTGCACCGCCTGTGGTCGGCCGCCTTCGGTCTCGGCCCCGCCCGGCACGCCCATCTGTGCCATCCGGACCCCGAGTTGGTCTCCTCCTCGCAGAGCTGGGCCGACAGCCCGCCGGTGGAGGTCTCCGCGCTGCTGCGCTCCAGCGGACGTACCGAGCGGTTCTCCAGGACCGGCAGGGTGCGGGACGTCGCGGGCATCAAGGCGGCCCGCGCACGGCAGTCCCGGCGCGAGCGGGCCGAGCTGGAAGCGGCGTGGAGCTTCCTGGACACCGGCGGGCCCGTCCTGCTCTCCGACTTCGCGAAGCTGGACCACTCGGTCTTCGAGCTGCTTCTCGATCTGATCGGCCGGGCCCTGGCCGTACGGCCCGACAGCACCGGCGCGCGTCGCGCCGTCACCGCCGACGGCCGTGTGGAGATCGGGCTGCGCCCCGCGCCCGACGGCGGGCAGGCCGAACTGCGCACCCCCGCAGGAGTGCTGCGCGGCCCTGACTACCTGGTCGAGATCCGCACTCCGGGTGCGGTGCCGGGCGGCCGGGACCCCGGAACGGAGGCCCCAGGGTGAGCAATCTCGCCAATCAACTGGTCGTCGCGGAACGGGAAGAGGTGGCCCGGGGCATCCGGCTGCTGCTCGGGAGGCCACTGATCACCGAGCGCGCCGATCCCGGCTCCTTCGACATCATCAGGCGCCGCAAAGAACCGCTCGCCAAGTGGTTCGACTATTCCTGCGGCTGGACCCTGGTCGTGGAGCCCCGGCTGGGATACGCGCGCCTGCTCAAGATCCGGTCCGGCGCCGACGCGTCCCGTCCCGCGAGAAGGACACGCGCGGGGCACGCGCCGTTCGACCGCCTCCGTTACGTGCTGCTGTGCGTGGTCGCCGCCGAGCTGACGCCGTTGTCGGTGACCACCATCGGCCTGCTCGCCGACCGGGTGGCGCGGGCCATGGGCGCGGACGAGGCGCTGCCCGCCTTCGACACGTCCAGCCGCCGGCAGCGGACGGCCTTCGCGGACGCGCTCCGCCTCCTGGAGTCGTACGGGGCCCTGCTGACCGTCGACGGCGCGACGGACAGCTTCGTGGAGTCGGTGGAGGCCAAGGTCCTCTACCGGGTCGACGCCACGCTCCTGATGCGGCTGCTGGCGGCCCCCGTGGGCCCTTCCCGGCTCGCGCCGCCCGCCGACGACGTGGCACCGCGCTTCGGCGAACTGCTGCGGGAGCTGTCCCGCGAACAGCGGTACGGCGGCGCGGCCGACGTGAGCGCGGGCGATGCCCCCGCCCTGTCCGAGACGCAGCGCAACCTCTGGCTCAGGCACTCCGTCCTGCGGCGCCTCTTCGACGACCCGGTGCTCTACCGGCACGACCTCACGGACGACGAGCAGACCTATCTCGCCTCCCCTACCGGACGCCAGATCCTGCGCCGCGCGGCCGAACAGGCGGGCTTCGTCCTGGAGGAGCGCGCGGAGGGCTTCCTCCTCGTCGATCCGGACGGCATCGCCACCGACGGCACCTTCCCCGACGACGCGGGGACGGCGAAGGTCGCGGCGCTCCTCCTGCTCGAACCCATCGCGGCGGCGGCCGGCGGGGCGACGCCGGAGCAACTGGGCGCGGAAGCGGTCGAACTGCTCGGGCGCTTCCCCCGGTGGGCCAAGACCTACCAGTCCGCGGAAGGTGCCCGGCGACTGGTCTCGGACGCCGTCGCCGTACTGCACGACTTCGGTCTGGTGCGCAGGGCCGGCGAGCGGGTGATCGCCCTGCCGGCGGCCGCGCGCTACCGCGTCACGGGCACCGCCACGGCGGGGAACACCACAGCAGAGAAAGCCACGCCAGGGAAGGCCACGCCCGCGGTGCCTGCCGGTCGTGCCGAACCCGCGGACCCCGCCGCATCCACCGATCCCGCCGATCCCGCGAAAACCACTGTAGATATGGAAATGGGCCCGTCGTGAGCATCGCGCAATTTCCCCGGCAGACCATGGAGGAGAGCACCGACAGGTCCACCGAGGGCCGGGCCCGCTGGCAGCCGTCGCGCAGCGGCATCATCAACGTCTGGCGTTACTTCGACGAGACGTTCACCTTCCACGAAGGAAGGCTGCTGCTGCGTGGCCAGAACGGAACGGGCAAGTCGAAGGCGCTGGAACTGCTCCTGCCCTTCCTCTTCGACGCCAGCCTCCGGCCGAACAGGCTCTCCACCTTCGGCGGTTCCGACCGCACCATGCACTGGAACCTGATGGGGGAGGGAGCGTCCGGCAAGACCCGGGTCGGTTACGTCTGGGTGGAGTTCACCCGGCCCGCCACGGACGACGAGACCGAGGCAGGCGAGGACACCGGCGGCGGAAGCCGGGCAGACGAGAGCGACGGTGGCGAGAGCGGCGCCGATGAGACCGGCGACGGGGGCGGACAGCGCTGGTTCTGCATCGGCGCCCGGCTCCAGGCGAGCGTCCACACCAGCGGCGTGCACACCGACTACTTCACCACGACACAGCGCGTCGCCACGCCCGGCGGACTCCCCCTGGTCAACGAGGCCGGGCAGCCGCTGACCCGTCCCGCGCTCGCCGACGCGCTGCGCGGGCACGGCGAGATCCACGGCTCCGCGGCCGAATACCGCGCGGTGGTCCGCCGTACGCTCTTCCCCGGCCTGAACGAGCAGCGTTACGACGCGCTCATCACCGCGCTGCTGCAACTGCGCACGCCCAAGCTCTCGGAGCGCCTCGACCCCTCGCTGCTCTCCTCGCTCCTGTCCCGTGCTCTGCCCCCGCTCGGCCAGGGCGAGATCACCGAACTCGCCGAGGGATTCGAACGGCTGGACCGCCAGCGTGAGCATCTGACGAAACTGGACTCCGAGGTCACGGCCGCCGCCGCCATCGCCACCCAGCAGCGCGGATACGCGCAGCGCGTGCTGCGCGCCGCCGCCGCGGCCGTCATCTCCGCCACCACCGAGATGGACGACCTCACCCGCGTCGCGCGCGAGAGCGAGGAACAGCACGCGCAGGCCCAGCTGGCCCGGGTCGAGACCGCCGGGCAGCTGGAAGAACTGGAACACCGGGCGCAGGAGATGGAAGGCGCCGTCCAGGGGCTGGTCGACTCCGGCGCCTACCAGCAGGGCCAGGAGCTGGACCAGCTACGCCGCCGCGCGGAGGCCGCCGCGCGGCACGCGCAGGACCGGCGGGCGGCGGCCAGGACCAAACTGGGCGAGGCGGACACCGACGACGGCCTTGCGGCGGAGGCCGAAAAGCTGGCCGGGCAGCGGGCCGAGCAGGTACGGACGACCCGCGAGGACACCCACCGCGCCGCCCGCAGGGCCGCCATGGAATCGGTGTGCGCGGAGGTGGAGGCGACGCTCGGCGGCGACGCCCGGGTCGCCGCGCTCAAGGACGACCAGGGCCGCACGGCGCGCAGGCTGCTGCGTGGCGCGGTGACCGCACGACGGCATCAGATCACCGAGGTCGCCGGAGCCATCGACCGGTACGACAGGGCCGTGGCGGAACGCACCGCGGCCGAGCGGGCCATGGACGCGTCCCGCGAACGGCTGGCCGAGGCCACCGGCCGGCGCGACGAGAGCGCCCGCGCGTACGAGGCGGCGCTCGAAGCCCAGGGACAGAAGTGGCGCGAATGGGCCGGCCGGTGCGGCGAGATCCGCGTCCAGGACACCGAGGAACTGGCCGCCCTCGCCCCGGTGGAGGGGGACGTCACGGCGGTGGTGGAAGCCGCCGCCCGCGCCGTGGACCGCGACATCACCCAGCACGAGGCGACCGTCCGCGCCACGCTGAGCGCCACCCACGAGAACCGTGACACCGTCACCCGGGAGCTCGAACGGCTCAGCGCGCAGACCGAATTGCCGCCCCCGGCGCCGTACACCCGTACCGCGGACCGGTCGGCCATGGAGGGCGCCCCCCTGTGGCGGCTCGTGGCCTTCCACGACGACATCCCCGCCGCCACCCAGGCCGGAGTGGAAGCGGCGCTGGAGGGATCGGGACTCCTGGACGCCTGGGTGGGCGCCCACGGCGACATCGAGGTCCCCGGTCACGACAGGCTGGCCGACGCCGCGTGGGCGGTGCCGCCGACCGAGGCGACGCTGCTCGAAGTGCTGCGGCCGGAGCCGGAGACGACCGTCCCGGTCGACCGGGTGGCGTGGCTGCTCAGCGGGATCGCCTACGGAACGGGGCTGCCGCAGGACCGCGTCGCCGCTGTGGCGGCCGACGGCAGCTGGCGGCTGGCCAACACCTCGGGCACCTGGAGCAAGGAGGAGTCCGCCTACATCGGCGCGCCCGCCCGGGAACGCGCCAGGCAGCGGCAGATCGCCGGTCTCACCGAGCGACTGGCCGAGATCGAAGCGGCGGTCAACACCCTCGACGCACTGCTGCGCGCCCTCGGCGAACGCCGTACGCGACTGGACGCCGATCTCCGCGACCGGCCCCGTTACCGCGACCTCGACGCGCGCAGGGACGAGCGGGACCGCGCGGAGTCCCATGTCGCCGCGCGCTCCGACGCGGTGCGCGACGCGGTCCGGCGGCTGTCCGAGAGGGAGGACGACGTGGCGGACGCCACGCGTACGCTCTCGGCACTCTCCGCGGACCACACGCTGCCCACCGACCGCGAGGCGCTGAACGGCCTGTCCACGGCAGTGGACGCGCTCAGGGAAGTCGCGGACCTGTGGCTGGACGCGCACTTCGCCTGGGCCGCCGCGCGTGAGACCTCGGGCCTGACCCGCGCGCAGGCCGCCAGGTCCCGGAGCGGCGCCGAGGAGTACGCGGCCGAGGCCGAGGCCGCGGAGGCCGCAGCGCGTGCACTGGCCGCCGAACTCGACGCGGTGGAAAGCACGGTGGGCGAGGACTACCGGCAGGTCGCCGAGCGGATCAGCGCACTCCGCCGTGAACTGACCGGCACGCGCGAGCGCATCAGCGCCCGCAACGCGGAACTGATGGAGCTGGCCACCCGTATCGGATCGCTCCTGGAGCGGAAGGCGGAGGACACGCGACGGCGCGACAGCGCCGTGGCCGACCGCAACGCCGCCGCGCTGCGGTTCCGGCACCTGTGCGTCGTCGGCCTCCCCAAGGACGCGGACATCGAACTGACCCTCACCTCCGAGGACGGCACGCGCACCACACTGGAGGCGGCCCGCGAGACCGCCGCGCTCTGGCCGAACCTGCCGCACAGCACGCGCAACGTGGGCGACGCCTTCAACCGCCTGTCAGAGGCCGTCCACAAGGCGCGCCAGTTCCTCGGCAGCAGGGCCGACCTGGACCTGGAGGCCGACGACGACATCCACGTCTTCACCGCCGCCGTGGACGGCGTACGGATCGGCGCGGCCCAGCTGCTCGCGTCCCTCACCGCGGACCGCGACCGCGGCCGGCAGGACATCACCGCCGCCGAACGCGGGCTGTTCGACAAGACCCTGACCGGAGACACCCGGCGTCACCTCGCCGACCGCATCCGCCAGGCGAACGAACTCGTCGACCGGATGAACCACCACCTGGAGCGGGTCCGCACCGCCTCCAGGGTCGCCGTCCGCCTGGTGTGGCAGATCCACCCCGACCTCCCGGCCGGCACCAAAGCGGCCCGGGAACTGCTCCTCAAGGACCCGGAGCGGATCACGGAAGAGGACCGCGAGGCCCTGCACACCTTCTTCCGCGGCCGGATCGAGGAGGCGAAGGCCAAGGACACGGCGGCCACCTGGGAAGAACAGCTGTCGGAGGTCCTGGACTACACCTCCTGGCACCAGTTCGTCGTCAAACTCGACCGGGCGAACGACTCCGGCTGGCAGCTGCTGACCAAGCGGCTGCACGGCGCCCTGTCCGGCGGCGAGAAGGCGATCGCCCTGCACCTCCCGCTGTTCGCCGCGGTCGCCGCCCACTACGAGACGGTCCCGCGGGCACCGCGCCTGATTCTCCTGGACGAGGTGTTCGTCGGCGTCGACAGCACCAACCGCGGCCAGGTCTTCGCACTGCTCGACGCACTGGACCTGGACTTCATGCTCACCTCGGACCACGAGTGGTGCACCTACCGCGAGCTGTCCGGCATCGCGATCCACCAGCTGATCACCGGAGCCGACGGCGACGACGCCGTGACCAGCGCCCGCTTCACCTGGAACGGATCGGATCTCCTGGCGGACGAAACGGAAGCGGACAACGAAGCCGACAACCAAGCCGATCCGGAAAGCGAGGCCGACGCGGCCGTGACCGGGAGAACGGCCCCGGTATGACTGAGCCCCGGCCGGCCTCAGGAGTGGACCACCCCGCGCTGCGCCCTCTCTGGCGGGCCGTCCACCACCGCCTGTCGTCCGGCCGCCCGGTCAGCCGCGTACGGGTCGGCCCGCTCGACCTGGCCCAGCGGGAGGTCCTCGCCGATCTGCTGGGGCTCGACCGCTACCCGCAGGAGTACGTGAACGTCCGGCTCAGCGACCTGGACGCGGCCCTGGCCGACGCGTCGGGGCAGACGGTCCGCGAGGTCGCCGTCCGCGTCATCGGGCCACTCGGGGACAGAGCCGCCGACCGTGAGCGACTGACGGACGAGCGGACGGCGCTCTGGCACTGGCTGGACACGCACGAGGTGATCACCGCGCAGCCCGCGCTGGCCGAGTGGGCCGCCCACGTCCGCAAACGAGGCGTCACCGACGGGTCCACCGCCAGGACCCGTGAACTGCTCGCCTCCGCCCTGACCACGCTGGCGGCCCTCCCCGCCCGGGGCGAACCCCTGCCCGTACTCGCCGCGCGCGTCCTCGGCGGCGACGCGCACGCGCTGGACGACGGCACGCGGCTGTCCTCCCTCATCCTCCGCGCGCTGTCCTGCGTGTACGGGACGGAGCTGCCCGTGGACGCCCAGCAGCGCCGCGCGTTGTGGAGCCGCGCCGGGGTGAGCGACGACGAGCTGTCCACCACGGTGCTCGCCGCCGGTCTGCGCCCCCTCGGCGACGGAACCGTCAGCCGGATCTCCCGTACATGCGCCGGGGCCGGCCAGGCCGTCTCCCTCACCCTCGCCCAACTCCGGTCGCCCGGAGAGTTCGGCCTCACGCCAGGACCGGTGCACGTCACCGAGAACCCGAGCGTGCTCGCGCTCGCGCTGCGCCGCTTCGGCCCCCGCTGTCCCGCGTTGATCTGCACCTCGGGCTGGCCCAACAGCGCGGCCGTCGCGCTGCTGCGCCTGCTGACCGAGCACGGGGCAACGGTGCGCTGCCACGGCGACTTCGACGGTGAGGGTCTGCGGATCGCCGCGTACGTGATGGCCAAGACCCGGGCCGTCCCCTGGCGGATGACGGCGGCCGACTTCCGCGCGGCCGCCGCCCGTACCCCGGAGGGACCACCGCTGGGCCGGATGACCGAAGCACCCTGGGACCCGGACCTCGCCGCCGCGATGACCGGACACGGCGCGGCGGTACTCGAAGAGACGGTCGCCGACTCCCTCCTGGATGACCTGAGCCCCGACCGCGGCCCCGGGCAGCCGTGCCCGGCCCGGTGACATGCCTGCCCCTGTCCTCCCTGAGTCACCACGTCACGAGCAGTTCCTCAGGACTGCGGGACGTACTGCCCAGGCGCCACCGGACCGCTTCCGACGGCTCCGCCAGGCGCAGGGCCGGGAACGCGGCGGCCAGGCGGTGCAGCGACAGGTGGATTTCGAGGCGGGCGAGCCACGCGCCCAGGCAGTAGTGCGGGCCCGCGCCGAACGACAGCGTGGGGGCCTCCAGCGGGGCGAACAGGTCCTCGGCCCGATCCGGCGAGAAGACCTCGGGATCGCGGTTGGCCGCGCCGCAGTCCGCGAGGAGCACCGCGCCCGCCGGGATCGGCACGCCGCCCACCTCGACGTCCTGAGCGGCCCGGCGCGCCGTGCCCCGGTCGTCGCCCAGCGGAATCATGTGCAGGAGCCGGGCGGCCGCCGTCTCCGCCGCCTGTTCGTCGGCCGCGAGCCGCGGCCAGCACTCCCGCCGCTCACCGAGCAGATACAGCAGCGAGTTGCTGAGCATGGTCATCGTGCTGTCGTGGCCGCCGGCCACCAGCCCGCAGACGAGACTGACCAGGTGGGACTCCGGAATGCCGCCCTCGTCGTCGGCCGCGCTGACAAGGCCGCTGACGAGGTCGTCCCCGGGCTCGCGCCGCCGCTCGGCGAGCAGCGCGGCGCCGAAGTCGGAGAAGTCGTCCAGGGCCGCACGCGCCTCCTCGCTCGGACTGGGATCTCCCGAGAAGGCGATCACGGTCCAGCGGCGCAGGCGTTCATGCACCGAGGCGTCGAGTCCCATGAGCCGGCTGATCACCGCGATGGGCAGCGGCAGGGCGAACTCCGCCACGATGTCCACCGGTGTGTCGCGATCCGCCAGGCCCTTCAGCAGGTCGTCCACGATCGAGGCGACCCACGGGCGCCACCGGGCCACGGCCCTCGGAGTGAACGCCCGGCGCAGCGTGCGGCGCAGACGCAGGTGGGAGTCCCCGTCCTGGTTGAACATCAGCTCGGGGTTGTCCGTGAGCCCGGGGGTTTCCGGACGCGGCGGGCCGTCCGGGGCGTACAGCTCGGCCCGGCCGAACTCGCTGTCGCTGAGCACCTGGCGCACATCGGCGTAGCGGCTCACGTACCAGACCGAGGACCCGTCGGGCAGCGGAGTGAGGCAGGGCGGACCCGGGACGTCGAACTGCAGGCGGTGAAGCGGGGGCAGCGGGGACGGAACAACGGAGGTGAGGTCGGCTGCGGCGGGCATGGAGACTCCTGGCGGTGTCCGGTGGATGGGCCTGGGCGCTCCGTCGGAGGGAGGTACGTGGTGCGCCGGATGTTCACGGGTGGGGGCGCGGCGGCGGCAGGGTGCGGGCGGCCGCCGGTCGCGGTAGGGCTCACAGTTCGACCAGTACCTTGCCCAGGTGGGAGTCCCGGTCGTGGTAGAGGCTCCGGTAGGCGGTGGGGATGGCGTCGAACCCGTGATGGAGGGTGTGGTGACACGTGACCTCCCCGCTCCTGACCCGGCTTCCCAGATCGGCGTGGAGGGCCCGCCAGTTCTCGTCGGTGAACCACTCCAGGGAGAAGATCCCGCGGATGGTCGCGCGAGGGAACATGAGGTACGGGAGGAGGCGGGGGCCGACCACGTCCTGGCCCACCTGGGTCGCCCACTGCCAGCACAGGGCGATGCGGCTGCCGATGTTCAGCATGGAGAACACGGCATCGGTGACGGCGCCGCCGAGGTTGTCGAAGTAGCGGTCGACGCCGTCGGGCGCCGCGCGCACCAGCGCCTCGCGTACGCTCTCCGTGCTGTCGCCCTGCTCGTAGACGATGGTCTCGTCGAAGCCGAGTTCCTTCAGGTGGCGGGCTTTGCGCGGGCTCGATGTCGTACCGACCACACGGGCCCCGGCCAGCCGGGCCAGCTGACCCACCAGCGTGCCGACGGCTCCGGAGGCGCCGCTGATGACAAGGGTGTTTCCCGGGGTGACCTCCAGGAAGGTGTTCAAGGTGCCCCAGGCCGTCATTCCCGGTCCGCCCATCGCGCTGAGCGCCGTCGCGAGCGGCAGGGCGTCGTCGTACCAGCCCGGGTCGAGCGCGCGGTAGTCGGGGAAGACCATCGGGAAAGTGCCCGTCTGCCACAGCGTCGCCTCGCCGTTGCTGACCACATGGGAGCGCCAGCCGCCGAACCCCTGTACCAGGTCGCCGGGCCCGTGCGCGGCCCGCGGACCGGCCGCCAGGACCTCCATCACGGTGTCCGCCCCCATGTGCCCGCCGAGCGGTGTGTCGAGGGCGATGCCCTGGAGGTAGGGGTCGACCGACACGTAACGGGTCTTCAGCAGCATCTCGTCCGGCGCGAGGTCCACGGTGATGTCCTCGACGACCTTCTCGTAGATCCGGTCGACATCGGGGACGCCCTCGACATGCTCGCGGACGACCCATTTGCTGATCTTCACTTCTGCTCCTCGGAGTGCTGCGGAGGCTGCGGGGCTGCATGGCGGTGGACGTGCGGGGCCGCCGGCACGCCGGGCCGCGGGGTCGCGTGACTTCCGGACCGGTCGCGACTCCGGCCTTCGCTCCGGCCCCCACTTCTGCCGGAGGCCGGGGCGTCGTCCGGCTTTCCGACCGGGATGACGAGGTGGGTGGGCGGCGGCGCGCTGTCATCGATGGAAGCGGTGAACGGCTTGGCGTCGTCGCGGCAGACGAACTGCATGACGTGGCGGCCCGCGGCGGCGGCCCTGATGAGTCCGCCGGTCGTCGCCCACACCCCTGACAGGTAGAAGTTCTCCAGGCCGGGCAGTCCCGGCCCGTGCTTCTTGACCAGCTCTTCGAGCGTCTCGCCGCTCTCCACGAACGGCTGCCAGCCCAGTACCGTCCCGTCGTGGTTGCCCGTGTACCGGACCTGGGTGAGCGGAGTCGACACGTCACGCACCACGATGGCGTCCTCCAGCCCGGGGAAGCGCTCGTCGAGGAAGCGCACGAGGGCGGTGCGCGCCCTGTGCTTGGCCGCGTAGTAGCCGCGGCCGTGCTTGACGGGGAGGGTGTGGAGTTCCTGCCCGCCGCGGGTCCGCGTGCGCTGTTCCGGTCCTTCGTCCAGGGCCCGCCAGGGCGCGATGTCGCAGAAGTAGGTGGCGTAGACGACGGAGGTGCCGTCCGGGGACAGTTCCGGGTAGTGGCGGCTGCGGAACTGGACGTTGACGCTCGCGTGGCGGATGCCGGTCAGTTCGGTGGCCTGCGCCTCGTCGAGCAGGTAGGTGGTGCACGGGTCGGCGTCGGGGAACGTCCGGTCGAGTCCGAGGAAGAGGGTGAAGTAGCCGGGGAACACCATGCCGGGCTGATGGATGGTGTCCGTGTAGAGGCGCCGGTAGGCGTCGTTCAGATAGCGGTCCTTGAGGAACGTCGACACGGTGGTCTTGCCGTCGCACGCCGATATGACGATGTCGGCGCGCTGTTCGCTGCCGTCGCTGAGGCGTACACCCACGGCGCGGTCGTTCTCGACGAGGATCTCCTCGACCTTCGCGTTGTACGTCACCCGGCCGCCGAGCCGCACGTAGCGGCTCTCGATGGACTTCGCGAGGCCGAGTGAACCGCCTTCGGGCACGCCCGCCGAGAGGTTGGCGTGCGAGGCGAGCTGGAAGTGGGTGGGCAGGACCGGGAACGCGGGGTGTTTCTCGTAGAGGACGAAGTTGAACGCCCGGCGCAGCAAGGGGTCCTTGAACCGGGCGGAGTAATCCGACATCAGCACCGAGATCGCCTTGCGGACGGCGTTGAAGTGCGGGACGAAGGAGGCGAGCATGCGCCAGCGCTCCACACGGCCCATCAGCCCGACCGGCTTGAGGAACGGGTAGACGGCCAGCGCCTTCCGGAAGGTGCGCAGTTGATCGCAGAACGATCTGATCCGGCGGGCGTCGGCGGGGGAGAGTTCGCAGAGGTGGGCTTCCAGGCGGTCGGGGTCGGAGTAGAAGTAGACGGCCCTGCCGTCCTGGGCGCGTACGACGTTGAACACGTCGAAGTGCCGTACCTCCTTTCCCTGGAGGGCGCCCAGCTCCAGCCAGATCTGGTGCATCTCATTGCCGGGTCCGCTGCCGAGCAGCCAGCTGACACAGGCGTCGAGCGTGAAATCGCCGCGGTCCCACGCGGTGCAGCAGCCGCCGGGCAGCTCGTGCATCTCCAGGATCCGGGTCCGGTAGCCGTTCATCTGCGCGTAGCAGCCCGTCGAGAGGCCGCCGAGCCCGGCACCGATGATGATCATGGTTTCCCTGCCGCCGGGGGCCGGCGGTGCGGGCGCGCCGCTGTCTGGGGTCATGTGCCCGTTCCCTCCCGTGAGGACCACCGGTCGAGCTGCGGCAGCCTGCCCAGCTTTCCGGCGTGCCAGGGCTCCGCGCCGGAGCTCTCGTATGCCTGGAAGGCGACGCCCAGCTCCTCGCACAGATACTGGGTGGCGAAGCGGCCGGTGGACGCGGCACGGATCAGGCCGCCCATGCCGACCCACTGGCCGGCCATGGAGAATCCGCTGAGCCCAGGCAGCCGCATGCGGTCCTTGCCGACCAGGTCGGCGGCCACGTCGTCGGCGTCGGAGAACGCCTTCCAGGCGAGGATGGAGCCCGCGTGGTTGCCGGTGTAGCGCCTGTTCGTCGCGGGTGAGGCCACGTCTACGAGGTCGACGCGATCGGCGGCGCCGGGCCACAGCCGCTCCAGGAAGCTCCGTACGAAGTCGGCCACCTTCTGCTTCTGCGCGCGGTACGCCTTCCGGTCGCTCCGGCGCAGGTCCGTCCAGTACGCGTAGTCGCTGAAGTAGGTGCAGTGCACGACCGATTTGCCGGGCGGGGCGAAACCGTCCGCGTAACGGGAGCGCAGTTGCACGACGAGGCTGTTCTGAAGCGCGCCGGGAAGTGCGCCGGCGTCCTCGGCGGGCAGCAGGTGGGTGGTGCTGTGGGCCTCGCCCGCGGGCAGTGAGCCGTGGATGCCGACGAACGCCGAGACGACGGCGGGGAACAGGGTGCCGGGGCGTTCGAGCAGCTCGGTGTAGAGCTTGTCGATCCTCGGCCCGGTGTACCGGCCGCCGAGCAGGTCGTACACCGTGGTGTGGCCGTCGCAGGCCGCGACGACGTGCTCGGCGTAATACCTTCGGCCGTCGCGGAGCCGGATACCGACCGCCCGGTCGTTCTCGACGAGCACCTTCTCGGTGCGGGCCCGGTAGGTGACGGCTCCGCCGAGCCCGGTGTACCGCTCCTCGACCGACCGGGCGAGCCCCAGCGAACCTCCTTGCGGGAAGCCCGCGTTGCCGTGATACGCGCTGGCCATGTTGAAGAGGTACGGCAGGAGGGGGAAGCCCTCCGGGTCCTGGAAGAAGATATTGCGGAACGCCTTGCGCAGCAGCGGGTCCTGGAAGCGGTCGGCGAACCGGTGTATCGGTGTGGCGGCCGTGCGCCAGAAGAGGCGGAAGGCCGGCAGCACCGTACGCAGCATGGCCGCCCGTTCCCCTACGGTGCGCAGCGCGGGCGCTGTCAGGAAGGGGTACAGCTCGATCCGGATGAACCGCCGCAGATCGCGGCAGAAGGAGTGGATCAGGCGGGCGTCGAGGGGCGAGATCGCGGTGAGGTGTGCCTCAAGACGGTCGGGGTCGTTGTAGAAGGTGACCGACCGGCCGTCCGCGTCGGTGACCTTGTTGAACAGGTCGAAGTTGGTGATCGTCTTTCCGTCGAGTGCTCCCAGCTCGCGCCAGATCTGGTTCGCGTCGTTGCCCGGGGCGGTTCCGATGAGCCACTCGATGCAGTAGTCGAAGAGGTAGCCCTCGCGGGACCAGGCCGTGCAGCAGCCGCCCGGCAGTACGTGCTTCTCGAAGACGCGGGTCCGTAATCCGCTCATCTGCGCGTAGCAGCCGGTGGACAGGCCGGCCACGCCCGCGCCGATCACGATGACACGGGGTGCGCTGCCGGGCCGCCGCCGCGGGCTGCGCCAGTCGGCGTCGTCGTCAGGACGCATGGTCCGCCTCTCCGTTGAGGACCGGACGGAACGGGTCGGCGCTCGGCCCGCCGACCCGCCCCGCACGGGTGCCGTCGATGACGAGGACTGTGGCGGCGGCGTACCGGGTGCGGGCGACTCGGTCGAATGCGGCGGCGTCCTCGGAGTCGAATGCGGAGACATCCTCAGAAGCACGTCCACCTTCACGCATCCGTGAACCTCCTTGAGAATGCGGAACCAGTACGAGACGGGCGAGACGGAGTGGATGGCTGCCGGAATCCCCGTGAAGGAATTCCCGCACGGTATTCGGCACGGCAAAGGAGGGGGCATGAGGATTCGGCTCGTGAGCGGCACGCAAGGCACGCGCGAGTGGAGGATGGCTCCATTTCATCGGCCGGTTTCGCGTCGCGGCGAACCCGCGCACGCTTGAGTTCGGATGATTCTTTTCCTCCGGCAACGGCTTCAATCCTCGCCGCACACGTGGATTGACACTCTTTCGGGGAAAATCGCGAATCCGGTCGAAATAATGCAACCGGACGCCCGCCGAGGTGTAATACGGAGAGGTTCGGCGTCGTCAATGTGAGTGAATTGGTACGTTTATCGGTGAGGCTGGGGACGGCTCGTCCGGACCTCCTCCGGTGCGTGTCACCCCGTCAGGCCGCGCCGGCGTGCGGCGCCGGGAAAATAGCTCGCGGCGGTGTGCGCGGTCCGGTTATGGTGGCCGTCGTCCGGAACGGCAGCGGTAACGCGCCGCTTCCGGGCCGTTGTCGGAGCGTTGAGAAGTTGAGAAACAGGAGGTGAGGACATTGATGACTGTCACCGCGCTGGGTGTCGCCCAGGTTCAGAAGTTCATCGTTCCCATCCCTGTGGTCTCCGGCTGACCTTCCGCTTCACTTCCGCGCCTGCGCGCGCGTGCCGGGGCCACCCTTGTGAAGGGTCACCCCTTGTCTTCCTCCTTTCCTCAGGTTTCCTCCGCTTCACACCCGCTCGCGCCCTACGGCTGGGACGCGCGCTGGGAGGCCGCTTTCACGCCGTACGCCGAGCGGGGTCTGCTGCCCGGCCGGGTCGTACGGGTCGACCGCGGGCAGTGTGACGTCCACACCGCCGACGGTCTCGTGCACGCCGACACCGCGTTCGTCACACCGCACGATCCGCTGCGGGTGATCTGCACCGGGGACTGGGCGGCCATGGACCGCGCCGGCGACCCCCGTTTCGTAAGGGAGTACCTGCCACGCCGTACCGCTTTCGTACGCTCCACTTCCTCCACCCGTTCGGAGGGCCAGATCCTCGCGGCCAACGTCGAGTACGCGATCATCGCGATCTCACTCGCGGCCGAACTCAACCTCGGACGGGTCGAACGTTTCCTCGCCCTCGGCTGGGAGAGCGGGGCGACGCCGCTGGTCGTGCTCACCAAAGCCGACCTGGTGGCCGATCCGCTGGTGCGCGGTCATCTCGTCCAGGACGTCGGGAACGCCGCGCCCGGCGCGCGGGTGCTCGCCGTCAGTTCGGAGACGGGCGAGGGCATCGAAACGCTGGCCCGCCTGGTGTCAGGTGGTACCAGTGTGCTGATCGGCTCTTCCGGCGCCGGGAAGTCGACCCTCGCCAACGCGCTGCTCGGCCGGGACGTCATGGAGGTGCAGGCCATCCGCGACGTCGACGGAAAGGGACGGCACACCACCACCACCCGTAACCTCCTCGCGCTGCCCGGCGGCGGCGTGCTCATCGACACTCCCGGGCTGCGAGGCGTCGGGATGTGGGACGCGGGGAACGGCGTCGGCCAGGTCTTCTCCGAGATCGAGGAGCTGGCGGCCGGGTGCCGCTTCCACAACTGCGCGCATCTGTCGGAGCCGGGATGCGCCGTGCTCGCCGCTGTGGCGGACGGGGTGCTGACGGAACGGCGGCTGGAGAGCTACCGCAAGCTGCTGCGGGAGAACCAGCGCATCGTCGCCAAGACCGACGCCCGGCTGCGGGCCGAGATCCGCCGTGACTGGCGGCTCAAGGGCGCGGAGGGCAGGGCGGCCGTGGACGCCAAGCGGGGCCGGTTCCGGTAGCCCCGGCGCGGCCCGCTCCCGTCCGTTCTCCCCTGGCCGCGCGGTGTCGCCGCCAGGGGCCATGGTGTCCGTGCCAGGGCGCGGGCGATCGGGCCGTGGGCGTGAGGAGACGACGGGTCTTGCCGGACCCGTCGCCTCTGCCGTGCTCAACGCATTTGGTCGGTAAGGGCGTTGCGCCGAATGGCGGGGCAAGTGGGCTGCCGGTCGTGGACGTTGGTCTCCGCAGTGAGGCGAGCGTCGATGCGGCGGCTCAGTCCAGGCCCCAGCTGTGGATCTTGCGCGGATGAATGCGGATCAGCTCCTCGCTGAAGTGCGGACCGAGGTCGTGGCGCCCCGTCAGCAGTTCGGCCTCGCCCCTGATGTCCACCCCGCGTACCTTCCACGGCGTGACGCTCACGATGTCGTCGACGACCAGCGCCACCCGGGCGTTCGCCTGGAGATTGCGCCACTTCTTCGTACTGCCGAGGGAGTTGCCGCCGACCAGGATCGTGCCGTCGTCCTGCGGATGGAAGCCGACCGGATTGGCCTGCGGCTGTCCCTTGGGGTCGACGGTCGCCAACCGCCCGAGCCGCTGGGTCCTGAGGTAGGCACGCTCGGCCTCGCTGAATCGTGTCATGGCCCAAGCCTCACACGCGTACCTCGTCACCACACCGGTGCCCGGCCCGGAGAGCCTGCCGCCGCGTCGTACCGGTTCCGGCGCGGGACCGGTGACCCGGCGTGAGCACACGAAGGGACGACCGGTGTTCTCAGTTCCAGAACACCGCGCTCAGCCACGCGCCCGCCACCAGCAGACAGGAGAACAACTCCGCCAGCAGCGAATAGCCGGCAGTCCGCATGACCGTGCGGGTCGAGGCCCAGCCGTCCCGGCGGCTGCCGAGACGCAGTCGCTCCGACTCGTAGATCCCGCCGACGAATCCCAGGATCGCGCCCACCACGGGCACCACGAAGAAGCCCGCGATCGCCGCCGTTCCGCCCACCAGCAGCGTGCGTCGGGGCGCACCGGTTCTGCTCGCGCGGCGGGCAGGCATCAGCGGCCTGAGGGCCACGTTCACCAGGAGCAGCACGGTCGCGCCGATCAGGACGGCCCAGGCGGGCCGTGTCGTGTCCGAGAGCGCCCACCAGAGCACGGCCGCCCAGACGATCGCCTGGCCGGGCACGCCGGGAATCAGGACGCCGAACAAACCGAGCAGCATGACCAGCGCCACCAGGACGAGCTGCCACACTTCCATCTGCCAAGCGTGCAGGAACCGGACCCGCTCCGCAGATCGCACGCCGCTGAGCTACGAGGCACGTACGCCGCTCAGCCGCGCAGATCGAACGCCGCTCAGCCGCGAGGAACGCGCGCCACCCAGCCCTTCTCGTACGCGTGCCACCCCAGCTGCAGCCGGGTCGTGACCCCGCTCAGCTCCATCAGGCCCTTCACCCTGCGCTGTACGGTCCGCAGCCCGAGGTCGAGCTGTTTGGCGACGCTGGCGTCCGTCATACCCGCGAGCAGCAGGGACAGCACCTCCAGGTCGGTGGCGTCGGGGCCGGGCGGGTCGTCCTCCGTCACCGCGCCGCCGCGGTCGAGCCTGAGCGGAAGCGACTCCCGCCAGATCACCTCGAAGAGTTCCAGCAGCGATTCGAGCAGCCCGCTCGCGTGCACGACGAGAGCGGCGGGCTCGGCGGCGTTCCTGGTCAGGGGGACCATCGCGAGGCCGCGGTCGGCGATGACGAGCTTCGTCGGTATGCGTTCGACCACCCGTACCTGCTCGTCGCGGCCGAGCGCCGACGACAGTTCGCTGATCCCGGCGGGCAGCGCGAGCACCTCGCGTTCGATCACGACCCGGAAGGAGACCCCGCGCTTCGCGGCGCGCTCCTCGGCCTCGTTGTCCATGCCCGCCACCGCGACCGGTTTGCCCGTGACCAGGGCGCAGACCTCGTCGGTCGCGCCGAGCTGGAGCTGTACGAAGCGGTGCGCGACGGCGCTCGCGCCCGTCACCACCTCGACCAGGTCGTGGACGGCCGGTTCTGCGGCGTCGGCGCGGTACTCCTCGGCGAGCAGTACGGCGGCCAGTTCGGCCTGTTCCAGTTCGTGACGGTGCTGGGTGAGCAGCGCGCCGAGCGCCACGGCAGGAGGTGCGGCGACCCACCTGCCGGTGCGGGACGACGACTGAGCGGCGAGCCCCTGCCGTTCGAGCCGGCGCAGGGCCTGTTCCGTGTCGGGCTCGGGGAGCGCGAGCCGGTGCGCGAGGTCCGCGACCTCCGCGGCGCCGATCGCCACGAGTGCGCGGTACGTGGACTCCTGCCTCTTGTCGAGACCCAGCGCTCCGAGCACTCCCCCACCTCTCACCGACAGCTCACCGACAGCCCAGGACGTCCCGTCCGGACGCCTTCCCGCAGGTAAGGACGCCGGGCCGTTCCACACCGCGAAAAATGGCGGGAACCGGCCACGGCGCAAACCCGCCGCCTGCATCATGCCTGTATAGCGTGTCTCTCTGCGAGGGTGGCGCCATCACAGCAGCAACAGGCCGCGGTCATATGCCGATTGGTCAGGCTTGGCCCGGTTTCGCTGACGGAACGTGATGCGGTCGGCCACGCGTCGGCGTATTCGCTCCGCGCTGACCCTGTGAACGTCTGCCGGGCGTCCTTCCCGTGGGGGGTGGGGCCGCCCGGCGGACTTATTTCCGGGCAGGCCCCGGTTTTTGAGGACGCCCCGGTTTCGCACCGCGGGGGCGGTCGAGGATAGGGGCATGAACCAGCAGGGCGAGAGGCCGACCGCCGCACCGGACGACTGGTGGAACCGGCTGTACGACGAGTCCGCGCGGGACAGCGGCGCCGCAGCCGGGGCCGGTGACACGCTGGACGACCGTTTCGATTCGGCGGTGGACGCGGTGGGGGCGCCGGAGGGCGAGGACGCTCCTGGCACCGGGGAAGCCCCGGCTGCGCCGGGCGCGGCTCCGGCCACCCCGGAGGCGGCTTCGAACGGTCCGGACGCGGATCAGACCGGTCCGGACGTGACTGCCGCCGGTCGCGAGGCTACTCCGCAGGCCGCTCCGGACGCCGTGGAGACGGTCCAGCAGGCGCCTCCTCCGGCCCCCGGGCCCGCGCACGTCTGGTGGGAGCAGCCGCCGCGCTCACCGGCGCCGCCCCCGCCGCCCGCCCCCGTCGCGCCCGCGCCGAGCCCGCCCTCCGGTCCGCCGCAGGCCGGTCCGTCGGGCGGCGCGCCGTGGTTCACCCCGGCGGTGCGGCCCCTCAAGACCGATCCGGTCGTCCGCGACCCGAGAACGCCTGCCGAGCCGCCGGAGGCCTCTGCGCCGCCCGCCCCGTTCGTCCCGCCCGCGCCCTCCGCCCCACCCGTGTCGCAGCCCCGGGAAAGCCCGCAGGAGGCTCCGGCCCGGCAGACCCCCGCGCTCGGCGCCCCCGCAGGCGCGGATCCGTGGTCATCGGGAGAACGGTCCGGCGCGCAGCCCGACGGCCGGCCCGGCGACCAGCCGGCCAGGCGGCCGGACGAGATACCGAGCGCGCGAATACCGGAGCCACCCCAGACACCCCAGACCCCCGAAGCACCCGGAGCCCGGTCCGACGAGACGGCCGGGACGCGCAGACCAGGGACGAGCACCCCGGGGACGCGCACCCCCGCGCCACTCGGTACGCGGCCTCCCTGGGTGCCGCCCTCCCGCGGCAAGGCCGCCCACGTGGGGGACGGCCCGCCCGCCTACGCTCCCGAACCGACCGCGCTGCCTCCCGCCCAGGCCGACGCGCTGGACGACGTGGTCCCCGACACCGTGCTCGACGGGGCCAGGTACGGGACGTACACCCTGCGGGCCGTCTCCGTACGCGGCGACTCCGGGCGGCACCGGGGCGAGCCACGGCGCGACGCGCTGCTCACGGCCCGGTTCGGGGCCGGAGACGTGGCCCTCGTGCTGGTGGTCGTGGCGAGTGGCGGCAGGACCGCCGGAGGGGCCGCCCACCAGGCCGCCGCCGACGCCTGCCGCTGGATCGCGGGCGCCGTCGGGCGCAATCACAGCCGCCTCTCCGAGGACATCCGGGGCGGTCGCAGAGGCGATCTCACCTCCGGGCTGCAGCGCCTCGCCGACCGCGCCTGCGGCAAGCTCCGCGCCCGCGCCGCCGAACTGGGGCTCCCGCCCGAGGAGTACACCGCCGGCCTGCGCTGCCTGCTGCTCACCGCCGACCCCGCGTGCCGGAGCCGGGTGGTCTTCGGCGTCGGCCCCGGTGGTCTCTTCCGCCTGCGGGACGGTGCCTGGGAGGACCTGGAGCAGAGCGGTCCCGGGCTCCCGGCCGCTCCCCGCCGGCCCGCACCCGATGAGGGCGCCGCACCGGGCGACCGGCTCACCACGGACCTCGGCCTTCCGGCGCCGCCGTCCCCGTATGTCGAGGCTCTGGTCCCGCCGCCGGAGCCGTTCCGTTTCCAGCTGTCCGTGGCCCGGCCGGGTGACACACTCCTGCTGTGCGGCGCCGGCCTCGCGGAACCCCTGCGCGGTGCGCCCGGCCTCTCCGAAGAACTGGCCGCCCGCTGGAGTTCCGCCGGGCCGCCGGGCCTGGCCGGCTTCCTCACGGACGTCCAGCTGCGGGTGAAGGGGTACGCGGACGACCGCACGGCCGTCGCGGTCTGGGAGGCGTAACCACCTCCGGCATGGGTTGATGGACAGGTCGGCGGAACGAGATCCGCGGACGGAACGAGTGCCACACCGGATCTCGCTCCGAAATCCACACCGGCGTCCACAGCGGGGTCACACCGAGGTCTCACCTCGGAGACTCACGCCGGAGACCAGGAAGGGTGCGCCTCCATGGCCAAGCAGAACGTGGCGGAGCAGTTCGTCGACATTCTCGTACGCGCGGGTGTGCGGCGGCTGTACGGAGTGGTCGGCGACAGCCTCAACCCCATCGTCGACGCCATCCGGCGCACCCGGGACATCGACTGGGTCCAGGTCAGGCACGAGGAGACCGCCGCCTTCGCCGCGGGCGCCGAGGCACAGGTCACCGGCAACCTCGCGGCCTGCGCGGGCTCCTGCGGCCCCGGCAATCTCCACCTCATCAACGGGCTGTACGACGCCCACCGTTCCATGGCTCCCGTCCTCGCGCTGGCCTCGCACATTCCGTCCGCCGAGATCGGGCTCGGCTACTTCCAGGAGACCCACCCCGACCAGCTGTTCCGGGAGTGCAGCCACTACAGCGAGATGATCTCCAACCCGAAGCAGATGCCTCGGGTGCTCCAGACCGCGATCCAGCACGCCGTCGGCCAGGGCGGCGTCAGTGTCGTCACCCTGCCGGGCGACATCGCCGCCGCACCCGCCCCGGAACGGTCGGCGGAGCAGGCGCTTGTCACCTCCCGTCCGTCCGTACGCCCCGGAGACGCCGAGATCGACCGGCTCGCCCGCATGATCGACGCGGCGGACCGCGTCACGCTCTTCTGCGGCAGCGGTACGGCGGGCGCGCACGCCGAAGTGATGCGCTTCGCGGAACGGATCAAGTCCCCGGTCGGGCACGCGCTGCGCGGTAAGGAATGGATCCAGTACGACAACCCCTTCGACGTGGGGATGAGCGGGCTGCTCGGCTACGGAGCCGCCTACGAGGCCACCCACGAGTGCGATCTGCTGATCCTGCTGGGCACGGACTTCCCGTACAACGCCTTCCTCCCCGACGACGTCAAGATCGTCCAGGTCGACGTCAGGCCCGAGCACCTGGGCCGCCGTTCCAAGCTCGACCTCGCGGTGTGGGGCGACGTGCGCGAGACCCTGACGTGTCTGACCCCGCGGGTGAAGGCCAAGACGGACCGCAGGTTCCTGGACAGAATGCTCAAGAAGCACGCCGACGCGCTGGAAGGCGTGATCAAGGCGTACACCCGCAAGGTCGACAGGCACGTCCCGATCCACCCCGAGTACGTCGCCTCCGTGCTGGACGAACTCGCCGACGACGATGCGGTGTTCACGGTCGACACCGGTATGTGCAATGTCTGGGCGGCCCGTTATCTCTCGCCGAACGGACGCCGCCGCGTCATCGGTTCCTTCAGCCACGGCTCGATGGCCAACGCGCTGCCGCAGGCCATCGGCGCGCAGTTCACGGACCGCGGCCGGCAGGTCGTCTCGATGTCGGGCGACGGCGGATTCTCCATGCTGATGGGTGACTTCCTCACCCTCGTCCAGTACGACCTGCCGGTGAAGGTCGTCCTCTTCAACAACTCCTCACTGGGAATGGTGGAGTTGGAGATGCTGGTGTCCGGCCTGCCGTCCTACGGCACCACCAACCACAACCCCGACTTCGCGGCCGTCGCCCGTGCGGCGGGCGCCTTCGGAGTGCGGGTCGAGAAGCCCAAGCAGCTCGAAAGCGCGCTCAAGGACGCCTTCAAGCACAAGGGCCCCGCGCTGGTCGACGTGGTCACCGATCCCAACGCGCTCTCCATTCCGCCGAAGATCAGCGCGGACATGGTGACGGGCTTCGCGCTCTCCGCGAGCAAGATCGTGCTGGACGGCGGGGTGGGCCGCATGGTGCAGATGGCCCGTTCCAACTTGCGCAACATGCCGAGGCCCTGAGGCAGGCACACCGGAAACAGCAGGCACACCGGAAACAACGGACGGGCGGGGCGGTGCGACGTTTCCGTCACACCGCCCCGCCCGTCCGCCGGCTGAGTGTGTCTCAGCCGAACTGCCGCTCCAGGTCCTGGAGTTTCTGCTCCAGAGAGTCCAGACGCGGTAGCGCCTGCGTGTCATCCTCCGCCGTGAGGTCGACGGTGCGTGCCTCCGTTCCCTTCACGGCCTGAAGGGAAGGGCGGGACGCGGGTGGGAGCTGGCCTTGCCCGGCTGGAACGGGCTCCGAGGAGGATCCGACGGCGGCCGCGGAGCCGCCCGACGCGTTCAGAGCGGGGACCTGACGGCCACCACGGCCGCGCGGCCAAGGCCGGTGCTGCCGGTTGAGTGCCCTTATCTGGGCCCGCTCAAGACGCTGCTGGTCCCGCCTGCGGTGACGGGTCTGCTCTTTCTGCCGCTTGTCCTCGCGGACCTCCTCCACCGCTTCGTCCAGCGTCCGTACGCCTTCGAGCAGCATCAGCGACCAGGCGCCGAAGGTCTCGCGGGGCGCGCGGAGCCACCGTACGATCCGGATCTGCGGCAGCGGGCGGGGGACGAGCCCCTGCTCGCGCAGCGCCGCACGGCGAGTCTGCTTCAGCGCGCGGTCGAAAAGCACCGCGGCGGAAAGAGACATCCCCGAGAAGAACTGCGGGGCACCGGCGTGGCCGAACCCCCGCGGCGCGTGAACCCAGTTGAACCAGGCGGCCGCTCCCGCGAACAGCCAGACCAGCAGGCGGGAGCCGAGAGCGGCGTCGCCGTGGCTGGCCTCACGTACGGCCAGGACGGAGCAGAACATCGCCGCGCCGTCCAGCCCGAACGGGACGAGGTATTCCCAGCCGCCGGTGAGGTTCAGGTTTTCCTGGCCGAAGCCGACCAGGCCGTGGAAAGACAATGCGGCGGCCACCGCGGCACAACAGAAGAGGAGTGCGTAGGAAGCGGTCGCGTACACCGCCTCCTTGCGCCTGCGGCGCTCCTCGGTGCGCTCCCAGGAGTCCTCGGTCGCGGCTTTTCCGCCGCGCTTGCCGCGCGCGAGGACTGCCACCGCCGCCAGGATGCCGACGAGCAGCACGGCGGCGGGGAGCAGCCAGTTCAGCGATATGTCGGTCAGTCGCATGCGGTGTTCCTTGCATCGCAGTAGGGCGTTTCGGGCGCCATCATGACGTAAGTGCGGTGCCCTTCTGGGGCTTTTGGTACAAGAGAACGCCAACGATGTGGTGAGGCACACACATAGGCGCGATCGGCTAGAACTGCCGTGCGGAATGCGGCTGTCATGTCCGAATTAATATCACCCTCAGAGGGGACACCAATCCCCGGGTGATGTGTTGTCAGTTGTGCGCGTTGAGCTTACGAATCCGGTCCGCGTCGCAGGTACGCGGGCAGGTGACACACATGTCCTCGGGACGGAGAGTGTAGAAGAGGCAGCAGCTCGCCCGGTCTCGGGTCGGCAACGATTCGCCGTCGGATCCGCTCAACTCGCGGAAACCCGCCCCGCCGACGTACGGTTTCGTCTCGCCGGGGAGCAGCAGCTCCAGCTCGGCCATCGCGCGCCGCTCCTCGCCGAGCAGGTGCCCGAGGTACCAGAGCCCCTCGACGATCTCGTCCGTCACCATGCCCCACAGGGCGCGCCTGCCGCGCCGCATCCGGGGCGCGAAACCTTCGAGGACCGGAGTCAGGTGTTCGGCGACGGACGTGCGCACCTCGGCGCGCAGGGCCTCCTCGTCCGGTACGACCCGGGCGCCGGGCAGTGCGGCGGCCGGGTCGCCCGGCAGGCAGGCGAAGTCGGTGACCCGTACGGTCATCCGGCCGAGCGCGCGATGGAAGGAGACCTGGTCCACGGGGACGCGAGGCACCCGGCGGTGCAGGAACCAGGGCACGGTGATCAGCAGACAGGCGGGCCAGGCGTACCGGTGCAGGGCGAAACTGGCGACCACGTCCGGGCGCGCCCGCTCTCCGTAGTCCCGCAGCACCTGCGACTCGTCCCAGGCGAGGAACGCGTCGAAGGCGGCGCCGCCCTCCGCAAGTTCCCGCGCGCCGACCCAGCCGCCGCCGGACGGCGGCCGTGCACCGCCGGTCAGCTCCTCGACGCGCAGCGCGGGAAACACGTCCGTCAGACGCGCGTACGCGGCCGATACGGAGGAGGTCCGCGGGGCGAGAGAGCCGGCGAGCAGGGCGGGAACAGTCATGCAGGGGACCACCGAATCGCGATCGTTTGCAGGTAAGCCTTACCTTACCCGATGTCATCAGTGTTTGAACTGCGGCCGTGTCCGCCTATCGTGCATATGAGCGTGCCGCCCGTGCGACCTGGGCGGACGACCGGACCGGATGCCGGAGGTGAACCCGGGTGGAGCAGGGCAGAGCACACGGGAGCGCGTCGCCGCAGCAGCACGGCCCGGGTCCCTCAGGGGGCTCCGGGACTTCCGGTACGGCGCCGGAGCCGGACGGGCTCTGCCGCGTTCCCGAGCAGGCCCGCGGAGAACACACCCACGGGGAGGTGCCCGTGGCGGGTCCGGTGCGGCGGCACTCCGTACGCGCCCAGGTCCTGAACGCCCTGCGCGACGCGCTCGTCAGCGGTCGGCTGGTGCCCGGTGAGGTGTACTCGGCCCCCGCGCTCGGCGAGCGCTTCGGGGTCTCGGCCACTCCGGTGCGCGAGGCGATGCAGCAGCTCGCGCTGGAGGGCGCGGTCGAGGTCGTGCCGAACCGCGGTTTCCGGGTGACGCGACGCAGCGCGGACGAGCTGGCCGAACTGGCCGAGATACGCGCCCTGATCGAGGTGCCGGTGATGCTGCGGCTGGCCCGTACCGTCCCCGCGGAGCGGTGGGCCGCGCTGCGCCCGCTGGCGGACGCGACCGGCGCGGCCGCCGCTCTCGGCGACCGCGCCGCGTACGCGGACCGCGACCGGACGTTCCACCGCGCGATGCTCTCGCTCTGCGGCAATCAGCAGCTCGTCATGGTCGCGGACGACCTGCACCGCCGCTCGCAGTGGGCGCTGGGCGCCCCGGCCCCGCGCCGCGCCGACCTGGTGGCCGACGCGGCGGAGCACTCCGCACTCCTGGACGCCCTGACCGCGCGGGATCTGACGGTCGTGCGGTCACTGGTGCGGGAGCACTTCACAGGCGCGAGCGGCTGAACTTCTTCCGCAGAGAGCGCGGTTGCTCGGGAACCGGCTTGGGCGCGGGCGGCCGGGGAACGGCGGCGGCCACGAGCGCCGAGGTCAGCAGCTCGGTGTCCAGCATCGTGGCGTCCGCGAGCCGGCCGGCGCCCGAGTACGCGTTCATCATGCTCTTGGCCGTCCGCAGGGCCCCGGGGGACCTGCGTATCAGCGGCTTGATCCACCGGTTGATGGCATCGTCGAGTTCCTTCTCGGTGACGACCTTGTGCAGGACGGTCAGCTCGGCTGCCCGGTCCGCGTCGAAGTTCTCGCCGGTCAGCAACAGCTCACGGACCCTGGCCGTGCCGACCTCGCTCACCAGTCGGTGCAGCGCGCCGCCCCAGGCCGGCGGCAGGCCGAGAGCGAGTTCCGGCATCCGGAAGCGGCAGTTCTCCGCCCCGGCGCGCAGGTCGCAGAAGACCGCGAGCGCGAGCCCGGCACCGATCACTCCGCCGTGCAGCCGCGCGATGGTGACCGCGTCGGTGGTCGCGAGGGCCTCACAGAGCTTGCGGGCCTTGTTGCTGACAGCACGCAGGCTGGTTCCGCTGGGATCCTCGGCGAGCAGTTCGCCGAACTCCTTGCGGTCTCCGCCGAGGCTGAAGTCGTCGCCGGCGCCGGAGAGGACCAGCACACGGACCGAGGGGTCGTCCTGCACGTCGTTGAGTACGGAAAGCAGTTCGTCCAGGAGCAGTCCGGAGATGGCGTTGCCTGTCTCGGGACTGTTCAGGCACACCTTCAGTACAGGGCCTTCGCGGTCGACACGAAGGGCCTTGAAGTCTTCCACCACGCTGATCCTTGATCCTTGATTTCGGGGGCCGTTGCCTGTGTCCGGTGCCGGCTGGTGCGTCAGGATTTGACGACCGGGAGCGTCATGATGCGCCGGAAGCCCACACGGGGCGCCCAGACGGGCTCGGCGGCGAGACGCAGTGTGGGAAAGCGCTTGAGGAGCGACGTCAGCAGAGTCGTCGCCTCCAGCCGGGCCAGCGGCGCGCCGAGGCAGTAGTGGATTCCTCCACTGAAGCTCAGGTGGGTGGTCCTGCGGCGGATGTCGAAGATCTCGGGATTCGCGTGCTGACGCGGATCGTGGTTGGCGGCGCCGACCATGAGGTGCACCATCTGGTCGCGCTGGACGGGCACTCCGCCGAGGAGGGTGTCCTCGGGAGCGATCCGGCTGATCACGTGGTTGGGGGAGTCGTAACGCAGCACCTCTTCGACCGCGCCCGGGACATGCTCGGGGTGCTTGCTCAGCCACCTCATCTGACGCGGGTGCGCCAGGACCAGCCGCGTCATGGTGGACAGCAGGGTCGAGGTGGTCTCGGGCGCGGCCAGCAGGACGAGGAGCGCGAGGTAGTAGACGGCTTCGTCGGCCGCCTCCTGGTCGGGCTCGAGCGCGTCCCAGGTCCGTATCCACACGGAGATGGGGTCGTCCCCCGGGGTCTTGCGGCGCTCCCGCACGACCGCGGTGAAGTACTCACGGAGCTGGTGGGTCGCCGCGTCGGACCGCGCGAGCTGGCTCGCCGAGGGAAGCAGTTCCTGGGCGAAGACCTGGTCACGGGTCAACGACTGCAGCAGTCCGTAATCGGCGGGCGGCAGCGCGAGCCATTCGCCGATCGTGGCTATCGGCAATTGATCGCTGACTATGGAACTGAAATCAGCCTCGCCCTTCCGCAAATTTTTCGCGAGCTGATCCAGAAGCCTGTCGGTCGTTTTGTCGATCGCCTTGCCGATGACCCCGAGGGATTTCCGGTCGTAGATATTACCCAAAGACCGCCGCACCCGAGTGTGATGCGGCGGATTGAGTGCGGGAAGGGTCTTTCCCATTTCGCGTGAAGAGACTGCGTTCCAGCGTGTGGAGCTGCCCTGCCTGGCGCGCCAGTCACTGTCCGGTACCTGCCAGCCCCGATCTCTTAAGACCTGGTCGCACAGGTGGTAGGAGGTCACCAGGTGCCCGCCCCAGGGAGCCGGAACAACATCTCCCATCGACCTGAGTTTCTTGTAGAAAGGCAGTGGACTCGCTTGTCCATTCGCCGTGCGGAGGCGAGAGAAAAGCGATACCACGGACCTTCGGTCGATGGACGGGGCAGCCAGGGGGGGCTTCACTGCGACTCCTTTTTGGGAAGATTACCTAAGTTTCACCAGCCCCTGTATACCCGTACGGTTGAACATGTATTCGACCGGAAACGTCTTCCGGATGTTGCGAACGTCACACCTTCCACCAGGTCAGGAATCCACTCCACCAACTACCCTTTTGCCCCTTGCCGCGGGGGTCCTGGGACGGCGCGTTTCCGGCGGACCGGCCGTCGCCCGGGAAGGGGCTGGGTGCCCGCCTTTCGAGCCGTACCGGGGTGAACCGGGCGGGCAGGGCGTTGAGCGCCCGGTGGAACGGACCCGGTCGCCAGGTCAGCGAGTCGGCGTGCACGCCCAGCTCGATGTCCGGCAGGGAGTTGAGCAGTTTCTCGATGGCGAGGACCGAGATCAGCAGCGCGGGATCCTTGGCCGGGCAGGCGTGCGGGCCCGCTCCCCAGGCGAGGTGAGCCCGCTTGCTGAGCGTCTGCCGGCTCGCGGACAGGCTCGGGTCGCTGTTGGCCGCGGCGAAGCTGATGACCACCGGACTGCCGGCGCTCAGCTTGCTTCCCGCGAGATCCACGTCGTACACGGGGTAGTGCACGGCGTAGTTGGCGATCGGCGGGCTGTTCCACAGGACGTCGTTGATGGCGTCCTCGACCAGCAGGCCCGCCGAGTGGTGACCGCCCGCGTACTTGTCGTCGGACAGCAGCAGGCGCAGGGAGCTGGCGATGATGTTCTGCATCGGCTCCGCACCCGCCCCGATGAGCAGGACCAGCTGGTGGATCATCTCTTCGTCGGTCAGGCCGACCTGGTGCTGCATCAGCCAGGTGGTGACGTCCTCGCCCGGCTGGGCGCGCTTGAGGGCGACCAGCTCGAACAGGGACTCCGTCAGCACCTCGTTGGCGCGCTCGGCGTCGACTCCGTCGAACAGGCCGGAGAAGCCGAAGATCAGCCGGTCACCGATCTCGGCCGGGCAGCCGAAGAGGTCGTTGAATATCAGCAGCGGCAGCAACTGCGCGTAGTCGGTGATCAGGTCGGCCTTGCCCCGGCCGCTGAACTGGTCGATGAGGTACGCGGCGAGGCGCTCGACGTTCCGGCTCACCCGGTGCATGTCGATCTTGGCCAGACTGTCCGTCACCGCCTGCCGCAGCCGCAGGTGCTCGGGGCCGTCGGAGAACATGGAGTTCGGCCGGTACATCATCATCGGCAGGACCGGGCTGTCCTCGGGCACCCGCCCCTCGCTGAGCGCACGCCAGCGGCGTGAGTCCCGCGCGAAGACGTCGGGGTTCTGCAGCACGTGGAGCGCCGCCGCGTAATCCGTGACGAGCGTGGCCTCCAGGCCGGGGGACAGCTCGACCGGACCGCTCGGGCCGAACTGCCGGAGGTAGTCGTAGAACGCGTTCGGGTCAGTCGCGAACTCGGCTCCGTGCAGCGGCACGGTCTGCGGGGCCTGCTGGACCTGCGTGGCGTTGTCGTAGACCGTGCCTGGCGGCGAAGCCTGATGTTCCTGATGAAAGTTCATGTCTGACTCCTAGCGAAGACGCGACTGGAGATAACGGACGAGAACGATGAGGGAGTTCGCCGAAGATTTCTCGTCACGCGGGTCGCAGGTTACAAGGGGCGTCTCGGGCAGGAGGTCGAGGGCTTCCCGTATCTCTTCGTCCGAGTGGGACGGCGTACCGTCGAACCGGTTCACCGCGATGGTGTACGGAATTCCGTACTGCTCCACCAGGTCCATCACCGCGAACGATTCGTCGAGACGCCCCGGGTCGACCAGGACCAGCGCCCCGAGCGCTCCCCGGGACATGTCTTCCCACACCTGAACGAAGCGCTGCTGTCCGGGTGTTCCGAACAGATAGAGCACCAGTTGCTCGCTCAGAGTGAGCCGGCCGAAGTCCATGGCGACCGTGGTCGTGGTCTTGCCGTGGACACCTTTGAGGTCGTCGACGTCGGCTCCCGCCTGCGTCATCACTTCCTCGGTGCGCAGCGGCGGGATTTCGGACATGGTCCCGATGAAGGTCGTCTTGCCTACGGCGAAGTGGCCGACCACGAGGATCTTCGCCGCGGTCTGTACCGATTCCTGAAGGTACACGTTGTCATCCGAAGCGAGCTTGGAGCCCATTCAGCACCTCCTCGAGGATTTGTCTGTCGACCAGCTTGGCTGCGGGGATGGGGGAACGCGTGAAGAGATAGCCCTCCTCTGTGAGGTCGGCCAGCAGAATCTTCACGACACCTACAGGAAGGTGTGAGTGCCCCGAAATCTCCGCGACCGAGAGGTAACCGCCGGCACACAGGTCGAGCAGGCGGCGCTTCTCCGGATCCAGATTCGCTGTCCGCGGAGCATCCGCGGCAGCGGTGACCAGGGTGATCAGTGAGAACTTGTTGTCATCCACCAACTCACGGCCATTGGTGATGACATACGGTCGCACTAATGCACCGGTGATTATCTCCTGCTCCGGGTCGTCCTGCGGCGTCATCACTTGGCGTCAGCGTTCTCGCGAGGAGGACTGGTCAGAGCCTTGCCGAGCTGGCCCACCAACTGCTGCATGCGGAAGGTGATCTCTGCCATGTCGACCTCGGGCGACGCGGAGACGGCGAGGTAGGCGCCTTCGCCGGCGGAGATCAGAAACACCCAGCCGCCGTCGAACTCGACCAGGGTCTGGCGCCACAGCATGCGGGTGCTGGGACCGTCACAGAAATCGGCCACCGTACGGCTCAGCGACTGCATTCCGCTCATCGCGGCGGCGATGGTGTCGGCGTGGTCCTTGCCGACCTCATTCGAGCGGGCCATGAGGAGACCGTCGGCCGAAACGAGAATCGCGTGTCGCGCTTCGGGCACTTCGAGAGCGCTGTCAAGCATCCATGACAGATCGTAGTTCACTAGACCTCATGTCCTTCGCTGCTTGCATTGGTGGAGCGACGGCCCGACTGGGTGCCCCGCTGGAACGCGCCCATTACTGATGCCGCGCTCTCGCTGGAGCGGGCGGGAGCCTCGGTCGTCTCGGCCTCCGGGACGATCGAAATGGCGCCGCGCCTGCGGCGCTTGGGCAATCCGCCGAATGTGGTCGCGGGGGCCGGCTGATCCTCTTCGGGCATTCTCGGGGCGGGTGTCGGCACGGCGGGCATCTCCTGGGCTGCGGGCGCTGCTGCGGGCGCGGCTGCGGTTGCGGGCGCGGGCGCGACAGGCTGCTCGGGCACGGACGTCAGCAGTTCCTCGGGAAGCAGGACGACCGCTCGCACGCCACCGTACGGAGAAGTGGAGTCCACCGAGACGCTGAACCCGTAGCGGGCCGCGAGTACGCCGATCACGGTGAAGCCGAACTGGGGCGGGTTGCCGAGACCGGAGACGCCGGGGGAGCGCCGGCTCGACAACAGCTGCGCGGCCCGGGCCTTCTCCTCCTCGTTCATACCGACACCGGCGTCGTCCACGATGATGCAGACGCCCTTGGGAACAGGACGAATGTTGATCTCGATCATCGTTTCCGGTGCCGAATAACTGGTGGCGTTGTCCAGCAATTCGGCGAGCGTGAGAGCGACCGGCTCCACGGCGCGGCTGACGATGGCGAAATTGCTCTGGGAGCGAATCTCCACGCGCGTGTAGTGACGAATGCGGCCCTTGGCGCTGCGCACGACGTCGTACAGAGAAGCCGCTGCTCGCTGCCTGCCGAGCCAGCCGTCACAGAGGACGGCGATCGACTGGGCGCGCCGCGCGAACTGCGAGTTCATGTGGTCGATTTCGAGCAAGTCCTGGAGAACCTGAAGCTCTCCGTACTTCCCCTGCAACTTGGAAATCGCCAACTGCTGTTCACCCGCGAGGCCCTGAAGGGTCCTCATGGAAGCCTTCAGAGCGTTCTTCGTGCCTTCCTCTGCTCTTTCCTTGGCTTCCTCGACTGCCTCGGAGTAGTGGTTCTCAAGATCCGCGTAACGGTTCTTGAGTTCCTCCTTCTCCTTCTGCATCTTCGCTATGGATTTTCTACCGCGAATAATCGCGGTAGCAGCGACGGGGGTTCCAACTATCAGACCCCAGAGCGCTGGATCCTGAATGTATTGAGTCATAAGGCTCTCTTCAAGCTACTGGGCCACCAGGTATTGAAAGTCTGAGTGATGCGTCGAGCGTGTCCGCGTAGTCAGGCGTGCGGATGCGGGATAGTCTCACACCTGGGCGGGATTGTGCACCGCATGGCAGCGTGATCATCTTAGCAGCAAGCGGAGGGACGCCGTCCATGTGATGTGTTGCATTTGTGCAGCTGAAGTAAATTCAAAAACGATCCCTTTTGGGGCTGGTTGGCCACTGTCGTCTACCTCTTGATGGATGCGGTAAACCCCCCGGGGGTGCCGGGGAATCCGCTGAGTTCAGTAGCATGCGCGGATGGCTGACCTGTACCGGGATCCGGAAACGGCTCAACGACGCTGCGCCGTGCGCTACTTGTGGCGGCTGATCAGGAGTCAGAAGTCCCGGATCGCGGCAGGCTCGCTGTTCGGCACTCTGGGGACGGTCGGTCTGACCGTGCCGCCCTGTCTGCTCTCCCACGCCCTCGACGACGGTCTCGGCGCGGGCCGCGGCGCCCAGTTGGCGGGCAGCGCCGGCGCGTCCGGCTCGTAAGGGCGCTCCTCGCCGACCCCGAGGTGCTGCCGGCCGTCGAATCCACCTCGGCGGTCGACGCGGTCGGCGCCGACTGGGTGTGGGAGCTGCCGGCCGGACTGGACATCGCGCTGGGCGCGGGTGAGCAGCGGGTCGACGGCGCGCAGTCGCAACAACTGGCCCTGGCACGGGTTGTGTTGACCGACCCCCACACACTCATTCTTGACGAGGCGACCGCACTGCTCGACCCCGTGACCGCGCGCCACGCGGAGCGGGCGCTCGCGGCGGTCCTCGAAGGACGGACGGTCATCGCCATCGCACACCGCCTCCGGACCGCGCGCGACGCGGACCGGGTGGCGGTGCTCGACGACGGCCGGATCACCGAACTCGGCACACACGACGCTCTGGTGGCGGACGGCGGCTCGTACGCGGAGCTGTGGCGCTCCTGGCACGGCTGAAACGTGCCTGAGCGACTGCGGATTCAGACGGTCGCGGGCGGGGTCAGCTGTTCGGCGAGCCAGGTCGGTACCCCGCCCAGCAGCCGGAAGAGCCGGCCCGCCTCCGCGCGCAGACGGGCCGCCTCCGGTTCCGGCTGCGCGTCCGCGAGGGCCGCGAGCGCCGGCGCCGTACCCACGAGGTATCCCAACTCCTCGCGAATCCTGAGGGATTCGCCGAAGCCGTGCCGCGCCTGATCCAACTCGCCTTCCCTCAGGGCGAGTCCGGCCAGATGACGCCAGGTGAACGAGAGCAGCAGCGTGTGGCCGTGCGCCTTGGCGCCCGCGTGGGCACGGCGGTACGCGGGGCCCGCCGACTGCGGGGAGTCCGACAGGTGCTCGGCGACCAGACCGCGGCGGAAGTCGAGCAGCGCGCGGCCCGGCGTACTCGGGTCGAGCAGCGCGGCCGCCCTGCCGAGCGCGGCGCGCGCCTCGTCCGCGCGGTCCCGTACGCCGAGCACGGTCGAGGCGTAGGCGAGGTGGCCGCGCTCGCAGGCGGCCTCGCCGCGTTCGGCGTCCTCGTGAGCCGTGGCCTCGGCGGTACGCAGCGCGTCCTCGGCCTCCGCCCAGCCCTGGGCGGTGAACAGGCAGCGCTCGACGAGCAGCGCGGCACGCTGGAGCGCCGGTGCGGCGGCGGTGGCATGGGGGATGAGGAGGGCCGCCGCGTCGGTCCAGCAGCCGCGCGAACGCAGCCGCCAGACCGCGGTCTGGAGTGGGTCGTCACCGGCAGTGGTTCCGGAACCAGACATGGCGGTACGCACCACATTGTCCTCCCCAAGCGCGCCATTGTGCTGTTGAGTGTGGACGCATCTCAGCACGGATCCGGACCCCGGACCATAGGGCGGGTGAATTTTTTCACAATCCCTCGGCCGGGAACGGCGGCCCCAAGTAGCGGCGGAGTGTGGCCCCGTGAGGTCCGATCGGCGCGGCGCCGAACCGCGATCACGGCCGTCACCTGGGACGACGTGAGAGGCGGTCGGTCGGCGCGTCCACCGGTGGCGGGGGTGCGAACGGCCGGTGGATCATGGCCTGGCCCGAGGGGATGACGCCGGTCAACACGGCGTCGGCCGAACCGGCTTGGCCCGGCCGGGACGGCTTGGTCAGCACGACTTGGCCGGGACGGCTTGGTCAACGAGTGCCTGACGACGCCTCGGCTCCGCCGCGGTCCGCCCAGCCGCGGCCTGTCCCGCCCGCTCTCAGCTCATCCGCAGCGCGAGGAAGAAGTCCACCTTGTCCTCCAGGCGTGACAGGTCCCTGCCCGTCAACTGCTCGATCCTGCCCACCCGGTACCGCAACGTGTTCACATGCAGGTGCAACTGGGCCGCGCACCGCGTCCATGAACCGTCGCTGCCCAGAAAGGCTTCCAGCGTGGGGATCAGCTCCGCGCGGTGGCGCCGGTCGTAGTCACGCAGCGGGTCGAGCAGCCGCGCGGTGAAGGCGCGCCGTACGTCGTCGGGCACGAAGGGCAGCAGCAGGACGTGCGAGGCCAGCTCGTGGTGGCCCGCCGCGCAGACCGGCCCCGGCCGGGCCGCCGCCACGCGGCGGGCGTGCCTGGCCTCCTCCAGCGCGCCGCGCAGCCCCTCCGCGGAGTCCACCGGCGCGCTCACACCCAGCGTCAGCCGGCCGTCGTTCCCGAGACCCGCCGCCAGGGGCGCGCGGACGGCGGCGATGAGCGCGTCCGCGTGCAGCCCGGCGTGCTCCGGCCGCGCGCCCCGGCCCTGCCCGGAGTCGCCCGGGTGCTGCCCGCCGGGCTCCGCACGGGCCGTGTCCGGGCCGTCCGCGGTCGCGGGAAGCGGCACCAGCGCGATTGCCTCCTCGCCCAGGTGTGCCACGGCGATCCGGTCGGACGCGTCGTGCGCGTCAGAAACGCCGACCCAGCCGACCCCGCCCGCCCCGTCGGAGCCGCGTGAACCGTCGACTCCGCCGGACCCGCCGGACCCGTCCGGGCACTCCGCACTCTCCCGCACGGCTACCGGCCCCGCCAGGATCTCCTCCAGCGCCGACTGGGCGATCCCACCGCTCGCGACGGCCGGGCCGTCCCCCGCCCACTCCACCCTCGCCACCACGATCTGCCAGCGCGGACCGGCTCCGAGACCCGGCAGCAGAATCGGCGCGGCGACCCGCAGCCGCGCGGCGACCTCGGCCGGGGGTGCGCCCGTCAGGACCAGTTCGAGGACCTCCTGCGCGAGCCGGCGCCGTACGGTACGGGCCGCGTCGCGCCGGTCGCGTTCGACCGCGATCAGCTGGGTGACCCCCTGGAGCAGATCGAGCCTGGCCGCCGGCCAGTCGCCCGCATCCGCCTCGACGGCGAGCAGCCAGTCGGAGAGCACCGTCTCGCGCACGTTCCGCCCGGCCGGACTCTCGCCGGGCCCCGGCTCACCGCCCGGCCCGCGCCCGGGGGCACGTACGGGGAAGAGCGAGTACGAGGTCCCCGCGACAGCGACCCGGTAGGGGCCCCGGCGCCCGGTGCGCGTGGCCGCCAGATGCTCTCCGGCCAGGGCCGCCGCCCGTGCGGCGGACAGCGGGTGTCCCGCGCCCGCGATCCGACGGCCCGTGGGCGAGAGCACCCAGGCCCGCAGATCGAGGTCGGAGGCGAGCAGGTCGAGGACCACCTCGGGCCCGCCTCCCGCTGGGCCGGACGTCATCAGCCTGCGGTGCCGGTCGACGACCGCCGCCAGGTCGCCGGCCCGCTCGCCGGACACCTGGCGGACCACGTACTCGGTGACCGTCGCGAACGCGACGTTCTCGTCCACCGCGAACAGCGGCAGCCGGTGGCGTGCGGCCGCCTCGACCAGGTCGTCGGGGATGGCGCCCAGCTCGGCCTCGCCCGCGGCCAGCCCCGCCACCCCGGCGGCCACCAGGATGCGTACGAACGGCTCGCTGTCATCAGCGGTGCGCCGCCACGCGAGGCCGGTGAGGACCAGCTCGCCGCCCGACAGATAGCGGCTGGGGTCCCGCAGATCGGTGGTCATCACGCCCCGGACGCTCCGGTCCAGCCCGTCGCCGCCGCCGAGCAGCCGCAGGCCCAGCGCGTCGGTCTCCAGCAGTGCGCGCAGCCGCATCTCGTCGCCGCCGATCTCTCTCGTCGTTCCGGGGTACACCGTTGTTCTTCGGACCCCGGGGTGCCGGCCGGCGGTGTTCAGGTTTCCGGAGGAAGCCGGTGGGGTTACCGGTCCCCACCTTTTCGTTCGAATCTACAAGACCCGAATGGCGGCCGGTCAACTCCTTCATGGTTTCGGTGACTGCACCGGGACGGCGTTTGTCTTGTGTACTGGGAGCACACCGCTGTACCGGGAACACACCGCGTCCCCGGCCGGAGAAAAACCGGAGAACAAGCCGGGCAGCAAGCCGAGGAACAAGAGGAACCACCCGCCGCGCACGCCGAATCCCCGGGAGAGGCCGCTGATGGACTTCCTTCGCCCCGCAAGCTGGGAGGACGCGCTCGCCGCCAAGGCCGAGCATCCGACCGCCGTGCCCATCGCGGGGGGTACGGACATCATGGTCGAGATCAACTTCGACCACCGGCGCCCCGCCGGCCTCCTGGACCTGAACCGCATCCCTGAGCTGCGCGCATGGGCGGTCGGCGAGGAGTACGTCCAGCTGGGCGCGTCGGTCCCGTACGCCCACATCATGGAGCACCTGCGCGCCGAACTGCCGGGGCTCGCGCTCGCCTCCCACACCGTCGCCTCGCCGCAGATCCGCAACCGTGGTGGCGTCGGCGGCAACCTCGGCACCGCGTCGCCGGCCGGGGACGCGCATCCGGCGCTGCTCGCGGCCGGCGCGGAGGTCGAGGTGGAGTCCGTACGGGGCTCGCGCCGCATCCCGATCGACGCCTTCTACACCGGCGTCAAACGCAACGCACTCGCCCCCGACGAACTCATCAAGTGGGTGCACGTCAAGAAGGCGGGCGGACCGCAGCAGTACGGGAAAGTCGGCACCCGCAACGCGATGGTCATCGCCGTATGCGCCTTCGGCCTCGCCCTGCACCCCGGGACGCGCACGGTGAGGACCGGCATCGGATCAGCCGCCCCGACCCCCGTACGGGCCCATGACGCGGAACTTTTTCTGAACGCGGCGCTCGAAGAAGGCGGCTTCTGGGACAGCGGCGAGACCATCACACCGTCGATCGCCGCACAGTTCGCGCAGCTCGCCTCCGCCGCCTGCAATCCCATCGACGATGTGCGCGGGACCGCGAAGTACCGCCGCCACGCGGTCGGCGTCCTGGCCCGCCGCCAGCTCGGCTGGGCCTGGGAGCAATACCGCGCCGGCCACTCTCTCGAAGGAGCTGCCTGACCATGCGTGTGACCTTCACCGTCAACGGGCGCGAACAGGAAGCCGACGATGTGTGGGAAGGCGAGAGCCTGCTCTACGTCCTGCGCGAGCGCATGGGGTTTCCGGGCTCGAAGAACGCCTGTGAGCAGGGCGAGTGCGGCAGCTGTACGGTGCGGCTCGACGGCGTCCCGGTCTGCTCCTGCCTCGTGGCGGCCGGTCAGGTCGAGGGGCGTGAGGTCCTGACGGTCGAAGGCCTCGCGGAGTACGCAGAGCAGCGCGACCACGCCCGCTCCGGGGGCGATCCGCGCTCGGACAACGCAGGATCGGAGCACGGCAGGGACCCGCAACTGTCCCCGGTCCAGCAGGCGTTCATCGACGCCGGCGCCGTGCAGTGCGGTTTCTGCACCCCCGGGCTGCTCGTCACCGCCGACGAGATGCTGGAGCGCAACCCCTCGCCCACCGACGCGGACATCCGCGAGGCCCTGTCGGGCAACCTCTGCCGCTGCACGGGATACGAGAAGATCCTCGACGCGGTCCGCCTCGCCGCCGCGCGGCAGGACCGTACGGAAGAGGCGGTCTGACCATGCCCATCGAGAGGACCCCCACCGACCTGACCCAGGGTTCCGGGACCAGAGGCGGCATCGGCGAGTCGACCCTGCGCCCCGACGGCACCCTCAAGGTCACCGGCGAATTCGCGTACTCCTCCGACCTGTGGCACGAGGACATGCTGTGGGGTCACACCCTGCGCTCGACCGTCGCCCACGCCGAGATCCGGTCCGTCGACACGGCCGAAGCACTCGCCACGCCCGGCGTCCACGCCGTACTCACCTACGACGACCTGCCCGCCGCGGTGAAGCACTACGGCCTGGAGATCCAGGACACGCCGGTCCTCGCCCACGGCAAGGTCCGCCACCACGGCGAACCGGTCGCCCTCGTCGCCGCCGACCACCCGGAGACCGCCCGCCGCGCCGCCGCCAAGATCCGGATCGACTACGCGCAACTGCCCGTGGTCACCGACGAGGCGTCGGCGACCGCCCCCGGCGCGCCGCTGATCCACGAAGGCCGCGACGACCACCACATCGGCCATGTAGCCCACCCGAACATCGTCCACCGCCAGCCCATCGTCCGCGGCGACGCCGACGCGGCCGCGAAGCGCGCCGACGTGATCGTGTCGGGCGAGTACGTCTTCGGCATGCAGGACCAGGCCTTCCTCGGCCCGGAGTCCGGACTCGCGGTCCCCGGCGAGGACGGCGGCGTCGATCTGTACGTCGCCACCCAGTGGCTGCACTCCGACCTCCGCCAGATCGCTCCCGTCCTCGGCCTGCCCGAGGACAAGGTCCGGATGACGCTCTCCGGGGTCGGCGGCGCGTTCGGCGGCCGCGAGGACCTGTCGATGCAGATCCACGCCTGCCTGCTCGCGCTGCGCACCGGTAAACCGGTCAAGATCGTCTACAACCGGTTCGAGTCCTTCTTCGGCCACGTCCACCGCCACCCCGCGAAGCTCTGGTACGAGCACGGCGCGACGTACGACGGCAAGCTCACGCACATGCGGTGCCGGATCGTGCTGGACGGCGGCGCGTACGCCTCCGCCTCCCCGGCGGTCGTCGGCAACGCCTCTTCCCTCTCCGTCGGCCCTTACGTGGTCGAGGACGTCGACATCGAGGCGCTGGCGCTCTACACCAACAACCCGCCCTGCGGCGCGATGCGCGGCTTCGGCGCCGTCCAGGCGTGTTTCGCGTACGAGGCGCAGATGGACAAGCTGGCGGCGAGGCTCGGCCTGCACCCGGTCGAGTTCCGCCGCCTCAACGCCATGGAGCAGGGATCACTCCTGCCGACCGGGCAGCGGGTCGACTCCCCGGCGCCCGTCGCCGAACTGCTGCGACGCGTCAGAGCCAGACCACTGCCGCCCGAGCGGCAGTGGCTCACCGCGGGCGAGGCGGCCGACGTACGGGCGCTGCCGGGCGGCCTCTCCAACACCACGCACGGCGAGGGGGTCGTCCGGGGCGTCGGTTACGCGGTCGGCATCAAGAACGTCGGATTCTCCGAAGGCTTCGACGACTACTCCACGGCCCGCGTACGGCTCGAAGTGATCAACGGAGAGCCGGTCGCGGTCGTCCACACCGCGATGGCGGAGGTCGGCCAGGGCGGGATCACCGTCCACGCGCAGATCGCCCGCACCGAACTGGGCGTCGCGCAGGTCACCATCCATCCGGCGGACACCCGGGTCGGCTCCGCGGGCTCCACCTCCGCGTCCCGCCAGACGTACGTCACGGGCGGCGCGGTGAAAAACGCCTGCGAGCACGTACGGGAAGAGGTGCTGGAGCGGGGCCGGCGCACGTTCGGTACGTACCACCCCGCCTGGGCCACCGCCGAGCTGCTGCTCGAAAGGGGCAGGGTGGTGACCGACGGCGGCGAGGTCCTGGCGGATCTGGTGGACGTGCTGGGGGACGAGCCGGTGGAACGGGAGCTGGAATGGCGGCACCGCCCGACCCAGCCCTTCGACCTGCGGACGGGACAGGGCAACGGTCATGTGCAGTACTCGTTCGCCGCGCACCGCGCGGTGGTCGAGGTCGACACGGAGCTGGGGCTGGTGAAGGTCGTCGAACTGGCCGTCGCCCAGGACGTCGGCAAGGCGCTCAACCCGCTGTCCGTCGTCGGCCAGATCCAGGGCGGCACGACCCAGGGCCTGGGCATGGCGGTCATGGAGGAGATCATCGTGGACCCCGTGACCGCGAAGGTGCGCAATCCGTCCTTCACGGACTATCTGATCCCCACCATCCTCGACACCCCGGCCATCCCCGTCGACGTGCTCGAACTGGCCGACGACAACGCGCCTTACGGCCTGCGCGGCGCCGGTGAGGCGCCGACGCTGTCGTCCACCCCGGCGGTCCTCGCGGCCATCAGGGACGCGACGGGCCTGGAGCTGAACAGGACACCGGTACGGCCCGAACACCTCACCGGGACCTGAGCGTGCCGGTCCGCTGCCGGGCCGTCCGGTCGCGCTTCCCCCGGCATCGCCGGGACGGGACAGAAGATGATCACCCGGCTGGGCAACCGCAGACTCCCCTGACCTCTTGACCCCTTGAGGAGACCGAAGATGCTGGACATCGCCGAAGGGCTGAACCGGTGGGTCGGGCAGGGACGTGACTTCGCCGTCGCCACGGTGGTCGCGGTCGGCGGCAGCGCGCCCCGCGATCCGGGCGCCGCCCTCGCCGTCGACAGCGAGGGGACGGTGATCGGGTCCGTCTCGGGTGGTTGTGTGGAGGGGGCCGTGTACGCGCTGTGCCAACAGGCCCTGGCGGACGGGCGGAGCGTTCTCGAACGGTTCGGCTACAGCGACGAGGACGCCTTCGCCGTGGGGCTGACCTGCGGCGGTGTGCTCGATGTCCTCGTGACCCCGGTGCGCGCGGACTCACCGGCGCGAGGCGTGCTCGCCGCCGCGCTGTCCGCCGCGGCGCGGGGCGGGGGAGTGGCGCTCGCGCGGATCACGCGAGGTCCCCGCGAACTGCTCGGCCGCGCCCTGCTGGTGGACCGCGAGGGCGCGTACGAAGGTGGCTTCGGCGTACACCCGGAGCTGGACCGTACGGCTGCGGCCGAGGCGCGGGCCCTGCTGGAGGGAGGCCGTACCGGCACGGTGGTGATCGGCGCGGACGGCTCGCGCTGCGGGCAGCCGCTGACTCTGTTCGTGGAGTCGAGCGCGCCGCCGCCGCGCATGATCGTCTTCGGCGCCATGGACTTCGCCGCCGCGCTGGTCAGGGCAGGCACATTCCTCGGCTACCGCGTCACGGTGTGCGACGCGCGCCCGGTCTTCGCGACCGAGGCACGCTTCCCCGACGCGGACGAGATCGTGATCGACTGGCCGCACCGCTACCTCGCGTCGACCGAGACAGACGGCCGTACGGTGCTGTGCGTGCTCACACACGACGCCAGGTTCGATGTGCCGCTGCTGGAGGTGGCCCTCCGGCTTCCCGTCGCGTTCGTCGGCGCGATGGGCTCACGCCGCACCCATGAGGACCGTGAGAGACGGCTGCGCGAGATCGGTGTCACCGAAGGCGAACTGGCGAGGCTGCACTCGCCGATCGGGCTGGATCTGGGAGCCCGTACACCCGAGGAGACCGCGCTCTCGATCGCCGCGGAGATCGTCGCGTCGCGGCGCGGCGGCACGGGAGCCTCCCTGACGGGCGCGCACACACCGATCCACCACGACGGCGTGCGGGTCTTCCCGGAGGGACCTGTGGGGTCTTTCGCCTAGGGCGTGCCCGGCGGTTCTTCGCGGGCCTTGAAGCGCCCCGTTCCGTACCGCGACCCCCCACGGGCGCGGTACGGAACAGCGCCGCTGCCTGCCTCACGGCATGGGAGCGCTCCCAAGAGCGTCATTCAGGGGCGGTGCTCTTGTCAAGGCCGGGGGTGTGGCGGAAACGCGAGGATCGGGTGGTCTGCGGTGGTGCGGGCGATTCATGACGGTTCGTCTGCCCGACTGCCCCGCCATGCCTGACCGCCTCGCACTGTATCGCCGCCCGGTCGCTCCGCGCGCTCCTTCCGCTTCCGGCGCCCGCCGTCGGTGTACCCGCATCGCCGCAGCGCTGAACTCCCGGGCGCTCGGCGTGATGTGGGCGCCGGGGCGTGCGCGCCTGGAGTGAACCAGGTGCGTAAATGTCAGTGTTTCGTAACCGGAAGGGGGATATTCGGTGCGGAACGGGATGCGGCGTCACAGTGTGGATGTGCCCGGCGACCAGCCGGGTTCAGGCACCATCGGCGCCCCCGCACGGACGCCGTACGCAGGAGGATTCCCATGCTCAGCTCCGCATCCCGTATCACCGCGGCGGTTCTCGGCTCCGCGGCCCTCGTGGCCACGGCCGCCCTCCCGGCCGCCGCGGCCTCGCAGGCGCAGGCTCCGCGTCCACAGCGTTCGGCGGTCGTGCTCGGTGAGGTCCAGTACGACAGTCCCGGCCGCGACGACCGCTCCAACCGGAGCCTGAACGGCGAGTGGGTCACGGTCAGGAACAACGGTAGGCAGGCCGTGAATCTGAAGGGCTGGACGCTGGCCAAGGACAGCCGTCACACCTACCACTTCAAGAACCTGCGCCTGGCGGGCCGGCAGTCGGTGCGGGTGCACACCGGAGCCGGCCATGACACCGCCCGTGACGTCTACCAGGGCAGCCGCAGCTACATCTGGGACAACAAGGACACCGCGACCCTGCGTGACGCGCACAAGCGCACGGTCGACACCAAGCACTGGGGACCCCAGCACGGCGGCCAGCAGCACGGCGGCCAGCAGCACGGCGGTCAGCAGCACGGCGGTCAGCAGCACGAGGGTCCTCAGCGCGGAGGCCCCCGGCACCACTGAGGCCACGGCCGCCGAGTGACCGGTACGGCGACGCGCCACGGACCCGTGAGGTCTGTGGCGCGTCGCCGTGCGGAGGGCCCTCCGACTACAGCGGCAGGGCGCAGACGGCGACCGGCGCCGCGAACGGCTCACCCGCGGAACGCAGTTCGCCGCTCGCCCGGTCCACCTGGAAGACCGTCACCGAACTCGACCTCTGGTTCGCGGCGAACAACAGGCCCCCGTCCGGCGAGAAGGCGATCTGCCGGGGATAGTCGCCGCCGATCGGAACGGTGTCCAGCAAGCGCAGTTCGGCGCCGTCCGTCTCCACGGCGTACCGCGTCAGACTGTTGTCGCCGCGGTTCGCCAGATACGCGAAGGCACCGTCATCCGTGACCAGCAACTCGGCGGGGAAGTTGCTCCCGGCCTCACCCGCACCGCTGGACTGTGGCTCGCCGGGCGTGAGTTCACCGGTACCGGCGTCGTACGCGCAGACGACGACGGTGTTGTCCAGCTCGTTGGCCAGGTACGCGAACGCGCCGGACGGATGGAAGGTGAGATGGCGCGGGCCCGCGCCCGGCCGCAGTGTCGCGAACGAGACCTGCGTGAGTGTGCCCGCGGATTCGTCGAGGCGGTACGTGTACACCGTGTCATTGCCCAGATCCACGGCGAGGACATGGCCGCCGTCCGGACTGGTGATGATCTGGTGGGCGTGCGGGCCGTCCTGGCCGGGCCCCGGCGCCGGAGCGGAGTGCCTGACCGTGTCCGTGAGTTCGCCCAGTGATCCCGAGGCGTCGATGGGGTGAACGGACACACTCCCCGAGGTGTAGTTGGCGCTCAGCAGCCACCGGCCGCTCGGATGCACCGACAGGTGGGTCGGGCCCGAACCGCCGGTGGAGCGCGTGCCGAGCACCGAGGGAGCCTCGCCGGCCAGCGCGATCGCGGTGACGCCGCCGTCGTCCTGCTCGTTCACGGCGTAGAGCGTCGAACCGTCCGGACGCACGGCCAGATAGGAGGGGTTGGCGACACCGGTGAGTGTGGAGCCGCCCGTGATCGCGCCCGTCGCCGGGTCGTACGTCGCGAGGCCGATGCCGGTGCCACCGCCCGCCTCGGAGGTGTACGTCCCGAGGAACAGGGGCCGGGCCTCGGAGGGGGCTGCGGGGGCGGCGGGTGAGGGGGCCGGGCCGGGGGCGGATTCCGCCCGAGCGGAGGCGGGGACGGCGGCGATCGCCGCGCTCGCCGCGAGCGCTCCCACGAAGTGGCGGCGGCTCAGGCCGCCGAGAGGTCCGTTCGTTCGTTCCGCGCTGCTGGTCATGTCGGGCACCTCGTATCTGCGGTGGGGGTGGGGTGCGTGGCTGGAGTGCGTGGCGTTGTGGTGGCCGCACTCACAGTGACCCCCAACCACCTATGGCGACAAGAGGATTGACGTCAGCGCGGCGCTGTCCAAAAGCATGACGATCCGTCACCGCTTGTTTTGGATTCGCGCTCGATCCTCAATATCATCCGGCGATGATCATAAGTAAACGGTCCGCAGTCGCTGTGTGCGGCGCGCTGGCCACCCTGGCCGTAGGGTTGTTGCCCACATCCGCCGCAGCCGCAGACGAACCCCCCGCGCGACCCGCCCCGAAGGTCGATCTGGTCCTCGACGTCAGCGGCTCGATGCGCACCCGCGACATCGACGGCCAGTCCCGGATGGCGGCGGCGAAACAAGCCTTCAACGAGGTCCTCGACGCCACACCTGAGGGTGTGGAACTGGGCATCCGCACCCTCGGGGCCAACTACCCGGGGGAGGACACCAAGGTCGGCTGCAAGGACACCAAGCAGCTGTACGAGGTGGGCCCGTTGGACCGTACCGAGGCGAAGACCGCGGTCGCCACGCTCGCCCCCACGGGGTGGACCCCGATCGGCCCCGCGCTCCTCGCCGCGGCGGACGACCTCGAAGGTGGTGACGGCACTCGCCGTATCGTGCTCATGACCGACGGCGAGGACACCTGCGCGCCGCTGGACCCGTGCGAGGTGGCCCGCGACATCGCGGCCCGGGGCATCCACCTCGTCATCGACACCCTGGGGCTGGTTCCCGACGACAAGACCCGCAAGCAGCTGACGTGCATCGCCGAGGCCACCGGCGGCACCTACACGTCGGTACAGCACACCAATGAACTCTCAGGCCGGGTGACCCAGTTGGTGGACAGGGCGGCCGAGCCCGTCGTGACACCGTCCGCCGCCGAGGGTGCGAACCGCTGTGCCGACGCGCCCCAGCTCAAGCCGGGGGTCTACAGTGACCGCGAAAAGTTCTCGGAACACCGCTGGTACCGTGTGGATGTCCTGCCGGGGCAGGAACTGCGCGCCTCGGTCAGTGTCTCCGCCGACCGTGTGGTGGACAAGGACTACGCTGTACTGCTGCGCGCCCTGACCGTTCACGGCAGGGAGATCGTCCGCGGCTCCGAATCGGGCGACGGCCGTACCGATGTGATCTCGACGGGTGTGCGCTATCCGAAGGCGGCGGACCCCGACGCCGACGATGAGGTGAAGCCCACGCCCGAGACGGTCTGTCTCCAGGTCAGCAACGCCTTCTCGGCGCCCGACTCGGTGAAGACCACGCCCGGCCTGCCCGTCGAGCTGACCATAGATCTGGTGGACTCGCCCGTCGAGGCCTCGGACGTCGCCGCGTTCGGACTCGGCCGCGGCTGGTGGACGCTCGGGATACTCACCTTCACGGGTCTGCTCGCCGGATTGATCTGGGGCTGGATGTCGCGCTGGCGTCTAGACATTTAGTCATATGGAGGACTAATTGATGCGTTCCACAGGCACGTTGACACGTGACCTCACGCGCGGCGCTCTCGCCGCAACCGGGTCCCTGCTGGCCGCCTCACTGCTCCTCGCCGGAGCGGGAAGTGCCGCGGCGGAGTCGCCGAGCCCTTCGCCCGAGGCTTCGGACAGCGATGCGGGGCCGACCAAGGCCGGCACCAACTTCCTTACGGCCACGGCCTTCCGCCCGGGACAGCGGGCCACGGCCGAGGGCTCCACGGGCGACTACCTCTACTGGGTCGTCCCCGTCGACGCCGGACAGCGGGCCACCGTGACCGCCAAGGTCACGTTCCCCGGCCCCAGGAAGGGGGCCTCCACCTGGCAGGTCGACGTGTACGACGGCCTGCGCCGTCACCAGCCGTGCGCCTACGGCACACAGAGCAGGACGGTCGCCGGTGACGCACTCACCGTCGAGGTGCGCTGCACACTGCGTACGGTCCGGGCGCAGGCCGAAAAGTCGTCCAACGACCCACTGCCCGGGAGCTATTACGTACGGCTCACGGTCCTGGACGCGCAGGACGCCGACCTCGGTCTGCCGATGCACGCCGAGGCCGGGGCAGAGGTGAAGGACATGGGCGGCTCCACAGCCGTCGGCGGTCACCTCGCGAAGCCGCTGACCTCCGACGCCGTCGCGGCCCGGACGGCCGGCTCGCCGGAGGACGGCTGGTCGTCCGGCAAGTGGACGGACCGCTGGCTCTGGACGGTCGGCGGCGGAGTGCTCGCCGCCATCGCCGCCCTCGTCGGCTACTCCCTCGCACGGCCCTCGCGCCGTTCGGCGGGAGCGCCGCCACGGGCCTGATACGGCACGGAAGTTGAAGCGACGGGCGGCGGTTCCGGAACATCCGGGGCCGCCGCTCCGCTGTGGTGGCGCGAGGAAAACGGCCCGTACCGGCACCGGCACGGAACCCCTTGGCCCGGGCCGGGACCGTCCGGGATAGCCTCGACACCGTGACCTCGCTCAACGCGTCCGACGCGGCGCCGAAACTGCTCGCGATCAGCGATCTTCATGTGGCCTACGCCGAAAACAGGAAGGTCCTCGAGTCGCTCCGTCCCGAGTCCGAAGGTGACTGGCTGATCGTCGCGGGTGACACCGCGGAGATGGTGGCCGACATCGAATGGGCGCTGCGTACGCTCGCGCAGCGGTTCGCCAAGGTGATCTGGGTGCCGGGCAACCACGAACTGTGGACGCACAAGGACGATCCCGTCCGGCTTCGCGGCGAGGCCCGCTACCAGCATCTGGTGGCGATCTGCCGGGAGTTGGGCGTCGTCACGCCGGAGGACCCGTTCCCCGTCTGGGAGGGGCCCGGTGGCCCCGTCACGATCGCGCCGCTCTTCCTGCTCTACGACTACACGTTCCGGCCCGAGGGCACGCACACGAAGGAACAGGCGCTGAAGGTCGCGTACGACGCGGGTGTGGTGTGCACCGACGAGATGATGCTGCACCCCGATCCGTATCCGACGCGCGACGACTGGTGCCGGGAGCGCGTGCGGGTGTCCGCGGAGCGTCTCGCCGCCAGGAAGCCCGGCCTGCCCACCGTGCTGATCAACCACTGGCCGGTGGTGCGTCACCCCACGCGCGTCCTCACCTACCCGGAGTTCGCCCTCTGGTGCGGTACGGAGCTGACCGCCGACTGGCACGTGACCTACGACGCGGCGGCGGTCGTCTACGGGCACCTGCACATCCCGCGGACGACCTGGCAGGACGGTGTGCGGTTCGAGGAGGTGTCGGTCGGCTACCCGCGTGAGTGGAGCCGCGACCGGCACCCGAACCCGGCGCTGCGGCAGATCCTTCCCGTACCCGAGGCCAAGAAGGCCCCGGCGGCGGCCAAACCCCTGCGGGCCGGTTCATGATCGGGGAGATCCTGCCGGACGCGGTCGCGTGCGTGGGGCGGACCGACGACGTGACGGTTCCGGACCTCTTCCCGGAGGAGGAGGCGCTGTTGGAACGTGCCGTCCTCAAACGGCGCCGGGAATTCACCACCGCCAGGCACTGCGCCCGGCGCGCGCTCGCGGAGCTGGGCGTGGCGCCCGCGCCCATCCTGCGCGACCCGAAGGGCGCACCCGGGTGGCCGGACGGAATCGCCGGCAGCATGACCCACTGCGACGGCTTCCGGGCGGCGGCCGTCGCCCGGAAGACCGACATCCTGACGCTCGGCATCGACGCGGAACCGCACGAGGAACTGCCCGACGGGGTAAGGGAAGTCATCACGGCCGGTGACGAACTGGCCCTGCTGGCGAAGCTGTCGACGGCACGTCCCGAAGTGCACTGGGGCAGGCTGCTGTTCAGCGCGAAGGAATCGGTCTACAAGACGTGGTACCCGGTGACGGGGCGCTGGCTGGACTTCACCGAGGCGGAACTCGACATCGACGCGGACCGGGGCACCTTCACGGCGCGCCTGCTCGTCCCGGGCCCCGAACTACCGGGCTACGGAGCCGTATCGGAGTTCGCCGGACGCTGGGCGATACGCGACGGCATCGTGATGACGGCGATTGCGGTTCCGGTGCGCCCGGCCTGATATCCGGGCCTGTCCCCGGTTTGACAGCAGTGGCCTCCCGCCCTCACCCGGCTCTCGTCATCAACGGAGCCGGGTGACGCACGGGCGTCTCAGCCGCGCTCGGCGGTGAAGGCTCCGCCGGCGCCGAAGGCCAGCTCGGCGAAGCGCTCGCCGATGCGCCGGTGTGCCGCGGCGTCCGGGTGGAGCTGGTCGGGCAGTGGCAGCTCGGCGAAATCCGCCTCGCCGTAGAGGTCGCGGCCGTCGAGGTAGTGCAGGTTCGGGTCGTCGGCCGCGCGCTGCTTGACGATGCGGTTCAGTTCGTCCCGGATGACGTTGAGCGTCAGCTTCCCGGTGGCCCGTTCCGCGGGGTCTCCCGCCGCCCGGAACTGGAGCGTTCCTCCACTGAGGTTGCTGAAGTCCGGGGCGCTGGGGCCGGGGGTGTCCTCGTGGATGGCGCAGAAAATGGGCGAGACGACCAGCAGCGGAGCGGTCGGGTGCCCCTCGCGGACGGTGTCGAGGAAGCCGTGCACCGCCGGAGTGAACGCACGCAGCCGCATCAGGTCGCTGTTGACCAGGTTGATGCCGATCTTGACGCTGATCAGATCGGCGGGCGTGTCCCGCAGGGCGCGCGCGGTGAACGGGTCGAGCAGGGCGCTGCCGCCCAGACCGAGGTTGATCAGCTCCGCGCCGCCGAGGGAGGCGGCCAGCGCCGGCCAGATCGTGGTGGGGCTCGCGGCGTTGGAGCCGTGGCTGATCGAACTGCCGTGATGCAGCCACACGTTGCGGCCCCGACGATCCGGCAGTGCCTCGACGGCAGCGTCGGTGCGCAGGCCGACCAGCTGGGTGATCTCGTTGTACGGCAGCCAGATCTCGACGTCCTTCACCCGGTCGGGCAGACCGGCGAAGCGCACCGTGCCGACCGGTCCCGGCCGGGTTTCCGTGGCCCCGGTCGCCATGTCCGTCGTCAGGACATTGCCGCCGGACACACTGCCCCGCCCGGCCAGGTCGCCGTCGACCAGCAGGTCGTACACACCGTCCGGACGGGGCGGCGCGCCCGCGTAGGCCATCTTCGTGCGCAGTGCGTCCAGTTCGACGGTGGTGGCCCGGGTACGGAACACCAGCCGTACGCCCGATGGCTGGGCCTCCGCCATGGCGAGCTGCCCGTCGGAATACTGCGCGCGGGCCCGGGCGGGCAGGCGGTGCGGCAGCACGCCGTGCTCGGTGTGTTCCAGATCGAGCGCGCCACGCAGGAGCTCCGCGGTGATCGGTGTGGTGGTCCAGTCCGTTGCCCGGGGCGCGCCGGAGGAGCCGGGGACGGGGTCGTGCGGAGAGTTCATGGCCTCAGCCTGTCAATCGAATACCGGTGGCGCACATCATTTTCCGGCCACTGTCCACGGTCGTGACCAGTGGGGCCGGACAGGACGGCCTCCGCGACGGCACATCACCGTTCAGGGCAGCAGCCCCGCGCGGCGGGCCGCGACCACCGCTTCGAGGCGGGTGTGCGCGCCCAGCTTCCGCATGGCCGCGCGCAGGTAGCCCTTCACCGTCTCCGGGCGCAGGCCCAGCAGTTCGGCCGCCGCGCGGTTCGTCGAACCGGACGCGACGCAGGACAGGACGTCCAGCTCGCGCGGGGCCAGCCCGATCGGCATCCGGCTCTCCGGAGCGGAGCACCGGGCCGAGCCCCTCACTGAGCCGGGGGCCGGGCCCGGTGCGGCCGATACCGCGTTGGCCAACCGGGCGCAGACCGAGAGCAGTTCGTCACGCAGCACCGGGTCGGTGACCCGTGGCGCCAGCACGCGCAGATCGCTGTGGGCTGCGCGGACCTCCTCCCAGGCGGCGGGCCCCGCCACCGGCTCGCGCGTCACCGACAGCAGCCGCCGCACCTCGTCCCGCACGACCAACTCCTGCTCCACGTCCTTCGCGGCGGCCACCGCCGCGTCGAACGTGCGGTCGCCGATCGGGAGCGCGGTCCGCAGCGCGCCGTACAACACCCCGCGCACCGTGCGCCGTACGACCACCGGCACCGCGAGCACCGAACGCAGCCCCTCGGCCGCCACCGCCGCGTCGTACTCGTGGCTGATGTGGCGCGCCACGCGGTAGTCGGTCACCGCGCACGGCCGGGACAGCGCCATGGATTTGCCGCCGAGACCGTTGCCCGGTGAGATCGCGAGGCCGCGCAGCGCGCTCGTCACCGCGCCGTTCAACTCGGCGATGCGCATGGGGGCCGTACCGTCGCCGCCCGTGCCGATGCCGTCCGAACCGTCACGGCCGCCCGTACCGTCTCTGCCGCGCCTGCCGTCCGTGTCGTACGCGTACAGCAGCCCGCCGAAGGCGACGGGCAGCCCGGTCGTCCCGCGCAGCCGCCGCAGCGCCGCCCGCATCTCCGACGCCTCGACCGCTTCCGCCATGCCCGCCTCTTCCTCACGCGTCAACAGGCCGCCCGCCCGCACGACCACCCCCGTCCGGGGGTGGTGAGACCTGTGTCACTGATTACACGATGCTGGTGAACGGTCCCGCAACGAGGAGGACACATGACGTCAGCCAGCCCGACCGCCGGTCCGGCCGCCGGTCCGGCCGAGCAGTTCCGGGTGGCCAGGGACTTCCTCCTGGCCCACGCGGAGGACTACGCGACAGCGTACGAGGGGTTCGTCTGGCCCAGGCCCGAGCGGTTCAACTGGGCGCTCGACTGGTTCGATCAGCTGGCCAGGGACAACGACAGGACCGCCCTGCACATCGTCGAGGAGGACGGCCGCGAGACGGTCGTCTCCTTCGCCGAGATGGCCCGGCGCTCCAACCGGGCCGCGAACTGGCTGCGCGGGCAGGGTGTGCGGGCCGGGGACCGGATCGTCGTCATGCTCGGCAACCAGGTCGAGCTGTGGGAGACCGCGCTCGCCGCGATGAAACTGCGGGCCGTCGTCATTCCCGCCACCCCGCTGCTCGGCCCCGCCGACCTGCGCGACCGCGTCGAGCGCGGCCGGGCGGCGCAGGTGATCGTCCGTCACGAGGACACGGGCAAGTTCGACGGGGTCCCCGGCGACTTCACCCGGATCGTGGTGGGCGGCGCGGCTCCCGGCTGGCTGGCGTACGAAGCCGCGTACGACGAACCGGAGACCTTCGAGCCCGACGGCGTCACCCGTGCGGATGATCCGCTGATGCTCTACTTCACCTCCGGCACGACCGCGCGTCCCAAGCTGGTCGAGCACACCCATGTCTCCTACCCGATCGGCCACCTCGCCACGATGTACTGGATCGGGCTGCGGCCCGGCGATGTGCATCTCAACATCGCGTCACCCGGCTGGGCCAAACACGCCTGGTCGAACCTCTTCGCTCCCTGGAACGCCGAAGCGACGGTCTTCATCCACAACTACACCCGGTTCGACGCGGCCCGGCTCATGGCCGAGATGGACCGGGGCGGCATCACCAGCTTCTGCGCCCCGCCCACCGTGTGGCGGATGCTGATCCAGGCCGACCTGTCGCAGCTGCGGACCCCGCCGCGCTCGGTCGTCGCGGCCGGCGAACCGCTCAACCCCGAGGTGATCGAGACGGTGAGCCGAGCATGGGGCGTGACGATCAGGGACGGCTTCGGCCAGACCGAGACCGCCGTGCAGGTCGCCAACTCGCCCGGCCAGCTCCTCAAAGCCGGTTCGATGGGCAGGCCCACGCCCGGCTACCGGGTCGAACTCCTCGACCCCGTCACCGGCGAGCCGGGCGCGGCGGAGGGCGAGATCGCGCTCGACCTCTCCGCCCGTCCGGTCGGCCTGATGACCGGCTACCACGGCGATCCGGAGCGTACGGCCGAGTCGATGGCCGGTGGCTACTACCGGACGGGTGATATCGGCGCGCGCGACGCTGACGGGTATATCAGTTATATCGGCCGATCAGATGATGTATTTAAAGCCTCCGACTACAAGATTTCGCCGTTCGAGCTGGAGAGCGCGCTGCTGGAGCACGAGGCGGTGGTGGAGGCCGCGGTCGTCCCCGCGCCGGATCCGCTGCGGCTCTCCGTACCGAAGGCGTACGTGGTCCTCGCCGAGGGCTGGGAACCGGGCCCGGACACGGCCAAGGTGCTCTTCGCCCACTCGCGCGCGGTCCTCGCGCCGTACAAGCGCGTCCGGCGAATCGAATTCGCCGAGCTGCCGAAGACCGTGTCCGGGAAGATCCGGCGGATCGAGCTGCGCGAGGCCACGGCGGCGGGCTCAACGGCCGAGTACGACGAGGGGGACCTGCGATGACGGCGGCGAACGGCGAGGCGGCGGCGGAGAGCCGGGCCAGGCTGTCGTACATCCACGGCACCGGGAACACACCACTGCTCGGGGACACCATCGGAGCCAGTCTCGACCGCGCGATCGCCGCCTTCCCGGACCGCGAGGCGCTGGTCGACGTACCGTCCGGGCGGCGCTGGACGTACCGGGAGTTCGGCGCCGCCGTCGAGGAGCTGGCGCGGGCGCTGCTCGCGAGCGGGGTGGCGAAGGGCGACCGGGTCGGGATCTGGGCGGTCAACTGTCCGGAGTGGATGCTCACGCAGTACGCCACCGCCCGTATCGGCGCGATCATGGTGAACGTCAACCCGGCCTACCGCGCGCACGAGTTGGAGTTCGTACTCAATCAGTCCGGGATCTCGCTGCTGATCGCGTCCCTCGCGCACAGGACCAGCGACTACCGCGCACTGGTCGAGCGGGTACGCGGCCGCTGCCCGCTCCTGCGGGCCGTGCACTACATCGGCGACCGGACCTGGGACGAACTGCTGTCGGCGGCCGGCCGGGCCACAGCGGCTCAACTGGCTGATCGCGAAGCATCGTTGTCCTGCGACGACCCGATCAACATCCAGTACACCTCGGGCACCACGGGCTTTCCCAAGGGCGCTACGCTCTCGCACCACAACATCCTCAACAACGGCTATTTCGTAGGCGAGACGGTGGGTTACACGGAGCAGGACCGGGTCTGCGTTCCCGTGCCGTTCTACCACTGCTTCGGCATGGTGATGGGCAATCTCGCCGTCACTTCGCACGGCGCGTGCGTGGTGATCCCCGCAGGCTCCTTCGACGCGGACACGACTCTGCGCGCGGTGGAACAGGAGCGCTGCACTTCGCTGTACGGCGTACCGACGATGTTCATCGCGGAGTTGAACCTCCCCGGCTTCGCCGCGTACGACCTCTCCTCGCTGCGCACCGGCATCATGGCGGGCTCGCCGTGCCCGGTCGAGGTGATGAAGCGGGTCGTCGCCGAGATGAACATGGCCGAAGTGTCGATCTGCTATGGGATGACGGAGACCTCGCCGGTCTCCACGCAGACTCGCCGCGACGACGACCTGGAGCGCCGCACCGGCACGGTGGGGCGCGCGTTGCCGCACATCGAGGTCAAGGTGATCGACCCGGCGACCGGTGTGACACTGCCGCGCGGCGAGCCGGGCGAGCTGTGCACCCGCGGCTACAGCGTGATGCTCGGTTACTGGGACGAGCCGGAGCGCACGGCCGAGGTCATCGACGCGGCCCGCTGGATGCACACCGGCGACCTCGCGGTGATCCGCGACGACGGCTACGCCCAGATCGTCGGCCGCATCAAGGACATGATCATCAGGGGCGGCGAGAACGTCTACCCGCGCGAGATCGAGGAGTTCCTGTACACCCACCCGAAAATCGCCGATGTGCAGGTGGTCGGCGTGCCGGACGAGACGTACGGCGAGCAGATCCTGGCCTGTGTGATCCCGCGCGACCCGGCGGACCCGCCGACCCTGGACGAGATCACCGCGTACTGCCGCGAACAACTCGCGCACTACAAGATCCCGCGCCGGGTGGAGAGCGTGGACGCGTTCCCGATGACCGTGAGCGGCAAGGTCAGGAAGATCGAACTGCGGGAGCGGTTCTCCGGGTAGCCCGCCGCATACAGACGCGCGGCCAGGCATCCAGGCCGAGTTCGGCCTCCGCGCGGCGAATCTCTCGCAATCCGTCGGTGAGTTCGTCCTCGGCAAGCGTACGGAAGCCGAGCCGCGCGTAGTACGGGGCGTTCCAGGGGACTTCGGCGAACGTGGTGAGCGTGAGCGCGGTCAGTCCGGCGCTCGCGGCCCGCTCGGCGAGATGGCCGATCAGGCCGCTGCCGAGTCGGCGGCGGGCGGCGGCGGGGTGCACGGAGACCTGCTCGATGTGGGCGGCGCCGTCGACCTCGTCATGGATCAGATACGCGACCGGGTGGTCGGCGTGATCGACCGCCACCCAGGCCCGGCCCGCGCGCCGGTAGGTCTCCAGCACATCGAGCGCCGGTGGCGCGTCGTCGGCGATCTCGTCCATCCCGACCGCACGGAACCCCGCACCGGCCGCCACTTCGATGTCCTGGAGCAGCGGCAGGTCGGCGGCGGTGGCGGGACGGATGCGCATGGCGCGATTATGGCGCCACGCGTGCCGCGTCCGCGGCGATTAATCGGGCTGCCCCTGCCATCGGCGCGACGACGGCCTGTACGACCCCGGCGAGGCCGCACAGGCCGTCGTCACGCGGGCCCCGGGACTCAGCAGGAGCGGCCGGATTCCGGTGAGTGTCCCGCGCGTGGTGTGCCTATGAGGTGGTGATGTAGCCGGTCTTCACGCTGTCGAGGAACGTGGTCCACGCGTGCGTGGGAACGACAAGTGCCGGTCCGGTGGGGCGCTTTGAGTCGCGGACGGGTGTGCTGTCGGTGAGGCCGAGAGCCACCTCGACGCAGTCGCTGTTGCCGCCGCTGTAGGAGGACTTGGTCCAGGTCAGGTCCGAGCTGATGAGGGTCATGTGATGCTGTCCTTCGTTGGGCTGGATCCCCGAGGATCAGTGGCGAAGACGACGACGGCCCGTACGTCCCGATGGGGTCGTACAGACCGTCGTCACGCGGGGCCGGGATTCACCGGCAGCGGCCGGATCCCGTTGCGTGCCCTGCGCGTGGTGTGCTTACGAGGTGATGTGGCCGGTCTTCACGCTGTCGAGGAACGTGGTCCACACGTGCGTGGGAACGACAAGTGCCGGTCCGGTGGGGCGCTTTGAGTCGCGGACGGGTGTGCTGTCGGTGAGGCCGAGGGCCACTTCGACGCAGTCGTTGTTGCCGCCGCTGTAGGAGGACTTGGTCCAGATCAGGTCAGAGCTGATGGTGGTCACGTGATGGTGTCCTTCGTTCTGGCGATGAGGTCGGCTGAATCGTCGAACGGAAGCGCCGCGGCCCGAAGCCTCTCGAACGCGGCGCTGTAGATCGACACTTCCGCAGGGTCCTCGACGTAGAGCGCGCTCGTCAGGGACTCCACGAGGACGACGTCAAGATCCGCCGTCTCGGGGAAACCCACCAGGGCGAAGCTGCCGGCCAGACCCGGATGAGGAGTGGCCTCCAACGGGAGCACTTGTATCGAGACATGCGGAAGCTCAGAAAGATCGACCAGCCGCTGAAGCTGGTCGCGCATCACATGAGACGCGGCAATACGCGGACGCAGCGCGGCCTCATGGATGATCGCCCAGAACTCCAGCGGCTTCGGACGTGTGAGCACCGACTGACGTGCCAGCCGTACCTCCACGAGCGCGTCGACACGGTCCTGCGGCGACGTCATGTTGATGGCGTCGATGGTGGCGCGGGCGTAGGCGGCCGTCTGGAGGAGCCCGGGGATCAGCGTCGTCTGGTACGACCGCATGTTGCGCGCGTCCGCCTCCAGCGAGATCAAGTCGGCGTAGGCGGGGGAGATCGCGTCGCGATACGTCTGCCACCATCCGCGCTTGCTGCCGTCCTTGGCCAGGCTGTGCAGCGCCGCGCGCTTCGCGTCGTCGGTGACTCCGTAGAGATCCAGGAGCGCGGTCAGGTCGGCGGGCTTCACGCCGATGCGCGCGGTCTCGATACGGCTCGTCTTCGCCGCGTTGAGAGTGGTGCGTTCCGCCACGTCGTCCAGTTTCAGCCCCGCTACCTCGCGCATCCGGCGCAGCTCGGAGCCCAGCCGACGCTTTCGCACGGTCGGATCGCTCATACGCTTTCCCCTCCCCCTTCCTGATGGTTCCTCAGTCTGGCGCTCTGTAAAGCGCTCTCGCCACAGCTTTCCACAGCGCTGACCTCCCCATCGACATTGATATGTAATTTTGCAGACTTCCTCGATGGGCTTGCAATTTATCCCGCGAGATGGTCACACTGAGAGTGCCATACCGAGCACGGCGAGTGATCGCATGCAGGCATTGGAGGTGCTGAGTCATGTCCTACGAGTCCTACGAGCGGACTTCCGGCGGCGCGGGTCCCGGACGGCCCGAGTCGGTGGGCGGCGCGGTCGCCGTGGCCGCACTCGGAGCGACCGTTCACCATTCGGGCTTCTGGCGTCTGCCGCCCGACAGGCCCTCCGGGCTGTACGCGTCCGTCACAAGAGACCTGCTGGCGCGGGTACTTCACGGGCTGGAGAGGTGGTCGTGATGACCGGCGGCAAGGGGCGGCTGCGCCTCTCCCAGCCGACCGGGCAGTCTGGTTCGGACGGTGCGTTGATCGTTCAGAAACCGGACCCCGGCGCGGACGGCGCCGACCTCGTGCCCGGCTCGGCCCTCCGCTGGCCGCCGTGCGAATGCGGGCACGCGGTGCTGTGCCCGGACTACGTCACCACCGAGCCCGATGTGAAGGGCGGAGAGTGAACGGGCCGGCGGGCGGGACGCCCGGTGGACTCCGTATCGGCATGGTCGTCTACGACCGGACGTACGACATGGTCGGCGTCGTTGACGGCCTGGCCGGTCCCCTCGTCAGCATCTCGCGCCCCACCGGGCTTACGTGGCAGAGCCGTTGCATGTCCGTGCGCCCCGGAACGGATTACGAGCGGCGGCAACTGCGGGCGATCGGCGCGCTGCATCAGCTGCGGCACAAGGGCCTGCGCCCGTAACCCAGGGACTCCCGTGCGACCCTCCTGCCGGTAGGGGCCGCTGCGGGACGGGGCGGGTGGCGTCGAGGTCGGCACCTGGCGTCACCCGCTCGTGAATCCTCCGAACTCCGCAGTGCACACTGAAACATGTTCGAGGTGGGACGCAACCCTCGGTCGAATGGACGCGGGGCGAGCGTACGGGCGGCCCCGCTCACCCGCCTCCGGAAATCAGTTCGTCCGCCGGGCCGTTGACCGGTTGCGGAGTGCCCGACAGGTCCAGGACGAACAGCGGGACGCCGAGCGCGTCCGCGCGGGCCCGTGCGTCGTCCGCGTATCCCGCGAGCGCGAAGAAGACGGACACCGTCGAGGTGTTCAGACCGTTGAGCCACAGGCACTCGACGGAGCGCAGCGACGCGGGTGACGTGGTCGGGTCCACCTGGGCGATCACGTCGGGGCTGCGCAGATCGATGCCGGACGCGGGCTGTTCCGCCGCCTGTTCCACACCGTCGAAGCCCAGCCAGCGCAGATAGAGCGCGGCTGCGGTGACCGCGTCGCGTGCCGTGCGGATCGTGCGCGGGCGGAAGGTGGCCCGGGGCGCGGCCGCGGTGCGCGGGAACGGGATGTGCGCGGGCTGGCCCGGGGCCGGCACGGGGTTTGCTTCCGCCGGTCGCGGTGTGTCCGCCGCGTCCGGTCGGCCCGGCTCCTCCACCGGCTGTACCGGTACGCGCAGCACCGAACCGCACGCGCAGCCCAGCTCAGGCTGCGGCCAGTGGTCCTGCCGGCCGCAGGCCGCGCAACGTACGGCCACCCATTCGGCCTCCCACGTCCGGTGCGTGATCGGCTCCGCCGGCGCACCTCTGAGCAGCGGCGGTGATACCGGGGCCCCGCAGGGACACGGATGGACCGACGGGGTGAAGGCGTGATCACGCCCGCAGGCCGGGCAGCGCACCGGGACGCTCTCTCGCATGACACTCATGACGGGCCCCCTTCGGTGGCGCTTCGTTGGCCATCGTCCATCAAGAACGCCGCGTTGGGAGGCACTTCCGGTATCCGTTCCCGGTCTGTTGCAGTGCGGCGGCCCTGAGCTGAGCGGAAGCGCCCGGAGTGACGGCAGGGAGGGTTTGCCGGGGGTCCTCCGCATCGTGGACATCCTCGTTTTCCGGGGGATGCCCTGTCCGGGCCATCACGTGTGCGGTTCATGCTCTGGCCGGGGCCCGATGTCCCGGTACCTACCCCTTACGAGCCAGGTCCGCCGGGTTCGCGCCCGGCGCGTGCGCCGGTATTTCAGTGTTGACGCGGTGTCGCCGGAAGGCGTTAGCTGGGCGAAGCCTGTCCGGCACAGCCCGCAACCGCATCGCCACGCAGTCGCACAGTCACGGAGGCCCCGTGCCGATCGACCCGCCACCGGGCCTCGCCCGGTTCAACGCCTCCCCGGCCGCCACGGCCCTCGCCGCGCTACGTGATGTGTGCGCCAGCCGTGCGTGGGGGACCGAACTGCTCGCCCGGCGCCCGTACCCCTCACTGGACGCGTTCCTCGCCGCCGGTGACACCGCCACGGCCGGACTGACCGACGGTGAACTCGCCGACGCGGTGGCAGGGCATCCGCCGATCGGCCGACCGAAGCCCGGGGACCCCGCCTCGGCGCGGGAACAGCGCGGCATGGCCGGTGCCTCCGAGGAGCTGAGGGCCGAGATGCTTGAACTGAACCTGGCGTACCAGGAGTTGTTCGGGCATGTCTTTCTGATCTGCGCCACCGGCGCGAGTGGTGAGCAGCTGCGCGACGCTCTGAAGGCCCGGCTCCGTCACACGCCCGAGCGGGAACGCGTGACCGTCCGCGCCGAACTGGGCAAGATCAACCGCATCAGGCTGACCCGTCTCGCGGCGGAGTTCGTGGAGGAGTACGCGGCCGAGCCCGCAGCCAGGCCCGCGACCGAGCCCGTGGCAGAAGGAGAGTGACGCCTTGAGCACCGATACCACCGCCTCGGTGTCCACGCACATCCTGGACACCAGCGTCGGACGCCCCGCCGCCGGCGTGGCCGTCTCGCTCGCGGCCCGCAGCGGGCCGGGCGCGCGCTGGGTGCCGCTCGGCGGGTCGAGGACCGACGCGGACGGACGCTGCGCGGATCTGCCGGCGCTGCCGGAATCCACCACCCACGTACGCCTCGACTTCGAGACCGAGGCGTATTTCGTCCACCCGAAGAAGCGAGCAGGGACAGAGCAGGACGTCTCCGCGCCACGGGAACCCGGTGCGTTCTTCCCCGAAGTGGCGATCACCTTCACCGTCACCCCGGGCGAGCACTACCACGTACCGCTGCTGCTCACCCCGTTCGGCTACTCCGTATACCGAGGGAGCTAGCTCATGCCCACCATGCTCGGCCAGAACCAGTACGGCAAGGCGGAGACCCGCGTCGTCAAGATCGTGCGGGACGGCGCCACCCACCACATCAAGGACCTGAACGTCTCGGTCGCGCTCTCCGGCGACATGGACGACGTCCATTACTCGGGATCCAACGCCAACGTCCTGCCGACCGACACCACCAAGAACACGGTGTACGCCTTCGCCAAGGAACACGGCATCGAGTCGGCCGAGCAGTTCGGTATCCACCTTGCCAGGCACTTCGTGACCAGCCAGGAGGCGATCCACAAGGCGCGCATCCGGATAGAGGAATACGGCTGGCAGCGGATCGGGACTTCGGGCGGTGCGGAGGGGGCCGAGCACTCCTTCATGCGCGCGGGCCAGGAGATCCGCGTCTCGCAGATCACCTTCGACGGCGAGCGGTGGCAGGTCATCTCGGGCCTGAAGAATCTGACCGTGCTGAACTCGACCGGCTCCGAGTTCTGGGGATACGCCAAGGACAAGTACACCACGCTGCCCGAGGCGTACGACCGGATCCTCGCCACGGACGTGTCCGCCCGCTGGCGCTACAACTGGACGAGTGACCAGGCGGCCCCGCCGGACTGGGACACGTCCTACGAGCAGGCCAGAAAGCACCTGATCGAGGCGTTCGCCGAGACGTACTCCCTCTCCCTCCAGCAGACCCTCTTCCATATGGGTTCGCGGATCGTCGACAGCCGCGCCGAGATCGACGAGGTGCGGTTCGCGCTGCCCAACAAACACCATTTCCTGGTCGACTTGGAGCCCTTCGGCCTCATGAACGACAACGAGGTGTACGTCGCGGCCGACCGGCCCTACGGCCTCATCGAAGCCACCGTCCTGCGCGACGGCGCCGAGCCGCTGATCCCGCTGCACCTGACGAACATCTGAGCCGTCCCGCACGACCGGCCCAGGCCCGACCCGAGGAAAAGGAACCCGCCATGGCGGCTGCGCGAATCGTCATCGAGAACTGTGCCGTCGCGACCGTGGACGCACACGACACCGAGTACGCCTCGGGGCATGTCGTCGTCGCGGACAACCGGATCGAATCGGTCGGCGCGGGCCCGGCCCCCGCCCAACTGGACGGCGTGGTACGCCGCATCGACGGCAGCGGCCACCTCGTGACCCCCGGGCTCGTCAACACACACCACCACTTCTACCAGTGGATCACCCGCGGCCTCGCCACCGACCACCACCTCTTCGACTGGCTGGTCGCGCTCTATCCGACGTGGGCGCGCATCGACGAGCCGATGGTACGGGCCGCCGCGCGGGGCTCCCTGGCGATGATGGCCCGCGGCGGTGTGACCACCGCAATGGACCACCACTACGTCTACCCGCGCGGTGCGGGCGATCTGTCCGGCGCCATCATCGGGGCCGCGGCCGGGACGGGCGTACGGTTCACACTCGCCCGGGGGTCCATGGACCGCGGTGAGAGCGACGGCGGGCTGCCGCCCGACTTCGCTGTCGAGTCCCTCGAAGGTGCGCTCGCGGCGACCGAGGAGACCATCGACACCTATCACGACGCCTCCTTCGGCGCGATGACGCAGATCGCGGTCGCGCCGTGCTCACCGTTCTCCGTCAGCACCGAACTGCTCAAGCAAGCAGCGGAGTTGGCGCGGCGCAAGGAGGTGAGGCTGCATACGCACGGCAGTGAGACGGTCGAGGAGGAGAAGTTCTGCGAAGAGCTGTTCGGCATGGGGCCCACCGACTACTTCGAGTCGACCGGCTGGCTCGGGTCCGACGTGTGGATGGCCCATTGCGTCCATATGAAGGACTCCGACATCGCCGCCTTCGCCCGTACCGGCACGGGCGTCGCGCACTGTCCCTCCTCCAACGCCCGTCTGGCCGCGGGCATCGCCCGCGTACCCGACATGCTGGCGGCCGGTGTTCCGGTCGGCCTCGGCGTCGACGGAACCGCCTCCAACGAGTCGGGCGAACTCCACACCGAACTGCGCAACGCCCTGCTGATCAACCGACTCGGCGCTCACCGCGAAGCCGCCCTGAACGCCCGCCAGGCGCTGCGCCTCGGCACGTACGGCGGAGCCCAAGTCCTGGGCAGGGCCGACCAGATCGGTTCCATCGAGGCGGGCAAGCTCGCCGACCTGGTGCTCTGGAAGCTCGACACACTGGCCCACGCCTCCATCGCCGACCCGGTCGTCGCGCTGGTTTTCGGCGCGGCGGCCCCGGTCACTCTCTCCCTCGTCGACGGCAAGGCGGTGGTGGAGGACAACCACCTGATCACGGTGGACGAGGACGCCATCGCCCGCGAGACCCGGGACGAGGCCCGGCGCCTGGCGCGGATCGCCGCGCGGGACTGAGCCGGCGGTATGTACGCAGACGGCCTGTTCAGCCCCTCGCGGAGCTGAACAGGCCGTCTGCGTCAGTGCTGTACGGAGCGGCTTCCGCCCGCCGTCAGGCGGTCGCCACGGCGAAGATGTGGATCACACCGCCCTTTGTGGTGTCCGGCAGTGTCACACTCACCAGCTGCTTGCCGGCCTGGAGCGCGATGGGCGCGGTGGCGAAGACGTCCGTGCCCACCTGGTCCGTGCCACCGCCCTGTACATCGCGGTACGTGGTGTGCAGGGCCACGGTGTTGTCGAACGACGGCTCCTCGGAGCCCCCGCCCAGGGTCCAGTCGCTGAAGCCGATCTCGGCCTGCTGGGTCGTGCCGTCGGCGTACGTCAGCGTCGCGGTCCCGCTCGCTGAACCCTCGGCCGCGCTGCCCAGCACACTCAGCTTCGTGGCATCCTCGGCGGCCGGTACGGCGAGCACCTGGCCGCCTCCGACGACCTCGATGTTGTCCGGTTCTCCGGCGGCGGCCTTGGGCCAGGTGAAGTCGAACCCGCCGGCGGAGACGGTGCCACCTGGCTGCGCGCCCGCGTCGGCCAGCGCCTTCGCGGAGTAACTCCAGCCCTCGCCGTCGAAGTTGGCCTGCGGGTTCGTGTCATCCGCCGAGATCCCGGTGCTGTTGACGTTCCACAGCATGCTGTTCTTCGCGCCGACGGTCACCGCGAAGGACGTCTTCGGCAGGGCCTCGCCCGTCGCGGACGACAGGGTCACCGGGACGGTGTAGAAGCCCTCCTGGGTGTCGGCCGACGCCGAGACGGAGATCTTCGCGGCGACCGAGCCGCCGCTCGGCACGGTGAGGTCGCCCTCCGCCGGCGTCACCGTGACACCGGCCGGCGGTGCGGCCTTCCAGTGCACAGCGGTGGCCTTGTCCTGGAGCGTCTGCACCTTGACGGACGTCTCCGCGCCCGCGCCACCGGGCTCGGCCTTCAGCTTCTCCGGGGTGACCCCGGTGAAGAACTTCGCTCCACCGCCCGGGAAGGACGGCGGCGCGTCGGCCTTCGCGCTGCCCCATGAGGTGTTCGGCTCTGAACCGAGCGTGTAGTCCAGAGTGCCGCCGCGGGTGACGAACGAGGCGGGGACCCACGGCTTGCCGGACTTCTTGCCGTTGGTCTTCAGCGACTGGATGTACGTGTTGTCCGCCGACGCCTGCGGCGCGTTGACCGTGATGGTCTTGCCGAGGCCGGTGTGGACCACGGCACGCGGGAACAGCGGCGCCGTCAGCACCAGATCGGCCCGGCTGGGGATCTGCGGGTACATGCCGAGCGCGGAGAAGACGTACCACGAGGACATCGTCCCGGCGTCGTCATTGCCCGGGATACCGCCGGGGGAGTGGGTCCACAGCTGGTCCAGCTCGGCGCGCACCGTCTCCTGGGTCTTGTACGGAGCGCCCAAGTAGTCATACAGATAAGGCGCGTTGATGTCGGGCTCGTTGGTGGGGTCGTAGCGGGTGTCGTCCTTCGCCGAGAAGTCGAAGGCGCCGTCCGGAGTGCGGAAGAAGGCGTCGAGCCGTTTCACGGCCGTGTCCTCGCCGCCCATGGCGCGGGCCAGACCGGCCACGTCGGAGTAGACCATCCAGGTGTACCGGGCGCTCGACCCCTCCACGAATCCGCTTTCGGTGCCCGGTGTGAAGGTGCCCGACCAACTGCCGTCCGCCTTGCGGTCGCGGATGTAACCGCCCTCCGGGGTGGCGTTCGGGTCGAAGACGTTCGTCCAGTTGCCCGAGCGGGCGAGGAAGGCCTTCTGGTTCGCGCGGTCGCCGGTCTGGCCGGCCAGTTCGGCGATGCCGAAGTCGGCCGCGGAGTCCTCCAGGGTCTCGGCGGCGCCGCCCCAGCAGTGGCAGTTGTCGGCGGGGACGTAACCGAGCTTCAAGTACTTGTCCAGCGCCGGGCGCTGGCCGACGCACTCGACGTTGCAGCCCGCGCTGTCGGAGTCGTTCGCCGTCGGGACGGTCGCGGCCTTCACGAGCGACGTGAGGGCGCCCTTGACGTCGAAGTCATGGCCGCCGAAGGCGTAGATGCCGGCGAGCGCGGCGTCCGACGGGTCGCCGGACATCACACTCGTCTTGCCGTTCTCCAGCAGCCAGCGGTCCCACTCACCGTCGCGCTGGCCCGCGTAGTTGAAGAGGGACTGCGCGTAGTCGCTGCCCGCCTTGGGGTTCAGCAGGGTCATCAGCTGCACCTGCGCGCGGTACTGGTCCCAGCCCGAGAACGTGCCGTACTGCGCCTTCTGTCCTCTGGCCAGCTTGTGCGGCTTGCGGTCGGCGCCCAGGTAGCGGCCGTCGACGTCGCTGGTGAGGGTCGGTTCGAGCATCGAGTGGTACAGCGCGGTGTAGAAGGTGGAGCGCTGGTCGTCACTCCCGCCGCTGACCTTGATCTTGTCCAGTTCCCGCTTCCACGTCTGCGTGGCCCGGGACTTGACGGAGGCGAAGCTCTCGCGGGGCGGGTTCTCCGCACGCAGGTTGGCCTCCGCGTTCTGCGGGCTGACGTAGGAGATCGCGACCTTGGCGCCGACCTTGCCGGTCCCCTTCGCGAACGTCACGTACGCGCCCGAGCCCTTGCCCGCGACCGGGTTGCCGGACGAGCTGTACCCCGTACCGCCGGTGGCGGTGGTGGAACCGGGCTGCACGGTCTTGTCCGTCCAGGTGCCGACCTTGGCGAACGGCTTGTCGAAGTGGGCGGTGAAGTAAAGGGTGTACAGGTCCGTGCGGTTGTTCGCGCTCTGCGGACCGCAGAAGTTGCCCGCGCTGACCGAACCGGTCACGGTCCTCTCCGCCGCGTTCACCCGGACGGTGGCGTCGGTGCTGCCGCTCTCCGAGTTGGAGGTACGGAACAGCATGCTCGCGGGCTTGTCGGCCGGAAAACCGAACTGCCCCGATCCGGTCCGGGCGGTGGTGGTCAGCTCGGCCGAAGCCCCGCTGTCCAGGCCGACCTTGTAGTAGCCGGCCCGAGCGGTCTCGTTGGCGTGCGAGAACGTGCTCGCGTACGTGGCGTCGGTGGTGTCGGCGGTGGGGGACGACTCGACGTCACCCACGTACGGCATGATCGGGATGTCACCGTTGGCCCCGGAGCAGCCGACGCCGTTGAGATGCGTGAGACTGAAGCCCCGGATCTTCGTGGCGTCGTACTGGTAGCCGCCGGGCGCGGGGGTGGACACCTGGTTGCCGCGGGAGTTCTGCGGACTCCATGCCAGCATGCCGAACGGCTGCACGGCGCCGGGGTAGGTGTTGCCCGCGTTGGACGAACCGATCAGCGGATCGACGTAGGACACCGTGTCCTTGACCTGACCGCCGCCCTGAACCGCGGCCGGTGTGGCGGCCGAGGCCGGCGAGCCGGTCATGGTGAGTCCCAGGGCCGCCACCGCGGCCACGGCGACGGAGCCGAGAGCCCGGCGCCTGGGGCGTGCCGTCCGGCGTGGTGGTGTGTCTGGCACCGTTCCTGCCCTTCGTTGCTGACGGAAGGCAACGCGACGGGAGAGCGCGTGGCGGATCCCGACAACGTTGTCAAGTGTGGAAGGATGCTCCTCCCGCCGCTACCGGGGTGTCAAGGCTTTCCGGAATCCGGCGTTCAGCGATGCGCTGTCCGGCCGAACGGCGCGTGTCCCGCGCGGTGTTCGCCGCGCGGGACACGTATGGGCTGTTCGGGACGCCCGGCGGGACCGGTCGCGGTCAGCCGATGTGGAAGCTGTCTCCGTAGACCTTCCAGTTCAGCGGCGGATCCAGGTTCAGATTGCCCGCGTTGAGGAAGACGCGCTGTTCGGTGTCGACCCGGGTGGTGTCGGAGTGTGCTTCCTCCTGGTTCATCGCCCACACGCGGGCATCGAGGAAGGCGTTGAGATACGCGACCTCGTCACCGCCCTGGGCCGGGGTCTGCGCCTGGTTGAGCGCGCGCTTGCGGATGGAACCGAAGCTGGTGCTGTCGTTGCCGCCGCCGTGCATCACGATGGCGTCGTAGTACATGAACTGGCCGAGTGTGCCGAGGCCGTCCTGCTTGCCCTGGTTCACGGCCGGGTTGAAGTAGACCCGGTCACGCTCGTCGTTCTGCGCGGCCTGGAACACGGGGTCCTTGGCCGCCTGCTTCCAGGCGGCCGTGAAGCCGGGGTCGAGCCCGTCGTGCGAGTCCGTACCGTCGACTCTGCGCAGCGCCGGGAGGTACGAGGCCAGCGGATTGCCGGGCTCGCTGTCGGTGTACGCCTCGACGAGTTCCAGCATGTCGCTGGTGCCGGAACAGAATCCGATGATGCCGGCGGTGTAGCCGCGGCCATCGCCGATGTCCTCGATGTAGCCGTACTGCGCCTTCCAGTCCAGTGTGGAATTCTCCGCACTGGACACGAGCTGCATGGCGATGTCCTTCTTCGCCGGGTCGTCCAGGCCCGTCGCGGCGACCGTGTGAATCGTCGCGGTCGCACGAGCGGGTTCCGGAGCCGCGTTCGCCATCGCGGTGGCGGGAATGGCGACCAGCGCCAGACCGAGCACGGCGTGGGGAAGGAATCTGAGCCGACGTGGGGTGCGTATGTGGGGGGCGGGCACCTGACCTCCAAGTGGAGAGTTCGCGCTCTTCTGTTAGGAAGCTTTCCTACCAACGGTTGGGGATTCCGTACACCCGTTCTACGTAAAGAAGGGTTACGGGCCGGTCGGTTGGAGTGCTTACGCCCCGCTTGTCTCCCTGTTCGCGGTCCTGCTCGTCGCCTTGCCTGTCCCGCCAGCCGCTCCGCCTGTCACGTCGCGTCGATGTGGTAACTGTCGCCGTAGATCTTCCACTTGAGCGGTGGGTCCAGGTTCAGATTGCCCGCGCGGAGGAAGACCCGCTGAGCGGTTTCGATACGGCTGCTGTCGGTGTGTGACGGCTCGCGGCGGATCGCGTCGACCCGTGCGTCGAGAAACGCGTTCAAGTACGCGCTCTCGCCGCCGCCTTGCCGGGGTGTGCCGATCTTGCGCATGGCCTGCTCGCGCATCGTACGGAAGCCGACCGAGCCCGCCGAGTCGGCGTATCCGTGCATCACGTAGGCGTCGTAGTAGATGAACTGCCCGAGTGTGCCGAGTCCGTCGGCCTTCGCCCGTGCGACGGCCGGGTTGAAGTACTCCTGGTCCCGCTCCGCGTCCTGCGCCTCGCGCATCGCGGGATCGCCGGCGGCCTTCTTCCAGGCGGCGGCGAAGGGGGTGCCGAGGCCGGCGTGCGAATCGCTTCCCTTCACCTTGCGCAGGGCGGGCAGAAAGGGCGTGAGGACGTTGCGGGGCTTGGCTTTCGTGTACCGGTCGACGACCTGGAGGAGGTCGCCGCAGCCGGTGCAGAATCCGATGATGCCGGCGGTGTAGCCGCGGCCGTCGCCGATGTCCTCGATGTAGCCGTACTGCGCCTTCCAGTCCAGTGTGGAGTTCTCCGCGCTGGAGACGAGCTTCATCGCGATGTTCTTCTTCGCGGGGTCGTCCAGGCCGGCGGACGCGCCGGAGGCGGAGCTGCACGCGGCGGTCAGGGTGACCGCGAGCAGGGCCAGGACGAGCAGTTGGCGACGGAGCGCGCGAAGACGGAGCACGTGTCGGACCTTTCCCGTGGCTTGCGCCGGTCAGGCTCCGACAGTACGGGAAAATGCCCGGACCGCCCGTTATGCGCGTGGGCAATGGGTATGGGCGATGGGCGCCGGTGGCGAGCGGGGGACCCACGTCATTGACGAACTACGTGCCGGCCGCCGCCCACTCCGGACGGCGGCCGCTCAGCCCGACGACCCGGTCGAGCAGCGGAGCGCTCTCGTGGACCTCCACCGGCGGGCCGAAGGGGCGTCCCTCGCCGGGCTGGATCAGCAGTGTGTACGAGGACCGCAGGCTCGCCTCGTCGGGTGCGTACGCCTGGCCGGTGCTCCGCGCCAGGTCCCAGCCGTGGATCAGCACCTCATTGAGGCCGAAGCGCCCCGCCGCCTCCCCGGGCAGGTCGACGCCGCCGACCCGGGTGTCACCCTCCCAGGCGGTGGGGGAGCGCCAGGCCGCGGCGAGAGTATCGAGCTGTCGCGGCAGGAGCTCACGCCAGTCGGGATCCAGCGGCTCCGGGAATGGGGTCGGCGGGATCTCGGTCGTCGGGCCCGGTTCCTTCCGCGCGGCGTCCCGGAACGCGGCCGTCAGCGCGAGGAAGTGCGAGAGGAGATCGCTCACCGCGTAGTCGGGACACGGCGTCGGTCCCCCGAGCTGATCGTCGGAGATACCGCCGAGCAGCGAGGCCACTCCGGCGCAGGCGGGTCCCAGGTCGGGAAGGTTCCTGTTCGTGTTCATGAAGGGCAGACCGGCGCGGGACCCGTAATTCATCGGTGGACGGCGTCGACCGCTCGGGACAGCGCCGCCGTTTGCCCGGTCACGGCGACAGGTCGGTCAGGCGCCGAAGGCGGTGCGGCCCAGGGGCTGGGCTTCATAGCCACCGCCTGGCTGCCCCGACGCTGTCGCCGCCGCTGGTGTCGAACGCGATCGCGGCCCCTGGTGCGTGCTGCCTGACCAGGTTCACGACCTGCTCGAAGCACACCAGAAGGGGCTCGGGCTTGCGTATCCCACCCCCGATGACGACGACGTCCCAGACTCGCTCGGACAGCGCTGGTCGAGCCGCACCTGCGCAGACGTCACGATCCGAAACCTACTCGACGGCCCGGTCGCTGATCCAGACCGGGTGCGCGGCCGCTCGGCCCGCCCGGTGGATTCGGATATTGACGTCTGTGGTGCCGAGCGCGATCCTCAGCCCGAATCCAGCGCGGTCCCGGCTTCGTCATGAGGATCGTCGACGACCGCGACGGCCCCCTGCCCGGCGATGGCTGTTCCCCACCAGACCTGCCCTCAACGACTGCTGACCCCGGCCAACTTGCGGTCACTGGTCATCGCTCCCCAGGCCGTCGGGCCGAGCCGCGTTCGGAGCTCAGGCGGCCCGGCCGGCATACGCGAAGGGGATGAAGGTGAGGGTGGACGCCCGGTGGGGCCGGGCGGGCCTGGTGTCAGCCGCGGAGCTGTTCGTACGCGGGCAGTGTGAGGAAGTCCGCGTACCGCGCGTCCAGCGAGACCTCCAGCAGCAGGTCGTGTGCCTGCTGCCAGGCGCCCGCCGTGAAGGCGTCCTCGCCGATCTCCCCGCGGATCGCGGTGAGTTCGGCGGCGGCGAGTTCGCGGGCCAGCTCCGGTGTGGCCCGAACGGTGTGACCGTTGTGTTCGAACTCCACACCGGCGTTGATCCACTGCCAGATCTGCGAGCGCGAGATCTCCGCCGTGGCGGCGTCCTCCATCAGGTTGAAGATCGCGACGGCGCCCGAGCCGCGCAGCCACGCCTCGATGTAACGGATGCCGACCTGGACGGCGTTGAGCAGTCCTGCGTACGTCGGCTTCGCGTCCAGCGAGTCGATGGCGATCAGATCGGCCGCCGCGACCGAGACGTCTTCGCGCAGCCGGTCCTTCTGGTTGGGCTTGTCACCGAGGACCGCGTCGAAGGAGGCCAGGGCGATCGGCACCAGGTCCGGATGGGCGACCCACGAACCGTCGAAGCCGTCGCCCGCCTCGCGGTCCTTGTCGGCCTTCACCTTCTCGAAGGCGACCTTGTTGACCTCCGCGTCGCGCCTCGACGGGATGAAGGCCGCCATGCCGCCGATGGCATGCGCGCCGCGCTTGTGGCAGGTACGGACGAGCAGTTCGGTGTAGGCGCGCATGAACGGAGCTGTCATCGTCACGGCGTTGCGGTCCGGAAGGACGAACTTGGCACCGCCGTCGCGGAAGTTCTTGACGATGGAGAAGAGGTAGTCCCAGCGACCCGCGTTGAGCCCGGAGGCGTGGTCACGCAGCTCGTAGAGGATTTCCTCCATCTCGTACGCCGCGGTGATCGTCTCGATCAGCACGGTCGCGCGGACCGTTCCCTGGTCCACGCCCAGGTAGTCCTGGGCGAAGACGAAGACGTCGTTCCAGAGGCGGGCCTCCAGATGCGACTCCGTCTTCGGCAGGTAGAAGTACGGGCCCTTGCCCAGCTCGATGAGGCGCTCGGCGTTGTGGAAGAAGTACAGACCGAAGTCGACCAGCGCGCCGGGCACCGGGACACCGTCCAACTGGAGGTGCCGCTCGGCCAGATGCCAGCCGCGCGGGCGCATCACGACGGTCGCGAGTTCGCCGGCGGCCTTCAGGGCGTACGACTTGCCGGAACCCGGGTCGGTGAAGTCGATGCGGCGTTCGTAGGCATCGATCAGGTTGAGCTGACCGAGGATCACGTTCTCCCAGGTGGGGGCCGAGGCATCCTCGAAGTCGGCGAGCCAGATCTTCGCACCCGAGTTGAGCGCGTTGATGGTCATCTTGCGGTCCGTGGGACCGGTGATCTCCACACGGCGGTCGTTCAGCGCGGCCGGCGAAGGGGCGACCCGCCAGCTGTCGTCCGCGCGGATGTCCGCGGTCTCCGGCAGAAAATCCAGGCTGGAGGTACGGGCGATCCCGGCGCGGCGCTCGCCCCGGCGCGCGAGCAGTTCGTCACGGCGCGGGGTGAACCTGCGGTGCAGCTCGGCGACGAAGGCGAGGGCGGCCTCGGAGAGAACCTCGTCCTGCCGGGGCAGGGGCGCGGCGTCGACGATGGCCAGCGGGGACGGCGCTGGTGCGGGCATGAGCGGTCACTCCTTCGGCGGACGGTGCCTGACGGCCGCCGGATCGCCCCGTACGGCACGGATGCCGTGGCGCTGGATCGCGGGCGCGGGCGCCGACCGAGGTGTCGGACACTTCTGGCTAGCGGATAGTAGTTTCCTCATAATGGAAGTTCAATGCCACGCGCGGGTGAAGGCGCGTCCCGCGAGCCCGAGGAGACCCGCCGTCGCCCCTCACTCCAGATGTGACAGATCCTCCTCCGTGTCGATGTCACAGGGCTGTGCGACATCCCCGCATTCGACCAGCGTGATGGCGCGTTCGTGCGCCTTCAGATAGGCGCGTGCCCCCCGATCGCCCACGGCGTCCGCCGCGATGGCCGCCCAGCGGTCCGCGCCGAACAGCACGGGATGGCCGCGCTTCCCCGCATACGAGGCCGACGCGAGAGTGCCGGGCGAACGGTAGGCGGCCATGACGCGGGCCACCGCCGCCGCGCCGATCCCCGGCTGGTCCACCAGCATCACCAGCGCGGCCCGCGCGTCCGTGGCGCCGAGCGAGGTGAGGCCCGTGCGCAGGGAGGTCCCCATGCCGCTCGCCCACTCCGGGTTGTCGACCAGTACGCAGCCCGGCAGTTCGGCCCGGCTCCGTACCTCCCCGGCGGCTGCTCCCAGCACCACATGCACCGACGCGCAGCCTCCTTCGCGCAGGGTGCGCACGGCGTGCTCGACCAGGGGGCGGCCACGATGTGTCAGCAGGGCTTTCGGCCGTCCGCCGAGTCTGCGACCGCCGCCTGCGGCGAGCAGCAGACCGGCCACCGGCGGGGCCTGACCGCCCTTCACCGCCCCCTGGCCAGTGCTTTGCCGATCCGTGGTTTTTTGGTGGTGTGTCCATCGCGTGGCTGCCATAGAATCTGCATATCTCATTCACCTCGTTCACCGGTGGCAGGCCAGGACCCGCGCGTTCGGAGCCCTGCCCCCGGACCATCCGCTCCTGATCCGGCTGCTTTTGGTCGGTGGAGTGGCGCGTAACGGGCGTGATGGCGTTAACTTGCCCGCGCACCTTGGGCGTTGACCAATATTCAGTTCAAGGGACCGCCCGAGGGGCGATGTCGGCACGAGCACGTGTGAGGGGGGAACTTTGTTGCACAGTGTGTGGCAGACGCGGGTGACGGAGAAGAGCAGAGAACTCAGCCAGGAGCTGAGCGTGCTGGAGCTGCGAGCCGCTGTGACCCGGCTCCGGCGTGAACTGGCGGGGCACGCGGCGGAGTTCAAGGACCGGGCCATCGCCGAGGATGAGCTGAGCGCGCTCGCCGGGATGGCGGCGGACGGTGACCCCGAGGTGGCCAGGATGCGCCGCTCGCTGCTGCTGATCGTGGGGTCGATCGGCTCGGTCAGCGTGCTCAGGCCGGCGCTCATGGGGGTACGGGACGCGGTCGAGCTGTTCAGCGACGCGCTGCCGCGCAGGCTCGGCTGACGGCGCCGGCGGCTCGGCCCAAGACGCGTGAGGCCCGGCCGCAGGCCCCTGCGGCCTGTCCGAGGACCTGCGCGGCTCGGCTGACCGCCTTCGCGTAGCTCACGGCCTTCGCGTCGCCGGCGGCCGTCGCGTAGCTGACCGCCTCCGTGCCGCCGGACGCCTTCGCGTCGCCGACCGCCGCGGTCAGGACTGCGCCGCCGTGCTGGCCAGTACCTCCGAGAGATCCCGCGCCACCTCCCGGAGCACCGGCACGATCCGCTCCGTGGCCGCGTCGGTCACCCGGCCCGCCGGACCCGAGATCGAGATCGCCGCGGCGGTGGGGGAGTCGGGGATCGGGACCGCCAGGCAGCGGACCCCTATCTCCTGTTCGTTGTCGTCGATCGCGTAACCCGTCCTGCGCACGTCCTCCAGGGCGTTCAGGAAGGCGTCGGGTGTGGTGATGGTCTTCTCCGTGGCCGCCGGCATGCCCGTACGGCCGAGCAGCGCCCGGACCTCGTCGGCGGGAACGTGTGCCAGCAGCGCCTTGCCCACGCCCGTGGAGTGCGGCAGCACCCGCCGCCCGACCTCGGTGAACATCCGCATCGAGTGCTTGGAAGGCACCTGCGCCACGTACACGATCTCGTCACCGTCGAGCAGCGCCATGTTCGCGGTCTCGCCGGTCTCCTCCACCAGCCGCGCCAGATACGGCCGCGCCCAGGTGCCGAGCAGCCGGGACGCCGACTCGCCGAGCCGGATCAGGCGCGGGCCGAGCGCGTACCGCCGGTTGGACTGCTGGCGTACGTAGCCGCAGTCGACCAGGGTGCGCATCAGGCGGTGGATGGTCGGCAGGGGCAGCCCGCTGCTGGCGGAGAGTTCGCTGAGGCCGACCTCGCCGCCCGCGTCCGCCATCCGTTCGAGCAGGTCGAAGGCGCGCTCGAGCGACTGGACGCCGCCGCTCGCGGAGGCGGTCTTGGCGGCGGTGCTGGCGCTGGACGGCGGCACGTCAACGGTCCTTTCGGGACGGGCGGACAGGCAGCAGCCTACCGGGCCGTCTTGGCGGGGCGAGAAGGATACGTTCTTCCTGCCAAAATGCAAATTCCGCTTGGTGGAAACATTCCGGCCCGTGTCGGAGGCGGTGCGGCCTTGACGGTCTGTGGCCCGGAGTGAAGACTCCTTCAACGGTTCGTTGACATCCGAAGTCGAATCCTGTTCGAAGCCCGGAGTGGAATCCTGACGGGAAATCCGACGTCGGAAATGTCTGACGTCTGAAGTGACCGACGTCCGAAGTAAGGGGCACGGGTGTCCGAGGTGAGCCTGGTACTGCGCTCGACGCGCGTCATCACTCCGGAGGGAACGCGGCCCGCCTGCGTGGCCGTCGCCGGCGGCCTGATCGAGGCCGTCCTCCCGTACGACACACCACCACCGCCCGGCGCGCGGCTCGAAGACGCCGGGAACGACGCCGTCCTGCCCGGCCTCGTCGACACCCATGTCCATGTGAACGATCCGGGACGCACCGCGTGGGAGGGCTTCTGGACCGCCACCCGCGCCGCGGCGGCCGGTGGCATCACCACGCTGCTCGACATGCCGCTCAACTCCCTGCCGCCCACCACGACGACGGAGCATCTGCGCATCAAGCGGGCGGTCGCCCGTGCCAAGGCCCATGTGGACGTGGGTTTCTGGGGCGGCGCGATCCCCGGCAACGAGAAGGACCTCCGGCCGCTGCACGACGCCGGGGTCTTCGGCTTCAAATGCTTCCTCTCCCCGTCCGGCGTCGAGGAGTTCCCCGCACTCGATCAGGAGCAACTGGCAGGCTCCCTGGCGGAGATCAGCGGCTTCGGCGGACTGATGATCGTGCACGCGGAGGACCCGCACGAGCTGGACACGGCGCCGCTGCGCGGCGGTCCCGCCTACGCCGACTTCCTGGCCTCCCGGCCGCGCGCCGCGGAGAACACCGCGATCGGGAACCTGATCGCGCGGGCGAAGCGGCTCGACGCCCGGGTGCACGTCCTGCACCTGTCCTCGGCCGACGCGCTGCCGCTGATCGCCGGGGCGAAGCGGGAAGGCGTCCGGATAACGGTCGAGTCGTGTCCGCACTTCCTCACCCTCACCGCCGAGGAAATCCCGGACGGGGCAACGGAGTTCAAATGCTGCCCGCCGATCCGCGAGACGGCCAACCAGGACGCGCTCTGGCAGGGGCTGATCGACGGGACGGTCGACTGCGTCGTCTCCGACCACTCGCCCTGCACCACCGACCTGAAGACCGCCGACTTCGCCTCCGCCTGGGGCGGCATCTCCTCACTCCAGCTGGGCCTGCCGGCGATCTGGACCGAGGCGCGCAGGCGCGGCCGCCCGCTGGAGGACGTCGTCCGCTGGATGTCGGCGGCCCCCGCCGCGCTGGCCGGACTCACCCGCAAGGGCGCGATCGAGGCGGGCCGGGACGCCGACTTCGCCGTCCTCGCGCCCGAGGAGACCTTCACGGTGAACCCGGCGGAGCTGCACCACCGCAACCAGGTCACGGCGTACGCGGGCAAGACCCTGTACGGCGTCGTCAGGTCGACCTGGCTGCGCGGCGCCCGGATCGCGCGGGACGGTGTCCTCTCCGAACCGGCAGGCCGACTGCTCGAAAGGAACACGTGACCGTGTCACAAACCCCGTCCGCCGTGCCCTCCTTCACCGGCGACGCCGCACCGTACGGAGGCGGCGATCCCTACGCCGACTACCGCACCGCGGACTTCCCTTTCCGGCACCTCACCGACCTCGCCGACCGGCGGCTCGGCGCCGGAGTCCTCGCCGCCAACGACGAGTTCTTCGCCGAACGCGAGAACATGCTGAAGCCGGGGGCAGCGGAGTTCGCCCCCGAACGCTTCGGTCACAAGGGCAAGATCATGGACGGCTGGGAGAGCCGCCGCAGGCGCGGGGTCAGTGCCGGGCAGCCGCATCCCACCGACGAGGACCACGACTGGGCGCTCGTCAGGCTCGGCGTACCCGGGGTGATCCGCGGCATCGTCGTCGACACCGCGCACTTCCGCGGCAATTACCCGCAGGCCGTCTCGGTCGAGGGCACTTCGCTGTCCGGCACCCCGTCCCCCGAGGACCTGCTGAGCGACGGCGTGAAGTGGACAACGCTCGTACCGCGTACCGCAGTCGGCGGTCACGCGGCCAACGGCTTCGCGGTCGGGACCGAACAGCGCTTCACCCACCTGCGGGTCAACCAGCATCCCGACGGCGGCATCGCCCGGCTGCGGGTGTACGGCGAGGCCGCGCCCGACCCGGCCTGGCTCGCCGTGCTCGGCACATTCGATCTCGTCGCGCTGGAGAACGGCGGCCGGGTCGAGGACGCCTCCGACCGGTTCTACTCACCTCCCGCGAACACGATCCGGCCGGGCCGCTCCCGTCAGATGGACGACGGCTGGGAGACCAGGCGCCGCCGCGACCGGGGCAATGACTGGATCCGCTACCGGCTGGCCGCGCAGTCCGAGATCCGCGCGGTCGAGATCGACACCGCGTATCTCAAGGGCAACGCGGCCGGGTGGGCCGCCCTGTCCGTCAGGGACGGCGAGAGCGGCGACTGGACCGAGATCCTGCCCCGCACCCGCCTCCAGCCGGACACCAACCACCGCTTCGTACTGGGCACTCCGGCGCGCGCCACCCACGTAAGGATCGACATCTTTCCGGACGGCGGGATCTCACGGCTGCGCCTCTTCGGCTCACTCACGGACCAGGGCGCGCACCTGCTGGCGGCCCGGCACCATGAGTTGGGCGGCTGATCCCGACCGCCACTTCCCGGACGGCGGGCGCGGCGGCTCAATCACCCTGTGGGGGAAGGACAGCTGACGGACACCGACGTACGCTGAATGAATGCCGATCATCGAACTCGCCGAGTACGGTCCGGACTTCAACGCGAACCCGTATCCGTACTACGCGAAGCTGCGGGAAGCGGGACCCGTCCATGAGGTGCGGTCCGGACCGGACTCACGGTTCTGGCTGGTCGTCGGGTACGAGGAGGGCCGGTCGGCGCTCGCCGACCCGCGGCTGTCCAAGTCGGCTTCCCCGGCCGACTCGGAATCCCTGTTCATGGGCAAGCACGTACTGATCGTGGATCCGCCCGACCACACCCGGCTGCGGAAGCTGATCTCCCGGGAGTTCACCGCCCGCCGGGTGGAGAGCCTGCGCCCGCGCGTCCAGGAGATCACCGACGGACTGCTGGACGCGATGCTCGCCGACGGGAGGCAACACGCCGACCTGGTCGACGCGCTGGCCTTCCCGCTGCCCATCACCGTCATCTGCGAACTGCTCGGCGTGCCCGACGCCGACCGCGAGACCTTCCGCGGCTGGACCAACGAGATCGTGGCACCGTCGACGCCCGAACTCTCCCGCGAAGCGGGTATGTCGCTCCGGGGCTACCTCGATGAACTCATCGAGGACAAGCGCTGTTCCGGCCCGACCGACGACCTTCTCTCCGCTCTGCTGCGCACCAGCGCCGAGGAGGGCGACCGCCTTTCCGCGTCCGAACTGCGCGCGATGGCCTTCATCCTGCTCATCGCCGGCCACGAGACGACCGTCAACCTGATCTCCAACGGGGTACGCGCGCTGCTCGCTCATCCCGACCAACTCGCCGCGCTGCGAGCGGACTTCTCGCTCATCGACGGCGCGGTCGAGGAAATGCTCCGCTACGACGGACCGGTGGAGACCGCGACGCTCCGCTTCACGAAGGAGCCCGTCCGCTACGGGAACACGGTGATTCCGCCGGGTGAGACGGTGCTGGTCAGCCTGGCCTCGGGCGACCGCGACCCGGCGCGCTTCCCCGACCCGGACACGTTCGACATCCGCAGGGCCGCGGGCGGCGGTCCCGGCCACCTCGCCTTCGGCCACGGCATCCACTTCTGCATCGGCGCCCCGCTCGCCCGCATCGAGGGCCGCATCGCCATCAGGACCCTGCTGGAACGCTGCCCGGACCTGGCGCACGACCCCGGAGCCGAGCCGTACAACTGGCTGCCGGGGCTGCTGATCCGGGGCGTGCGCAACCTGCCGGTGCGCTGGTAGCCCGTCAAGGCCGGTGTCCCGCCTGGCGGGCGCGGCCGCCCGCGACTCTCCTGCCGCGTGTGCCGGACTCAGCTGCCCGCCGTCTTCTGCCCCGCCTGCCGGGCTCAGCCGACCGCCGCCGCTGCCTCGCCCGCCGGGCGCGGCCGCTCGCCGGACTCAGCCGCCCGCGATCTCCGTCAGCGCGACCGGACGGTGCTCGCGCCGCGACAGCTCGCACGCCTCCGCGATCCGCAGCGCGTGCAGTGCCTCCCTGCCGTCGCACGGATTGGCGTGTCCGTCCGCCACCACGCCGATGAACGCGTCCAACTCGGCCTCGTACGCGGGGGCGAAGCGCTCCAGGAAGCCGGGCCACGGGTTGTCGCAGGGCGGCGGGCCCTTCGGCTCCGTCGAGGTGATCGGCGTACGGTCGTCCAGGCCCACCGCGAACTGGTCCAGCTCGCCCGCCAGTTCCATCCGTACGTCGTAGCCCGCGCCGTTGCAGCGGGTGGCCGTGGCGGTCGCGAGCGTACCGTCGTCCAGCGTGAGCACGGCGGCCGCGGTGTCGACGTCGCCCGCCTCGCGGAACATCGCGGGACCCGCGTCGGAGCCGGTGGCGTAGACCTCCACCACCTCGCGCCCCGTCACCCAGCGCACCATGTCGAAGTCGTGCACCAGACAGTCCCGGTACAGGCCCCCGGACAGCGGCAGGTACGCGGCGGGCGGCGGCGCGGGGTCTGAGGTGAGCGCCCGTACGGTGTGCAGCCGGCCCAGCCTGCCCGACCCGACCAGCTCGCGGGCGGCGCGGTACCCCGCGTCGAAGCGGCGCATGAAGCCCAGCTGGAGCACCGTGCCCGCGGCCTCCACTTCCTCCAGGGCCCGCAGCGTGCCGGCCAGGTCCAGCGCGATCGGCTTCTCGCAGAAGGCCGGCAGCCCCGCGCGTGCGGCGCGGCTGATCAGCTCGGCATGCGCGGAGGTGGCGGAGGCGATCACGACGGCGTCCACACCCCAGCTGAAGATCTCGTCGGCGGAAGGGGCGGCGGTGGATCCCGTCTGGGCGGCTACCTGCGCCGCCCGTCCCGCGTCGGTGTCCGCGACCACCAGGGAACCGACCTCGCGGTGACGGCTGAGTACGTCCGCGTGAAAGCTGCCGATGCGGCCCGTGCCGATGAGTCCGATGCGCATGGCCCCAAGGTGGCGGGCCCTGTGATCCATGTCAAGCCTTTGTCAGGACAATCGAACTTCACGACTTCCCGTCAACATGTCATGGGTCTACGCTCGACGGCGTGCCTCATCAGCCGAGACCCGTGCAGCCCGGACAGGAGACGGACCCCGCCCTGCCGCTCCAGCTCAGCGTCGACCGCACCAGCCCCGTCCCGCTCTACTTCCAGCTCGCGCGACAGCTGGAGGCCGCCATCGAGCAGGGCCTTCTCGCGCCCGGCAGCCTCCTCGGCAACGAAATCCAGCTCGCGGGCCGCCTCGGTCTCTCCCGCCCCACCGTCAGGCAGGCCATCCAGACCCTGGTCGACAAGGGCCTGCTCGTGCGCCGCAGGGGCGTGGGCACGCAGGTCGTCCACAGCCGGATCAAGCGCCCGCTGGAGCTGAGCAGCCTCTACGACGACCTGGAGGCGGCCGGCCAGCGCCCGGCCACGCGTGTCCTGCGCAACACTCCGGAGCCCGCCACCGCGGAGGTCGCGGCCGCCCTCGGGGTGCCGGAGGGCAGCGAGGTGCGGCTGATCGAGCGGCTGCGGTACGCGCACGACGAGCCGATGGCGTACCTGTGCAACCACCTGCCGGCCGATCTCATCGACTACGGCACGGAGCGTCTTGAGGCCACCGGGCTCTACCGGATGTTGCGCGCGGGCGGTATCACGCTGCACAGCGCCCGCCAGGCGATCGGGGCGCGCGCCGCCACCGCCGAGGAGGCCGGGCGGCTGACCGAGCCGGTGGGGGCGCCGCTGCTCACGATGGAGCGCGTCACCTTCGACGACACCGGACGCGCCGTGGAATTCGGCTCGCACGTCTACCGCGCCTCGCGGTACGCGTTCGAGTTCCAGCTCCTCGTCCGGCCATGACCGTGTAACCCGCTATTGACGGAGCCGTACACCCCCCGTTAGAACTCCCCGATGAACACCCTCCGAACAACCTTGGCCATACTTGTCCGGCCGGGCCCGGTCCGTGTACCTCCCGTACCTCCCGGCCGCACCGAGAAGTACAGGGAGAAGGGCGCAGCGTCGTGACAAGGGTTCGGACAGGGGTACGCGCGTTCAGCGCAGTGCTGGTGGCGGTGCTCGGGGCATCGGCCCTGGCCGGATGCAGCAGTACGGGCGGCAAGCGCGCCGAGGAACGGGCGGCGAGGGCGGAGGCCCAGGGACGCGCCGCGGTGGACACACCCCGCTGGACCGTCGCCATGGTCACTCACTCGGGCGACGGTGACACCTTCTGGGACATCGTGCAGAGCGGTGCCAAGCAGGCGGCCCGGAAGGACAACATCAAGTTCCTCTACGCGCACAACGACCAGGGCCAGCAGCAGGCCCAGCTTGTCGACTCCTTCATCGACAAGAAGGTCGACGGCCTGATCGTCACGCTCGCCAAGCCCGACGCCATGAAGGACGTCCTCGCCAAGGCGCGCAAGGCCGGAATCCCGGTGATCACCGTGAACTCGGGCGCCGAGCAGTCCAAGGCGTTCGGCGCGCTCAGCCACATCGGCCAGGACGAGACCGTCGCGGGCGAGGCCGTCGGCGACGAGCTGACCAAGCGCGGCAAGAAGAAGGCCCTCTGCGTCATCCACGAGCAGGGCAACGTCGGGCACGAGCAGCGCTGCGCGGGTGCGAAGAAGACCTTCGACGGGGACATGCAGAACCTGTACGTCAACGGCACGAACATGCCGGACGTCCAGGCGTCCATCGAGGCCAAGCTCCAGGCCGACAAGAAGATCGACGCCGTGGTCACCCTCGGCGCCCCCTTCGCGGACGCCGCGGTCAAGTCGAAGGAGGCCTCGGGCAGCAAGGCCGAGGTCGACACGTTCGACCTCAACCCGAAGGTCGCCGCCTCGCTGAAGGCCGGCATCCTCGGCTTCGCCGTCGACCAGCAGCCCTACCTCCAGGGGTACGAGGCCGTGGACCTGCTCTGGCTCTACCGCTACAACGCCGACGTGCTCGGCGGCGGCCGTTCCGTCCTCACCGGGCCGCAGGTCGTCACCGCGCAGGACGCCGGCGCGCTGGAGTCCTACACGAAGCGGGGCACCCGATGACCGCGAGCGCGCCTCCCCTGAGCCCCGCGCCGGGGCCCGGGTCCGGGGCCGGGCCCGCCGGGGACGACGAGCGGCTGATGCGCGTCTCACCGCTGCGCAAGCTGCTCGGCAGGCCCGAGCTGGGATCCGTCGTCGGCGCCCTGGCGGTCTTCGTCTTCTTCGCCGTCGTGGCCGACTCGTTCCTCCAGCTGTCCAGCTTCGGCACCGTGCTGTACGCGGCCTCCACGATCGGCATCATGGCGGTGCCGGTGGCGCTGCTGATGATCGGCGGGGAGTTCGACCTCTCCGCCGGTGTGATGGTGACCAGCTCCGCGCTGATCTCCTCGATGTTCAGCTACCAGATGACCGCGAACGTCTGGGTCGGCGTCCTGGTGTCGCTGCTGGTCACCCTGGGGCTCGGGGCGTTCAACGGCTTCATGCTGACCCGTACGAAGCTGCCCAGCTTCATCATCACCCTGGGCACCTTCCTGATGCTCACCGGCCTCAACCTCGGTCTCACGAAGCTGATCAGCGGCTCGGTCTCGACCAAGAACATCGGCGACATGGAGGGCTTCTCCTCCGCCAAGAAGCTCTTCGCCTCGACGTGGACCGTCGGTGGCGTCGGCCTGAAGGTGACCATCCTGTGGTGGGCCGTGCTGGTCGCGCTGGCCACCTGGATCCTGCTGCGCACCCGCTTCGGCAACTGGATCTTCGCAGCCGGCGGCAACGCCGACGCGGCCCGCGCGGTCGGGGTGCCGGTGATGAAGACCAAGATCGTCCTGTACATGGGCGTGGCCTTCTCCGCCTGGATCTCCGGGCAGCACCTGCTCTTCTCGTTCGACGTCGTCCAGTCGGGCGAGGGCGTCGGCCAGGAGCTGATCTACATCATCGCCGCCGTCATCGGCGGCTGTCTGATCACCGGCGGCTACGGCTCCGCGATCGGCTCGGCGGTCGGCGCGGTCATCTTCGGCATGACCAGCAAGGGCATCGTGTACGCGGAGTGGAACCCGGACTGGTTCAAGTTCTTCCTCGGAGCGATGCTCCTTCTGGCCACCCTGCTGAACGCGTGGGTGCGCAAGCGTGCGGAGGCCTCACGATGACGGAAACGACCGGTACGACCGACTCGGAGCGGGCGGCGCCCGCGCTCATCGAGCTGGACGGCGTCAGTAAGTACTACGGCAATGTCCGCGCCCTGGAGGGCGTCCGTCTGGAAGTGCGCGCGGGCGAGATCAGCTGCGTCCTGGGCGACAACGGCGCGGGCAAGTCCACCCTGATCAAGATCATCTCCGGACTGCACCAGCACGACGGCGGCGACTTCCTGATCGAGGGCGAGCCGGCCACCCTGGCCTCTCCGCGCGAAGCCCTCGACCTGGGCATCGCCACCGTCTACCAGGACCTCGCCGTCGTACCGCTCATGCCGGTCTGGCGGAACTTCTTCCTCGGCTCGGAGCCGACCAGGGGCAGCGGGCCCTTCAAGCGGCTCGACGTGAAGCTGATGCGCGAGACCACCCGCGCCGAGCTGCTGCGCATGGGCATCGACCTGCGCGACGTCGACCAGCCCATCGGCACCCTGTCGGGCGGTGAGCGCCAGTGCGTGGCCATCGCGCGCGCCGTCTACTTCGGCGCGAAGGTGCTCGTCCTGGACGAGCCGACCGCGGCGCTCGGCGTGAAGCAGTCCGGCCTCGTGCTCAAGTACGTGGCCGCCGCGCGCGACGCGGGCCTCGGCGTCGTCCTCATCACGCACAACCCGCACCACGCGTATCTCGTCGGCAACCGGTTCGTCCTGCTCAAGCGCGGTGCCATGGCCGGAAGCCACACCAGGGACTCGATCACCCTGGACGAGCTGACCCGGCAGATGGCGGGCGGGTCCGAGCTGGAAGAACTCAGCCTCGAACTGGAGCACACGCCCGCTCCGGCCCCGCTCGGAGGCCGCCCGGCGGACCCGGTCTGACCCGCACGTGACCGAGGTGTGACCGGGTCGGCGTACGCCGGAGCGGGCCACGCCGCGACCCCGCCGGTCCCGGATGGCAGAATCTGGGGCGGCGGGCGCCGTCCGCCGCCGTCGCCCACCCCATCCGGGCGCCAGGCCCCGACCCCGCAGGGACGACACGACTCGTGCGAGCACCCAGGCCGACACCTGAACCCGAGCCGACGGACACGAGGGGGCCGCGCCGATGAGCACGTACCGGGACTTCCCCCACCGGGGCTCCGCGCGCGCGACCGTGCTGCGGACCGTCGGCACCCGCGAGCGCCGCTCACTGCTGACCGCGCCGCGCGTACCGACCGTCGGCATCGACATCGGCGGTACGAAGGTGATGGCCGGGGTCGTCGATCCGGACGGCAACATCCTGGAGAAGGTGCGCACCGAGACGCCCGACAAGTCCAAGAGCCCCCGGGTCGTCGAGGACACCATCGTCGAACTGGTCCTCGACCTCTCCGACCGCCACGACGTGCACGCCGTCGGCATCGGCGCGGCGGGCTGGGTCGACGCCGACCGCTCCAAGGTGCTGTTCGCGCCGCACCTCGCCTGGCGCGACGAACCCCTCAGGGACGCGCTCGCCGGGCGCCTCGCCGTGCCGGTCATGGTCGACAACGACGCCAACACCGCGGCCTGGGCGGAATGGCGCTTCGGCGCGGGACGCGGCGAGGACCACCTCGTCATGATCACGCTCGGTACCGGCATCGGCGGCGCCATCCTGGAGGACGGCCAGGTCAAGCGCGGCAAGTTCGGGGTCGCGGGTGAGTTCGGCCATATGCAGGTCGTCCCCGGCGGTCACCGCTGCCCGTGCGGCAACCGCGGCTGCTGGGAGCAGTACAGCTCGGGCAACGCGCTCGTACGGGAGGCCAAGGAACTGGCCGCCGCCGACTCGCCGGTCGCCTACAGCCTCATCGAGCGCGTCAAGGGCAACGTCCAGGAGATCACCGGACCGCTGATCACCGAACTCGCCCGTGAGGGCGACGCCATGTGCGTCGAGCTGTTCCAGGACATCGGACAGTGGCTCGGCGTCGGCATCGCCAATCTGGCCGCCGCGCTCGACCCGTCCTGCTTCGTCATCGGCGGCGGAGTCAGCGCCGCCGACGACCTGCTGATCGGCCCGGCCCGTGACGCGTTCCGCCGTCACCTCACCGGCCGCGGCTACCGCCCCGAAGCCAGGATCGTCAAGGCGCAGCTGGGCCCGGAGGCGGGCATGGTCGGCGCCGCCGACCTCGCCAGACTGGTGGCGCGCCGCTTCCGCCGCGCCACGCGCCGCCGCGTCGAACGGCACGAGCGGTACGAGCGGTACGCGCAGGCCATCAGAACTCCCCGTACGACGCAGAACCAGGAACCGCCTGCATGACCGTGACCGGAGTGCCCCCCACGCCGCCCGCGCCCCCGCCCGCGCTCCCCGGCACGGGCGGTCCCGGCGGAAAACCGCCCGAGGGCCGCGGGCACCGGATCCGCCGCCGCTGGCTGACGGCGATCGTCATCGTGCTCCTCGTCGGCATCCCGGCCGGCTATCTGGTGGTCTCCGCGGAACAGAGCCGCGACAGCGGCCGCGACAAGGAGGCGGAGTCCTCGGCGACCGGCCTCCAGGCGCTGACTCCGGCCCGGATGAAGCGCCGCATCTACGAGGTGCCCATCCCGGCGGGGGCCACCCGGGTGCGCTACTACGAGACCAGTAACTGGAAGTCCAGCCGGCTGTACACGCAGTTCGACGTCACCTCGGGCCGGCTGGACACCTTCCTGTCGGACCTGGGCACCAGCCGCGCGGCCCTGAAGGACGGCGCCATCACCATCCCGGCCCGCGACCGGCGCGTCGTCGGCTGGGACTTCGGCCTCCCCGGTCACAACTGGGCGGGCCTCCGGCACCGGCAGAAAGACCCGCTGCCCAGCCAGGACGTCGTCGTCGACCTCACCGACCCGGGCTTTCCCCGGGTGTTCGTCGTCTCCACGACGACTCCGTGACCCGGGGTGCCGCCCTCCCCGGCACGACGCCGGAACGGCTGAAACGACAGAGCCCCGCCGGATTCCGGCGGGGCTCGCGCGCGGCTGACCGCGTCAGGGACGGCTGGTCAGGTAGCCGCCCATCGATGTGAAGTACTCCGTCGCGGGTAGCTCCCGGCCGTCCTCCGTGCGTACGCGCGTGATGGCCAGGCCGTGGTTGCGGCCGGTGCGGGCGTCGGCTCCGGCGACGATGACCACGCCTTCGCCCTCGCGGTAGAAGATACGGCCGGGCGTACCGCCGTAGCGGTTCTCGGAGACCACCGCGCCGAGGACTTCGAGCCGCTTGCCCTTGTGGAAGGTGAAGGCGCTGGGATATGGCGCGGACTGCGCGCGGACCAGGCGGGCGAGGTCCTCCGCCGGCCAGGTCCAGTCGATGCGGATGTCCTCGGTGGACCGCTTGTGGAAGAAGCTCGCCTCGGAGCGGTCCTGCTTGGTGAACTCCGTCTGCCCGGCGGCGATGAGGTCCAGCGCGCCGATGGTGACCGGGGCGATGAGGCCGACCGTCTTGTGGAAGAGGTCGGTCGCGGTGTCCTCGGGGCCTACCGGTACCGCCTCCTGCCGGACGATGTCGCCGGCGTCGAGTTCGTCGTCCATCATGTGCGCGGTGACGCCCACTTCGGGCTCGCCGTTGATCAGGGCCCAGATCAGCGGGGAGAAGCCGGCGTACTTCGGCAGCAGCGAGTCGTGGACGTTCAGCGTGCCGTGGCGCGGGAGGCCGAAGATGTGCGGCGGGATCCACGTACGCCAGTTGTTGGCCACGATGATGTCCGGGTCGGCCTCCTTGAGGCGCGTGAACAGCTCCTCGTCGTCCGGGCGGTTGCGGATCAGCACCGGGACACCGTGCTCCTCGGCGAGGTCCGCGACGGAGTCGCTCCAGATCTTCTCGTAGGCGTGCTCGCTCTTGGGATGCGTCACGACCAGCACCACGTCGTGCTCGGACTCCAGAAGGGCTTGCAGGGTGCGGTGGCCCCAGGTCTGGTAACCGAACATGACGACCCGCATGGGGGTTCCTCCTCTGGGCAGGGACGGACTGGCGGCAAGTAAAGCAAGGCTTGCCTAAGTTTGCAACAGAGGCATTCTGAAGCCCCATTGACGGCACATCAGTACCCGCTCGTCCGGTTTGTCCTGTCGACAGCGGCGCTTGATTAGCTTAGGCTCACCTAAGTTCCACCGGGTCGCTCTGTCGGCGTGCCCACCTTTTCGCACCTTCCCCCACGCCTGACAGGCGATTCCCCGCACGATGGGAGTGACATGTCACAGGTTCTTCCTGGCGACGCACCACTGGTCCACGACCTCATTGGCATCGGCTTCGGACCCTCCAATGTGGCCATGGCGATCGCGCTCAGTGAGCACAACACACGTGTCGGCAGGGAGGAGTCGGTCACCGCGCACTTCTTCGAGCAGCAGCCGGGCTTCGGCTGGCACCGCGGCATGCTGATCGACGACGCCACCATGCAGGTGTCCTTCCTCAAGGACCTGGTGACGCTCCGGAACCCGGCCAGCGAGCACAGCTTCCTCTGCTACCTGCAGAGCAAGGGCCGGCTGATCGACTTCATCAACCACAAGAACCTCTTTCCGCTGCGGGTCGAGTTCCACGACTACCTGGAGTGGGCCGCGGCCAAGGTCGACGACATGGTCTCCTACGGCCACGAGGTCGTCTCTGTCACGCCGTTCGTCCACGACGGCACCGTGGAGTACCTGGACGTGACCGTCAGGTCGGGGGAGGGCCTCGAGGTCCACCGGGCCCGCAACCTCGTCATCGGCACCGGACTGCGCCCCGTCGTGCCGGAAGGCGTGGAGCGCGGCGAACGTGTCTGGCACAACTCCGATCTGCTGCGGAAGGTCGACAGCCTGGAGGGCACCTCGCCCGCGCGGTTCGTCGTCGTGGGCGCCGGACAGAGCGCCGCCGAGAACGTCGCCTACCTGCACCGCCGCTTCCCCGAGGCCGAGGTCTGCGCGGTCTTCTCCCGCTACGGCTACAGCCCTGCCGACGACAGCAGCTTCGCCAACCGGATCTTCGACCCGCAGGCGGTCGACGACTACTTCGCCGCGCCCGACGACGTCAAGGGCCGGCTGATGGCCTACCACGGCAACACCAACTACTCCGTGGTGGACATCGACTTGATCGACGACCTGTACCGGGAGATGTACCGCGAGAAGGTCCTCGGCACCGAACGGCTGCGCTTCCTCAACGTCTCCCGGGTCACCGGCGTCGAGGAGACGTCCGACGGCGTCCGCGCCACCGTGTCCTCGCTCGTCACGGGTGAGGAAACACCCCTGGAGGCCGATGTCGTGGTGTTCGCCACCGGCTACAGCCCCGCCGACCCGCTCGGCCTCCTCGGCGAGGTCGCCGACAGCTGCCTGCGCGACGACGAGGGCCGCGTCCGCGTCGAGCGCGACTACCGCGTCGTGACGGACTCCGCCCTGCGCTGCGGTATCTATCTCCAGGGCGGCACGGAACACACGCACGGCATCACGACGTCCCTGCTGTCCAACACCGCGATACGGGTCGGCGAGATCCTGGACTCGCTGCTCGGCCGGGGCGTCACGTCCGCCTCCGGCGACGCCAGGCCGGTTGCCGGAGGCACCGGCAACACCGTCCGCGGATAACGTACGCCGACATGAGCACGACTGCGGTGGAACGTCCCGCGCCGGCCGGCACAACAGATGCCCGCCGGCGGCGGGTTGTGGGTCTGGGCGCCCTTGTGGTGCTCCTGGTGATCGCGGCGGCGGCCTCCCTGGCCGTCGGCGCGCGGGCGTTGAGTCCCGCCGAGGTCTGGCACGGGCTGTTCGCGGGGCCCGACTCCGACCAACGGCTCACCGAGATCAGGCTGATCGTGCGGACCGTGCGGGTGCCCAGGACCGTGCTCGCGATCGTGGCGGGCACCGCTCTGGGGGTCGGCGGTGCGCTGATCCAGGGGTACACCCGCAACCCCATAGCCGACACAGGCCTGTTGGGGGTGAACGCGGGCGCCTCGTTCGCCGTGGTGTCGGCGATCACTGTATTCGGGTTCACCAACCCGTTCCAGTACGTGTGGTTCGCTTTCGTGGGGGCGGCCGTCGCCGGCGTGGTCGTCTTCGGCCTCGCGAGCATCGGCCGGGGCGCGGGCAACCCGCTGACGCTCGCGCTGGCCGGGCAGGGCATCACCGTGTTCCTCGCGGCGATGACCACGGCGATCGCGCTGTCCGACCAGAAGTCGCTGAACGCGCTGCGGTTCTGGAACGCGGGCTCCGTGGCCGGTGCCGGATTCGACGTCATCCGGCCGGTGGCCGCGTTCGTGGCCGCCGGACTGCTGCTGACGCTGATCACGCTGCCCGCGCTCAACCTGCTCAACCTGGGCGACGACGTGGCGCGCGGTCTTGGCGTGAACATCGCGCGGAGCAGGACGATCGGCATTGTCGCCATCACGCTGCTCGCGGGCGCGGCCACGGCGGCGTGCGGCCCCATCGCGTTCCTCGGGCTCATGGTGGCCCACGTCGCGCGGTATCTGACCGGGCCCGACTACCGCTGGCTGGTGCCGTACGCGGGTCTGCTCGGCTCCGTCGTCCTGCTGCTCTGCGACATCGTGGGGCGCCTGGTCGTGCGGCCCGGTGAGTTGGACGCGGGTGTCACGGTCGCCCTCCTCGGCGCCCCGTTCTTCGCGGTGCTGGTATGGCGCGGAAAGCTCAAGAACGCATGAACGGGGCGGACATGAACCCATCGGTGGCGCCGGGCCTGCGGCTCGGCAGCGTCTCGTTCGTATGGCGGCCCCGGCTCGTCGTGGTCACGCTGCTGCTGGCGGCGGCGGCCTTCCTGGTGTTCTGCCTCTCCATCAGTGTCGGGGACTTCCCCATCGGCCTGTCCCGGGTGATCGCCACGCTCCTCGGCCGGGGCGAGCAGGTCGACGAGTTCGTCGTCATGGACCTGCGGATGCCGCGTTCCCTGGCCGGCCTCGTCGTGGGGATCGCGCTGGGGATGTCCGGAGCGATCACCCAGTCGGTCGCGCGCAACCCCCTTGCCAGTCCGGACATTCTGGGCATCACCGGAGGAGCCGGCGCGGTCGCGGTGTTCCTGGTGACGGTGTCGGGCGGGACCGCCGCGGCGGTCGTCAGCTCGGTGGGCCTGTCCGCCGCGGCGCTCGCGGGCGGTCTCGGCACGGGGCTGCTGGTGTACTTCCTGGCGTGGCGGCGCGGGATCGACGGCTTCCGCCTCATCCTCATCGGCATCTCGGTGAGCGCCGTGACGGAGGCGATCACGACCTGGCTGCTGGTCTCGGCCGACATCAGGGACGTGGCCAGGGCCCAGGCGTGGCTGGTCGGTTCGCTGGACGACCGGTCGTGGGACGAGGTGCGGGTGACGCTCTGGTGCACGCTCGTCCTCATGGTCGTCGTGGCCGGTGTCGCGTTCCAGTTCAAGCCGATGCATCTCGGCGACGAGGTCGCCGCCGGGCTGGGCGTCCGGTACACGAGAGTGCGTGCGGTCCTGCTGTTGTGCGCGGTCCTGCTGGCCGCCGCCGCGGTGAGCGCGGCGGGCCCGGTCCCGTTCGTCGCGCTGGTGGCGCCGCAAGTGGCGATGCGGCTGGCGAAGGTCCCGACGCCACCGATACTGGCCTCCGGCCTGGTGGGGGCGGTGCTGCTGAACGGCGCCGACCTGGTCGCGCGCGCGGCGCTGCCGGTCAGCCTTCCGGTCGGTGTGGTCACCGCCGCGATCGGCGGTCCGTTCCTTGTCTGGCTGCTGGTGCGCGCGAACCTCAGGCAGACGTAGAAGAAGTCAGGCGAACCTCAACAAGGGGGACTTGTGGCCACTCAGTTCATCACCGAGACGGAGTCCGGGGTCAAGGACGCGGCACGGCTCGCGGCCAGGGGCGTCACGGTCGGCTACGGCGGCCGGACGGTCATCGACGGCCTCGACGTGGCGATACCGCCGGGGGTGATCACCACGATCATCGGCCCCAACGGCTGTGGTAAATCAACCCTGTTGCGGACTCTGACCCGGCTGCTCAAACCGGCCGCCGGGGCGGTCGTGCTGGACGGCGAGGACATCGCCGCGCTCAGGACCAGGGACGTGGCGAAGAAGCTCGGTCTGCTGCCGCAGGCGCCGGTCGCTCCCGAGGGGCTGACGGTGGCCGACCTGGTCGCCAGGGGCCGCCATCCGCACCAGAGCTGGCTGCGGCAGTGGTCGTCGGACGACGCCGGTGTCGTGGAGCGCGCGCTGGCCATGACCGGTGTGTCCGACCTGGCCGACCGTCCGGTCGACTCGCTGTCGGGTGGACAGCGCCAGCGCGTCTGGATCTCGATGACCCTGGCCCAGGGCACCGACCTGCTGCTGCTGGACGAGCCGACCACCTATCTGGACCTGGCCCACGCGCTCGACGTGCTCGACCTGGTGGACGACCTGCACGAGTCGGGACGGACCGTGGTCATGGTGCTGCACGACCTCAATCTCGCCACGCGCTACAGCGACAACCTCATCGTGATGCGGGAGGGCTCGATCCTGGCGCAGGGGCATCCGCGCGACGTGATCACCGCCGAGCTGCTGGACGAGGCGTTCGGGCTGCGGGCCAGGGTGATTGACGACCCGGTGGGCGACCGGCCGCTCATCGTGCCGATCGGCCGTACGCACGTCCCCGGGCTCGGCCAGTAGGGCTCCCCGGGCCGGGAAACGCCGGGAGCAGCGGCGGGAGCAGCGCCGGGAGAAGCGCCGGGAGAAGCGGCGGGAGAAGCGCCGGGAGAAGCGCCGGGAAGAGTGCCCAACTCGGCCCAGGAAAAGGTGAAAATACAAGTTAGGATAGGCTAGCCTCAGTTCTGAGGATCATGGTTGCGCGACCCTGCCCCGGGGGCGCAGTGGACGGCGCGAAAGCAAGGGATTTCGGATGCTTTTCCATCGAACGACGCGTGTGACGTCATGGCGGCGGGTGACGGCGACACTGTCCGCCGCGGCCCTCGGCGTCGGCCTTCTCGCGGGATGCGGTTCCGGCGCGGCGGACAAGAAGAGCGACGACGCTCCCGCTGCCGCCTCCGGCGCGTTCCCCGTCTCCGTGGAACACGCGTTCGGGTCCACGGAGATCACCGAGGCTCCGCAGCGCGTTGTCACCGTGGGCTACACGGACGACCAGGCCGTCCTGGCGCTCGGCACCAAGCCCGTCGGCATGGTCGACCAGTACCCGAACCCGGCCGGCAAGTCCCCCGACATCAACACCCAGTGGCCCTGGGTGAAGGCCGAGTGGGGCGACACCCGTCCCGAGGTCATCATGAACAACGGTGACTCCGGCCCCAACTACGAGAAGATCGCAGCCCTGCGGCCCGACCTGATCGTCGCGGTCTACTCCGAGATCGACCGGGCCGGCTACGACAAGCTCTCCAAGATCGCCCCGACGGTCGGCCGCACGAAGGGCGAGAAGGTGCCCTTCAGCGCTCCGTGGCAGGACAACGCGGTCCAGATCGCCAAGGCGCTCGGCAAGGGGGACGAGGGCACCAAGCTGGTGGCGGGCATCCAGGGCAAGCTCGACGCGGCCAAGAAGGCGCACCCCGAGTTCGCCGGCCAGACCGCCGTCGCGCTGTCCTGGTACAAGGACTCGGTGGCGCCGTTCACCTCCACCGATGTGCGCGGACGGCTGGTGACGGGTACGGGCTTCTCGTACCAGACCAAGATCGACAAGATCGCGGACGGCAACTTCTCCACCGAGCTCTCCCCCGAGCGCGTCGACCTCGTCGATGTCGACCGCATCTTCGTCATCGCCGACAAGGCGGACCAGGACGCGCTGAAGAAGTTCAAGCTGTTCACCAACCTGGACGCCGTGAAGAGCGGCAAGGTCTCGTACGTGCTGGACAGCGAGGGCCCGGCGGTCGGCGCTGCCATGTCGCAGGGCACTCTGCTGTCCCTGCCGTACGCGATCGACGAGCTCGTCAAGTCGGTCGGCTAGCGATGGCCGCCAACCCGTCCCGCCCCCGCCCCCGTTCCGGCGTGGTCTCCGCGTGAGCGCCACCGACACGCGCACCGCACCGGCGGCCATGCGCACGGCGACCGGACGCGAAGGCACCCGTTGGGTGCGGACGCACTGCCGCGAGAGGCCATGGCTGACGTCGGCCACCGTGCTCACCACGGTGGCCGGGGCGGCGCTCCAGATCCTCCCGGTCCTGCTGCTCGGCCGGGTGGTCGACGGAGTGGTCGAGGGCGAAACGCGCTCGGTGCTGGTCACGGTCGGAGTGGTGATGGTGGTGGCCGCGCTGCTCGGCGCGGCCACCACCGCCGTGTCGACGTACCTCATCGGACGGTTGGGCGCGGATCTGCTCGCGCGGTTGCGGGAAGGTGCCGTCCGCGCCGTGCTGGGTATGCCGAGCGAGCGCGTCGAGCGGGTCGGCCGGGGAGATGTGCTGTCCCGGGTCGGTGACGATGTGGCCGTGCTGTCCAAGGGCATTCGGACGGCCATCCCCACGGTGTTCTCCGCCGGAGTGCTGGTCGTCATCGCCACGGCCGGCATGTTCGGCCTGGACTGGCGCCTCGGTCTCGCGGGCGCCGGCGCACTGCCCGCGTACGCGCTGGCCCTGCGCTGGTACCTGCCCAGGTCGGCGCCGCTCTACCGGAAGCAGCGGGCCGCCCAGGCCGACCGCGCGCAGGCGCTGATCAGCGGTCTGAACGGGATCGACACGGTCCGGGCGTACCGCCTCGAGGACGCCGTCCGCGAGAAGGTCACCGGCGAGTCGTGGCGGGTGCGCGAACTCGGCGTCGAGGTGTTCCGGTTCTTCGGACGGTTCGTCGGCAGGGAGAACCGCGCCGAATTCATCGGACTGGTCCTGATCCTGGTGGTGGGGTACGCCCTGCTGGAGGCCGACGCGGCCACCCTGGGCGAGGTGTCGGCGGCGCCGCTGATGTTCCACCGGCTGTTCACCCCGCTGGGCGCGATCATGTTCACTTTCGACGAGGCGCAGAAGTCGGGCGCGAGCCTGACCCGTCTGGTCGGGGTGCTGGCGGAGCCCGCGGAGGAGCGTCTGGTGGGCGATGTGTCCGTCGCGCCGGCGGACGCCGGGCCGTATGCCGTGACGGTGGAGGGGCTGACGTTCAGTTATCCGGGCACCGAGGAGCCGGTCCTGCGGGACGTGAACGTGTCCATCCCGGCGGGCGGTTCGCTCGCTCTGGTGGGCGCGACGGGCGCGGGCAAGTCGACGCTGGCCGCGCTGGTCGCCGGCACCGGGACCCCGCAGGCCGGGTCCGTGCGCATCGGACCGCACGACCTCGGCGAGCTGGACGAGGCCGGGGCGCGGGCCCTGGTGAGCATCCTGACGCAGGAGACGCATGTGTTCTCCGGTCCGCTCGCCGACGACCTGCGGCTCGCCGCGCCTGAGGCGGACGACGACCGGCTGGTGGACGCGCTGCGCACGGTCGGCGCCGACGGGTGGGTGGAGTCGCTGCCCGACGGGCTGAACACCATGGTCGGCGAGGGCGGCGAGCGCCTCGACGTCACCAGGGTCGCCCAGATCGCCTTGGCCCGGATGGTGTTGAGCCGGTCGCAGGTGGTGGTGCTGGACGAGTCGACGGCGGAGGCGGGCAGCGAGGGCGCCGCCGAGCTGGAGCGCGCCGTGCTGGCCGCGTGCTCGGGCAGGACCACGCTGTTCGTGGCGCACCGGCTGACCCAGGCCATGGCGGCGGACCGGATCGCCGTGCTGGACGCGGGGCGCGTGGTGGAGGAAGGAACGCACCAGGAGCTGGTGGCCCTCGGCGGCCAGTACGCGCGTCTGTGGCGGGCCTGGCGCGAGGGTAGTTAGGCAAGCAGTAGTTAGGTAAGCCTAAGTTAGGTTAGGCTAACTTGCATGCCTCGGAAGGATGCTGAGTCTTCGATGATGGAACCGCGCGCGCCTCGCGTACTGCTTTCCCCCACCCGCCTGGCCGATGTGCGCCGGCGCACCGGCGACTACGGCAACCGGACCATCGCCGAAGCCTGCGCCGTCGGGCTGTCGTACTGGGCGACGGGCGCCGGTCCCGAAAGCCTGGACCTCACACCCGCGACGCTCTTCACCGACGTCCTCGGGTGGGTCGACAGCGCGGGCCCCGGAAGCGGAGGCTGGGAGGTCGGCGAAGACGGCCGGAGCATCACCGTCCCGGACGGTGTCGTACCGGCCGAGGCGCAGCTCGCGCTGGACGATCTGGCCGACTTCCCTGATCGGCCCCTCGGCACCATCGGCCCCTTCGACGCGGCCGCGAGGATGGAAGCGCTGGCCGGATGGAACGACACCCGGGCCGACCGGGACCGCCCGACCCTCATGGAGATGTTCCGCGAACAGGCGCGCGCCAGGCCGGACGCCGTCGCCGTCGTCGACGAACACCGATCACTGACGTATCGTCAGGTAGCCTCATTCTCGGCCCAGTTGGCCCATCATTTGATCGAACGCGGCCTCACCTCCGAACAGGTCGTCGGCATCTCGCTGGGCCGTTCCGCCGACATGGTCATCGGGCTGCTCGCCGTGCTCCAGGCGAAGTGCGCGTTCGTGCCGCTCGATCCGCAGTGGCCCGCCACACGACGGGCCGTCGTCATCGAGGACGCCCGGGTCGTGCTCCAGCTCAACGCCTCGGGCGATCACGACGCGGGCGAACCGGACGCCGTGGCCGTCGATCTCGGCGACTGGCGGTTCGGCGACCACCCCGCAGAGGCACCCGAGGCGACCGTCCCCGGCACGGCCCTCGCCTACGTGATCTTCACGTCCGGCTCCACCGGACGGCCCAAGGGCGCCATGATCCGCCACGAGGCGATCAGTGAGCGCCTGCTGTGGCAAGTGGGCGAGATCCTGCACTTCGGCCACGACGACGCGTCGCTGTTCAAGGCGCCGCTGTCCTTCGACATCTCCATCAACGAGATCTTCCTGCCGCTGGTCTCCGGCGGCAGACTGGTGGTCCTGCGGCCCGGCGGCGAACGCGACCCGCACCACCTGCTGAGTGTGATCGCCGAACACCGCGTCACCTTCACCTATTTGGTCTCGTCCATGCTGGACGTGCTGCTGGAGCTGGTCGGCGACTCCGGCCGTCTGGACAGCCTGCGGCACGTGTGGTGCGGCGGCGAGGTGCTGACCCCGGAGCTGTACGAGCGGTTCCGCACCCAGCTCGACATCCCCCTCTACCACGGCTACGGCCCGGCGGAGACGACCATCGGCGTCTCCCACGTCATCTACCGGGGCGCGGCCGAACGCCTGTCGACCTCGATCGGCAGGGCCAACCCCAACACCCAGCTGTACGTCCTGGACGACGAACTGCGCCCGGTCCCGGTCGGGGTCGGCGGCGAACTCTACGCGGGAGGGCTCCTCCTGGGCCGCGGGTACGTCAACGCGCCGGGCCTCACGGCGTCCCGGTTCGTGGCGAACCCCTTCGCCTCGGACGGATCCCGGCTCTACCGGACCGGTGACCTGGCGCGGTTCGCACCGGACGGGACGCTGGACTTCCTCGGCCGCGCCGACAACCAGATCAAGATCCGCGGCATGCGGCTGGAGATCGAGGACGTCGAGGCCGGCCTCGCGGAACACCCCGGCGTACGCCACACCTGCGTCGTCGCGAAGAAGAACGCGACGGGCGGCACCTACCTGGTGGGGTACGTGATCCCGGCCTCCGGCAGCGAGGACCTGCGGGCCGAGGAGGTCAAGGCGTGGGCCACCGCGCACATGGTCGAGTACATGGTGCCCGCCCACCTCGTCGTGATGAAGGAGTTCCCGCTCACCGCGAACGGCAAGCTCGACCGGGGTGCCCTGCCCGAGCCCGAGATCGGCACACGCTCCCTCGTGGAGCCCGCCACCGACGAGGAACGCCTGGTGTGCGCGACCGTGGCGGCGCTGCTGCGGCTGGAGAAGGTCGGCGTCGACCAGGACTTCTTCCAGCTCGGCGGAGACAGCATCCTGGCTATCTCCCTGCTGAGCGCGCTGCGCGACGCGGGCCTCTACGTCACCGCCCGGCAGATCTTCACCCACAGTGTGATCGGTGCACTGGCGGCGGTGGCGAGCCGTGAGGACGTCTCCACCGAGGACCACGGCGACGTGGCGACCGGTTCCGTCGTGGGGTCACCCATCGTGCAGTGGCTCGGTGAGACCACCGGCGCGATCGACGGCTTCGTCCAGTCGGTCGTACTGAACACACCTGCGGACCTCACGGCCGACGCCCTCGACGAGATCCTCACCGCCGTACTCGGCCGCCACGACATGCTGCGCGCCAGGCTGGTGCGCGGCGACGCGTGGGGCTTCGACATCCCTCAGGCCGGGCAGTCCCGCGCGCGGTGGCAGGAGAGCGACCGTCCGGTGGAGGAGTGCGTCGAGCTGGCCACCGGCGGACTCGACCCGGACCACGGTGTGATGCTGCGCGCCGTCTGGCGCCGCGAGGCACGGCAACTCGTCCTGGTCGCCCACCACGTGGTGATCGACGGCGTGTCCTGGCGGATCCTGATGGAGGATCTGGCCACCGCGTGGCGGCAGTTCTCCTCCGGCACGCCGATCGGACTTCCCCCCGCCGGGACGTCGTTCAGGCGCTGGACCCAGCTGCTGGAACGCGCGGCATCCGACACGGACCGGACCCACCACCGGCGTCCCCTGCCGGGAGCGGACGCGCCACTGGGCAGGCGCGCCCTGACCGAGGCCGACACCGTGGCCCGCGAGCTGACGCGGACCGTCACCACCGGCCCGCAGGACACGGCCGCGCTGCTGGGCGAGATTCCCGCGAAGTTCCACGCGGGCGTCAACGACGTGCTGCTGACCGCGCTCGCCGTCGGCCTCGCCCGCTGGCGCCGCGACCGCGGGCAGGACCAGACGTTCGCCCACATCGAACTCGAAGGACACGGCCGCGAGGGGCGGTTCGTCGCGGACACCGCCGGCTTCGAGCCGGAACTGTCGCGGACCGTGGGCTGGTTCACCACCCTCTTCCCGGTCACCGTTGACCCCGGCGCGACGGCCGACTTCACCGCGTCCCATTACCTGGCCGCCGCGCTCAAGGCGGTCAAGGAAGACCTCGCCCGGGTGCCGGACAACGGCATCTCCTACGGCGCACTGCGCTACCTGACCGACACCGAATTCACCGCGCCCGCACCGCAGGTGCTGTTCAACTACCTGGGCCGCTTCGACGCGGGCACCCCGGCGGACTGGCAGCTCGCTTGCGCCACAGGCCAGTTGGGCGAGAAGCGCGACCCGAGGATGCGTCTGCCGCGCGCCCTGGAGTTCAACGCGATCGCCGAACCCGGTGCGAACGGCGCGTACGAGCTGGTCACCACGATCTCCTGGCCCGAGGGGATGTTCACCGACGAGGACATCACCACCCTCGGCGAGTACTTCCGCGCCGCTCTGGCAGCCCTGGCCGCGCTCGAAGAGGGCGGCCACTCTCCCAGTGACTTCCCGCTGGTGCCGCTCACCCAGGCCGACGTCGACGCCCTGGACGGTCCCGCGCTGCGCGACATCCTGCCGCTGACCCCGTTGCAGGAGGGCCTGTACTTCCACTCGGTCTTCGACGACGACGCCACGGGCAGCTACGTCGAGCAGCAACTGCTCACCCTGGACGGCGAGGTGGACGCCGACCGGCTCGCGGCGGCGGCCACCCGGCTGCTCGCGCTCTACCCCAACCTGGCCGCCCGGTTCACGCCCCTCGCCGACGGGCGTGTCGTCTCCGTCGTCGAGAGCGGTGTGCGGGCGCCCTTCACCACGCTGGACCGCGACTCCCTCACCGACGACGAGATCCGCGAGCACGCCGAGCGGGACCGCCGCGCCGGGTTCGACCTGGCCGGGGGACCGCTGATGCGCTACACGCTCATCCGCACGGGCTCCGGCCGCGGCGTCCTGGTGCAGACCGTGCACCACATCATCGCCGACGGCTGGTCGGTGCCGCCGATGCTGCGCGCGCTGCTGGCCGAGTACCACGCGCCGGGCACCGTGTACGCCCTGGGCAGCTACCGCGACTACGTGAGCTGGCTCGCCGAACGCGATCAGGAGGAGAGCGACCGGGTCTGGCGCGACGAACTCGCCGGTCTGCCGGGCCCCTCGCTGGTCGCCGAGGGCCACACGCCCTCCGAACGGTTCGCCGACACCGCGGTGGAGCCCGCCGACGACATCGACGCGGCCGCCCGGTCGGCCGGTGTGCCCCTGAGCGCGGCCGTGCACAGTGCGTGGGCGGTGACACTGGGCGGCATCCTGCACGGCAGGGACGTCGTGTTCGGGTCCACCGTGTCCGGTCGCGACGCGGAGGTGCCCGGCATCGGAGACATGGTGGGCCTGTTCATCAACACCATTCCTGTGCGAGCCCGTTGGACCGAAGACACCACGGCGCGCGACCTGCTCGCCTCGGTAAGGGACCACCAGAGCACGGTGCTGGCACACCAGCATGTCTCGCTGGCGAGGATCGGCCGCCAGGCCGGCGCCGGTTCCCTCTTCGACACCCTGGTGGTGTTCGACGTCGCGACCGATGTGGACGCGCTGCGCGGGCCCGATGACACGCTGGTCATCACCGACATCGTCAACGAGGGCGCCCCGCACTACCCGTTGACGCTGGTGGTGGAGCGCGCGCTCGACGGTCGTCCGCGCTTCAACCTGATCTACGACGGTGAACTGCTGCGCCGGGACAGCGCCGAAGCGATCCTGCACACGTTCACCCGGACCCTCACCGGCCTGCTCGGCCGACCGGACGCCCTGGTCGGTGACCTGGCCCCCGAGACCACCCCGCACCCCGTGCCGGTCTCCCCGGTGCCCCTGGGCGAACTGTTCGACGCCGCTGTTACGCGCGACCCGGCTGCCACCGCCGTCACCCAGTGCGCGCTGGACGGCGCCACCCGGTCGCTGACCTACGGCGAACTGAGCGACGCCAAGCAGGAATTGGCCGCAGCTCTGCGCGCGGCCGGTGTCGGCCCCGGCCACCGGGTCGCCGTCGCCGTCCCGCGCTCCGTCGAGCAGGTCGTCGCCCTGGTCGCGGTCGTCACCGCGGGCGGCGCGTACGTACCGCTGGACCTGGCGTACCCGGACGAGCGGCTGGAGTACATCCTCGCCGACGCCGCCCCGCAGGTCGTCCTCGTGGACCGCGAACAGCGAGGCCGCTTCACCCGACTGCTGGACCGGGCAGGGGTGAAGGCCCGGGTGCTCGTTCAGGGAGACGAGCCGCCGCCGGTTTCGGATTCCGCCGGGCCTCGGGCCGGTTGGCACGATACCGCGTACGTGATCTACACGTCCGGCTCGACCGGCCGGCCCAAGGGGGTCGCCGTTCCGCACTCCGGTGTGGTGACGCTGTTCGCGAACACCCGGCCCGCCATGGGCTTCGGCCCGAGCGACGTATGGGTCCAATTCCACTCCTTCTCCTTCGACTTCGCGGTCTGGGAGCTGTGGGGCGCGCTGGTGCACGGGGGTGAGCTGCTGGTGCCGGAGTACGCGCTGACCCGCTCGCCGGTCGACTTCCACCGGCTGGTCCGCGAGCGCGCCGTGACCGTGCTCAACCAGACCCCGTCGGCGTTCTACCAGTTCATCGAGGCCGACCGGCACGCCGACGAGCCGGTCACGGCGCTGCGCCGGATCGTCTTCGGAGGCGAGGCGCTGGATCTCGGGCGGCTGCGCGGCTGGGTCGAGCGGCACGGCGCCGGCTCGCCCGAGCTGGTCAACATGTACGGCATCACCGAGACCACCGTCCACGTCACTCACCGGGTGCTGACCGACGAGGACTTCGGCGGTGACGGCATCGGCCCCGACGAAGGCGTCAGCCCGATCGGCGGCCCCCTTCCCGGCCTGGTCACCCACCTGCTCGACGACCGGCTCCGGCCGGTGCCGCCGGGCCGCGTGGGCGCCATCTACGTCGCCGGCGACCAGGTGTCGCTCGGCTACCTGGGCCGTCCCGGGCTCACCGCGGGCCGGTTCGTGGCCGACCCCTTCGCGGGCGACGGCTCCCGCATGTACCACACGGGCGACCTCGCCCGCCGTACGCTCGACGGCGAACTGGAGTTCGCCGGCCGCGCCGACGATCAGGTGCAGCTCAAGGGCTTCCGCATCGAGCTGGGTGAGGTGGAGTCCGCGGTCAGGGGATTGGACGGCGTTGTCGACGCGGCCGTCACCGTCGCGGACAGCGGCGACCACCTCGTCGCGCACGTCGTGGGCCGGGTGCCCGACGGCATCACCGGCCTGCTGTCCACCGTGCTGCCCGTCCACATGGTGCCCGCCCGGGTGCTGCCGGCCGAGGCCCTGCCGCTGACCGTCAACGGCAAGCTGGACCGCAAGGCCCTGGCCGAACGCGCGGCCCAGGACGACACCCCTGTGGCCGCGAGCGATTCCGCGCTCACCTCACTGGTCGACGTCTTCGCCCGGACACTGCCCGGGGCCGCCGTGGACGCCGACACCGATTTCTTCGGCGCCGGAGGCGACAGCATCGTCGCCATCACCCTGATCAACCGGGCCAGGGCGCTCGGCCTTTCGATCGCGCCCCGGGACGTCTTCCTGTTCAGGACACCGCGCGCGCTCGCCGAACACCTCGGCACGCGTGCCCCGCAGGCCGTGACGGCCGCGCCGTCCCCTCGCGTGGACGGCCGCGTGGACGGCCCGCTGCCCGTGACGCCGATCATCCTGCGCCAGCGCGAACTGGGCTGCTCACTCGACCGGTTCGCCCAGGCCAGGACGCTGGTGGCGGCCGAAGGCACCGAACTCGCCGACGTGCGCCGGGCCGCGAACGCGGTCGTGGCCGCGCACCCGGCCCTCCGGCTGCGGCTGCGCGTCGAGCACGGCGTCTGGACCCTGCGTACCGAACCCGCCCGCGAGATCACCGTCGCCCGGACGGACGCCACCGATCCGGCGGCCGCGGCGAACGAAGCAGCAGGACGGCTCGATCCGGAATCCGGAGATGTCGTCGCGTTCTCCTGGCTGGAGGCGAGCCGCACCCTGGTGGTCACCGCGCACCACCTCGCCGTCGACGCGGTGTCCTGGCTGGTCCTCCTGGACGACCTGGCCACCGCCCTCAGCGGGGCCGAACCGGCCCCGCCCACCACGTCCTACGCCGAATACGCCGAAGCCCTGGCCGTACGCTCCACTCAGGTGATCGACGGCCTCGGACACTGGATCACCACACTCCAGGTGCCCGCGCTGCTTCCCGAGGTCCGGAATCCGCGCGAGACCGAGGTCGTGCTCGCCCCCGGCGTGAGCGACCGCGTGACGCGCACCGCGCCCGCCGTACTCGGCCTGGGGCTCACCGAGTTGCTGTGCGGCGCGTTGCGCGCCGCGCTGACGCACGTACAGCCCACGCCCACCGATCTCGCGATCGAACTGGAGCGGCACGGCCGCGTACCGGCGCTGGACCACCACGACTACACCCGTACCGTCGGCTGGTTCACCTCCATCGCACCCGTGCGGCTCACCGCGCACAGCGACCCCGTCGCGGCGGCGCGCGAGACCGCGGAACGCCAGCCGGACGAGCACGGGCACCTCGCCTACGGCCAACTCCGCTACCTCAACCCGCAGACGGCCCCCTTGCTGAACGCTCGCCCGCAGGTCCTGTTCAACTACCTCGGCCGGGGCGGCGAGTCCCAGGCGCCGCGCATCACGGGCGGCGACCAGGGCACCCCGTACGCCGTCGAGGTCAACGCGTGGACCGACGCGGCCACCGGCAGCCTGCACGCTGCCTTCACCCTCGCCGAGGGTGTGCCCGACGAGATCACCGAGCACTGGCGCGGCGCGCTGGAGCGCATCGCGGACGCCTCCTCGACTGCCGAACGCACAGCGCCGGTCACCCCGCTCCAGCGCGGCCTGTTCTTCCAGGCCCAGATGGCGGGCGCGGCCGGACACTACGTCGCGCAGAGCTACTTCACCTTCGACCGGCGCCTGGACACCGACGCGCTGGCCGAGGCGATGGCGCGCGTGATCGCCCGGCACCCGGTCGTCGGCGCCGGCTTCGCCACCGACGACGACGGCAACCCGGTCCAGGTGCTCAAGCCGGGCCGGCGGGTCGGTGTCCGTACGGTCGAACTGACCACGGACGCGGACGTCGAGACCCTGCGCACCCGGGACCGGGAGTCGGGATTCGACCCCGCCGAGCCGCCGCTGATCCGGCTGACCGTGGTGCGCCTGCCCGGCGGCAGGGACGGTCTGCTGCTCAGCTACCACCTGCTGCTCTGGGACGGCTGGTCCCGCGAGATCGTGCTGCGGGACCTGTTCGACGCCTATCGGGCCGTCGTCGCGGGCGAGCCGTGGGACGCGGCCCCGGCAACCCCGAGCTTCGAGGACTACGCCAGGGCCCTCGACGCCAAGGACCCCGCGGAGTCGAATCGCTTCTGGGCGGAGCACCTGGCGGACCTGCCGGGTCCGACGCTGCTCGCCGGACCGGCTTCCTCGCTCTCCGACGACCTGCCGCGCGCTCTCGTGCGCACGCTCTCCGCCGAACTGACGCAGCGGCTGCGGGAAGCGGCCAGGACGCACGGCGTCACGCTGAACTCGGTGCTGACCGGAGCGTTCGGCCTCCTCCTCGGCGCCCACACGGGCCGCGCCGACGCCGTGTTCGGTGTGACCGTCTCGGGCCGTGAGGGCGAGGGCCATGACGGCATCGTCGGTGTGCTGCTCAACACCGTGCCCATGTGGACGCGGGCGCGGCCCGGCGACACCGTCGGCGCGTACCTGTCGGCCGTACAGGCTGACCGGGTCGAGGCCATGGAGCACGAGCACCTGGGGCTCGGCGAGATCCAGCGGGCCAGCGGGCACGACACCCTGTTCGACAACCTGTTCGTCCTCCAGAACTTCCTGGACCTGGACGCGTTCGCCGAGATGAACGCCCGGCACGGCATTACCTCGGTGCGGGCGGACGACTCCACGCACTACCCGTTCACCTGGGTCGTCACGCCCGGCGACCGGCTCACGGTCAAGCTGGAGCACCGCGACGGCGACCCCGCCAGCGCCGTTCGTCTGCTTGACGACTACCTGCGCGTGCTCGGGAACCTGGCCGGCTCGACGGGACGGCTGGGCGCGTTGCGCGGGCTGGGAGCCTATCCCGAGCCGCCCGAGCGCACCGGCATCGGCACGGACACCGTGGTCGACCGCTTCGACCGGGCCGCGGACCGCGATCCGGAACGGGTCGCGCTCGTCGCCCGGGGCGAGGCCATGACCTTCGCCCAACTCCGCGACCGCAGCCGCGCGGTGGCGGGTGTGCTCGCCCGCCGGGGCATCGGCCCCGAGACGACCGTGGGGCTCGCGGTCCCGCGCTCCCTCGACTCGATCGTGGCGCTCTTCGCCGTGCTGCGCGTCGGCGCCGCGTACGTACCGCTGGAACTGGACCACCCGGACGAGCGCATCGCCGCGATCATCGCGGACGCCTGTCCCGAGGTGATCCTCACCGTGCGCGCCGTGTCACCCCGGCTGACCGGCGACCTGATCGAGCTGGACCAGCCCCTGCCCGGGGCCGAGCCGTTCGTGACGTTCGCGCCGGACGATCCGGACCGCCTGCGCCACCCCGCGTACACGATCTACACCTCAGGGTCGACCGGGAAGCCCAAGGGCGTGGTGACCGAGTACGCCGGGCTCACCAACATGCTGATCAACCACCAGCGGCGGATCTTCGAACCGGTCCTCGCCGAGCACGGCCACCGGATCTTCAAGATCGCGCACACCGTGTCGTTCGCGTTCGACATGTCGTGGGAGGAACTGCTGTGGCTCGCCGACGGCCACGAGGTCCACATCTGCGACGAGGAACTGCGCCGCGACGCCCCGCGCCTGGTCGAGTACTGCGGTGAGCACGGCATCGACGTCATCAACGTAACTCCCACCTACGCACAGCAGTTGGTGGCCGAGGGCCTGCTCGACAACCCGGCGCGGCGACCGGCGCTGGTGCTGCTGGGCGGCGAGGCCGTCACCCCGGCGCTGTGGCGGCGGCTCGCCGAGACCGAGGGAACAGCCGGCTACAACCTGTACGGGCCCACCGAATACACCATCAACACCCTCGGCGTCGGCACCTTCGAATGCCAGGACCCGGTGGTGGGCGTGGCGATCGACAACACTGAGGTCTACGTACTGGACCCGTGGCTGCGGCCGCTGCCCGACGGAGTCCCCGGTGAGCTGTACGTGTCGGGCATCGGCATCGCGCGCGGCTATCTCGGCCGGAGCGCCCAGACCGCGCACCGCTTCGTCGCGTGCCCGTTCGGCGCACCGGGCGAGCGCATGTACCGCACCGGCGACCTGGTGGTCCGCAGGACCGACGGGAACCTGACGTACCTGGGCCGCACCGACCAGCAGGTCAAGATTCGCGGGCACCGCGTCGAACTCGGTGAGGTCGAGGCCGTGTTCGCGGCGCACCCGGCGGTGCGATTCGCCGCCGCCGTCGCCCAGCCCGACCCGCAGGTCGACGGAGCGCACCGGCTGGCCGCGTATCTCGTGCTGGACGGCTCGGACGTGGCGCAGGTCGCCGGTGAAGTGGGCGCCGGGCTGCCGGACTTCCTGCGCCCCACCCACTACGCCGAGGTCGACAGCATCCCGCTGACGGTGAACGGGAAGGCCGACACCAAGGCGCTCCCGGAGCCGAAGCCGCTCGGTGCGCTGACCACGGCGGGAGAGCGCGGCCCGGAGACGGAGACCGAGACCGTGGTGTGCGAGTTCTTCGCCGAGGCCCTGGACCTGGACGACGACGAGGTGAGCGCGGTGAGCGACTTCGTGTCCCTCGGAGGGCACTCGATGCTGGCGGTGCGGCTGATCGGGCTGCTCCGCCGGGAGTACGGCCCTGTGATCACGATCCGTGATCTTTTCACCCTGCGAACCCCGGAAGCGATTGCCCGCCACCTTGATGAAAACTCCTGACACCCAGCGGCCCCGCCCGGGGGCGGACATCCTGCGGACCGCGCTGCGCCGCAACGTCGGCGCCATGGTCCGGGGCACCGTCCTCATGGGCCTGTACCAGGCGGGGGAGACAGCCTTTCCCATCGCGCTCGGCCTGATCGTCGAGCACACGATGCAACACCGGAGCCCGGGCGCGCTCGGCCTGTCGATCGGCGCGCTGGCCGTGATCATCACGACGGTGTCGCTGTCGTGGCGGTTCGGCATGCGGATCCTGCAGAAGGCCAACACGACCGAGGCGCACCGCTGGCGGGTCCTGGTGGCGGCCTGCGGGCTCCAGCCGGTGGCCAGGGACACCGACCTGAAGTCCGGCGAAGTGCTGACCATCGCCACCGAGGACGCCGACCAGACCGCCGACATCATCGAGGTGGTGCCGCTGCTGGTCAGTTCCCTGGTCGCGGTGGCGGTCGCGGCGCTCGCGCTGGGTCTCGCCGACCTCAGGCTCGGCCTGCTGGTGATCGTGGGGACCGTCGCGACGCTGTCGGTCCTGGCCGTGATGTCCCGGCGGATCGGCGACAGCACCCGCGAGCAGCAGGCCAGGGTGGCGCGGGCCGGCGCGAAGGTCGCGGACCTGATCACCGGTCTGCGCCCGCTGCACGGCTTCGGCGGCAACCACGCGGCGTTCGGCTCCTACCGGAAGGTCAGCACGGACGCGAAGCGGCAGGCGATCACCGTGGCCCGGGTGAACGGCACGTACGCGGGCACCGCGCTGGCCCTCAACGCGGCCCTCGCCGCCGCCGTGTCCCTGACCGCGGGCTGGCTGGCGTTCGGCGGTGACATCACCATCGGGGAACTGGTCATGGCCGTGGGCCTCGCGCAGTTCATCATGGAACCGCTCAAGTTGTTCTCGGAGATGCCCAAGTACGTGATGATCGCGCGGGCTTCGGCCGAGCGGATGGCGCTGGTGCTCTCCGCGCCGCCGGTGACGGTTCCGGGGGCGCGGCGCCCGGAGGCGGGCGGGGGCCTGGAGGTCGACTGCGTACGGTACGGGTCCCTGCGTACGCTGAAGTTCGAGGTGCCGGCGGGCGAGTTCACGGCGATCGCCGCCTACCAGCCGCGCGCGGCGGCCGACCTCGCGTCGGTCCTCGCGGTGAACGTCGCGCCCCGGGCGTACGAGGGAGAGGTGCGGCTCGGCGGGCAGCCGCTCGCGGACCTGTCGGTCGAGGCGGTCCGCGAACACATGCTGGTGAATCCGTACGACGGCGAGATCTTCGCGGGCACCCTCCGCACGAACATCGACCCGTCGGGCAGCAGCCGGATGATCGCCGAGGCCGTCGAGGCGTCCATGCTGACCGATGTCGTCGCACTGCACCGCGACGGGCTCGACTACGCGGTCCGCGACCGGGGAGCGAACCTGTCCGGAGGGCAGCGGCAGCGGCTGTCCCTGGCCCGCGCGCTGGCCGCCGACACCGACGTACTGGTCCTGCACGATCCGACGACGGCCGTCGACGCGGTCACCGAACAGCTCATCGCGCGCAACGTCGCGAAGGTGCGCCGAGGCCGCACCACGGTCGTGATCACCAGCAGTCCGGCCCTGCTGGACGCCGCCGACCGTGTTCTCGTCCTGGACGACGGCGTCATCACCGCCCAGGACACCCACCGCAACCTCCTCGCCACCGACGAGGACTACTGCCTGGCCGTGGCCCGGTGAACCGTCCGGCGGCCACGGGCAGGAGCCGGCGGACAGGCCCCTGAGGAACCTGCGGCGCCGGTTCCGGGGACGTGCGCGAACACGTCCCCGGAACCGCTCAGCCGAGAGCCCAGGCGACATCCCTGAGCAGCGCCTGCCGCCAGCCCGCCCGGTCGTGCTCCGCAGCCGAACGCGACACCCGCACGGTCGCACCGGCCTGTTCGGTCAGGGCCTCGGTCAGCTCGCAGTGGGGCAGCATCCGCGTCTCGTGCTCCCCCACGTCGAACGCACAGCGCAGACGGGACAGGTCGGGGCTCTCGCGCAGCCGCGCGGCGACGGCGCCGCCGGCCGGGCCGCCCAGCGGGTCCGGCAGCTCCGCGGCGCCGGGTGTCCACCAGAAGGACCCGGACTGACAGGCGACGCGCGAGACCAGGTCCGGGAACTCCAGGGCCGCGTACACCGCGCTCAGGCCGCCCAGGCTCTGCCCGGCGACCACCAGCCGGTCCACGTCGGCCGGTGCGCCGGATTCCCTGATCAGCGGCAGCAGTTCGTCCCGGACCGCCTCCCACAGTTCGGGCGTGCACCCGAACTCCGCCTGCCTGTCCTTGGCGGGCAGGAAGACGAGGGTGACAGCGGGCATCTCGCCGGCCGCGAAGGCCGCGTCGAACGCGGTCATGGCCGGGTGCAGGTACAGCCAGTCGTCCCCGTCGAGCAGCAGGACGACGGGTCCGCCGCCGCCCACCGGATGAACGCGCACGGTGCGCCGTCCGCCGAGCCGTTCGCTGTTCCAGCGGAGCCGCGTGCGGGGGAGGGGCAGGACGTCGTCGGCGCCGAGAGCGGGCCAGTGCGGCTGCGCCGGGGCGTCCGGAGTGGCGGCGACGGACCGGTCACCGCCGGCGCCGACCGGGTTGAACGGGTCGGCGTGTGCCGCGTCGCCCACGAGGAACCGATAGGTCACCCGCAGCCGCTCCGGCATGCGCACCCGGGCGTACCAGCAGTCCGTAACGCCCCACCGGCGCAGGGGAATCGGCTCCGACCAGCTCTCGAAGCCTACGCGGGCCTCAGACCCGCGCCACAGGAACAGGGTCAGCCAGCCGCCGTCGTCGGCGGGCACCGACACGGGCGTCCGCGCCGCCGCCCAGAACTCTTCGGTGCCCGGTTCGCCGGGCAGTCCGAACGCGGCGAAGTCGCTTTCGCTGTCGGCCAGGCGCATGAACGTCGTCTCCTTGTGAGAGGGAAAGGGAGCGGTTAGGCTCATCCTGTATTAGGTGAGCCTAACCTAATGAGATTGTCCCGCTCCCTTTGGTCCGCCTCCCGACAGGCCCCGAACGCCCTTGGCCGGGAGCCCGGTTAGGATCCCGTCGGCGCCGGACCGGCCGGCCTCGCGCCGACGACCTCATGTACCCCCACGGCGCGGCCGGCACCGGCCCGTCGGCACCGAAGAACCGAGGAGACAACGACACATGAGCACCAACCCTTTCGACGACGCCGAAGGCCGCTTCCTGGTCCTGGTGAACGACGAGGGACAGCACTCGCTCTGGCCGTCCTTCGCCGAGGTCCCCGGCGGATGGACGACCGTCTTCGAGGAGAACACCCGGGAGAACTGCCTGGACTTCATCGAGACCAACTGGACCGACCTGCGCCCCCGTTCTCTCGCGGCGTCCACCGACTGACGCCTCACGCGCCGACGTTCCCCGTCCCGGGGCGGAGCCACCTGCCCGCGGCCGGGCAAGCCCTGAGGAGGTACCGCCGATGCTCTGCACGCGACTGACCAACGCGCGCTTCCTGACCATGGATCCGGATCACCCCGTCGCCCACGACCTGGGCATCTGGCGGGGCCGGATCGTGGGTCTCGACGAGGCGGTGACCTCTCTGCCCGCGCGCGAGGTGATCGACCTGCGGGGCGCCACCGTGCTGCCCGGGTTCGTCGACGCCCATGTGCACCTGGCCTGGACGGGGTTCAAGGAGAACACCGTCAGCATCGCGGGCCTGACACGGGTCGAGGACGTGCTCGCAGTCGTCGGCCGGGCCGCCACTCGAACGGCCACGCCGGGCGGCTGGGTGAGCATCGCGGGCTACGACCAGCGAGCCCTGGGCCGCCACCTGACCGCCGCCGAACTGGACGGCGTCAGCCACGGGCGCAAGGTGTTCATCCTGCACGACTCCGGGCACGGCTGCGTCGTCAACACCGCCGTTCTCGACCTGCTCCCCGCCGACATCCCGCACGAGAACGGCTTCCTCGCCGAGGGTGCCATGGCGGCCGCCCGCGCACTGCGTCTGCCGTACTCCCAGAGGGAGTTGGCCGAGGCGATCGGCCGCGCCGCGCGGACCTGTCTGGCCGAGGGAGTCACCGCCTGCGCCGAGGCCGGTATCGGCGGCGGTCTCGTCGGCCACAGCCCCGTCGAGTTGGGTGCGTATCAACTCGCCCGCGACAAGGACCTGTTGCCGCTTCGGGTGCAGCTCATGGTCTCCGCGGACCGGCTGCGCCAGGTCGACGCGCACGACGACGACGGCCTCACGCGCGCCCTCGACCTGGGGCTGCGCACCGGGTTCGGCGACGACCGCCTCTCCGTGGGCGCGCTGAAGATCTTCACGGACGGCGGCATGATGGCCAGGACCGCCGCGCTCAGCAGCCCGTACGAAGGGCTGGACCACGCGGGCCAGTTGCAGGACGATCCGGACGTGCTCGCGGAGACGATCGTGGACGGTCACCGCGCCGGATGGCAGCTCGCCGTCCACGCGATCGGCGACCGTGCGGCGGACGTCGCCCTGGACGCCCTGGAACACGCCCAGCGCCGCTGGCCGCGCCCCGGCGCCCGGCACCGTATCGAGCACGCCGGACTGATCCGCCCCGACCAGCTCCCGCGCTTCGCGCGGCTCGGCGTCAGCGCCGTCGTCCAGCCCAATTTCCTGCGCTTCTTCGGCGACGACTATGCGGCGATCATGGGCGAGGAGCGGGCCCCCTGGCTCTACCGGGGCAGGGCGTTCCTGGACCACGGCATCCCTCTCGTCGGCAGCTCCGACCGCCCGGTCACGGACGGATCCCCGCTGCGGGCCGTGCAGTTCATGGTCGAGCGCGCCTCCGAGTCCGGCCGGGCGATCGGCCCGGACGAGCGCATCACCGTCGACGAGGCCCTGCACGCCTACACCGTCGCCGGTGCCCGTGCCTGCCACTGGGAGGACATCCTGGGCAGCCTCACACCGGGCAAGCGCGCCGATCTGGTCGTGCTCGGCGACGACCCCCGGCGGGTCGATCCGTCACGCATCGGGGACATCGAGGTGGTGGCCACGTACGTCGACGGCGTCGAGGTCCAAAGCCGTTAGTGACCAAGGTTCTTGACCGGTGGCCGGGGTCTCCGGAGGTGAGCTGACGGCCATTGGACTCACAAGTTAGGGAAGGCTAACCTAATCTCGCGTTTGTTCGTCGGAGCGACACGGCCATGAGCCGTCCTCCGATCGTGGAACCGAGGAAGGAAAGCCTTGATCACGGCTACGCCGCGCCCTGCCCGACTGCCGCACGCGCTCCCCGCGCCGGCCTTCTCCGTGCGCTCCGCCCGCGAGGAGGACGCCGTCGCGTTCGCCTGCCTGTCCCGGCCCTTCGTGCGCTCGGGAGCGCTGCGGGAGCGGCCCGCCCGGCTCTACGCCGCTCACGCCGCCGACTTCCTCGTGGCGCAGGCCCCCGGGGGTCCCGTCGAAGGCTGCGTCGGGCTGCGTGTGCATCCGGCCGGCCCGGGGGAGGAGCGCGGGCCCGTGGGTGTTCTGTACAACTTCTGCGTGGCCGGGCACAGGCAGGGGCGCGGAGTGGGGGCCGGGCTCCTGCGCGCCGCGCTGTGCGCGGCACGCAACCAGTCGCTCGATGCCTTGTTCACGGCGACGACCGGCGACGGCGCCCTCTTCCTCCGGCACGGGTTCGCGCCCGCGGCCGCGCGTCTGGCGCCTTCGTCCTGGACGGAGTCCCTGGACCCGAGGCGCGGCGCGCGGATCCTGGCGAGGGTCTTGTGACGGCCCGCTCGCCGCGGGATCGGTGCGCCGGGCGGTCGCAAAGGCCGTTCGGGCGGCCCGCGTACCGGAGTTGGTGACGACCGGCCCGCGTGCGGGGGCCGCCCGAACGGCCCGCGTGCGGCGGTCGGTGACGAACGGCCCGCGTGCGGCGGTCGGTGTCGGACGGTCCGCTGCTCCGCGGCCTGTACCGACGACCCGCGCCGCCCGGATCGGCCCCGCCCGGATCAGCCCCGCCGCGCGGGGCCCGGAACCGCGGTGGTGCCCGGGGCGCTGTCGCCGAGGGTGCCTCGCAGCACCGCGTGCGGCACGCGGCCGTCGAGCACATGAGCCCTGCGCACACCGCCGCGGACGGCCCGCAGGCAGCCTTCCATCTTCGGCAGCATCCCACTCGCCAGCCCCGGCAGCAGCCAGTCCAGCGCGTCGGCCGTCAGACGCTCGACCACCTTGGTGCTGTGCGGCCAGTCCGCGTACAGCCCCTCCACGTCGGCACAATGGAAGCCGACGGCCACCGAGGCTTCCGGCTCGCATCGGACTTCCAGAACCCAGACCATGCCTCACAACAGATCCGACGCAGGGACGGAATCGAATGACCCCCCTCGAGCGCCTCACGGAGCTCTGCCCCCCACCCCGCACCCAGCAGCCCCCCGTGGACTGGCCGGCTGTCGAATCCGCACTCGGCCTGCGCCTTCCCGAGGACTACAAACAGCTCACGGCAGCCTACGACCCGGGATCCTTCGTAAGTTACCTCTGGGTCTACGACCCGCGACACACATCGGTGCACGTCAACCTCACCGGCAGCGCATCTCAGCGGACTCGGGAGCAACTGCGCTCGGATCACGCTCGCGGCATCTACCCGTCACCTGTCGATCCAGAGCTGCTCCTTCCGTGCGGCGCCACGGATAACGGCGAGTACCTGTTCTGGATCACTGCTCCCCGCGAAGACCCGGAAGCCTGGACAATCGCCGTCAACGAAGCGCGCGGACCACGCTGGTTCACCTTCGACGGAACTCTGACCCAGTTCCTCGTCTCCGTCCTGAGCGGCAGCACAGATGTCCCTCAGTTCCCGAAAGGCCTGATGCGCGCCAGCGTCGGCTTCGAACCGTCACGCCTGGATGAATGGTCCCCACCTCTACCACCGGTGGAAACCGCGCCCTCCGACCCTGAGGCCATCCGAGAATGGGCGCGAGCGAACGGATACGACGTTCCGATGCGTGGACGCATTCCTGCGGTTGTCCGGCAGGCTTGGGAACAGGCACAGGAACAGAACTGATCTCAGGGTGGCTCCGCCGCAGCCAGGCCCGCGTTGACCAGGTGGCCTCCGCCCATCCCGCCGAGGCGGAACCGATACTTCGCCGTCGATGGCGATCGGACAGCGACCAGGTCACCTGCCGACCGATGGTGTCGTTGCCCAGCCGGAACCCCATGGTCAGCGTGCCGGTTCTGTCGTAGCGAGCGGGGCAGGAGCCGTTAGGTTGGGACCGGCCGTATGAGATCTCGTGAGAGATGAGAGGGTCGACGGGTGAGCGAGACACCACCGAAACCCCTGCAATACCGTGTTGACGGGCCGGAAGACGCACCCGTCCTCATCCTGGGTCCCTCTCTCGGTACCACATGGCACATGTGGGACCGTCAGGTACCCGAACTGGCCCGTCAGTGGCGCGTGCTCCGCTTCGACCTGCCCGGACACGGAGGCGCCCCCGCGTACCCGGCGGCGAGCATTCCCGACCTCACCGAGCGGCTGCTCGCCACGCTCGACCTGCTCGGGGTGCAGCGGTTCGGTTACGCGGGCTGCTCCATCAGCGCCGCCATCGGCGCGGAGCTGGCGCTGCGCAGACCCGACCGCATCGCCTCACTCGCCGTGGTCGCGGCCTCGCCCCGGTTCGGCACCGCCGACGAATTCCGCCAGCGCGGGGTGATCGTACGGGCCAACGGTCTTGAGCCGATGGCGCGCGCCGCGCCCGAGCGCTGGTTCACCCCGGGCTTCGCGGCCGCCCAGCCGGCGATCGTCGAGTGGGCCGTCCAGATGGTCCGCACCACCGACCCGGGCTGTTACATCGCGGCCTGCGAGGCGCTGGCGGCCTTCGACATCCGGGCGGAGCTGGCCCGTATCGCCGTACCGACCCTGGTGCTCGTCGGTTCCGAGGATCACGTGACCGGACCGGCCGAGGCGCGCACCCTGGTCGCCGGCATACCGGACGCCCGGCTCGCGCTGGTGCCCGGCGCGTCCCACCTGGCGCCCGTCGAGCAGCCCGCGGCCGTGACGGATCTGCTCGTACGGCACTTCTCCACCGCCTGGTACAACCCGGCCGACACGCCCACGGGCATCACCATGCTGCCCGAAGGGCTCACCCCGCCGCTCTCACCGATGACCGGCCCGGTCGCCGAGATCGCCCCCGCGGAGCAGCTGCCCGAGGTCTCCGCCCTGCGCCCCGACCCGTACGAGGAAGGCCTGCGGGTGCGCAGGCAGGTCCTCGGCGACGCCCATGTGGACCGGGCGCTGGCACCCGACGACTTCACCGCGGACTTCCAGGAGCTGATCACCCGCTACGCCTGGGGCGAGGTGTGGACCAGGGACGCCCTGGACCGCCGTACCCGCAGCGTCGTGACGCTGACCGCGCTGGTCGCGGGCGGGCACCTGGAGGAACTGGCCTTCCACACCAGAGCCGCGCTGCGCAACGGGCTGAGCCCCGCCGAGATCAGGGAAGTGCTGATGCAGACGGCCGTGTACTGCGGCGTTCCCGCGGCGAACGCGGCGTTCCGGGTGGCTACCGCGGTGATCCATGAGGAGACGAAGCCGCAGGAGTAGCAGGATGGGAAGGCGACCGCATAAGAACGAACAGTGAGAGGTGACCACCGGTGAAGCTCACCAAGAAGACGCATGCCTGTATCCGGCTGGAGAAGGACGGGCGCACGCTGGTCATCGACCCCGGCGGCTTCAGTGAGGAGGACGCGGCGGCGGGCGCCGACGCCGTCCTCGTCACACACGAGCACCCCGACCACTTCAGCGAGGACCGGCTGCGGGCGGGGCTCGAAGCCAACCCGGCGGCCGAGCTGTGGACGCTGCGCAGCGTCGCCGGCCAGCTCTCCGCCGCCTTTCCCGGGCGCGTGCACACGGTCGGCCACGGCGACACGTTCAGTGCGGCGGGATTCGACGTCCAGGTGCACGGTGAGCTGCACGCCGTGATCCATCCGGACATCCCGCGCATCACCAACGTGGGCTATCTCGTGGACGGCTCCCTCTTCCACCCCGGTGACGCGCTGACCGTCCCCGACCAGCCGGTCGAGACGCTGATGCTGCCCGTGCACGCACCGTGGAGCAAGATCTCCGAGGTGATCGACTATGTCCGTGAGGTCGCGCCGAGGCGCGCCATCGACATTCACGACGCCCTGCTCACGGATCTGGCGAGGCCCATATACGACGCGCAGATCGGAGCTCTGGGCGGCGCTGACCACGGCAGGCTCGCACCGGGGGACTCCAGGCAGGTGTGAGCCCCCGGGGGCGCCGCGGGCCGCGGGCGGGGCCGCGGGTCCCCGTCGGGACCGGAGCCCGGAGCCCGGTTCGCGCCGGACGGAACGGTGGCTGTCGTACCCCGCCGATAGGCTGTGACCCATGCGCATCGCCACCTGGAACGTCAATTCGATCACCGCCCGCCTGCCCCGGCTGCTGGCCTGGCTGGAGAGCAGCGGCACCGACGTGCTGTGCGTCCAGGAGACCAAGTGCACGGAGGAGCAGTTCCCCGCCGAGCAGCTGCGGGAGGCGGGCTACGCGTCCGCCGTCCACGCCACCGGCCGGTGGAACGGGGTGGCGCTGATCTCCCGCGCCGGTCTCGACGACGTCGTCAAGGGGCTCCCCGGCGGCCCGGAGTACGAGGGCGTGGCGGAGCCCCGCGCCATCTCGGCGACCTGCGGTCCCGTCCGTCTCTGGTCGGTCTACGTGCCCAACGGCCGCGAGGTCGGGCACGACCACTACGCGTACAAGCTGCGCTGGCTGGAGGCCCTGCGGAAGGCGGCCGCCGCCGACGCGGCGGGCGCGCGCCCCTTCGCCGTCCTCGGCGACTTCAATGTGGCGCCGGCCGACGAGGACGTCTGGGACCTCTCGCGCTTCGAGGGAGCCACGCACGTCACGCCCGAGGAGCGCGCCGCGCTCGCCGCGCTGCGCGGGGAGGGGCTGACCGATGTGGTGCCCCGCCCGCTGAAGTACGACCGTCCCTATACGTACTGGGACTACCGCGAGCTGGGCTTCCCCAAGAACAGGGGCATGCGCATCGACCTGGTGTACGGCAACGACCCGTTCGCCGCCGCCGTGAAGGACAGCTACGTCGACCGCGAGGAGCGCAAGGGGAAAGGCGCCTCCGACCACGCACCGGTGGTGGTCGACCTGGACGTCTGAGCCGCGCGCCCTGCGCCTGAGCGGCAGGTCCTGTGTCCGAGCCGCGGGGGCCTTCGTCTGGCCCGCGCGTCCTGTCTCCGAGCCGCGCGTCCTGTCTCCGAGCAGCGCGTCCTGTCTCCGAGCAGCGCGTCCTATGGTGGACCGGAAGGGGTGGTGGCAGGCTTGCGGTATGAACATCCCTTTTTTGGACAACTGGCGCAAGAGGGTCGGCGGCGCCGGCGGTACGACGCTCGCCCCGGCCGCCGGCAGTGACCCGGAGGGTGTGGCCGAGCTGCTTTCCGAGTGTGAGCTGCTGCGTGCCCAGGCGGGGCAGAGCGGTCTCAGACTGGACGACACCCCGGAGTCGCTGGAGGCCCTCGACCAGTTGCCGCCGCGCTGGCGCGACGACCCGGAGGAGCTGCCCTGGCTGGGCAATGACGCGGGTCTCTATCTGGGTACCGTGATCGTGTTCACGGTGCCCGGCGCGGTCTGGCACATCTGGCCGGGCGGTCATCCGGTGGTGCGGCTCGTTTCGGGCCGGGAGATCCGGGTGGTGGAGGCCGGTGTCGCATGGGCGATGACCGGCGCGCCCCAACTTTCCCAGGTGTATGCCGAGGCCGCGGAGGCGTGAGCACCCCGAACGGCCGTGCTCCGGACACCTCGCAGTAAATACGGCTTACGCGGCATTTATGCGTGTCGAGTGTGAAGTCCGTTGCCGGGCTGGATAGTTTGCGCTGGCGTCAAGACAAACTCATCGCGCCGAAACTCGACTACGATTTGCCGTTCATCCCTACCGACGACAGGGGCCGCGGGCATCACCCCGGCCGCACCAGGGACGCTGCTGCCGGCCGTGCAGCAGTTCAGGGGCATTGGCCCGTCCGGCAGCAGCCGGAGATCACTTCTCGCACGGTGATTCCGCCAGTCACAACGAGGCGGACGCGGGCGGGTGGAAGGTCAGCTGCGACCGGTCGGGTTGTGCCCCGGATGGAGCGACAGCGCCAGGTCCTGTCCGGCGGACAGAGCCTGGTCCAGGGCGGGGCGGGCCCCCGTCGCAGAGTCATTCGACGGGGCCCGCCCGCCTCGGTGCTCGGCTTTCCGTCCCGTTGCCTCCGGCGCGTGAGGGGGCTCAGTCCTTCGCTCGATGAGACGTACGTTCGACTGGCGCGGGCTCGCGGGCCGCCCGGGTCACATCCGCCACCAGCTCCACCACATCGGGGCCGTACGCCTGCGAGTTGACGACCTTCAGCAGCAGGCAGAGCGGGCCGCCGCCGTACTTGCGGGCCAGCTTCTCGTGATGGCGGGCCAGATAGCGTGAGGCCGCCTGGTTGGTGATGGCCCGCTGTCCGCAGAAGAGGAAGACCGGCCGGGCCTCCTGGCCCGCCGTCAGGCGCGCCAGCAGGACGTACTCCGCCACCCCGGGATCCACGCGGTAGCGCTCGGTGCCGATGGCGAAGGAGCCGCGGTCGGGCCCCGGTTCCGTCTGTGTGTTGATCCGCACGCCGGGCAGCAGCGAGTTCAGATGCGCGGCCATCCGGCGGTTCACGGACGGCCCGCCGAGGCAGAACTCCGTACGCTCGCCGAAACCCTGCCGCGCCGCGTCGTGCTGGACTATCCGGGTGTGCGCGCCGCAGTCCTTGATGAGGGCGGCCAGTTCCAGCAGCGCGAGGACGTCGTGGCGGTGGACCGCGCCGTCGCCGCCCGCGTCGCGGCTGAGCACGAGAAGGGATTCCGAGTTTCCCGGCAGCCCGAAGAACGTCTGTTTTCTGCGGAGTCCGCGCCGCCAGAGGTAGGTACGGGCGATCCAGCCCAGTGCCCCTCCGGCGGCGAGGACGGCCACGCCGAGCACGAGGATGCGTACGTCGTCAGTCATGGGCGCGCATGCTAGCCGTAGCACGCACCATTGTTCGAGACGACCATGACGGGGCAGGCGCCGTGAAGCTAGTCTGCGCGGACTGCTCTTGACTGGAGGTACGGATGCGTCGTTCCGTTGTGCGGAAAACATCTGCCGTGGCGGTTGCCGCGGCCATGCTGGCGGTGGGAGGCGCGGCGCCGCCCCTGGCCCGCCACACATCCGCCGAGCCCCGAACCCCGGAGAAGACTCCGGTGGCGGCGGGCTACGGGGGCGCGGTCGCGAGCGTGGACCCCGACGCCACCGCGGCGGGCATCGAGGTGCTGAAGCACGGTGGGAACGCCGTGGACGCGGCGGTGGCCACCGCCGCCGCGCTCGGTGTGACCGAGCCGTACTCGGCGGGCATCGGCGGGGGCGGCTACTTCGTCTACTACGACGCCAAGAGCCGCCAGGTCCGCACCATCGACGGCCGGGAGACCGCGCCCAGGTCGGCGGACTCCTCGCTGTTCCTGGAGAACGGCGAGCCCATCCCGTTCGACGACGTGGTCACCAGCGGCCGCAGCGTCGGTACGCCGGGGACCGCCGCCACCTGGGACACCGCGCTGGACGCGTGGGGCAGCCGGTCGCTCGGCGAGGTGCTGAAGCCCGCTGAGAAGCTGGCGAAGAACGGCTTCACCGTGGACGACACCTTCCGCTCCCAGACGGAGGCCAATCAGGCGCGGTTCGCGGACTTCCCCGCCTCCGCGGAGCTGTTCCTGCCCGGCGGACAGCTGCCGGTCGTCGGATCCTCCTTCAAGAACCCCGATCTGGCGCGCACGTACCAGGAGTTGGCCCGTAAGGGCGTCAACGCGCTCTACCGCGGCGAGCTGGGCCGGGACATCGTCCGCACGGTACGCAACCCTCCCGTCGACCCGGACGCGACCAGGAAGGTGCGGACGGGCGACCTCACCACGCGCGACCTCTCGGACTACCGGACGGTCCGCAGGGACCCGACGAAGGTCTCCTACCACGGCCTCGACGTGTACGGCATGGCTCCGTCGTCGTCGGGCGGTACGAGCGTCGGCGAGGCGCTCAACATCCTTGAGCGCACCGACCTTTCGAAGGCCTCGCAGGCGCAGTACCTGCACCACTACATAGAGGCCAGCCGGATCGCCTTCGCCGACCGGGGCCGCTGGGTCGGCGACCCGGCCTTCGAGGACGTACCGGAGAAGGGGCTGCTCTCACAGCGCTTCGCGGACTCGCGCTCCTGCCTGATCAAGGACGACGCCGTCCTCAAGAGCCCGCTGGCGCCCGGGAATCCGAGCAGTCCGAGCGCGTGCGACGAAGGCGGCACCGCCGCGCCGACCACGTACGAGGGCGAGAACACCACGCACCTCACGGTGGCCGACAAGTGGGGCAACGTCGTCTCGTACACGCTGACCATCGAGCAGACCGGTGGCAGCGCGATCACCGTGCCCGGGCGGGGCTTCCTGCTCAACAACGAGCTGACGGACTTCTCCTTCGCCCCGGCGAGCCCCGACGTCCACGACCCGAACCTGCCGGGACCCGGCAAGCGTCCGCGCTCCTCCATCTCACCGACGATTGTCCTCGACTCGCACAACAAGCCTGTCCTGGCGGTCGGTTCGCCCGGTGGTGCGACCATCATCACCACCGTGCTGCAGACTCTCCTGGGCCGGCTCGACCGTGACCTGTCACTGGTCGACGCGATCGCCGCGCCGCGCGCGAGCCAGCGCAACGCGGCCACCACGGAGCTGGAACCCGCCCTGTGGAACAGCCCGTTGCGCGGAGAGCTGGAGGCACTGGGCCACGCCTTCGTGCAGAATCCGGAGATCGGCGCGGCGACCGGCGTCGAGCGGCTTTCCGACGGCCGCTGGCAGGCCGCGGCCGAACCGTCCCGCAGGGGCGGAGGCTCGGCGATGGTGGTACGGAAGGCCGGCAAGCAGTAGCCGGTCCCCGGGCCCTGTCCGTCGGCAGACCTACAGCTGGGTCAGGATCCGCGGGCCGTCGTCCGTGATCGCCACGGTGTGTTCCGCGTGCGACGCGCGGCTGCTGTCCAGGGTGCGGATCGTCCAGCCGTCGCGGGTGGTGAAATGCCGGTCGGTGCCACTGCCGATCAGCATCGGCTCGATCGCGAGCACCATGCCGTGACGCAGCGCCACGCCACGGCCCGGGCGTCCCTCGTTGGGGACGCCCGGGTCTTCGTGCATCGTGCGGCCCACGCCGTGCCCGCCGAAGCCGCCCGGGATGCCGAAGCCCGCCGCACGGCAGACGCGCCCGACCGCGTGAGCGATGTCCCCGATGCGGTTGCCGACCACGGCCGCCGCGATGCCCGCGGCCAGCGCCTCGTTCGCCGTGTCGATCAGCCGCAGGTCCTCGGGGCGCGCGCGGCCGACGGTGAAGCTGATCGCCGCGTCGCCGACCCAGCCGTCGAGCGTCGCGCCCGAGTCGATGGACACCAGATCGCCGTCGCGCAACCGGTAGGAACCGGGGATGCCGTGCACGATCGCGTCGTTGACGGACGCGCAGATGACTGCCGGGAACGGCGTGGGGGCCCAGGAAGGGTGGTAGCCGAGGAAGGGGGACCCGGCTCCCGCCTCGCGGAGAACGGCGCGGGCCGTCTCGTCCAGCTCGGTCAGCGGGACACCCACCGCGGCCGCCTCCCGAACCGCCGTCAGCGTCTGCGCGACCACCCGTCCCGCGGCGCGCATGGATTCCAGGGACGCGTCGGTCTTGATGTCCACCATGCCAATAAATATACCGGTCCACGGTGGAGACGGAACGTTCCGGCCCGGTCTTACAATGACCGGATGGTACGCAGCCCGCTCACCCCGGAAGAGCACGAACGCGGCGAACGGCTGGGCCGACTGCTCCGTCAGGCCCGCGGTACGCGCAGCATGGTGGAGGTCGCGGCGGCCGCGGGGCTCTCGGCCGAGACGCTGCGCAAGATCGAGACGGGCCGGGCACCGACTCCGGCGTTCTTCACCGTGGCGGCACTGGCGTCGGCGCTCGGCCTCTCGATGGACGAGATCGCGGCGAGCTGCGTACTGGTGCCCGTCTGACGTGGCATCCGCCTGACGTGGTGTCCGGCTGACGAGGCGCCACGGCCCGCCCGTACGCGACCCGGACGGGCGAACGAGCGGGCGGTCCGGTGGATGCTGAGCCACCCGTCGGGCGTCCGCCGGATTGCGGGCCGCATTCCCCGGGGCGACGGTGGAGACGTGTCCGCCACCAAGAAGATCATCCTCGCCGCGCTGCTCAGCCCACTCGTCCTGCTCGCGGCCTGCGCCCCCGCGTCCCCCTCCCACGCCTCCGACGCCGCCAAGCCGAGCGGACCCGGGCGGTTCCACCACCCTGGCGTCGTGGTCAGCGGTGCGCAGCTGAAGACCGTACGGCAGAAGGTGGCCGCCGGTCAGGAACCCTGGAAGTCCGCCTTCGAGGCGATGAAACGCAGCCGGTACGCGGCTCCCGACTACACCCCCCATCCGGCCGCGGTGGTGGCCTGCGCCTCCAACAACGGGGCGCCCGCCTGTGTCGCCGAGCGTGAGGACGCGATCGCCGCCTACACCCAGGCGCTGCTCTGGTCGATCACCGGCAAGCCCGAGGCCGCCCGCAAGTCCGTCGAGATCATGGACGCCTGGGCGCAGGTGGTCAAGCGGCACACGCGGGACGACGCGGACCTCCAGACGGCCTGGGCGGGTTCGTCCTGGGCGCGGGCCGCCGACATCATGCACGCCGGATATCCGCAGTGGTCCGCCCCGGACGTCATGCGGTTCAAGTGGATGCTGCGCAAGGCTTATCTACCCGCTGTGACCGCCAAGGTGGCCGACTACAATGGGAATTGGGAGCTGGCGATGACCGACGCCGCCATCGGGATGGCGGTCTTCCTGGAGGACCACACGATCTTCGAGGACGCGGTACGGCGCTACCGGGCGCGGGTGCCCGCGTACTTCTATCTCGCCGAGGACGGCAAGCTGCCCAAGCCGCCGCCCGGCGGCACGATCACCACCAAGGCCCAGCTGTCCACGTACTGGTTCGGCCAGCACACCTACGCCAGTGGGCTCGGCCAGGAGACCTGCCGCAACTTCATGCACATCGGGTACTCACTCGCCTCGACCGCGCACATCGCCGAGACCGCCTGGCACCAGGGCGTCGACCTCTACACCGAGGAGGCCGGCCGGCTGGGCGCCGCGCTGGAGTTCCACGCGCGCTACCAGCTGGGCGCGGCGCCGCCCCAGTGGCTGTGCGGGGGCAAGGTGGTACGGACCATGGGGCCCGATGTCGAGGTCGTGCTCAACCACCTTCAGGGCAGAATGCGCAGGAGGCTCCCGCTGACCGAGCGGCTTGCCGAACGGCAGCGGCCCGCGGGCACCGACGATCTGTTCGTGGCGTGGGAAACCCTTACGCATGCCGAGAACCCGTCGGCGGCGTAGGGTCGGTTCGTGACCACTTTGGACGAACTCGGCCGCTGCCGCTACGTCAGTCTCACCACGTACCGCAAGGACGGTACGGGTGTCGCGACGCCCGTCTGGCACGCGGTGGACGGCAATGAGCTGTTCATCAACACCAACTCGGGCTCCTGGAAGGTCAAACGCATCCGCAACAACAGCAGTGTCGTCGTCACGGCCTGCGACATGCGCGGACGGATCAAGGAAGGCGCGCCGTCCGCGAAGGGTACGGCGCGGCTGGTCGGCGAGAGCGAGGCGAACGCCGCTCGCAGACTGCTGGCCCGCAAGTACACCTGGCAGTTCTGGCTGGTCGACTGGCCGGCCAAGGTTCTGCGGCGCGGCAAGCGGCCGCTCTCCGTCATCGCCGTCAGCTTCTGAGCGCGGACCCCGGCCGGTTTCCGGCCGGGGCGCCGGACCGAGGACGCGCATACGGCACCGTCTCCGAAAAGCGCGCGTAGCCGCCCTGTAACACGGCTGAGGTCGAATGCCTGGGACCAACGGCGGCGCAGGGATGGGGCGGCAGCGATGGCGGTGCATCAACTACCCCAAGAAAAAGGGGAGTTCGCGCAGTACTTTAGGGATCTGACGCTGCGGATCGACCCGCGCGGCGGTTGGTACGGCGTCTTCCGTCACCGCGATCCCGACGGCATGCGCGCCTGCCTCGACGGGGTCGAGATCCCGCCCTGGGATGTCGTGGAATCGCTGCTCCAGGACTTGACGGCCGCCCGGGGCGGTGACGCGGGCGCGCGGGAGAGCGTACGGGCGAAGCACCTGCACACGGCGGCCGCGACGGCGCACGACCGGCGCCCCGGCGGCGGCGAGGCGCTGGCGGAGCGGCTGCGGCTGATGCTCAGGGAGCAGGAGTACGCGGCAGGCCGGGCGGACGAGCTGGTGCGGCTGCTCCGAACGGTCCAGGACGGTTCACCGGACGCCGGGCGCCTCACGCGCGAACTCGCCTGGGTGCGCGACGACTACGCGCGCGCCTCGGCACGCTGCGCCGAACTGGGCGCGCGGCTGTCGGCACTGCCGGCGTTACGGCCCGTGGCGCCGGGGGGCTGGTTCCGCGCGGAGGCCCCGCCGGACACCGGCCGGCCGGCGCCGTACGGCGCCGGGCCCGCGGACACGGCGCACGTCCGGCCCGTCGACCCGGCCGGGCCGCGTGGACAGAGGCCCGGCGCGGACGGGACGGACGGGGCGGAGGGCGCGAGCGCCGGGCCGGGCGGGCCCGGCGGGCAGGGCGGAGACGGCGGCACGGGCGAGTCCGGTCGGGGGCCGGGGCCGACGCCTGCGGCGAGAACGGAAAGACGGGCCCCGGACCCGGAACCTGAGGCGAAACCCGCCCCGGAACCGCGGAAGAAGACCCGCGCCGCCGCCAGGAGCCGGCCGCGAGGCGCCCGGTTCGCCGGGATCGAGATCGACGAGTCCGACGAGCCGTCGCGGGCGCCCGTGCTGCCCGCGTCGCCTCCTGCCGCCTCCGCCGCCCCGCGCGGCGCCCGGTTCGGTGGCGCGCCCACCGGCCCTGTCCGAACGGCCGAGCCCGTGCACTCGCCCGAGGACCGCCGCGCCGCCGCCGAGATGGCCGCCTCGCTGATCCGGCTGCGCACGGCGGGCCGCAGCGGAGAAGCACATGTGGTGCTGTGTGAGGCCGCATCCCGCCCGCCCGCGCAACTCCCATTACTGGCAGACGAGTTGCACCGTGCGGGGTTGGCTGCCGACTGGGCGGAGCTGCTGTGGGAAGCGGCCTCACTGCCGCCTGCCCAGCTCGCCGCGGCCGCCGGGGCGCTGGCTGTGGCGGGCCGGGACGACGACTGCGCGCAGCTGCTGCGCCAAGGCGCGTCGCGCCCGGCCTCGGAGATCGCCGATGCCGTGCTCGCGCTCGATGAGGCCGGCCGGACCCACGAGGCACAGGCGCTGCTCGGCGCCTTCGTGCAGTGCCGTACGCCCGAGGACGCGGCCCTGATCGCCGTGCCCGACCCGCGCCGGCTCGTCCCGCGGCTCCTCGACGCGGCTCGTGCTCTCCCGGGCGCGCGCGAGCGTGGCCTGGTACATGCGCTGCGGGTCGCGAGGATCCCCGGCGTCTGAATCCGCCGGCCCTTTTTCGGTGTGAATCAACCGATGTGGACCGCTCGGGTGTGAAACTTGATCGACTCAGCCGGTTCAAGGCGATGGTCTTGCCCCCGCTTGTACCGGGGCTTACGTTCTCCTCTTACGCATCGTGTCCACGTGCCATGCATCGTGTCCACCTGCGCGGAAGCTGATCGAAGCACCCGGACGCATCCGCCGAAGGAGCAGCTTGTGGCCAGAGTCGTACGCGCCGCACTCGTCCAGGCGACCTGGACCGGCGACACCGAGTCCATGATCGCCAAGCATGAGGAGCACGCCCGTGAGGCGGCCCGGCAGGGCGCGCAGGTGATCGGGTTCCAGGAGGTCTTCAACGCCCCGTACTTCTGCCAGGTGCAGGAGCCCGAGCACTACCGGTGGGCGGAGCCCGTGCCGGACGGTCCGACCGTCAGCAGAATGCGCGAGCTGGCCCGGGAGACCGGGATGGTGATCGTCGTGCCGGTCTTCGAGGTCGAGCAGTCCGGTTTCTACTACAACACCGCCGCCGTGATCGATGCCGACGGCACGTACCTCGGCAAGTACCGCAAGCACCACATCCCGCAGGTCAGGGGCTTCTGGGAGAAGTACTACTTCAAGCCGGGCAACGCGGGCTGGCCCGTCTTCGACACCGCGGTCGGCAAGGTCGGCGTCTATATCTGCTACGACCGGCACTTCCCGGAAGGATGGCGCCAACTTGGTCTGAATGGAGCCGAGTTGGTCTACAACCCGTCGGCCACCTCGCGTGGTCTCTCCGGCTACCTGTGGCAGCTCGAGCAACCGGCCGCCGCCGTCGCCAATGAGTACTTCATCGCCGCGATCAACCGTGTCGGCCAAGAAGAATACGGCGACAACGACTTCTACGGGACGAGCTACTTCGTCGACCCGCTCGGCCGGCTCGTCGGTGAGGCCGCGAGCGACAAGGCAGAGGAACTGCTCGTACGAGACCTGGACTTCGGGGTCATCGACCAAGTGCGACAGCAGTGGGCGTTCTACCGCGACCGCCGACCCGACGCCTACGAGGGGCTGGTCCAGCCGTGACACAACACGACGCACCGCGGCGTGAGGCGGCACAACACGACACCCCGCAGAAGACGGCACACCGCGACGCGCAGCACCGGGAGCCGACAGGTCCGAACAGGACGCCGCCGGCCGCGGATCTGCGGGAGCGCCACAGTGCCGTCCTCCCCGACTGGCTCGCGCTCTACTACCGGCGGCCCATCGAGATCACGCACGGCGAGGGCCGTCACGTCTGGGACGCCGAGGGCAACCGCTACCTCGACTTCTTCGGCGGCATCCTCACCACCATGACCGCTCACGCCCTTCCCGAGGTCACCAAGGCGGTGAGCGAGCAGGCCGCGCGGATCGTCCACTCCTCCACGCTCTACCTCAACCGCCCGATGGTCGAACTGGCCGAGCAGGTGGCCGCGTTGTCCGGTATCCCGGACGCCCGCGTCTTCTTCACCACCTCGGGTACGGAGGCCAACGACACCGCGCTGCTGCTCGCGACCACGTACCGCGGGTCGGGCCAGGTCCTGGCGATGCGCAACAGCTACCACGGCCGCTCGTTCTCCACCGTCTCCATCACCGGCAACCGCGGCTGGTCGCCGACCGGCCTCTCCCCGCTCCAGACGCTGTACGTGCACGGCGGCGTCCGCACCCGGGGCCCGTACGCCCACCTCGGCGACGGCCAGTTCATCGAGGCGTGTGTCGCCGATCTGGAGGATCTGCTCGGACACACCCGCGAACCCGCGGCACTGATCGCCGAACCGGTGCAGGGCGTGGGCGGGTTCACCCTGCCGCCCGACGGGCTGTATGCCGCGTTCCGCGAAGTCCTCGACCGGCACGGCATCCTGTGGATCAGCGACGAGGTGCAGACCGGCTGGGGCCGCACCGGGGAGCACTTCTGGGGCTGGCAGGCGCATGCGGCGAGCGGTCCGCCGGACATCGTCACCTTCGCCAAGGGCATCGGGAACGGCATGTCCATCGGCGGTGTCATCGCCCGCGCCGACATCATGAACTGCCTTGACTCCAACTCCATTTCGACCTTCGGCGGCAGCCCGGTCACCATGGCGGCCGGCCTCGCGAACCTCTCGTATCTGCTGGAGCACGACCTCCAGGGAAACGCCCTGCGGGTCGGCGGAACGCTGATCGAGCGGCTGCGGACCATCGGCGCGTCCGTCGACTGCGTACGCGAAGTGCGCGGCCGCGGCCTGATGATCGGGATCGAACTGGTGAAGCCCGGTACGGACGAGGCCTCTCCCGAGACCGCCTCCGCCGTGCTCGAAGCGGCCCGCGAGGGAGGGCTGTTGATCGGCAAGGGCGGCGGCCACAACACCAGCGTGCTCCGCATCGCGCCACCGCTCTCGCTGACCGCCGAGGAGGCGGAGGAGGGCGCGGCCGTCCTCGAACGCGCCCTGCGCGCCGTGTGAGCCCCCGGCCCGACCGTCAGGGAACGTTCGCCCGTACGACCGTACGAAAGGGAGCGCCACGACCATGAGCAGTAACCGCACCCTGATCCGCGGCGGCCTCGTCATCACCGCGGCCGAGGAGACCCACGCCGATGTCCTCGTCGAGGGCAGCCGCGTCGTCGCCCTCGCCGCGCACGGCTCCGACACCGCGGCCGGCTGGAGCGCCGCCCGTACGATCGACGCCACCGGCAAGTACGTCATCCCGGGCGGTGTCGACGCCCACACCCACATGGAGATGCCGTTCGGCGGCACGTTCGCCTCCGACACCTTCGAGACCGGAACCCGCGCCGCCGCCTGGGGCGGTACGACGACCATCATCGATTTCGCGATCCAGTCCAGGGGCGGATCGCTCGCCGAAGGGCTCGACGCGTGGCACGAGAAGGCCAACGGCCACTGCGCGATCGACTACGCGTTCCACATGATCATGTCCGATGTGAACGAGTCGTCGCTCAAGGAGATGGACAAGCTCGTCGCGGCCGGGGTGAGTTCGTTCAAACTCTTCACCGCGTACCCGGGCGTCTTCCTCTCCGACGACGGTCAGATCCTCCGCGCCATGCAGCGCGCCGCGTCCAACGGCGGGCTGGTGATGACCCACGCGGAGAACGGTCCGGCGATCGACGTCCTGGTGGAACAGGCGCTGGCGCGCGGGGAGCGGGACCCGAGGTATCACGGCGAGGTCCGCAACGCGCTTCTTGAGGCGGAGGCCACGCACCGGGTCATCCGGCTGAGCCAGGTGGCGGGTGCCCCGCTCTACGTGGTGCACGTCTCGGCGCGGGAGGCGGTCGCCGAACTGGCGCGGGCCCGGGACGAAGGCCTTCCGGTGTTCGGCGAGACCTGCCCGCAGTACCTCTTCCTGTCGACCGACAATCTGGCGGAACCCGACTTCGAAGGCGCGAAGTACGTCTGCTCCACTCCGTTGCGGCCGAGGGAGCACCAGGCGGCGCTGTGGCGCGGACTGCGGACGAACGACCTCCAGGTGGTCTCGACGGATCACTGTCCGTTCTGCTTCAAGGGGCAGAAGGAAATGGGCCGGGGGGACTTCTCCAGGATTCCGAACGGGATGCCGGGTGTCGAGAATCGTATGGACCTGCTGCATCAGGCCGTGGTCGAGGGGCGGATCAGCCGCCGTCGCTGGATCGAGATCGCCTGCGCGACGCCGGCCCGGATGTTCGGCCTGTATCCGAAGAAGGGCACGATCAGTCCCGGGGCCGACGCCGACATCGTCATCTACGACCCGGATGCCGAGCAGGTCATGTCCGCCGGGACACATCACATGAACGTCGACTATTCGGCCTACGAGGGCAGGCGGGTGACGGGGCGCGTGGAGACGGTGCTCTCCCGCGGGGTCCCGGTGGTCGACAAGCGCGCCTATGTGGGGCACGCGGGACACGGGGCGTATCTGCCGCGCGGAATCTGCCAGTTCCTGGACGGGGGCTCCGCCGGCTGACGCGCGGCTGACCGGACGGCTCCGCCACCGACCGGACGCCACCCGGTGGTGTCCGGTCAGCCGGAGCCGTTGGTGAGGCGGGTGCGACAGCACCGGGCCGTACGCGGAAGTGCGCCGCGCCTTCGGTCCGTTGACATCCATATGCGGTGGATCTACGTTCGGTAGAAAGCGCTTGCCGAGAGGTCGGTCCCGGCGACCGCTGCCACCTGGCCCCGCACGAAAACGCGCCCGGTCGCACACCGCGACGGACTCCCGCGCCGACGCTCGCATCCGCATCCGCCTCTCTCACGGAGACTTCCGCATGAGCACGCCCGAAGAACTGCAGTTGACCCATGTGCACGGTGACCGGATCGAGTTGAGGGCCGGCGGTGTCGACCTGCTGAGCTATGTGTACCGGCCGGAGGCTCCGTTCGAGGCGCCGAAGCCGTATCTGCATCCGCTGCGGACGCTGTCCGGCGGCGTGGTCACGGACTACCGGCCCAACGACCACCGGTGGCACAAGGGCCTCCAGCTCACCGCGTCCCATCTGTCGGGCCAGAACCTGTGGGGAGGCAACTCCTGGATCACGGGCGAGGGTTATCAGTATCTGCCCGAACGGGTCGGTTCGATGAGTCATGAGGGTTTCGGCGAGGTGGCGGCCGCGGAGGGTCGCGCCGTGATCTCGGAGCGTCTGGTGTGGCGCAGCCACGCCGGTGACGCGTGGGCCGACGAGTCGCGCCGGATCGAGGCCGGCGGTCTGGACCGCGAAGCCGGTGCGTGGACGCTGACCTGGGCCAGCGCGATCACCAACCGCCGTGCGGAGCCGTTGCGTTTCGGCAGTCCGACGACGGCGGGGCGTGAAATGGCGGGCTACACCGGGCTGTTCTGGCGCGGTCCGCGCGGCTTCCGGGAGGGCCGGATCATCAGCCCCGACGCGGAAGGCGAGGCGCTGATGGGGACGCAGGCTCCGTGGGTGGCGTTCTCCGGTGAGTTCGACGGCAACGACGGGCACGCCACACTGGTCTTCGCCCACGCCCCGGAGAACGATCACACCGGCGCCGCGGGCGAGCACCCCGCCCACTGGTTCGTGCGCAGCGACCCGTTCGCCGCCGTCGCTCCTTCCTGGGCCTTCCACGAGGAGTTGGTGCTGGACCCCGGAGCGACCCTGACCCGGCGCTGGCGTGTCGTCGTGGCCGACGGCAGCTGGGAGCGCGACGACGTCGCCACGTACCTGGCCGGGCAGGCCTGGTGAACGCGGCAGCGAGAGGCGCCGGCGACTGTCCGCCGGCCCGCTCGTCCGCCTGCCTGACGCGTAGGCCTGACGCATAGGCCTGACGCGTAGGCCTGACGCACAGGGCCGGGACACACGCGGCGCGCGCTCAAAATGTCGTGATAAAGGTTCGGCACGCCTGAATGTGGAAGGATCCCCGGAACACGTCGCTCAAGGGGGCCCACACCCGGAGCCTTCGGGGGCGGGCCCTCGAGTACCTGAAGACCGGAGCCTGGGAAGGGGCGGTATGCGTACGGAGCGACCACGACAGCACACCGCCCTGGCCCCTTCCCCGGCCGGACGGACACGCTCTAGACATCCCTAAGCGCTAGGAGCATCCAGCTCATGGACTTCGGACTTGTCCTGCAGACCGACCCCCCGGCCTCCCGGGTCGTCGGACTCATGCGGCGCGCGGAGCGCAACGGTTTCCGGTACGGCTGGACCTTCGACTCCGCCGTGCTGTGGCAGGAGCCGTTCGTCGTCTACAGCCGCATCCTGGAACACACCACCAAGCTGATCGTGGGCCCCATGGTGACCAACCCGGGCACCAGGACGTGGGAGGTGACCGCGTCCGCCTTCGCCACACTGAACGAGATGTACGGCAACCGCACCGTGTGCGGCATCGGACGCGGTGACTCCGCGATGCGTGTCGTCGGCCGCAAACCCAACACCCTGGCCAGAGTCGGCGAGGCCATCGGTGTCATCCGCGATCTGGCCGAGGGCCGCGAGGCCGAAGTCGACGGGCAGACGCTGCGGTTGCCGTGGGTGCGGGACGGAAAGCTGCCCGTGTGGATGGCCGCGTACGGGCCGAAGGCACTGGCGATGGCAGGGGAGAAGGCCGACGGGTTCATCCTTCAGCTCGCCGACCCGTATCTGACGGAATCCATGGTCGAGGCGGTCCGTACGGCGGCGTCGGACGCGGGCCGCGATCCGGCCTCCGTCACGATCTGCGTCGCGGCGCCCGCGTACGTCGGCGACGACCTCGCGCACGCGCGCGAGCAGTGCCGGTGGTTCGGCGGGATGGTCGGCAATCATGTCGCCGACCTGGTGACCCGGTACGGCGAACACTCCGGGCTCGTCCCCGACGCCCTGACCGACTACATCAAGCAGCGCGAGGGCTACGACTACAGCCACCACGGGCGCGCGGGCAATCCGTCGGCGGACTTCGTCCCCGACGAGATCGTGGACCGCTTCTGCCTGCTCGGTCCCGCCGAGGCGCACATCGAGAAGCTGAGAGCGCTACGGGCCCTGGGCGTCGACCAGTTCGCGGTCTACAACATGCACGACGCGAAGGAAGCGACGATCGACGCCTACGGAAGCGAGATCATCCCCGCCCTCCAGAACTGAGCGCCCGAGCCAGATATTTTCCACCTCCCAATCCCCACCTCCAACACCCTCACCGCACGGCCCCGTTCGATGTCCCCGCAGGAAACCGCTCTCGGACGAAGGGTCCCACCGCCATGACCGCCACCGTCCCACCCACCTCAACAGACGTCCCGATAGCCGATGTTCAGGGCCGCGTGGAGTTCGCCCCGGGCGCCGAGCCCGGCGACAGCCGCTTCGTCAACGAAGACCTCCTGCCCGTCCCGGTCGCGCGCCGCCGCTGGACCACGTACAACTTCGCCGCGCTGTGGGTCGGCATGGCGCACAACATCCCGTCCTGGCTGCTCGCCTCCGGCCTGGTCACCCTGGGCATGGACTGGAAGCAGGCCGTCTTCACGATCGCCCTGGCCAACCTGATCGTGCTGTTCCCGATGCTGCTCACCGGCCACGCGGGCCCGAAGTACGGCATCCCGTTCCCCGTGCTCGCCCGCGCCTCCTTCGGTCTGCGCGGCGCCAACCTGCCCGCGCTGATCCGGGCCGCCGTCGCCTGCGCGTGGTTCGGGATCCAGACCTGGATCGGCGGTCAGGGGATCTTCGTCCTGCTCGGCAAGATCTTCGGCGGCTGGGCAGAGGCGTCGAAGACCGGCGGGCAGCCCTGGACGCTCTGGGTCTGCTTCGTCGTCTTCTGGGCGCTCGAACTCGCCATCATCTACCGGGGGATGGACACCCTGCGGCGCTTCGAGAACTGGGCCGCGCCGTTCGTCATCGTCGGCGCACTGGTCCTGCTGCTCTGGATCACGGTCAAGGCGGGCGGCCTCGGGCCGCTGCTCGACCAGCCGTCGAAGCTCGGCTGGGGCACGGAGTTCTGGCCCGTCTTCTTCCCCTCACTGATGGGGATGATCGGCTACTGGTCCACTCTGTCCCTGAACATCCCTGACTTCACCCGCTTCGGCGCCGGCCAACGCGCCCAGATCCGGGGTCAGTCGCTGGGGCTGCCCACCACGATGATCTTCTTCGCGCTGCTGTCGGTCTTCGTCACGTCCGGCTCGCAGGCGGTGTACGGCGTCGCGGTCTGGGACCCGGTCGAGCTGGTCGCCAAGACAGACAACGTCTTCGGACTCCTCTTCGCGCTGCTCACGGTGCTGATCGCCACCGTCTCGGTGAACATCGCGGCCAACGTCGTCTCGCCCGCGTACGACCTCGCCAACCTGCTGCCCAAACTCATCAACTTCCGTACGGGCGCGCTCATCACGGGCGTGGTCGGCGTTCTCGTCATGCCGTGGAAGCTCACCGCGACCCCGGAGCTGTACATCTACACCTGGCTCGGTGTGGTGGGCGGGCTGCTCGGCACCGTCGCGGGCATTTTGATCGCCGACTACTGGATCGTCCGCCGGACCGTTCTCGATCTCACCGACCTCTACCGGCCCGGCGGCCGCTACTGGTACACGCACGGCTGGAACCCGCGCGCGGTGCTCGCCCTCGCCGTCGGTGGCCTACTCGCGGTGGGCGGCTCGCACTCGGCCCCGGGCCAGGGCCCGTTCCCGAGAGACGGCCTCGTCCCCGTCCTGAAACCACTCGCGGACTACGGCTGGGCGGTGGGTCTCGCCGCCTCGCTGCTGCTGTACCTCGCACTGACCCTGCCCGGGCGCGACTCCTCACCCACGCCCTGAGGAACGCGCCCGACCAGCCGGCTACGGCACCCGTGCCGTCCACTCGTCCGTGCCGAACTTGGTGCGTACGAGTTCCTCCGCCCGCGCCAGTTCGTCAGCGGTCACGGCACCCCGAGTGAGGCCATGGCGCCGGCGGAAAGAGTCGATCATGTTGTCGATGACGGTCTGGCGCGGCAGGCCCGTCTGCCTGCGGAGCGGGTCGACGCGCTTCTTGGCGCTCTTGGTGCCCTTGTCCGACATCTTCTCCTTGCCGATGCGCAGGACGTCCAGCATCTTGTCGGCGTCGATGTCGTAGGACATGGTCACGTGGTGCAGTACGGCGCCGGGCCCGCCGTCGGGACCCACGACGCGCTTCTGCGCGGCGCCTGCGATCTTCCCGATCTCGGTCGCGATGTCATTCAGGGGCTGGTACCACGCCTTGATGCCCATGTCGCCGAGCGCTTCCAGCACCCAGTCGTCCAGGTAGGCGTAACTGTCCGCGAAGGAGAGCCCGGAAACGAGGGACTGGGGTACGGAGAGCGAATAGGTGATGGTGCTGCTCGGCTCCGCGAACATCGCCCCGCCGCCGGAAATACGGCGTACCACGGTGACCCCGTGACGGTCGGTGCCCGCCGGGTCGACCTCGTTGCGCAGGGACTGGAAGCTCCCGATGATCACGGCGGGGGAGTCCCACTCCCAGACCCGCAGCGTCGGGGGCCGTAGGCCGGCGGCGACCTCGGCGGTAATGACCTCGTCGAGTGCCATGTGGAGGGCGGGGGACCGCGGAGCCTCGCGAATGAGCTGCCAGTCGTAGTCGCTCCACTCCGTGGCCTGCGCCAGAGCCCGCCGTACGGCTACGGCGACGCCTTCGGAGGTGAGCCCGAGCATCACGGTCGAGGAGGGGAGCGCCGCGTCGATCCTGGCGGTGAGGCCCGCGGTGCCGGTGTGGGCGGGGGCGCCCTCCAGCGCCGCGTCGATGGCGGGCAGCGCCTCGTCCGGCTCCAGGAAGAAGTCGCCGGCCACGCGCACGTTCCGCAGCGCGCCGCCCTCTGTGTCCAGGTCGACCACGACGAGCTTGCCGCCGGGGATCTTGTATTCACCGTGCACGGTCATGCCTCCGCATCCGCCCGACTCATGTCCGCGAGTCGGATCCGTCCTGCCACAACCGTGCCGACGTGCGGTTTAATCCGCATATGTGACCCGGGACGCCGGAGGCCGATGAGTTTGTCCGTCATCCGCGGTCGTAGACCCTGAGCGGGTGCGGCGCCACGCCGCGAGCGTGACCGGGGCGCCCACCCGCCGAGCCCCCGAGAACCTGACACGAATACCGAGGAACCCGAGATGCGTACCCTCATCAGCAGCGCCTTCATTTCCCTCGACGGCGTCGTGGACTCCCCGGGCGGCGAGCCCGGCTACCGGAACGCGGGATGGACGTTCAAGGGTGTCGAGTTCCTTCCCGAGGCCTTCGACATCAAGGGCCGGGAGCAGCGGGAAGCCACCGCCATGCTGCTGGGCCGGACCAGCTACGAGGCGTTCAGCGCGGTGTGGCCCGGCATGGAGGACTTCGCCGGGTACAAGGTGATGCCGAAATACGTCGTCTCCACCACCCTCGGTGCGGACGACCTGGTGACGAACTGGGGCGAGACGACGATCCTGCGCTCACTCGACGAGGTCGCCGCACTGAAGGAGACGCGGGGTGGCCCGATCATCGTCCACGGCAGCGCCTCCCTGAACCAGGCCCTCTCCGACGCCGGACTGATCGACCGCTACCACCTGATCGTCTTCCCGCTGCTGCTCGGCGCGGGCAAGCGGCTGTTCAGCACCACGGACAAGGACACGCAGAAGCTGAAGCTGGTCGAGCACGAGACGTACGGCAACGGCCTGCAGAAGAACGTCTTCGACGTCGTTCACTGACGTTGCCATGCACTGACGTTGTCACTCACTGACGTTCGGGACGACGCGGAATCTCCGACGTCATCCCAGGCCTGACCGGACCTGAGCTGAGGCGCCGGCCGGGCGTGCGCACGGTGCGCGGCAGCCGCTGGGAGCGGCTGCCGCCACGCGTCGCAATCCGCACTTTTCACCGCGGTGGCGCCCCTGCCCGTGATTGCCGCGTCCCCCTACGGACGATGCGGGCGTACCTCCCAACAGGTCGGCCCCCACCTGCGGGTTTGTCCCCTGGACGCATCTGACGGCGTCTCAGGGGACGGGGCGTTCAGGGGCGGTTAGGGGTTGGTTCGGAGTTGGATCATGCATAGCCTCGCAAGGAGAAATCGACTGATTGGTTTGCGGGTTTCCGGCTCTCCCGCCGAGGGCCTGTGAAGCGTTTTTCTGTCGGGATCTGCGAGCGCGGACGCCGCAGCCGTGGGCGCTGTCCTTGTGACCGATGGACGGCGTGCGCCATGGAATGACCACTGGTGGGAGGTATTGACGAATATGCAGTCGGATGCGATTGCTATTTTCGGTGCGGGCGTGATGGGCCGCAGTATTACCGCCCTGGCGCTGGGGCACGGGGTGGACGTCGTACTGATCGACGTGTCGGAAGAAATACTGCAGAATGCCCGGGCCGACATCGCCCAGCAGATGCGGCACGGGCAATTCATGGGAGCTTTCCCGGAATCCCGGGCCGCCGGGACCCTGACGACGACGCTCTCCGCGGCGGACGCGGTGGACGCCTCCGTCGTGATCGAGGCGATCACCGAGGACGCCCAGCTCAAAGCGCGGGTCATGGCGGAGATCTCCGCCATCGTGCCCGCCGGGATCCCGCTGATCACCAACACGTCGGGCATTCCCGTCGCCGAACTGGCGAAGTCGGTGCAGCGACCCGCGGCACTGGCCGGGGTGCACTTCATGAATCCCGCCTATCTCATCAAGATGGTGGAAGTGATCCGCGGTCCGCAGACCGGCGATGAAGCCATGACCGCGATCCTTTCGTTTTTGGAGCGGCTGGGGAAGAAAACGGTCGTCGTGCGCGACGCGCCGGGGTTTGTCACCAGCAGGCTTCTGCATCCCATGATCAATGAAGCGGCGCGCGTCGTCGGCGAGGGAACCGCGAGCGTCGAGTCCGTGGACCAGCTGATGCAGGGATGCCTCGGCCACCCGACGGGTCCGCTGCGTACCGCCGATCTGATCGGGATCGACAATCTCGTGGACGCTCTCCGGCTGCTGGCCGAGCGGACCGGGAATTCCACATTCGAGCCCTGTGAACTCCTTCTGGAGAAGGTGCGCCAAGGTCATCACGGGCGTAAGACAGGGCGCGGTTTTTACGATTACGGAGAGGTGCTTTCGTGAGCAACGACCAGGCGACCACCGCTGAGGAAATCGAGCAGAAGGTTTCCGCGTTCGTCTCGGACCGGGTCGGAGCCGAGGTCCCTGCCGATCAGGACCTCTTCGCGTCCGGACTCGTCTCCTCGATGTTCGCGATGGAGCTCGTCGTCCACCTGGAGCAGGCGTTCTCCGTGCAGATTCTGGGCGACGACCTCAAGCGGGACAACTTCCGTTCCGTCGCGGCCATGACCGCCCTGGTGACGCGGTTGAGCACGGTCGGTCAGCCCGCCGATGTCTGAGCCGCTCGCAGGCGCCCGCGAGGCCGTGGAGAAGCTGGTCGGTGACCGGGCCACCGAGTGGGACCTGTCCGGTCTGATCCCCGACGACACCCTGCGCACCCTGGCCGCGGACGGCCTGCTGTGCGCGGAGGTGCCTGAGGCATCGGGCGGACTCGGGGCGAGCAGCACGGAGAACGGTGAGTTCACCGCGTACGTCGGCAGCAGATGCAGTTCGCTGCGGAGTGTGATGACCTCGCAGGGCATGGCCGCGTGGACCATCCAGCGCCTGGGCAACCCGCAGCAGCACGCGGAGTATCTGCCGAAGCTGGCTGGTGGCAGCCTCGCCGCCGTCGCGTTCAGCGAGACGGAGGCCGGCAGCGACCTGTCGGCGATGACCACCGTCATCGAACAGGACGGTGACTCCGTCGTCGTCCGCGGCGAAAAGGTCTGGACCACGGCGGCCTACTACGCCGACATGATCGTCGTCGTGGGGCGCTACGGCTCCGGGGCGGCTGCCGTCGTGGTGCCCGTGTCCACTCCGGGCGTGACCGTGACCAGAGTCCCGCAGCCGTCCGGCTGCCGGGCGGCAGGCCACGCGGACGTACGGCTCGACGACGTACGGCTGCCGACCGGGGCGGTACTCGGCGGCGGTCAGCCGCTGATGCTCCTGGTGACGACCGCGCTGGCGTACGGACGGATCTCGGTCGCCTGGGGGTGCGTGGGCATCCTCAGGGCCTGCCTCGACGCCGCCCGCGCGCACGCCCGTACGCGGCAGCAGTTCGGGAAACCGCTCGCTCAGCATCAGCTCGTCGGGCGTCACCTGGCGAACCTGCTGACCGGCGAGCAGATCGCGACCCGCATGTGCGAACACGCCAGCCGGTGCTGGGACAGCGGTTCTCCCGACATGGTCATCACCTCCGTCATGGCCAAGCAGGTCAGCTCCGTTCAGGCCGCGCAGGGCGCGGCCACCGCCGTACAGGTCCTGGGCTCGGCGGCCGCGCACGAGGGCCATGTGGTCGAGCGCGCCTACCGCGACGCGAAGCTCATGGAACTCATCGAGGGCAGCACGGAGATCTGCCAGCTGATCCTTTCCGACTACACGATGTCGATGCCGGCGACGTGACACCGGCGTCCTGACACCGGCGACATGAAGCGGGCGACACCAAGCAGGCGACAAGAAACAAGGGAGAGCCGTGGCTGACCAGCCGTCGATCGTGAAGTGCCTTGTCTGGGACCTCGACAACACCCTGTGGCAGGGCACACTCCTGGAGGACGGCGAGGTAAAGCTCCCCGCCGGCGTCGTGGAACTCATTGCCGAACTGGACAGCCGCGGCATCCTGCAGTCGGTGGCCAGCAAGAACGACCACGACCGGGCATGGAAGCAGCTGGAGGCGCTGGGCGTCGCCGACTACTTCGTACTGCCGCACATCGGCTGGGGCCCGAAGTCGGACTCGGTGCGGGAGATAGCCGACGAGCTGAACTTCGCGCTCGGCACCATCGCCTTCGTGGACGACCAGCCGACGGAGCGGGCGGAAGTCCAGTTCCATCTGCCGGAGGTCCGCTGCTACACCGCCGAGCAGGTGGCCGGCCTGGCGGGCCTGCCGGAGTTCAGCCCGGAGACGGTCACGGTGGACTCGCGCCGCCGGCGGCAGATGTACCAGGCCGGATTCCGGCGGAAGTCGGCCGAGGCGGAGTTCCAGGGCCCGAGCGACGACTTCCTGCGCTCCCTGGAACTGGAGATGCGCATCCAGCGCGCCACCGAGGACGAGCTGTCCCGGGTGGAGGAACTGACGCTGCGCACCAGCCAGATGAACGCCACCGGGGTGCACTACTCCATCTCCGACCTTCGCAAGCTGCTGGACGATCCGAGCCACGAGGTTCTGGTGACCACGCTCACCGACCGGTTCGGACCGCACGGCGCTGTCGGCCTCCAACTCGTGGAGAAGCGGGCCGACGTCTGGCACCTGAAGCTGCTCGCCACGTCGTGTCGTGTGGTGTCATTCGGCGCCGGCTCCGTGATCCTCGGCTGGCTTGTCGGCCAGGCCGCGGACGCGGGCGCCCACGTGGTCGCCGACTTCCGGCCGACCGAGCGCAACCGGATGATGGAGATCGCCTACCGCATGGGCGGATTCACCGACGAGCCGTGCGACTGCCGCGCCGGGCTGCCCGCGCCCGCGCAGGACGACATCCAGCGGCTGCATCTGCTTCCGGCGGCCTTTGCCCCGCCGGCCACGATGAAGCTCCACGCCGTCGCCCTTCAGGGCGTCTGAGCGCTCACCGGCCGGTTCCGATCAGAGAAGATGGATGACGTATGGCGAATCAGGTAGGTCTCTCGGCCGGGCTCTCGGACTACATCCGGGAGACCTCGCTGCGCGAGGACGACATCCTGCGGGGGCTGCGCGAGACGACGTCGGAGCTTCCCGCGGGCAGTGCGTTGCAAGTCATGCCCGAGGAAGGGCAGTTGCTGACGCTGCTGGCCGGTCTCACGCCGGCACGCAGGATCCTGGAGATCGGTACGTTCACCGGGTACAGCACCCTGTGCCTGGCCCGCGCGCTCGTGCCCGGCGGACAGCTGGTCACCTGTGACATCACCAACCGCTGGCCGCAGATCGGCGCCGACTACTGGGCCAAGGCGGGCGTCGACGAGCAGATCGATCTCCGGGTCGGTGACGCGACCGGGACCCTTGAGGCCATCCTCGCCGACGAGGGCCCCGGCACGTTCGACTTCGTCTTCATCGACGCCGACAAGCAGCGCTACCCGGACTACTACGAGCTGGCGCTGACCCTTCTCGCCGACGGCGGTCTGATCGTGGTCGACAACACCCTGTTCTTCGGCAGGGTCGTGGACCCCGAGGCCCAGGACCCCGACACCACAGCGATCCGCGCGTTCAACCTGCTGGTGCGCGACGACCCGCGGGTGCACATGTCGCTGGTCCCCATGGCGGACGGCATCACACTGATCCGGAAGAAGTAGCGGACGGGAAGGCGAGCGGCCCGCCGGATGGCGGGCCGCTCGCCTTCCCCCTGCCGGGCAGCAGACCCGAGAATTCGATGCCGGGTTTGGATGCGGACCGGCATTGAGCGGTCGCGACAACCCTCGATCCGCTTCGAGAACGAGCGTGGAAAAGAGTGTGTTTCTCCAGGGGCGTTGTGCGCGCACGACGCCCTCTTTCCATGCCCTGATGCGCGCCCACCCGAGCGGGCGCGCACCGGATGCCGGAACTCAGCCGCGCCGGGGGGCGTCAGGCAGGATCGCCGGGTCTTCCATCCAGGAGTCGAACGGGGTGAAGGAGGAGTTCAGGATCAACGCCAGGGTCTTGTACGTGCCGGTGAGCGCCAGCAGTTCGAGGAGCTGCTCCTTTCCGTAGCGTTCGGCGAGCTGCTTCCATGTGCCTTCCGAGAGAACCGAGTCGGTGTGGAGCTCGTCGACCGCGACGACAAGGGCCCTCTCGAAGGGCGTCCACTCCGAGGTGTCCTCCGAGGCGACCCGGGCGATCTCCGTCTCGCTCAGCCCGACGAAGAGTCCCGCGGAGTGGTGGTGGGCCCAGATGTACTGGGCCTGCGACCGCCAGGCCGTACGCAGGATGACGAGTTCCCGCTCGCGGGCCCCGAGGTCATCGCCGGCCACGTGCGCGATCAGGGGCTGTATCGCGGTCAGCAGCCCCGGGTGGTTGGCGATGGTGCGGATGACGTTCGGCGCGGGGCGGTCCGCGAGCAGCCCGTTCAGCGACTGGCTCGCGGTCTTGGCGTAGGCCTCGCCGGCGGGTGTCGCGTCGAAGCGGTCCGAGTCCTGCGGATGGATCCGGGGGCGGCGGCGACGTCCGGAATCGATCTCCGCGGCCAGTGTCATGACCGCGGAGTAGGACGTGGAGTTCTCCGCGGCGAGCTCCCGGTAGACTGCGCCGACGGTCACGGCGAGGTTCTCCCGGTGGCCCCAGTGCTCCCACTGGTCCAACGGGACGTCGACGGCGGCCTCTTCGGCCGGCATGCCCTTCTCGAACCTCAGTCGTATCTGGTCGATCAGGTGGTACAGGTAGTCCCGGAAATCGGCGAGACCGGCGGTGTCGGTGACGGGTCCGTGACCCGGAACCACGATCTGCGGGCGCAGGTCGATGAGTTGGGCACAGGCGGCGTGCCAGCCGGTCAGGGACCCCGACCAGACCGCCGGGTGAATGCCGGGGCTGAGCAGGTCGCCGGTGAACAGGACGCTGTCCTCGGGGAGCCACACCACGGTGTTCGACTCTGCCTGCGCGGAGCCGAACTCGATCAGCTCGATCTTCTCGGTGCCGACCTGGAGACCGGAGCGCCCGCTGAAGGAGCCGGCGGGTGTGAAACGTTCACCGTCCGCGAAGTCGAAATCGCCGAACAGCTTGTGCAGGTACCGGTTCAGCGGTGTACCCGGGGCGGCCGAATCGATGATCGCGGCGGTCTCGGCCGGGGATATCCGTCCCGCCATCTTGGCCGCCGCCCGGTACGAGACGATGGGCTCGATGCCCTCCAGCGCGCCCAGGCCCCAGTAGTTGTGCGGCGACGAGTCGGTGAGGAGTACGCGGTCGATACGGACGTCCGGCAGTGACGCGCCGATGGACGCGAGCATGCTCTCCGTCTCCCTGCGGTCATGGAGTGTGTTCACCAGGAGCGCGTCGGATCCCTGCGTGATCAGTCCGGAGTTGGCGTGACCCCAGAGTCCGCTTTCGTCCACCCAGGCCCAGGCGTGGGCGCTCACCTGTCGCGGCTGTGGCTTCGCCATGTTCGGCATCCTCTTCGTCTGTCACTGCAAGCACCTTGGTCAGGCGCGCAGTTTACTGACGGACCGGCCCGCGACCTGCCTGGGCAGCCTTCCTCAGGGGGGTCCGGACGCCGGGAGAGGGGGTTCTCGGGGCACGGTTTGAGCGTGCGCCCGGTGGGGACCGTCCACTCCCGCAGATCATCTGGGACAAGATCATCGGACACCCGGCAAAACATGCCAACACAACACCCCGACTACCAAGCCACCACACCGATCTCATTCTGAAACGACCATTTAAAAACGGGGGTTCGGAAAGATTGGATCTTCATGATTTCCGCTGTAGCGTCGACGCATTGTCACGACTTGAATGGCAGTCCGGTGCCGCCGGATTCGTTGGGGACCAGGTGTGTTGGCAGCACGCGTTCCCTTCCCGATGAGCTTGCGAAGACCGAAGAGAATGGGGAGCGGCCCTGTGAGCCGATCCGATTTCATTTCTGCTGAACGCGTCCGTGTGAGGGACAACGCCGTCGCGGTGGTGGGGGTCTCCTGCCGACTGCCGTCCGCGGAAGACCCCGCAGGGTTCTGGCGGCTGCTGACCGACGGCGCGAGCGCGGTCGGTCAGGTGCCGCCGGGGCGGTGGAGCGACGGAGCGGCTCCCTCAGGCGCGACCGGCCGGGGCGCCTTCCTGGACGAAGTAGACGGCTTCGACGCCGAGTTCTTCGGAATCTCTCCCCGCGAAGCGCGTGCGATGGACCCACAGCAGCGTCTCACGCTGGAGCTCGGGTGGGAGGTCCTGGAGGACGCGGGCGTACTGCCGGCCGCCGTACGGGGCAGCGACACCGGTGTGTTCGTCGGTGTGACCGCGGACGACTACAGCGCGCTGGACCGGCGCAGGGGACCGGCGGCGATCGGGCATCACACCCTCACCGGTCTGAACCGCAGTGTGATCGCGAACCGCCTCTCCTACTTCCTCGGGCTCCGGGGGCCGAGCCTGGTCGTGGACACCGGGCAGTCGTCGTCGCTGGTGGCGGTGCACCTCGCGTGCGAGAGCCTGCGGCGCGGTGAGTCGGACACGGCGCTGGCCGGCGGTGTGCATCTCAACCTGGCACAGGACAGCGCGACGGCGGCCGACCAGCTCGGCGCCCTCTCCCCGGACGGCCGCTCCTTCACCTTCGACGAGCGCGCCAACGGGTACGTCCGCGGCGAGGGCGCGGGCATGGTGCTGCTCAAGCCCCTGGCGAGTGCGCTGGCCGACGGCGACGAGATCTACTGCGTCATCGAGGGGAGCGCGGTCAACAACGACGGCCCCGCGGAGGGCCTCACCACCCCCGATCCCGGCGGACAGCGTGCCGTGCTGCAGGCCGCCTGCCGACGGGCCGAGGTAGACCCGGGCGAGGTCCAGTACGTGGAGCTGCACGGGACCGGTACCCGCGTGGGCGATCCGGTCGAGGCGGCGGCGCTCGGCGCCGTATACGGCGAAGGGCGCACCGGGGGACCGCTGTTGGTCGGTTCCGCCAAGACGAACGTGGGGCACCTGGAGGGCGCCGCGGGCATCACAGGCCTCCTGAAGGTCGCGCTGTCCCTGCGGAACGGCGAGCTGCCTGCGAGCCTGAACTTCGAACGGCCCAACCCCCGGATCAGCTTCGCCGACTGGCAGTTGGACGTGGTGACCCGGACCCGTCCCTGGCTCTACCGCGACGGCCGCGCCCTCGCAGGCGTGTCCTCGTTCGGCCTGGGCGGCACCAACTGCCACCTCATCGTGTCCGCAGCCGAACCCGCCCCCGAGAGCGCGGACACGGACGCGGGCACGGAAACGCCGGACAGCGCAACAGGCTGTGCCGTGCCGTGGCCGCTGTCCGGCCGCACCCGGGACGCGCTCCGCGCCCAGGCCGCCGCACTCGCGTCGCATCTGGAGGAGAACGACCAACTCACCCCGGTGGACGTGGGCTTCTCCCTGGCGTCCACCAGGACCGCGTTCGACCACCGCGCCGTCGTCCTCGCGCCGGACCGGCCGGACGTCCCGGCCAGTGCCGCCAGCGCGCCCGAGGCGCCGAACGCCCCGGGCGCGCTGGCGGCACTGGCCGGCGGTGAGCCGGCGCCCGGCGTGGTGCGGGGAGTCGCCGACATCGAGGGCAAAACCGTATTCGTGTTCCCGGGCCAGGGCTCCCAGTGGGCGGGCATGGGCGCCCGGCTGATGGCGGAGTCCCCGGTGTTCGCCGAGCGGCTTGCCGAGTGCGCCGCCGCCCTGGCGCCCCACGTGGACTGGTCACTGCTCGACGTACTCCGGCAGGTCCCGGGGGCACCGACCCTGGACCGGGTCGACGTGGTCCAGTCCGCCTCCTGGGCGGTGATGGTCTCCCTCGCGGCGGTGTGGCAGGCGCACGGAGTGGTCCCGGACGCGGTGCTCGGCCACTCCCAGGGGGAGATCGCGGCGGCGTGCGTCTCCGGCGCGCTGTCCCTGGAGGACGCGGCCCGGGTCGCCGCCCTGCGCGGCCAGGTCATCGGACGCGGCCTCGCTGGCTCCGGCGGCATGCTGTCGGTGGCGCTGCCTCGGGACGAGGTCGAGGCCCGGCTGCACCGCTGGGACGGCCGGATCTCGGTCGCTGCGTTGAACGGACCGAACTCGGTGGCGGTCTCCGGCGAACTGGAGGCTCTGGAGGCGCTGTTCGCGGAACTGACGGACGCGGACGTCCGGGTGCGGCGGATCGCCATCGACTACGCCTCGCACTCGTCCCAGGTGGAGCGCGTACGCGAGGAGCTGTCGGCCTCGCTGGAGGGCATCGCCCCGCGCCGCGCCGAGGTGCCGTTCTTCTCCACCGTCACCGGCGACTGGCTCGACACCACCGGTGTGGACGCCGGGTACTGGTACCGCAACCTGCGCGGGACCGTCGCCTTCGAACCGGCCGTACGCGCACTGCTCGGGCAGGGCCACGAGGTCTTCGTCGAGGTCAGCTCCCACCCCGTGCTGACCGGCGGGTTGCGGGAGATCATCGACGAGGTCGACGTCCGGGCGGTCGCCGTCGGCACGCTGCGCCGGGACCTGAGCGGGGCGGACCGGTTCCTGACCTGCCTCGCGGAGCTGTACGTCCGCGGTGCGCCGGTCGACTGGACGGGTTCGTTCGCCGGGACCGGCGCGCGGCGGGTCGCCCTGCCGACGTACGCGTTCCAGCGGGAGCGGTACTGGCTCCAGGAGCCAATGGGCGAAGCCGTGTTCCAGGCCGCGGCTGCTCCGGCCCCCGGGGACGATCACACCGCGATAAGGGACACCACGGGTACGGAGCCGAGCCGCACGGAGTCCGACGCTCCGTGGACACGCGCCGCCCTGGGGAAGCTGGTTCGCGCGGAGACCGCCGTGGTGCTCGGCTTCAGTTCCGCGGAACGGACGAATCCGGCGCAGTCCTTCAAGGAGCTGGGTTTCGACTCGGCCATGACGGTGGAGCTCGTGACCCGGCTCAAGGAGGCGACCGGAGTACGGTTGCCCAACACCGCGCTCTTCGACCATCCCACCCCGGACCGGTTCGCCGATCATCTGGCCGGTGAGTTCGCGGGGACGGCGACCGGCGAAGAACCGGCCACCGGCGAAGGACCGACGGAACCCGGCGCGGACCCGGCGCACGAACAGATCGCCGTCGTGAGCATGGCGTGCCGCTTCCCGGGCGGCGTGACCTCGCCGGAGGAGCTGTGGGATCTGGTGTCGGGCGAGACCGACGCCATGTCCGGCATGCCCGCCGACCGGGGATGGGCACGGGAACTGCTGGCAGCCGGCAGGCCGGGCGGTTTCCTGTACGACGCGGACCGCTTCGACGCGGCGCTGTTCGGCATCTCGCCGCGCGAGGCGGCGGCCATGGACCCGCAGCAGCGGCTGGCCCTGGAGGTGAGCTGGGAGGCGGTGGAGCGCGCCGAGATCGCTCCGTCGTCCCTGCACGGCAGCAGGACCGGTGTGTTCGTGGGCGCGATGGCCCAGGACTACGGTCCCCGGCTCCAGGACAGCCACGGCGAGGCGGAGGGACATCTGCTGACCGGCACCTCCCCGAGCGTCCTGTCCGGCCGTATCGCCTACGCCCTGGGGCTGCGGGGTCCCGCGCTGACCGTGGACACGGCCTGCTCCTCGTCACTGGTGGCACTTCACCTGGCGGCGCAGGCCCTGCGCTCCGGAGAATGCTCCCTGGCGCTGGCCGGCGGCGTCACCGTCATGTCCGAACCCGGGATCTTCGTGGAGTTCGCCCGGCAGGGCGGCCTGTCGTCCGACGGCCGCTGCAAGGCGTACGCGGAGGCCGCGGACGGTACCGGATGGTCCGAGGGTGTGGGCGTCCTGGTCCTGCAACGGCTCTCGGACGCGGTCCGGGACGGCCGCCGGGTGCTCGCCGTCCTGCGCGGCACCGCCGTCAACTCGGACGGCGCGTCGAACGGCCTGACCGCCCCCAGTGGCATCTCGCAGCGCGAGGTGATCAGTCAGGCCCTGGGCGTCGCGGGTCTGGTGCCGTCGGACGTGGACGCGGTGGAGGGGCACGGTACCGGCACCCGGCTGGGTGACCCGATCGAGGCCCAGGCGCTGCTCGCCACCTACGGGCAGGACCGGGAGCGCCCGCTGCTGCTGGGGTCGATCAAGTCCAACATCGGTCACACGCAGGCCGCTTCCGGGGTCGCGGGCGTCATCAAGATGATCCTGGCGATGCGGCACGGCGTTCTGCCCAGGACACTGCACGTGGACGCGCCGTCGTCGCAGGTGGACTGGTCGGCCGGCGCGGTGGAACTGCTCACGTCGCCCCTCCCGTGGCCGGAGGCCGAGCGGCCCCGGCGCGCGGGCGTGTCGTCGTTCGGGATCAGCGGCACGAACGCCCATGTCATCGTTGAACAGCCGCCTGAGGACGTACCCGTTGGGCAGACGGCTGCAGCCCTCCCGGCGCCGGTCCGGCCCGAGGTGGTGCCGTGGCCGGTGTCGGCCCGCACCGAGGAGGCGCTGCGGGACCAACTCGACCGGCTGGCCGCGTACATGGACGGCGCCGGCGCGACCACGCTGGACATCGGCTACTCGCTCGCGACAACCCGCTCCGAACTGGAGTGCCGTACGGTCCTCCTGGCCGCCACCGACAGCGCGGACGACGACGGCGGGCAGCCGGTGACGGCGGCCGAGGGCACCGCGATGGGCGACCCCGGGCCCCTGGCGCTCCTCTTCGCCGGGCAGGGCGCGCAGCGGCTGGGCATGGGCCGCGAACTGCACGCCCGTTTCCCGGTGTTCGCGGCGGCATGGGACGAGATCTGCGCGCTGCTCGACGCTGAGCTGGAGCGGCCGCTGAGCGAGGTGGTCCTCGGCGACGACGCGGGGCTGCTGAACCGTACCGATTACGCCCAGCCCGCGCTGTTCGCGCTGGAAGTGGCCCTCTTCCGGCTGGTGGAGTCCTGGGGGACGGCGCCCGACCTGCTGATCGGGCATTCGGTGGGCGAGATCGCGGCGGCGCACGTCGCGGGCGTACTGTCCCTGCCCGACGCCTGCACGCTCGTCGCCGCACGCGGACGGCTGATGCGGGCGCTGCCCGAAGGCGGTGCCATGGTCGCGCTGCGGGCCACCGAGGCCGAGGTCGCGCCCCTGCTCGCCGCTGTCGCGGACCGGGTGGGACTCGCCGCGGTCAACGGCCCGCAGGCCGTGGTGATCTCCGGCGAGACCGACGCCGTCGAGGCCGTCGCGGACCGGTTCGCCGCCGAGGGCCGCAAGACCACACGGCTGCGCGTCAGCCACGCCTTCCACTCCCCGCTGATGACGCCGATGCTGGACGGCTTCCGCGCCGTCGTCGAGACCCTGACGTTGAACGAGCCGCGCATCCCGATCGTCTCGACCGTCACCGGCGAGCCGATCGGCGCGGAGCGGATCAGCACGCCCGGCTACTGGGTGGAACACGTCGGTGTGACCGTGCGGTTCGCCGACGCCGTGACCGCCGCGGCCGCCACAGGCAGCCGCACCTTCCTCGAACTCGGCCCGGACTCCTCGCTGTCCGTACTGGCGCAGGACGCCCTGACCGACGCGGCGGGCGTCGAGGCCGTACCGCTGCTGAGCAAGGACCGCGGTGAGGAGACCGCGGCGGTGACGGCGGCCGCCCGCCTGTACACGCAGGGCCTGCGGGTCCGTTGGGCCGAGTTGTTCGCCGGGACCGGAGCGCGCCGCGTCGCGCTGCCCACCTACGCCTTCCAGCGCGAGCGCTACTGGCTCGCGCCCACAACCCCGAACGCGGGCGCCGGTGTCGTCTCCGCGGGTCTCGGACGCGCCGAACACCCGCTGCTCGGCGCGGTCGTGGAGCTGCCCGAGACCGGCGGCCTGCTCTGTACCGGCCTGCTGTCGGCGACGGAGCAGCGGTGGCTTTCCGGCCCTGCCGTGGACGGACCCGCGCTCTTCCCCGGGACCGGATTCGTGGAGCTGGCGATCCGGGCGGGCGACGAGGTCGGCTGCGGTCTGGTCGAGGAACTGACCCTGCTCGCACCGCTGGTGCTGTCCGGACCGGCCGGCGGCGCGGCCAGGATTCAGGTGATGCTCGGCCGTCCGGACGACCGTGGCCGCCGCACCCTGGCCGTCCACGCGCGGCCGGCCGACGATCGGGACGCGCCCTGGACCCCGCACGCCACCGGCGTACTCGCGCCGGGCGCGCCCGTGACCGGCGCCGACGAGCGGGTGTGGCCGCCCGGGGGCGCCGTGCCGGTCGACCTGGACGCGCTCCGCGAGCGGCACGCGACCGACGGACCGGCGCTCCCGGGCGTACGCGCCGTCTACCGGGCCGGCGACGATGTGCTGGCCGAGATCGCCCTGCCCGCACCGCTCACCGAGGAGGCCGGCGCCTTCCGCCTGCACCCCGCGCTCCTGGACGCGGCGCTCCCCGTCGCCGCGCTGACCGGGCCCGACGACGCCGTCGGCCGGCGGCTGCCCGCCGCCTGGTCCGGGGTGTCCCTGCACGCCGAGGGCGCTACGGTGCTGCGCGTCCGGATGAGCAGGACGGGCGAGGACACGCTCACGCTGAGCGCGTCCGACGCCGCCGGCGATCCCGTCATCTCCGTACGCGCGCTGACGCTGCGCTCGGAGACCGCCGAGGTCATACGGACCCCGGCCGGGGAGCCGCTGCCGGGTCCGGAACGGCTGCCCGTCCCGGTGTCCGGCACCGGCGGGCACGACCCCGTCGTCCCGCAGGCCGACAGCGCGCCTGCCGTCTTCCACGGCCCGGTACCCGCCGGACCCACCCGTCGCACTGCCGCCGCTGCCGGCACGGACGCCACCGGCCTGCTGGCCGGGCTCACAGCCGACCAGGCCCGCGCCGCACTCCTGCAACTGCTGCGTGAGCAGGTCGTCGCGGTACTCGGGCACGGGGGGACGGCGGCGGTCGCGGCCGGACGGACGTTCAGGGACCTGGGTTTCGACTCCCTGACCGCCGGTCAGTTCCGTGACGGCCTGCGGAAGCGAACGGGCCTGCGTCTGCCCTCGACGCTGATCTACGACTACCCGACGCCGGAGGCTCTGGCCGCCCACCTGTGGACCGAACTCGGCGGCGAACCAAGCGGGTTGGGGCGGCCCACCGAGCAGGCCCCGGCCACGGCGGGCGGCCGCGCCGACGGCACTGACGCCGCGGAGCCGATCGCGATCATCGGAATGAGCTGCCGGTTCCCCGGCCAGGTGCGCTCGCCCGAGCAGTTGTGGGAGCTGCTGGCCGAGGGCACGGACACCCTGTCCCCGCTGCCGGCCGACCGCGGCTGGGACCCGGGCGTGTACCACCCCGACCCGGAGCGCGCGGGCAAGACCTACGCGGGAGCGGGCGGTTTCCTCGACGGGGTGGCCGAGTTCGACCCGGGATTCTTCGGCATCTCCCCGCGCGAGGCGGTCTCGATGGACCCGCAGCAGCGGATGCTGCTCGAGCTGACCTGGGAGGCGTTCGAACGTGCCGGGCTCGACCCGGCGTCCCTGCGGGGCAGCACGACCGGCACGTTCGTCTCCGCCTTCCCCCAGGAGTACGGCACCGGGGTCTCGGAGGACTCCGACGGATACCAGCTCACGGGAACGATGCCCAGCGTGCTCTCGGGGCGTCTCGCCTACCTGTTCGACTTCAGCGGTCCGTCCGTGACGGTGGACACCGCCTGCTCGTCCGGCCTGGTCGCCATCCACATGGCATGCCAGTCGCTGCGCTCGGGAGAGACGTCGCTGGCGCTGGCCGGCGCCGCGACGGTGCTGTCGGCCCCGGACGTCCTCGTCTCGCTGAGCAGGCACCGCGTCCTGGCACCCGACGGGCGCAGCAAGGCGTTCGCCGAATCGGCGGACGGCATGGGCATGGCCGAGGGCGGCGGGGTCCTGGTGCTGGAGAAGCTGTCGGACGCCGTCCGGCACGGTCACCCGGTCCTGGCCACCGTCCGCGGATCGGCGGTCAACTCCGACGGCGCCTCCAACGGGCTGACGGCACCGAGCGGCCCCGCGCAGCAGCGCGTCATCCGGCAGGCCCTGGCCAACAGCGGCCTTCTCCCGTCCGACGTCGACGCTGTCGAGGCGCACGGAACCGGTACGGCCCTGGGCGACCCGATCGAGGCGCACGCGCTGATGGCCACCTACGGCCAGGACCGCGACGCGGACTCGCCGCTGCTGGTCGGCTCGGTCAAGTCCAACATCGGGCACACCCAGGTCGCCGCCGGGGTCGCGAGCGTCATCAAGATGGTGATGGCGCTGCGGCACGGCAGCCTGCCCAAGACCCTGCACGCCACCGAGCCGTCCTCGCGCATCGACTGGGACGCGGGCGCCGTCAGCCTGCTGGCCGAGCCGACGCCGTGGCCCGAGTCCGGCCGGCCGCGGCGGGGCGCGGTGTCGGCGTTCGGCATGAGCGGGAGCAACGCGCACGTCGTCCTGGAACAGGCTCCCGGGACGGCGGGCCGGTCCCTGCCCGCCGACCGGTCCTTGCCGGATGGTCAGTCCCCGTCCGCCGGCCCCTCGCTTCCGGACAACCCGGCACCGCAAGGGCCTGTCGCGTGGCCGCTGGCGGGCAAGACGGCCGGCGCGCTCCGCGCCCAGGCCGAGAAACTGCTCGCCCACCTGGCCGACCACCCCGGGCTGCGGCCCCTGGACGTCGGGCACTCGCTGGCGACGACCCGTGCCGCGTTCGAGCACCGGGCGGTGCTGGTCGGTGACGACAGCGAGGCATTGCGCGAAAGCCTGGCGGCCCTGGCCCAGGGCACCGCGCACGCCGGTGTGCTGCGGGGAACCGCGCCCGAGCGCGGCCCGGTCGTCTTCGTCTTCCCCGGCCAGGACGCGGCGTGGCCGGGCATGGCCGCCGGGCTGCTCGACGTCTCTCCCGTCTTCACCGCCCGCGTCGCCGAGTGCGAGGCGGCCCTGACCCCGTACCTCGACTGGTCGCTCACCGGCGTGATGCGCGGCGACGCCGGCACTCCGCCGATCGAAGGGCGACCGGACGTACAACAGCCCCTGCTGTGGGCCGTCATGGTGTCCCTCGCCGCCCTGTGGCGCTCGCTCGGCGTCGAACCGGCCGCTGTGATCGGCCACTCCCAGGGCGAAGTCGCCGCCGCCTGTGTCAGCGGCGGTCTGTCGCTGGAGGACGGCGCGCGCGTGGTGGCCCTGCGCAGCAGGCTCATCCACGAACAACTCTCCGGCACCGGCGCGATGATGTCGGTGATGGCGTCGCCCGAGCAGGTGCGGGCGGTGTTGGACGAGGTCCCGGGCACGGTGTCGATCGCGGCGGTCAACGGACCGAGGACGGTCACGATCTCCGGCGATCCGGCAGCCATCGACAAGGCCGAGCGCGGCCTGTCCGCCGCCGGCGTCATGCGCTGGCGGCTGGCCGGAGCGGACTTCGCCGCCCACTCCGCCCATGTCGAACGGATCGAGACCGAGCTGCTTGAGCAGCTGACCACCGTACGGCCGCGCGCCTCCGAAGTGCCGTTCTACTCCACGGTCACCGGAACCCGGCTGGACGGTGAGGAACTGGACGCCCGCTACTGGTGCCGGAATCTGCGCGAGACCGTGTCCTTCGCCGAGACGATGACGACATTGGTGCGCGAGGGGTACGGCTGCATGATCGAGGTCAGCCCGCACCCGGTGCTCTCGGTCGGCACCACCGAGATCATCGAGAGCGAGGGCAGCCGGGCGGTCACCCTGGGCACCCTGCGCCGGGACCAGGGCAGTTGGGACCGTGTCCTGCGCTCGGTGGGGGAGGCGTACGCGCACGGCGTGGCCGTCGACTGGAGCACGGTGCTGCCCGGCGGCCGCACCGTGGACCTGCCCACCTACGCCTTCCAGCACGAGTTCTACTGGACCGCTCCGCCCGCCCCGGCCTCGGCGCCCCGTTCGGCCGACTCCACCGACGAGCCGCTGTGGAACGCCGTCGACCAGGGGGACGCCGCGGCCGTCGCCACGCTGATCGGCCTGGAAGCCGAAAGCAAGGACGCGCTTGACGCGGTGATCCCGGCGCTCTCGTCCTGGCGCAAGCGGCAGGACGAGCACACCCTGGTCAGCTCGTACCGCTACCGGTCGGTGTGGACACCCCTGCGCGTCCCCACCGGCCCGGTCCTGACCGGAACATGGCTCGCCGTGAGCGCCGACGGCGTCGACGACACGGACGTACTGGCCGCGCTCACCGCGCACGGCGCCCGGACGCGCCGTGTCGTCCTCGACGGGACCTGCGCCGACCCCGAGGTGCTGGCGGCACGGCTCGGCGACGTCAACACCGTGGCCGGTGTGCTCTCCCTGCTCGCGACCGCCGAAGAACCGGACGGAGACGAGCCGTACGGCGGCGAGCCCGCGCTGCCCGCTGGTCCGGCGCTGACACTGTCGCTGGTCCGGGCGCTGATGGCGTCCGGCGCCGAGGTACCGCTGTGGGCGGTCACCCGCGGCGCGGTCTCGACCGGCCCGGCCGACCCGGTGCGCGATCCACGGCAGGCCATGGTCCTCGGACTCGGACGGACGGCGGCGGTGGAGGCACCATCGCTGCGTGGCGGTCTGGTCGACCTCCCCGAGCGGCTCGACTCCGAGGCGGCGGGACGGTTCGCCGCGCTGCTGTCGGGAAGCACGGGGGAGGACCAGGCGGCGGTGCGGTCCTCGGGTGTCCTCGTCCGGCGGCTGAAGCGGGCGCCGGCGCCTACCGGTTCGCCCGGCACCTGGTCGCCCCGCGGCACGACGCTGGTGACCGGCGGCACCGGAGCGATGGGCGCTCACGTCGCCCGATGGCTGGCCCGGCAGGGAGCCGAGCGCCTGGTCCTGCTGAGCCGGCGCGGTGACACGGCTCCGGGCGCGCCCGAACTGCTGTCGGAGCTGAACGACTTGGGCGCGAAAACCGAAGCGGTGCGCTGCGATCTGACCGACCGAGACGCCGTCGCGGCGGTGCTCGACCGGCTCGCCTCCGACGGCGCGCCGGTGCGCTCGGTGGTGCACATGGCGGGGACACGCACCCTCGGCCCCCTCGGCACGGCGAGCGCCGACCACGTCGCCGACGCGGCGCGCGCCAAGGTGACCGGCGCCGCGCACCTCGACGAACTGCTGGACGACACCGCCCTGGACGCCTTCGTCCTGCCCCTGTCGGTGGCCGGCACCTGGGGCGTCGGCGACCACGTGGCGCAGGCGGTGGCCAACGCGTACCTGGAGGCGCTGGCGGTGCGGCGCCACACCCGAGGCGCCCGCGCCACGGCGATCTCCTGGGGCCCGTGGGACGAGGCACGCCAACAGTTGGGCGAGAAGGCCGCCGAACAGATGGTCCGCGGCGGGGTGTCCTTCCTCGACGGCGGCCTGGCCCTGGCCGGACTCGCCCAGGCGCTCCACGAGGAGGAGACCGCGCTGACGGTCGCCGACATCGACTGGGAGCGTTACCTCCCCGTCGTCACCTCGGCCGGACCTGTCCCGTTCCTCAGCGAACTGGCGGAGGAGTACCGGGCCGAGGAGCCCGTGCCCACCGGTGGCGAGGACGGTTTCGCTGAACGGCTGCGGAGCCTTCCGGCCGAGGAACAGCGGCGACTCCTCGTCGACCTGGTACGCGGCGAGGCCGCGGCGGCGCTCGGTCACAACTCCGGCCAGGCGGTCGAGGAGGACGCGGCGTTCCGTGACAACGGCATGGACTCGCTCGCGGCGGTCGACCTGCGGAACCGGCTCGTCGCGGCGATGGGCACGACGCTGCCCAGCACCGTCGTCCTCACCCACCCGACCCCGGCCGCCCTGGCCGACCACCTTCTCGACCGTCTCGCCGCACCGCAGGAGGAGAAGAAGGAAACAATCGCCGCCTCGCCGACCGATCTGGTCGTCAGCCTCCACCGCGAGGCGATGCGGACCGGCCGTCTCGAAGAGGGCGACATGCTGCTCCGCAACCTCGCGGCGCTCCGGCCCAGGAGCGGCGACCTTCTGCCGCCGACCGTGGACCGGCTCACGGCGGGCACCTCGGGGCCCCGTCTGGTCTGTGTGGCCCCCGTCGTTCCGCTGACCGGAGCCCACACGTACTTCGCGCTCACCCAGGCGCTTCCCGAGGACTGGGACATCTCCTGCCTGACGCCTCCGGGCTTCGGCACGGACGGGACGCTGCCGGAGAGCCGGGAATCACTGGTCGCGGGGCTGGCCCAGGCCGTGGTCGCGGGCGGCGGCGACAGCGAGGAAGGCGTGATCCTCCTCGGCACGTCGTCCGGCGGCATCCTCGCCCACGAGACCGCCCGGTACCTCGCCGACCACGGCACGGACGTGCGGGCCGTCGTGCTCCTGGACACGTACGTACTGGAGACTTCCGCCGCCCGCGGGCTGATGCCGCACATGTGGCACGGCCTGTACGAGCGCGAGCACCTGGCCGGCGGTTACACCGCGTCCGACCTGTCCGCCTACGGCTGGATGGAACACCTCCTGCACACCTGGAACCCCGGCCCCACGCCTTTCCCGACCCTGCTCCTGCGGGCGTCGGAGGCGCTGCCGGCCCCGGAGGGAACGGACACCGACCCGGACTGGCAGTCGAAGCTCCCCCACATGAGCACCACGCTCACCACCCCGGGCAACCACTTCACCCTCACCACCGAACACGCTGCGGCCACGGCCGCGAACATCACCGACTGGCTCGGGGAGCAGGCCGGATGAGCGGCGGGGCGCTGCGGGTGGCGGACGCCAGGTGAATGGCGAGGCTTGACGGAGACGCCGAGGGGTGTGAGCGCTCAACTCGCCCCACTTAACGTGCGTTGGGGAAAGCGCCCTCGGTCTGGCCCTCACGGGTTGGGCCGGGGGTGCTTTCGTCATCAGGCTCATGGACGGTGGACATGGGGTTTCACGGCATCCAGAGCCCGGTCCCACGGGAATGCGCTCGGATCGCCGTGCTTCGGCCGGTGCGACTGGTACCCGTCCGGCCCGTCGAGATACCGCACCCCCTGCGCACGCAGATCCACGACGCTCCTGGCCACGGCCGGCTGAGCGGCCTGGGCCCGGTTGAAATACGGCATGGCGAACACCGGCACCCCCATGTTCACGGCCTCCGAAACGAGACCGAGCGCGAGATTGTCGGCGATCCCGTTGCCCCACTTGTTCAGGCTCGTACAGCTCAGCGGCGCCACGAGCATGGCATCGGCCTTCGGAAGGACATCGCTCTCCCCGGGAAGTTTGTACCGGGAGCGCACCGAGTACCCGGTGAGGGCCACCAGTTCGCTCAATCGTGGCTCCCACCACGAGATGGCTGACGGCGTCAGGACGAGGCAGGTGTCCCAACCACGGGCCTGTGCCCGCCGCACGCCTTCGTCAATGTACTGGGTGGGCCCGGCCGCGCAGGCGATCAGGTAGAGAACTCGTGTCATGAGGGAAGTCCACAACGGGCCGCCAGAGCACGCAACTCCCCACCGGCGACAGGCGTTGCGCCCACGACATCCTGCACCAGGTTCACGGCGCTCTGCCGCCCGCGGAACTCTTCGGGGGCCAGCTTCGCAGCCTTGACGAGGGAGGCGGCTGCCTCGTCTTTTCGCCGTGTCAAGAGCTGAGCGCGTGCCATGGTGATGAGGTGCTGCGCCTGTCGTTCTCTCGACAGATCACGGACCGCCTCCTGAGCGAGGGAGTCGCCCGCCTCCAGTGCCGACCAGCCATCCTCGAAACGGGCCAGGACATCGACCCGGTGAAGACCGACATTCGTCGGCCCGAACATCGTGTAGTCCTCATCGAGATCAGCACCCTGCCGGTCAGCAACCTCGGCCGCCTGATCGACGTGGTCGACGGCTCGGCCCACCACCGTTGCCGAGCGCTCCAGGAATGACTCAGCGATCGCCGCGTTCAGATACAACATGCCGAGCGTCGACAGGCCCAGTGGGCCGCTCGTTTCCAGATCGGTGGACAACCGACGCGCAGCTCCCAGGGCAAAGTCCACGGCCGCACGGGGCTGCTGTTGATATGTGAGCGATTTCGCCACGCGACGGCAGGCCGCTCCCATGGCAACCGGGTCGCCGGATCGTTCAGCTGCGGCGAGCGCCCGGTCGGCAACCACGGCAGTTTGGACGGCTGTTGCCGGCCCGTATTTATGGAGGAACGAAGCGGTCAGCTGGAGGACACGGGACAGTACGACGTGTGCCTCGGTGGCACCGCTGTCGGCCTCTGCCGCTGACCGTCTGGCGTTGACGATCAGGGCGGGCAGGTCTCTGCCGAGCGCCCCGTAATGGCACGCCTGGAAAGCTTCGCAGCAGAAGGTGAGGCGGCGGCGGAGGTCTACGAGGGGCGGGGGCGCCTCATCGCTGTCGTCATCGCTGTAGAGGACATCGATGACGGCAAGTACTTCGGCGGGTGGCGCGTTGCCCGAGGGCGTCTCGGGAGGGCCGTCCGTCAAAAGTTGCTCCAGGGGAACGCGCAGGACTTCAGCCGCACGCGTCAGCACGGACAGCCTTGGGTCCTGCTGGCGTTGGCCGCCCTCGATGTCCTGGACCCACCGGCGTGTTTGGCCCATCAGCCGTCCGAAGTCTGCCTGTGTGAAGCCGCGACGGTCGCGCCAGTAGGCGATGCGGCGGCCGATTCGGCCAGTGTTCATGGAGCGCTCCCGTAGCAGGGCACGCACTCTGCGTGCCTCTCTCTGTTCTACTCCGCCCTACGGTGCACTTACAGGAGATCACTTGAAGTGACGGGACATCATGAAAGAGATTGACGAAGTGTCCGTGGCGCGGGAGCTGCCGGATGCACAGGGCTTGTCGTCGCGTCAGTTACGAGGCGTCGAATGCGTGTTTTGCGGCCGCGACTTGGCGCTTGGTGACGTCCGGGACCTCGGCCAGCAGCACTACGTGGTGTACGGCAGCCGTGTGTCCTGGTTCCCGCGCGCGGACCCGGCCTGTGTCACCGGCGGCGCGTCGTGAAGGGCCGCCCGGCGGAAGAGCACTGGTCGGACTCGGGCATCTCGGCGTCCGGTCACGTCGAGACCGTGTATGCGGAGATGACGCCCGAGCACAGTGCCGCGTACGCGGCGGTGATGGAGCACGCCGAGGAATGTCCGTCGTGCGACGCGCAGTTGCCGTGCAAGGCGGGCAAGAACCTCCGGCGGGCCCTGAGGGAGGCGCGGCAGTGACGAGTGCGACGCCGAACGAGCGGGGCCGCGTCCGCATACCGGGAATCTGTTGGATACCCGCGCCGGACTACGTGCTGCGGTGCGCCAAGGCCAGGATGACAAAGGTCAGCGTTACCACGGCCGGCAAAGACGGCCTGGTCAGGCTGCGGGGACGAGCCTTGGTGACCGAGCCCGCAGAGGTGCGCATCGTCACCGGTGAAGCTGCCGTGCCACAACGGGCCGGCGCTTACGACCCTCCGAGGTGTCGCTGATCGTCCCGGCAGGCATCTACTGCCCGTTGAAGCGGGGCGGGACTCGCTCCTTCCTCGCGCACTAGGCTGGACAGGGGAACTCCTATCGCGTAAACGGTCCGGACGAGGGCGTTCACAAGGGGCGCCTGTGCGCCCGCTCCGACGACCCGGACGGACCATCCCTGCCCGGGCGGAAAGAACGCATTGAGATCGCTCACGCAGCCTCACCGGAACGGACCGCCCCCGTAGGCGCGGGGCTGACCAAGCTCGCCGAGGACGCCGTCACCCAGGCGAAGGAACATCCCCGCAGGCGCGGGGCTGACGCTTGTTGACCGGGGCTTTTATCGGCGAGACGCCTCTGTTTTATTCAGTGGGAACGGCCCGAGGTGTTCGGCGAGAGGCGGTCGGCAGGCTGCGGGAGAGAGCAATGGTGTTCGGTCCTGGCTCGTTGCCGATGGCAGGTCTTGTGCTGACCCGTACCTTACTGAACCGAAGCGAGGAAGTGGCTTATTCGGAAGCGGTGTTGGGTCACGCAGCGGACCGACACGGCCGCAGCGACGGAAGGCGTATGAGCCGGAACGCGGTCAGACGTGACCCCAGCGCTTCCGCGGCGTTTCGTGACCGTCCGGGGCGGTTCTCCAGCAGCTCTGCCGCAGGGTTGGCGACCTCGGGCAATCAGTCATGTGACGCGCTGTTGGGGCATTCCTGCGGGCGCAGAGCCGCCCCTTTGCGTGGGACGTCGCTCCGGGCCCTGGCTGGAACATCCTGGCAGCGCCGGGCCGAAGCCCGGAACTGGACCCGAGGAGCGGATACCGCGGAACATCGCCGCCTGCGCCGGGAGAACTCCGCGCTGCGGGTTTCGAGGGGCTTTGCAGGCCCTGGAATCGATCGCCGCCAGCGCATGCGCCTCGCCCGCCCCCGGCGAGCGGATGGTTGAAGATTACGGCCGCATCACCGGGGCACTGGCATTCCTGTCCAGGGCGTGAACCGCGCTCGGCACGGGCCCGGCGACCGGTTTCGGTCCGCCACCAGCGACAGGGAAAGCGGCAGACGCGATGGCGACGAGGGTACCGGCACGATCGGCGGCCGCCGTCTGGTTGCGGTGGGAAGCCGCACACGTAAGACGGGCCGTGCGGAAGGCGCTGAGCTACTCCGGCACGGAACGCGCCGCGATGGTGCAGGCGTTGAAGGCGGCCGTCGCCGCGATCGCCGCGTGGGCGCTGGCCGGCTGGTGGCTGGACGCGCCCATGGCGCTGATGGCTCCCTGGACCGCCCTGGCGCTCGTGGACGTCACCGTCTACCGCTCCCTGCGCTCAGCCCTGCAACAGCTCGCCGTCATCGTCGTGGGGACCCTGTGGGCGGCCGCCGCGCTGGGGCTGGCGGGAGGAAACACGCTGGGGGCCATGATCGTGGCCCTGCCGCCGCTGGCGCTGCTGGGCAACTACCGCGGCCTGGGCAGCCAGGGCGTGTACGGGGCGACCTCCGCTCTGTTCCTCATCGTCTACAGCTCCAACAGCCCCTCCCAGATCGGGCACCGCCTGCTCGAGACAGCGATCGGCGCGATCATCGGCATCACCGTCAACGCTCTTGTCCTCCCGCCGGTCCGCCTGCGCACCGTGCGTGAGCAGTTGCGGCTACTGCCCGTGGAAAGCGCCGCCCTCCTTCGCGAGGTGGCGGAAGGGCTGCGTGGCGACTGGTCGGCCTCCGACGCCGTGGACTGGCACGAGCAGGCCGGGCAGTTGGCGGTCATCCGCGGGGCTCTGGAACAAGAGCGTGGCCGGAACGCGGAGAGTTCACGCCTCAATCCGGTCCGGCGGCTGCGCCGCGGTGACGCTCATCAGCCACCGCCGGAGGCGGACGTGCGGTGGGGTCTGGTGGCCGACCACCTCCGCGCGATCACACGGACGCTGTCCACCGCGGCGCACGAGAACGGCTTTCCGCAACTGCCCGAACCGCGGTTCCTGACCGGTTACGCCGAACTCGCCGACCACCTGGCCGGCCTCTGCGAGACCGCGGCCGAGACACTGGAGACGGGCGAGGCCGCCGGCCCGTACCAGGAGGTCTGGCGGAAAGCGACGCAATCGGCCTGGGACGCGTACGACTATGTCACCGACTGCTTCCACGGGCAGTGCGGTACGGCCGCGGCGGTCGGCGGCGCGCTGCTCGTCGAGACGAGACAACTGCTGTTCGCGGTCGCGGGAGGCCGGGGCGCGTGACGGGCCGGCGCCAGCTGAAGGAGCGGCGGTAGGCGTGCGGGCTGACGCCGGTGGTCCTCTTGAAGCGGTCGCGGAAGGCGGTGGGTGAGCCGAAACCGACCTGGGCGCCGACGCGTTCGACGGAGTGGCGCGTCGTCTCCAGCAAGTGCTGAGCCTGCCGGACGCGCGCGGTGGAGCCACTGCAGCGGGGTCGTGCCGGTCGGTTCGCGGAAGCGGCGCATCAGGGTCCTGGTGCTGGTTCCGGCCTCGGCCGCGATGTCGGCGAGGGTGAGATCGGAGCCCAGGTTGTCCTGCAGCCAGGTGGGCAGGGGTTCGAGCGCGGAGCCCTGCGGGGTCGGCGCGTAGTCGTGGACGATGAACTGGGCCTGTCCGCCCTCGCGTTCCAGAGGCATGACGGACAGCCGGGCCGCGTGCGCGGCGACGGCCGAGCCGTAGTCGCGACGGATCATGTGCAGGCACAGGTCCAGGCCGGCGGCGGCGCCGGCGGAGGTGAGGAGCTGACCGTTGTCGACATACAGCACGTCGGGGTCGACCTCGACGTCCGGATGGGCGGCGGCCAGGAGGTCGGCCGCGATCCAGTGGGTGGTGGCGCGCAGCCCGTCGAGCAGTCCGGTGGCGGCCAGCGGGAAGGTGCCCACGCAGATGGAGGCGATGCGCGTGCCGTCCTGGGCGGCCGCCCGCAACGCGTCGCGGACGGCGGGAGCGAGCGGGGCGGCGGGACCGGCCGTACCGCGGACGATGATCGTGTCCGCTCCCCTGAGCCCTTCCAGACCCCACGGCGCGCGCAGGGTGAAGGAGACGGCGGTGGTGACCTGGCCGGATCCGTCCGACACCGAAGAGCAGGATCACCGGGAGGGACCGCATTGGAAGACCCGCGCCCTCGTCGACCGGGCAGCCGGGCGCTCCTTCGTATGGGGCGACGACGAGATCACCGGCACCGATCGGGCCTGGGTGTCCGCACACCATCGAGGACAGGCCCTGCTCCATCGTGCCGATCCCCGTCGTGGGCCGGCCGACGCCGACTACGTCGCTCCCGACGAGTGGTTGCGCAGGGCTCTATGAGAGATGCTCCCCTCATGGACAGAGCTGTTGATCTTGACGACGTGGCTGTCGTTCTGGCTGAACGGATCGCGCGCTGGACATCGGCCGGCCTTGAAGTGGGCACGGCGACCTGGAGGGACGCGACGGCGTCGTGGCCCCAGCCACTGGAGACCGACAGGGACCGGGTTCCTGATCCGGACTCGATCGGTGTGGTCATCTCCGGACCGGCCGAGGCCGTGCTGTCGGTTGTGCTGTTCCGTGGTGGCTGGGCCGATGTGGACTTCGTCGCCGACCTTGAGGACGCCGGGTGCCTCCCGGCTTCGGACATCACCTCGGCATCGGACTTCGGCAACAGGATGGATCAGTGGGTGACTCGTGTCTTCGGGAGCCCGGGCAGCGTTCGGTGACCGCTGGTCCGCTCCGGCCCTCCCGAGCGCCCGTACACTCGCCGGCCACGGCTCAGGCCGAGGGGTCGGAGCCCGGGTCGTCGTCCGCGCTGATTTCCTCGGCGCGCAGTGCCAGGTCTCTCAGGACCTGGGAGGACGAGATTTCGCTGTGCCCGGAGTCGTGCACCTGCGCGAGCATCATGAAGGCCAGGCTGAAAGCGCCGACGAGTTGCTGGATCGTCCCGCCGACCTCCCGTCCGACGAGGGCGGCGATCTCCTCGATGGTGGCGTCGCTCGGGATCTCTATGTTCGGCATCGTCTCGTTCAGGAGCGCCGTGACGATGCCGGACTCGGCGTCCAGATCGTCGCGTTCCACGTCCTCCTCCAGAAGGCGCTGCCACTCACCGGCCTCGGTGAGGATGCCGATGACTCGTTTCAGTACCTCGCTCTGCTCCATGGCGTGAGCATAGGCGGCGTCCGGGGCTCAGCCGAGGAGGGCGGCGAAGCGGCGTGCGAACAGGTAGGCGTCGCCCGGCCAGCGGGCCGATATGTAGTGGCCGTCCTCCACGACGAAGGCCGGTGAGTCGTCCGTCGCGGTGCCGCGCCGGCTCAGCTCGACGGGTCCGCGCTCGAACTGGGCGGGGTCATTGAGGGACGCGAGGACTTCGTCCTGCACGTACGCGGGGTAGGTCCTGTAGTAGCGTCCGCGCCGCCACGCGGTCAGGTAATACGCGCTGCGTTCCATATACGCGGGCAGGCACGTGGTGCGCCGGCCGGCCAGGATGCTGCGGCCCGTCGCCGGGTCGAGGGTGCGGGCGAGAACCAGCACGCCGTGACAGATCGCGCCGACCGGACGGCCGAGCGACCAGAACGCGCCCACTTTCTCGCGCAGGGAGGCGGAGCCCAGGTACTGGCGCATCCCCTGGGCGTGTCCACCCGGCAGCAGCAGGCCGTCGAAGTCCTCCGGGACGAGACCGGACCAGGCCGGGGGAGTGCGGTACGCGGGGTCGGCGGTGATCTCCCGGTAGAAGTCCTTCGCCTCCGCCTCGGCGCCGAGCTTGCCGAACAGCACCCCCGTCAGCAGCAGGGGATCCGCCTCGGGCGGCCTGCCGCCTTGTTCGGTCGCGAACACCACGTCATGGCCGGCGTCGCGGAGCATCCGCCAGGGCACGGCCACCTCGGTGACGTCGAAGTCCCGTTCGGGCAAGGGCAGAAGAATGCGCATGCCGTTTCTTAGCACGAGGGACGAGGCGGGGCCGTGCCGCCTCGGGACGTGTGGATCCACCCATCACTATTTCAGCCTGCTACTTCAATGAAGGACACTTTATGGAAGTAGTAGACTGAATGTGGAGTTTCGTATCATGGCAGGAGCAAGGCGCCGGTGATGTGCTGAAAGACGATGTGGGATGGTTGCCGCATGACGAACCAGACGAGCCGCGAGGTCGGGGCCGACCGCGCGATCGATGAGATCGGGCAGGTCGAGGAGCTGGGGCTGGACGATCTCCAGGACGCCGGTCTCGCCGCCAATCTCAGCTTCCACCTCAAGCGCGCCGAGCAGGCGATCATGTCGCGCAAGGCCGATGCCCTGCGCGAGATCGACCTCACGGTGGCTCAGTGCCAGGTGCTCGGCTTTCTCGCGAATGGCGCGTCGATGTCGTGCACGCAGCTCTCGCGCGAGGCGCTGGTGACCTCACAGACGATGACCGGCATCGTCAAGAATCTCGACGCCAAGGGCCTGGTCGAGCGCCGTATCTCTCCCGATCACGGACGAGTGGTTCTGGTGTCCCTCACGGACGCCGGGATCGAGCGATCCCGGCGCACCAACCGTTTCTCGGCCGCGATCGAGGAGAGCCTGCGCGCGGAACTCTCCCCCGACGACTACACGCGGTTGGTCAGGCTGCTCGACCGGGTCGCCGAGATCGCCCCCACGATCGTCGCGGACTCGCTCAAAGCGTGTGCCACCGGACAGGCCGACGGCACCGAGAGCCTGTGAGGGAAAGCCCGTCCCGTAGGTGACCACGGGTGCGGGCCAGCACGTCCAGTGCCCGCCCGCACCCCTCTTTCCGGGCCCCGGCCCGTGTCACCCGGAGTGTTGCCGCGTCGCCTGTACGTCCGCCGGGGACGCGTCTTCCGGGGGCGAGGCTTCCGGCCGATACGGGCACAGCCCGAAGTCCACCAGCCGGTCCCGGGCCCGGTCGGTGGTGGTCCAGTGCTCAGCCCTGAGCCCCGCGGCCCTGGCACTGTCGACGTTCTCCTGCCGGTCGTCCAGGAAGAGCAGATCGGATGCCCGCGCGCCCAACTGCTCCGTGAGGCAGTCCCAGACCTCCGGTTGCGGTTTCGCCATCCCCAACTCGCCTGAAAACAGCAGGTGTCGGAAGGAGGCCGCCCAAGGCTGCCGCCGGAAGACGCGCGCGTGCGAGTACGGGGCATTGGAGAGCAGCGCCAACGGGATTCGCGCTTCGGCCAGTTCGGCGAGCAGCGCGAGTGCCTCCGGCCGGGTCTCGATCCAGCCGGAGATGTCGATCGCGGTGAGCCGCGCGGCCAGTTCCTCGTCCACCGGTACTCCGAGCCGGGCACCGACGGCCCACCAGTACTCCGTGTCCGAGGCGCCGCGGTCGTACGCGTAACGCTCGGACGCCCAGGCGTCGCAGAAGTCCGGCACCGGGACGTGGAGGAGTTCCGCCATCGCGGGCCGGACGTCCGTCTGGAGGCTGAGGACCTCGCCGTAGTCGAACACCACCCACCACGGTGATGAACGGTCGTACGGTATCGGGCTGTTGTCCTCGACCGAGGGAGAAGCCCTCATCGCAGGGCCAGTTCGGGGTCGGAGACCAACAAGACCTTCATCGCCGTGTACCCGGCTGTCCGTTCCGCCGGCGAGGGCCGGGCACCGAGGGCGGCGAACGCGTCGCGGTAGCCGTCCAGGGGGAACTCGTCCGTCACCAGACGGTCGACGGGCAGTTCCCCGGCCAGGTCGAGAGCGGCCTCGAACAGATGCGGCGGATAGGGGCCGGCGCCCACCACCCGGACACCGCGGGTGACGAGGGAACGCAGCGCGATGTCGGCACGCGCGTGCTCCCGTTCGCCCATCACCACGATCGTTCCGCCCACGGCCACCGTTTCCAGCGCCTCTTCCAGCAGCACCCCGGTCGTGTCCACGAGGACATCGGGCCCCTCGGGCAGGACTCCGGCGGGAAGGCCGAGACCGGTTCCCTCGCTCGTCACGACGTCCACCGCTCCGGGCAGGATGTCCCGGGCCAGTGCGGTACGCGCGGTGTCACGCTCCAGGAGTGTGATCCGGGCGCCCCGGTGGGCGAAGACGAGGGCGCACAGTGTGCCGATCGGGCCGCCGCCCACCACCAGCACCCGGTCGTCCACACGCGGCGCCGCCGCCTGCACATTCGTCAGGACGCACGCCAGCGGCTCGACCATGGTGGCGTGCCGCAGCGACATGCTGTCCGGCAGAGGACATGCGAACCGTTCGGGAATGACGACCGCGCCGGCCATGGTGCCGTCCCGGTCCACACCGATCTCCCGGCCGTCCTTGGCCACACAGTGTGCGGCCATGCCCCTGCGACATGGCCGGCAACGCCCGCAGTAGTAGGTGGGGTTGATGACCACGCGCTCGCCCACCCGTACCATGCTCACGCCCGGCCCGACCGCCTCCACCACACCGGATGCCTCATGACCGAGCACCACACCCTCCAGCGCGGGAAACTCGCCGAGGACGATGCCGCGGTCCGTGCCGCAGATACCGGTGGCCGCCACGCGCACCACGACATCGTCCGGCTGCTGCGGCCGGGGTGCCGGGCGCGTGCGCAGCACCGGCGCGCCGGCCTCCCACACCAGGGCTTGTATGTCTGACATGCGCTTACTGCCTCCTGCTACTCGGGTACTACCGTGGGCCGTTCAGTCGCCCGGCGGGCGGGCGGTGGCTCTGGGAGGGTGAATGAGGATCTTGCTTCTGGGGGCGTCCGGCTATGTGGGCGGAGTACTGTGGCGCGAACTGTCACAGCGTCACACCGTGGTCGGCACCTGCTCCGCGCGGCCGGTTCCCGGACTGGTCACACTGGATCTGCGTGACCGGGCCGCGCTGCGCGGCCTGCTGGCCACCGGATTCGACCTGGTCGTGCACGCAGCCGGGCTGGTCGACCTGTCTGCGGCAGAACAACAACCGGAACTGGCAAGCGAGTTGAATGCCGGCTCGGTGGTCGCTCTGCGCGAGGCGGTGCGCGGGAGCGGTACCCGTATCCTGCTGCTCTCGACGGACAACGTCTTCGACGGCACCGCCGACCAGTACACGGAGACCGACACGCGCAATCCGGTCAACGTGTACGGCCACACCAAGCGGGAGGCGGAGGACGCCCTCCTGGGTGAGGACGCCCTCCTCGGCGAGGACGGCCATCTGATCGTGCGGATTCCCCTGGTGTACGGGCGCAGTCCGTTCGCCGACCGGTTCATGGCGCGGTTCGCCTCCCCCGTCACCCGTGCCCAGGTGGACGTGGTGTGCGCTCCGCTGTACCTGCCGTCGCTGGCACCGGCCCTCGAACAGCTCTGGGACCGGACCGGGTTGCTGCATCTGGGCGGCGCCGAGGTGATGACAAGGTACGCGTTGATGTCACGGATCGTCGACCACCTCGGGCTGCCGACCGAGGTGGTCGCGGTCCGCAACGACGAGGCGTTCCCGGTGCCGCGCCGCCCTGCCCGGCTGGTACTGCGCAGTGCGCGTCACGATCTGCTCGGGCCGGATCTCGACACCGCTCTGGCCGACCTGGCCGGGAGCGGGCCGGCGGACCGCCCGTGAGCGGGTCCGCCGGCCGATGCGCGCTCAGGGTGACGGCGGACCGCCCGTCACCAGGGCCAGATGCCGGTCCGCGTCGAGGTCGCCGGGCCGCTCGGACCACTGCCCGGCCAGGTCGTTGAGGAGAATCGTCCCCAACAGGTAGTGCCCGAGGGCGAGTTCTTCCGGTGGGGAGTGCCGCCCCTCGGAGTCCGGCTTCGGTTTCCGGTCGGACAGCCGGCACGGCGCTTCGGCGAGGACATGCAGATCGTGGGTGAGCAACAGCCGTTGCTTCCAGTGCGGATCGTCCGGGAAGAGTGCGCCGGCCCCGGTCTCGTCCAGCCGGTCGAGGAAGTGGTGGGCGGCGGACCGGTAGCCGGGGTAGACGGGGCGGCGGAAGGCGGTGGTGTACGTACCGTCCGCCCCGGAACACCCGGCCCGGATGCCGAGCCGGAGCATCGGGTCCCAGACCGTGAGGCTGAAGAGGATCTTCGCCAGGTCGTAGACCGGGTCCCACGGTTCCGTCGAGCCGCGCGGGTCGATGATCCGGACGTCCGCGGAGGCCCCTTCGGCGGTACCGAACAGCAGATTGCGGATGTTGCTGTCGCCGTGCGCGGGAAACATCAGCCGGGCGGGAGCGAGTTCGGCGAGCCGGACCTTCTCCGTGTCCAGGATGCGCCTCAGCAGCGGCGCCGGAGCCTCGTAACGACGGCCGTTGATGACCAGTTCGCGCTGATCGGCCAGGTCGGGCAGGTGCTTTTCGAGGACCGGCAGACGGCGCAGGAAGCGGCCGATGTGCACATCGGCGAGATGCCCGGCCGGGGTGTCTGCGGTCTCCGTCGCGTACCCGTCGGTGAGCAGAGCCCTGGTGACGGCCGCGGTGCGGGCGAAGAACAGTTCCTCGCCGTGGCCGTCCTCGCCGCCGTTCTCCCGCCGCAGGCACGCGCCCAGGTCCTCGGACGGCAGGTACGGCGTGGTGGTGGCTGCCCAGCCGTCCCCCTTGACGGTGTCGAGGACGGGCAGGTAGCGCTCGGCGAGCCGGGGGGCACCGAGCGCGATCCGATCGATCTGGTTCTGCTTTCCCAGGAAGGAGTCCAGGTCGTGGCCGTCCACCGCGTCGGGCCGGGCGGCGAGAACCTTGAGGACGACCTCGTCGCCGTCCGCGGTCCGTGCGCGGTGCACGCGCGCGGGCGAACCGCCGTCCAGGAACTCGTCACCGACCGTCAGCCCCAGGTGTGTTGCCGCCGCCGCGACGGCCGCCCGTTCGGTGTCGTGTTCCGTCATGTGCGTTGTGTCTGCCGTATCCGCAGCGGGTTCGGGTACCGGATCGGAAATGCCCATGGTGTGTTCTCGTTCTCCGTGCTCGTGGTGCTCGCGGCTCTCGCCATGCTCGTCGTGCCCGCCACGCCCGTCGCGGCCGGGCCTTCTCACCAGCGGATCTCCGACAGCAGGGACGCGTGGAGCTGAGGTGTGCAGGCCGCGATGCAGGACCGCTGGTTCCCCGGATCGATCTCCAGCAGCAGTGTGCCGGCCAGGGACTCCCCATACGCGTCGGTGATCACCACACCGGCCCGTTCCGCGAGGAAGACGGACGCGGCGATGTCGTACGGGAAGAGGTGCAGGATGCTGCCGTGGCCCACCTTGCGGAAGGCCGCTTCCGTCTCCGGGTGATCACGCAACAGCCGGTTGCCGATGTCGACGTACGCGTCCATCTGCCCAGTGATGATGCGGGAGATGGAGAAGGAGGCGCTGTTGAAGACGTAGACGCCACCGCGGTTGGAGGACGCGTCGACCAAGTGCCCGTAGGCGTCGAGCATCAGACCGGCCGGATGGCCGTTGAACTCCAGCGACCAGAACATCCGCTCCAGTTGCTCGGCCTTGCCGATGCTGGGCACCGGGTCCGGATAGCCGCTGCTCTCGATCCCCTCCGAGTGACTGTCGGCGTACATCCAGTGCCCGGTCTTGACCTCCTTGAGGATCGCGTACTCGATGTCCCCGATGGTGGGGGCGTCGCTGTAGCGGGCCGCGGCAATCGAGACACACGCCATCTCCAGGTCCGCGGCGGCGCCGCGGGTGCCGTCGATGGGGTCGATGACGAGCACGTACTCCGGGTTCTCGCCGATCAGGCGGAGCCCTTCGCTCTCCGTGTAGACGGCGACGGACTGCCCGGAGGCCACGAGGTAGTCCCACGCGACCTGTTCGGCCAGGACATCGACGGGAAACTCGGCGTCACCACCTGCGGTGACCCCCTCGAGGTAGCGCCCGGAGCGTGTCGTCCTGTCGTCGCGGACTGCCTGCCAGATCCGTTCCGCGACTCCCTGCACCAGATCCCTCATGAGGCGTCCTCGAAGAGTCGCGTCAGCCGGTCACACATCTCGTCGGCCTCTTCCATCGTCATGATCAGTGGGGGCCGTACCTTGAGTACGTTCCCGAAGCCGTACAGCGAGGTACGCAGCAGCAGTCCGTGCTTCATGCCGAGCGCCGCCAGGTGGTTGGTGAACGTGGGGTCGGGCTCGCCGTCCGCGTCGTTTATCTCCATACCGATCATCAGGCCCTTGCCGCGTATGTCACCCATGAAGGGGAATCGCTCGGCCATTTCCCGGAGCCGGTCCAGAACATGAGCGCCGACGGTGCGGACATTCTCCAGGAAACCGGGACGCCGGATGATTTCCAGAGTCTTGACCGCGACGGACGACGCGAGCACGTTGGCGCCGAAGGTGGAGTTGATGTGGTGGCCTTCCAGACCGGTCAGCCGCTCCTCCGTCATCAATCCCGCGATCGGCATACCGGAGCCGCCGAGTCCCTTGCCGAAGGTGAGCATGTGCGGCGAGACACCGAAAGTGTCCGACGCGAACATGTGCCCGGTACGGCCGAAACCAGTCTGGATCTCATCAAAGATCAGGAGAATTCCGCGCTCGTCGCACAACGCCCGCAGCGCCTGGAGATAACCGTCCGGCGGAACCACATTGCCGCCGTTGCCGGAGATGGGTTCCAGAATGACGGCCGCCACACGCCCCGAACTGGCGTAGTCGATAAAGTCGTTGACGCGTTCCACACAGAGGAGCCCGCAGGTCTCCCGCTGCTGCTTGTAGAAGCAGCGCACACAGTACGGATCGGGTACGTGCACCACCCCGGGGATCTGGGCCGGGAACGGGGCCCGGCGGAAGGCGGCGCCGGACGCGTTGATCATGCCCATCGTCTGGCCGAGGTGGCCCCGGAAGAGCGAGATGACGTCGGTGTTGCCGGTGTTGTGCTGCGCGATCTTGATCGCGGCCTCGTTGGCGTCCGAACCGCTGGACGACTTGAGGTGGATCCGGGTCAGCCCGGCGGGAGCGACCTCGGCGAGTCCCGCGATCAGCGCGTTGACCGGCTTGGACTGGAACTTCGAGGTGACATGGATGAGTTCGGACGCCTGCTCGCGGATGGTCTCCACGACCTCGGGATGCGAGTAGCCCAGCGTCAGGTTGAACGTGCCCGAGGAGGCGTCGAGATACCGGCTGCCGTCCTCTCCGTACAGGTAGACGCCTTCTCCGCGGGCCGCCTTGAACTCGTCCGGGGGGTAATAGAAGTGGTCCACCACATCGTCAGCCGTCTTGTCCGACGGTATCGGGCCGGATGCGGCTGTGGGTACGGACATGCTTCTCCTTCTGGTGTGTCGTGCACAGGAGGCAACAGCGGCGGGTCCGGGCAGGCCGGGCCGGTGGCGGTCCGGGAGAGAACCGCCGAGGGTCCTTCCGGAACGGTTCCGCCGCTACGGGCGTCTTGCGGGTCAGGGCGCCAAGTCGTCCAGGATTTCGCGCAGTTCGGCCCCTAGGAACGACTCGATGCGCAGGTCGGCGTGGCTCAGGTCGAGCGGTGCGGTCATGGTGTTGGGCACGGCCACGCAACGCACTCCGGCGGCGCGCGCCGCGCGGACACCACCGGGGGAGTCCTCGAAGGCGACGACCTCCTCGGGCCGCATGCCGAGCCGGGCCAGCGCCTCCAGGTAGAGATCGGGTGCGGGTTTCGCGCGGGCGGTCTCGCCCTCGGGGCTGTGAATGGCGTGCCACCCCGTGTCGACGCCGCACTGCCGCGCGTAGCGGCGGATCCAGCAGCTGGGACTGTTGCTGACGATGGACCGGGCGAGCCCGGCCGCGTCCGCCTGCCCGAGCATGGCGAGCACACCGGAACGTGCCCCCAGGCCGCTCAGTTCCTCCTCCTTGCGGCGCGCCACTCGCGCCTCCAGGGCGGCGCGGTCCAACGGCCTTCCAGTGAGGTCTTCCAGGGCGCTCCAGAGGTCGAAGCCGATCGTGCCGAGCACTCCGTCCCAGGAACGGCGTGTCAGTTCGTGGCCGTGTTCGCGGTACACCTCGGAGTACACCCGGAATACGTGCGGTTCCGGGTCCCACAGTGTGCCGTCAAGGTCGAAGAGGACCGCTCGTACCGGCTTCGCGGTCCGTGGAAGGGAAGGCGACGGCGTTGACAGAATGCTCACAGCAGCACCTCCTGAGGTGCGCGCACTGGCACCGGTTCTTCTTGCGTCCTGCCTGATCGCGGACGATCCTGCGCCACTTCCGCCGCCCCTGACAACCCCCCCTCGTTTCTCAAGATCAGCACTCGCCACACCGTTTCCCAGGAACAGCCCCCGCCACACCCGGCTTCCGGAATATGCCACGGCCTCCTGATCTTTCCCTGCCCTGCTGATCCTTTCCGACTCCTTGTCAGCTTCTCCGCAGGTCCTTCTTCCTTCGTGGCGGCAGTACGTGTAAGACTCACTACCGATTACGTTGTTCTCAGCGGCACTTGACCGCAGATCAGAAGGACAGGAAATCGTGTGGACGGAGTGTCGGCGCATCGGAAACACCTCCGCACCGCGGTGATCGGACATGTCGAATGGACCAGCATCGCTCGAATCGACCGCGTGCCGGAACGCGGCGAAGTCGCCCATGCCGACGTGGTCTGGGAAGGCCCGGCCGGCGGGGGAGCAGTCGCCGCGGTCCAACTGGCCGCTCTCGCGGGGGAAACCACCTTCTTCACCGCGCTCGGTGATGACGACGCGGCCCGGAAGACCACGGAGACCCTCGGCAGGCTGGGGGTGCGGGTGCTGCCCGCACACCGCGCGGGTCCGACCCGAGGCGCCCTCAGCCTGGTCGACGACTCCGGCGAGCGCACCACCACCACGCTCGGCCCGCGCCTGCAGCCGGCCCTCGACGACCCGCTGCCCTGGTCCACACTGGCCTCCTACGATGTCGTCCACTTCGTCGCCGGAGCACCGGAGGTCCTGAAACAGGCCCGTGCGGCCAGGGTGTTGGTCGCCACCAGCCGTGAACTGGCCACCGTCGCCGCGTCGGGTGTCCTGCCGGACGCCCTCGCGGGCAGCGCCGCCGACCCCGCCGAGCGCTACGAACCGGGCATGCTCGACGCCCCACCGGAACTGCTGGTCTTCACCGAGGGCCGGCAGGGCGGCCGTTACCACCTGCGGGGCGATCTCGCGGGCCGTTACCCGGCGGTGCCAGCGCCGGGCCCCGAGGCGGACAGCTACGGCATGGGTGACAATTTCGCCGCCGCCCTGGCCCATGCCCTCGGCTCCGGGGCCGGCGCCGAGGACGCCCTGGCCGCCGCCGCCGGGTGCGCCGCGCTCTGCGCCGCCACCCGGGGTCCGTACCAACTGCCCTGAATCCGCCGCCCGGTCGGCCGTCCCCGTAAGCGCGGCCGGCCGGTTCTGTGAAGGAGCCCATGCGCACCACCCTGGTCCTCTGGGACATCGACTACACCCTGCTGGTCAGCGGGCCCGCCGGCCGCTCCGTCTACCCGCGGGCCTTCGCCGCGCTGACCGGGACGGAGGCCCCGTCCACCGTGCCCACCGAAGGCCGCACGGAGCCGGCGATCATGGCCGAACTGCTCGCGGTGCACGGCGTCACGGACATCCGGGACAAGGACGCGGCCGACGCCATGATCACGGCCCTGCGCGACGCCGCCCCCCAACTGCTCTCCCAAGGGAGGCGGTTGCCCGGAGCGCTGGAGTGCCTGACCGCGCTGCACGGTGACCCGCGGGGTGTGCAGTCCCTGCTCACCGGCAACCTCAGGACCAACGCCGAGCTGAAGCTGAGCACCTTCGGCCTGGACGGCCTGGTCGACTTCGAGGCGGGCGCCTACGGATCCGACGACAGCCACCGGCCGCGGCTGGTCGCCCTGGCGCAGCGCCGGGCAGGCGACCGGTACGGCACGGTGTTCGACCGGGACAACACCGTCCTGGTCGGCGACACACTGCGGGACGTGGCGGCGGGCCGGGAGGGCGGCGCCCGGGTCGTCGCGGTCGCCACCGGCCAGGACGGGGCGGAAGAGCTGCTCGCCGCCGGGGCCGATGTCGTGCTGCCCGACCTGCGGGACACCGAGCTGGTGGTGCGAACGCTGCTGGGAGACGGCAAATCCCCGCGGGAGTCGGGAGAGTTCGCGCCGTGACACCGGACGGGATGGACCCGCGCGACGCCGCGTCCGGGCCTGCGGACTCCGGCGCCGCCGGACAGGACCTGGTCTCGGTCGTCGTACCGGCCCGCGACGCTGCCGCCACACTCGGCAGGCAGCTCGACGCGCTCGCGGCCCAGGACTACCCAGGCCGCTGGGAAGTGGTCGTGGTGGACGACGGTTCCACCGACGGCACGGCCGGGACCGCCGAGAGCAGGCGTCCGGTCCTTCCGGAACTGCGTATCGTCCGGGCCGGCGGCAGCGGCGGGGTCAACCGGGCCCGCAACATCGGCTGTGAGCACAGCAGAGGCCGGCTGCTGCTGTTCTGTGACGCCGACGACCTCGTGGCCACCGGCTGGATGACGGCTCTGGTGCGTGCGCTCGGCCGGGCCGGGGCAGTCGGCGGCGCCCTGGAGCGCCGTACGCTCAACGGGCCCGCCGCACTTGCCGCGAGACCCCCGGCGGCCGTCCCCGCCCTCGCCGACTCGTTCGGCTTCCTGCCGTACCCCTGGGGCGCCAACTGCGGGGTACACAGGGATCTCTGGGAGAAACTGGGCGGCTTCGACCCCGCCTACACCTACGGCTCGGACGACGTCGAGTTCTTCTGGCGGGTTCAGCTCTCCGGCGCCGAACTCGCCTTCGCCCCCGACGCTCTCGTGCATTACCAACTCCGGGACAGTCCCTGGCAGATGGCCCGCCAGTACTACCGCTACGGACGGTCCCATCCGATGCTCTACCGCCGGTTCGCCGCCGACGGCATGCCCAGAGCGCCGGCCGCCGGGGCCTGCCGCGAGTGGGGACGCCTGCTGCTGCGTGCCGGTGAGCTGCGCATGTCCGACGAGCGGCGCGCGGTCTGGCTGGTACGGGCGGGAATGCGCGCGGGACGGCTCTCGGGAAGCCTCCGCCAGCGGGTCCGTTACCTCTGATGCCACCGGGTCCGCTGCTTCTGACAGCGCTGCTCGCGTCACCCGAACCCCTCTCAGACCGCAGGAGTTGACATGTCACAGCGCTCATCCGGGCCGGAATCGACGGCGAAGCGGGGCGAGCCGGCGGATCCGCGCCCGGTGCTCGCCGTCGACATCGGCGGAACGAAGACCGCGCTGGCCCTGGTGGGCGCGGACGCCACGGTCTCGGACCGGGTGCGTATCCCGACCCCCCTGACCGGCGACCCCGAACAGGCCTGGGCCGCCGTTTCCAGAGCGGCGGAAGGCCCGCTCGCCCGCGCCGCCGCCCTCGGCGGGGTGCGCGGCATCGGCATCGGCTCGGCCGGGCCCGTCAACCCTTCCGCCGGGACCATCAGCCCGGTGATGATCCCGGTCTGGCGCGACGCCCCGGTTGTGGACTGGGCCGCGGCCTGGGTGCCGGGCGTCCCGGTCACACTCGTAGGCGACGGGATCTGCACCGCCATCGGCGAACACTGGGCGGGCGCGGGACGGGGCGCCTCGAACATGCTGGGCTGCACGGTGTCCACCGGTGTCGGCGGCGGACTGATCCTGGGCGGAAGGCCCTGGCCGGGCCCCTCCGCCAACGCCGGACACCTCGGGCACATCATCACCGACCCGGACGGCCCCGCATGCCTCTGCGGCAGTCGCGGCTGCCTGGAACTGACTGCCAGCGGAACGGCGTTGCTCGCCAGGGCCCGCGCGGCCGGGTGGACGGGACCGACAGCCGACGCCACCACACGCGAGCTGGCCGACGCGGCCCGGGCCGGGGATCCCCTGGCGAGCCGGCTCTTCGCCGAAGCGGGACGTGCGCTCGCTGCCGGATTCACCTCCGTGTCCGCCATCTGCGACCTGGACGTCATCGTGGTGGGCGGCGGTGTGGCGGGCGCCGGCGCGCCGCTCTTCGACGCCATCGACGCCGGTATGCGCGAATTCGGCGGACTCCCGTTCCTGCGGCGAGTATCCGTCCGGCCCGCCGAACTCGGCCCGGACACAGGGCTGGTGGGCGCCGCGGCGTCCCTCCACGAACCGGAGCGCTACGCCGCCCCGACGGACGGCCGTACCGCCTTGAGCTGACGCGCCTCCCGATCCACGAGTCGCGCCGTGACAGACCCCGCGCCATGCCCCTGAACCTCCCGGCGCAGGGCGTGCAGCCCGCTCCCGGCGATACGGCCGACGGAGGCCACCACCCCGGTCCCGTGTTCGCAGGGCGCGTCCTGCGGTCTTCCCGCTGATCGTCGTCAACGCGCCTGTCACTCCTTCGAGGGCGACATCGTGATCCGGCGACCGCTGCTCCGTGCCACGCGTGTCGCAGGCCCTGTCCGGCCGCGCTCCGTCCGCTCTCCGTGACCGTGACCGAACCCGCCACACGCGAGATCAGGCCAAGCTCTTCGGCTCATCGGTTCATGGCCGGCAACGCTGGTAAATTGCGGCTCCTGCGTCCCAAGAACACGCCGTACGTGATCAGTTACCTCACCTCGCAGGCACGGGAGCCGAGTGTGGACGTCGACAGGGCCGCGCGTACCGCACTCGTACGCGGGCGCATCGCGACCTCTCTGTTATTCCTGTTGTTCGGCGCCGCTCTGGGCGCCTGGACGAGTCGGATTCCCGCCGTAAAGGCTCATCTTCACCTTACCGACGGCCGTTTGAGTCTGTGCTTGCTCGCCTTTGCCGTCGGCGCGATCATCGGCATGGTGGTGCTGGGTCAGCTGGCCGACCGGTACGGCAGTACCCGGGTCATGGTGCCGGCGGCGTTTCTCGAAGGGCTGCTGCTGATCCCACCGGCGTACATGCCGAATCTGGCGGGCCTGCTGGTGGCCCTGTTCCTGTTCGGACTGGTTCACGGCACCCTCAACATCGCGATGAACGCCAACGCGATCGAAGTCCAGCGGGCCTGGCGCCGGCCCATCATGTCGTCGTTCCACGCCACTTACAGCATCGGCGGCTTCATTGGTGCAGCACTCGGCGGTGTGTTCGCGCGCGCCGGCCTCGGCGCGGGGGCGACGCTCCTGACCGCCGGCTGCGGGGTCGTCGTACTGGCCGGATGGGCGACGGCATGGGCCCTGCCCCGCACACTGGTGCCGCCGCCCACCGACTCCGCGGCCTCTCAGCCCCCGGAGACATCCGGCGCGCCGCGCGCCGCCGCCCGTGCACACGGTCTGCTGTTCCTCGGCATCCTGGCCATGTGCGCGTTGGTGGGCGAGGGCACCGCTGCCGACTGGAGTGCGGTGTATCTGCGCGACAGCCTGCACAGCACACCGGCGTTCGCCGCGGCGGCCTTCGCGGCGTTCTCCATCATGATGACGGTCGGGCGGCTGCTGGGCGATCGCCTCACGGCCACCTACGGACCGGTGCTCCTGGTACGGGTGTGCGGCGCGCTGGCCTCGGTCGGTATGACCGCGGCGCTGCTGATCGACCGCCCGGTCGCCGGAGTGATCGGCTTCGCCTGCCTGGGAGCCGGCATGTCCTGCATCGCCCCGCAGGTCTACTCCGCGGCGGGCAACCGCGATCCGGCCAGGGCGGGAGCCGCGCTGTCGAAGGTGGTCGGCCTCGGCTACATAGGCTTCCTCATCGGCCCGATCGTCATCGGAAGTGTCAGCACCGTCACCGGTCTCCCCAAGGCACTGGGAATCCCGGCACTGCTCGTCCTTTTCGTCGCGCTCGGCGCCCCGGCCCTGCGACAGCCCCGGCCCGCCGCGACGGACGAGGGCCGCGCACCAGGGAGCCTGTTTCATACCCGAGGCGGGTCGGACGCGACGACGGGCGATCGATAGCCTGCTCGCCGATCGGGCGAACGAGCCCCCCGGCCAAAACTCCCCAGAAACTCCCCGGGGGGCGTCGTGAGCGTCGATCTGCCCGATGGACTTCGACACAAGCGCAGGTGAGGCACGGCATGTTCACAACCAGGCCGACACTCCAGGGCACCTTCGGCATGGTGTCGTCCACCCACTGGCTCGCCTCGCAGTCCGCGATGGCCGTACTGGAGGACGGCGGCAACGCCTACGACGCCGCCGTTGCCGCCGGGTTCGTGCTGCATGTGGTCGAGCCGCACCTCAACGGGCCCGGCGGAGAGGTGCCCATCATCCTCGCGCCCGCCGGGGGCGACGTGCGGGTGCTCTGCGGGCAGGGGCCCGCGCCCGCCGGGGCGACGATCGGCCACTACCGCGGCCTCGGCCTCGAACTGGTCCCCGGCACCGGCCCGCTGGCCGCAGCCGTGCCCGGCGCCTTCGACGCGTGGATGGTGCTGCTGCGCGACCACGGCACCCAACGCCTGTCCCAGGTACTGCGGTTCGCCATCGGCTACGCGGAGGACGGGCACGCGCCCGTCGAACGGATAGGCCAGACCGTGGAGACGGTCCGCGAGTTGTTCGAGACGCAATGGACCTCCTCTGCCGACGTCTATCTCCCAGGAGGGCAGGCGCCGCGCTGCGGCGAGCTGTTCCGCAACCCCGCGCTCGCCGCCACCTGGCGCCGCCTGATCGCCGAGGCCGAGGCGGCCGGCGGTGTGGACCGGGAGGCCCAGATCGAGGCCGCGCGCGCGGTGTGGCGCGAGGGTTTCGTGGCCGAGGCGCTCATCCGCCAGTCCGGCAGGCCCACGCTCGACACCAGCGGCTCGCACCACACCGGCACACTGACCGCCGCCGACCTGGCCGGCTGGAGCGCCACCTACGAGGCACCCGCGACGTACGACTGGAACGGCTGGACCCTGTGCAAGGCCGGCGCCTGGAGCCAGGGACCCGCGTTCCTCCAGCAGTTGGCCCTGCTGCCGTCCCCGCTGAGTGAGCTGCCCGCGTACGGTTCCGCGCGCTGCGTCCACCTGCTGATCGAGGGCTGCAAGCTCGCCATGGCCGACCGGGAGGCGTGGTACGGCGACGCCGCCGGCGTCCCGCTCGACACGCTCCTGTCCGAGCCGTACAACACCGCCCGCCGCGCGCTCATCGGCGAGCGCGCCTCGTACGAGCTGCGCCCCGGCAGCCCCGAAGGCCGCGCGCCGGTCCTCAGCGGGCACGCCACCGATGTCGCTTCCGGGGCGCCCGGCTTCAACGCGCTGGGCCTCCCGGCCGCCGGTACGGGCGAGCCGACCGTCGCCAAGGACGGCGGCACCCGGGGCGACACCTGCCATCTCGACATCGTGGACCGCTGGGGCAACATGATCGCCGCCACCCCGAGCGGCGGCTGGCTCCAGTCCAACCCCGTCGTGCCCGAGCTGGGCTTCCCGCTCGGCACCCGCCTCCAGATGGCCTGGCTGGACGAGGGCCTGCCCAACTCGCTCACGCCGGGCCGCCGTCCGCGCACCACCCTCACCCCGTCGCTCGCCCTGCGCGACGGCGTCCCGGTGCTCGCGTTCGGCACACCGGGCGGCGACCAGCAGGACCAGTGGCAACTGCACTTCTTCCTGGCGCTCGCGCTGCGCGGGCCCGTGCGCGGCGGACTCGATCTCCAGGGCGCCATCGACGCACCCAACTGGCACAACGACAGCTTCCCCGGCTCCTTCTACCCGCGCGGCATGCTGCCGGGCAGCGTCACCGTGGAGGAGGGTATGGACCCCGCCGTCATCGCGGAACTGCGCGCCCTCGGCCACGACGTCACCGTCGGCGCGCCCTGGTCGGAGGGGAGGCTCTGCGCGGTCGCCAGAGATCCGGAGACGGGCATCCTGATGGCCGCCGCGAACCCGCGCGGCATGCAGGGTTACGCCGTAGGCCGCTGAGACGTCACCTGATCGATCCGCGTTGTCAGTGGAGCGTGCTTTCCTGGACGGCATGATCGATGACTCTGTCCACGTAACGGTGCCCCTGCGGGGAACGGCCCGCGGTCCGCTGATGTCCGCCGTCGAGGAAGCGGTTCGTGAGGCGGCCGCGGCCGAGATCATGCCGCGCCACCGCCGGCTCGCCGCACATGAGATCGTCGAGAAGGCCGGCCCGCACGATCTCGTGACGGTCGCCGACCAGCGCGCCGAGGAGCACCTCACCGCCGCGCTCACCGCGGTGCTGCCCGGCTCGGTGGTGGTCGGCGAGGAAGCCGTCCACGCGGACCCGGCGGTATACGACGCGCTGCGCGGCGACGCACCCGTCTGGATCGTCGACCCCGTCGACGGCACCCGGCAGTTCGTCCGGGGCGAACCCGGCTTCTGCACACTCGTCGCGCTCGCCCAGGGCGGTGAGCTGCTCGCCTCATGGACGTACGCGCCGGTGCTCGACGAGATGGCGACAGCCGTGCGCGGCGGGGGCGCCTGGCTGAACGGCACCCGGCTGCGCCCGGGCGCGCCGGAACCCGGAACCGTGCTGAAGGTCGCCACGTCCCATCCGGACTACACCACGGACGAACAGAAGCGCGCGCTCGTCGGCCTGCGCACGGAGGGCATTGACGCTCGCCCTTGTGGCGCTGCCGGCCTCGAATACCTGGCGGTGGCGCGCGGCGATCTTGACGCGGTGGCGTTCACCTGGGAGTACGCCTGGGACCACGCGGCGGGGCTGCTTCTGGTCATGGAAGCGGGCGGCGACCACATCACCCTCGCGGGTGAGCCGTTCCGCATAGAGGGAGGCAACGCGCTCCCCTTCACGGCGGCCCGCGACGCGGCGACGGCCAGGCTGATACGGGAACGGCTCATGACCGGGGCGTGAGCCGTATCGAATCGGTTCGACGCGGATCTCTCGGTTCGAATCGGTTCGACGCGCCAGACTCGGAACGGGCCGGGCACGCCGTCAGAAGCGCGAGCACGCTCAGGCGCGCCCGCCCGCGACCGGATCCAGCACCGGCCGGACCTCGCGCACCAGCGCGGCGGCCGTCTCGACCGCCTCCGCGTCCAGAGTCCGCAGCACTCCCGACACCCGCTCCGCGAAGTCCGGCGGAATGTCCGGGAGCGCCGCGGCCGCGGCCAGCGCGCCCTTCTCGTTGAGACACCACACCCGGTGGTGCGCCAGCAGGGCCTGGGCGAGCACGCCGAAGGCCCGTGACAGGCACAGCGACACATACAGCGAGTCACCCGCGCCCACCACCTTTCGCGCGCATGCCACCGTGAACTCCGCCTCCCAGGCCGCCGCGACGAGTGCTGTACGCAGCCGCTCCGGGTACGTGAGCGCCTTGGCGCGCAGCGCCGTCAACTCACCCGCCGGATCCGCGAGTACGCGGCAGAGAGCGACCTCACCGGCGTACGCGGGTGACCAGAAGCCCAGCGGATGTCCCGGCTGCGTCCCCACCTCGTACCGGCCCTCCACGCACTGCGCCCAGACACGCTCCACCCGGTCCAGATCACGCAGGATCCAGTCCACCGCCACCCCACCGACCGACAGCCAGGCGCCACCGTCGACCCACGGCCCCCAGCCGCCGGGCCCCGCGACCTCGACCGTCGTCCCCGTCACCTCCGCCGCCAGCGCCGCCAGCTCCTCGGTGTCCACCGCGCCCCGGTAGTAGACGCCGAGGTCCCAGTCGGAATCCGGCCGCCCCGCCCCCCGGGCCCGACTGCCGCCGAGGGCCACGGCGCGCACCCCAGGCACGCCCGTGAGCTGGGCGGCCATGTGCTTGATGGTCTCGTCCACAGTTGCGGACAGTACCGGCGCTCGGGCTGTCAGTGCCCGGGAATATCCTGGGGGCTCTGGCGATCGGCTGACGAAGGAGTCCGAAGGTGCCGTCGATGCTCGATGCCGTCGTCGTGGGAGCGGGGCCCAACGGGCTGACCGCCGCGGTCGAACTGGCCAGGCGGGGATTCTCCGTGGCCGTTTTCGAGGCCCGGGACACCGTGGGCGGTGGTGCCAGGACGGAGGAGCTGACGCTTCCCGGCTTCCGCCACGATCCCTGTTCCGCCGTCCACCCCCTGGGCGCCGGCTCCCCGGTCTTCAAGACCATGCCGCTCGACCGGTACGGCCTGGAGTGGCTGCACCCCGAACTGCCCATGGCCCACCCCTTCGACGACGGTACGGCCGCGGTGCTGTCCCGTTCCGTCGCCGAGACCGCCGCGTCCTTCGGGCCGCGTGACGCCGGCACGTACCGCCGTCTGGTCACTCCGTTCCTCGGCAAATGGGACACACTGGCCCGGGACTTCATGACCCTGCCGCCCGTCGCCCTGCCGCGCGACCCCGTGACCCTCGCCCGCTTCGGCCTCGCCGGGCTCCCGCCCTACAGCTGGCTGATGCACCGCTTCCGCGACGAGCGGGCACGCGCTCTGCTCGCCGGGGCCGTCGCCCATGTCATCGCACCGCTCAGCGGGCCCGCGACCACCGGAGTGGGCCTCATGTTCGCGCTCGCCGCACACGCGGGCGGCTGGCCGCTGCCGCGCGGCGGCTCCCAGTCGATCTCCGACGCCCTGGCCGGGTACCTCCGCGATCTCGGCGGCACGATCCACACCGGATACGAGGTCAAGCGCCTGGACGACCTGCCGCCCGCGCGCGCGTACGTCTTCGACACCTCACCGACGGCGCTCGCCAGAATCGCCGGACTCGGCAGGGTGTACGACGGTTACCGTTACGGCGCGGGCGTCTTCAAGATCGATTACGCGCTGGACGGTCCTGTGCCCTGGACCGCCGAGGAGCCGCGCAGGGCCGGCACCGTACAGATCGGCCCCACCAGCGGCGAGATCGGCAGGGCGCTGCGCCAGGCCGCCGGCGGGCAGGCGCCCGAGACGCCCTTCCTGATCACCGCTCAGCCCAGCCTGGTCGACCGGTCCAGAGCGCCCGAGGGCAAGCACGTGTTCTGGGCGTACGGCCATGTTCCGAACGGCTGGCGCGGCGATCTGACCGAGGCGATCGAGCGGCAGATCGAGCGCTTCGCGCCCGGATTCCGCGACCGCGTCCTGGCCCGCGCCACCGCGGGCCCGCCCGAATTCGCCACGCGCAACGCCAATTACGTCGGCGGGGACATCGCCTGCGGCTCCGTCTCGGGGCTTCAGCTGCTCGTACGCCCCAAACTCTCCCTCTCCCCCTACGCCACCCCGCATCCCGCGGTCTTCCTCTGCTCCTCGGCCACCCCGCCGGGCCCCGGGGTGCACGGCATGTCGGGGCACAACGCGGCGAAGGCCGTATGGCGCACGCTGCGCGAGACGCGGAGCGCCGGCTGAGCGGGCCGTCACGGCATCGAGGGCCGGCAAGGCAGAGCGGCAGGGCAGAGCCGGGCAGGGCAGCGCCGTGAGCGTACCGGCGGGGTCAGAGCGCGGTGCGGCCGCCGTCCACCGGGATGGTGGCCCCCGTGACGTAACTGGCCCGGGACGAGGCGAGGAACGCGACGACCTCGGCGATCTCCTCGGGCTCCGCGGCGCGCCCGAGCATGGTGGTGGCTCCCAGCTGGGTGAAGAACTTCCGTTCACCGGCGCCGGTGTAGACGGGGCCGGGGGCGACGGTGTTCACCCGCACCCCGCTGGGGCCGAACTCGGCGGCCCAGGACCGTGTCATGGCCGCCATGGAAGCCTTCGTCGCACTGTAGACCGCGCCGCTGGGCATACCGATCGCCCCGGCCATGCTGCCGATGTTGACGATGCTGCCGTTGCCCCGCGCGGCCATGCCCGGGGCGAACGCCGCGACCAGGAGGAACGGCGCGCGTACGTTGGCGGCGAGCAGACCGTCGACGGACCCGGTGTCCATCTCCGCCGTCGGGGCCCACGCCGAGATACCGGCGTTGTTGATCAGTACGTCCACCTCGCCGATGTCCTCGGCGAGCCGCCGGGGAGCCTCCGGATCGCCGATGTCGGCCGCGGCGAACCGGGCCCGGCCACCGGCGGTGACGATCGCCGCGACCGTCTCGGCCCCGCGTGCGGCGTCACGGCCGTGCACGATCACGTCGAAGCCGTCACGGCCGAGCCGCAGCGCGACGGCGCGGCCGATGCCGGAGGTGGCGCCGGTGACAAGAGCGGTGGCGGACGACCCGGCGTCCGCGGTGACCTGTGCTTCCGACATGATGCGCTCCAGAGACTTGCGTGAGCTGGGTGAACGTCCGGACCGGTCTGTCTGACGGAGCGGACAGTAGACAGCTCTGTCTGACAGAGTCAAGGATCACGGTCGTGTCGTACGAGCGGTCCGGGCGCGTCCCGCGAGCGCTGCGGCCGCCCAAGCCTGATGTCGGATTCTTGCCAGCCCGGGCCTCTCCCGTGCGCGATGCTTGAGCCATGCACACCGATACCGAGCGTTGCGTACGGGCCGTCAGGTCCAAGGACGCGCGATTCGACGGCTGGTTCTTCACAGCGGTCCTGACCACCGGGATCTACTGCAGGCCCAGCTGCCCCGCGGTGCCGCCCAAGGCCGAGAACATGACGTTCTACCCGAGCGCGGCCGCCTGTCAGCAGGCCGGATTCCGCGCCTGCAAGCGGTGTCGCCCCGACACCAGTCCCGGATCCCCGGAGTGGAACGCCCGCGCCGACAGCGTGGCCCGCGCCATGCGGCTCATCCAGGACGGGGTCGTGGACCGTGAAGGCGTACCGGGACTCGCCGTACGCCTGGGCTACTCGGCACGTCAGATCGAGCGGCAGCTGCTCGCCGAGCTGGGCGCGGGACCGCTCGCCCTGGCCCGCGCGCAGCGCGCCCAGACCGCGCGACTCCTCATCGAGACGACGGCGCTCCCGATGGCCGAGGTGGCGTTCGCGGCGGGGTTCGCCTCGATCCGTGCGTTCAACGACACCGTCCGCGAGGTCTTCGCGCTCTCACCGAGCGAGCTGCGTACCCGCGCCGCCCGCGCCACTCACGGTTCGCGCGGCCCGGACCCCCGCACCCCCGGAGTGACAGCGCTCCGGCTGCCCTACCGCGCGCCCCTCAACCCGGACAACCTCTTCGGCCACCTCGCCGCCACCGCCGTGCCGGGCGTGGAGGAGTGGCGGGACGGCGCCTACCGGCGGACGCTGACCCTCCCGTACGGCCACGGCATCGCCGCCCTCGCACCCCGCCCCGACCACATCGCCTGCCGGCTCTCCCTGACGGACCCGCGCGATCTCACCCTCGCCATCAGCAGCTGCCGCAGGCTGCTCGACCTGGACGCGGACCCGGTCGCCGTGGACGAACAGCTGCGCGCGGACCCGCTGCTCGCTCCGCTGGTCGACAAGGCGCCGGGCCGGCGGGTGCCGCGCAGCGTCGACGCCGCGGAGTTCGCCGTACGGGCCGTACTCGGCCAGCAGGTCTCCACCGCCGCGGCCCGTACGCACGCGGCCCGGCTGGTCACCGCGCACGGCGTGCCGGTGGACGACCCCGAGGGCGGCCTCACCCATCTCTTCCCGACGCCCGGAGCACTGGCGGCCCTCGACCCCGGGGCGCTGGCCCTGCCGCGCAGCCGGCGCACCACTCTCACCACGCTCGTCGCCGCCCTCGCCGATGGATCGCTCACGCTCGGCCCGGACAGCGACTGGGACCGGGCCAGGGCGCGGCTCGCCGCCCTGCCGGGGTTCGGGCCCTGGACGGTCGACGTCATCGCGATGCGCGGGCTCGGCGACCCCGACGCGTTCCTCCCGACCGACCTCGGTGTCCGCCGCGCCGCCCGGGGCCTCGGCCTGCCGTCCACGCCCGCCGCGCTCACGTCACGCGCCGCCGCCTGGCGGCCCTGGCGCGCCTACGCCGTCCAGTACCTCTGGGCGACCGACGACCACGCCATCAACCACCTTCCCGCGTAAGGATGTCCGTCATGTCCCACCACATCGTGCACACCGTGATCGACAGCCCCTACGAGCCACTGACCCTCGTCGCGACGGACGGCGTCCTGAGCGGCCTCTACATGGCCGACCAGCGTCACCGCCCACTGGACACGGTCTTCGGTGACCGGGATCCCCGGCCCTTCACGGAGGCGGTGCGCCAGCTCGACGCGTACTTCGACGGGGAGCTGACGGAGTTCGACCTGCCGGTGCGCCTGCACGGCACCGCGTTCCAGCAGAGCGTCTGGGCCCAGCTGCGGCAGATCCCGTACGGCGAGACCCGCACGTACGGCGAACTGGCCGGCGCGCTCGGCAAGCCGGGCGCCTCACGGGCCGTGGGGCTGGCCAACGGCAAGAACCCGATCAGCGTCATCGTGCCGTGCCACCGCGTCATCGGCTCGGCCGGCAGCCTCGTCGGATACGGCGGCGGGCTCGACCGCAAGCAGCGGCTGCTGGTCTTCGAGGGCGCGGCGGCCGGTGCCCCGGCAGGTATCGCGACCGGGGCCACCCTCTTCTGAGCCGCGCCTCCGCCGCCGGATTCCGGTCCGCGCCGGGTTTCAGGGGGCCTGAACGGATGTGACCGGCCGGCCCGGCGCCGCGCGCCCCGGGCGGGCCGGCCGGTCACGGCCCTCAGGACGGTCAGCCGGTCGGCCGGCGGGAACGGCCGGCCGGGCGCGACGGTCAGCCGAGTGAGGGCTCGACCGCCTTCGACGCCGTCACCCGCGAGAACGGCGTCGGCGTCCTGCCGGTCCAGACGTACTGCACCGCGCGGCCCGTGTGTTTCACCACCGCCTTGGCCGTGCCGTTCTCGGCGAGGTAGAAACGTCCGCCGCCCAGCGCGATCAGTCCGTACTGCCCGGTCGACTCCCAGCCGTAGATCCCCGTCGCCTTGTCGTACAGTCCGCGTCGCAGGAGCGGCAGCAGCAGGCCGCGTTCCGGCCGGGGCTGGCCGCGCAGCAGGCTCGTGACCGGGGGCCTCGATCCGTCGACGACGAAGAGCGAGTAGTTGGGGAACTGCTTCTTCGTGCCCTTGTAGACGGCCATCAGCCAGTTGTGGCTCGCCGGGTCGTACTCCAGGTTCTGCACCCCGTACGTGGTGTTCCCGGTGTACGCGAAGTACTTGCCGTCCGGTGTGTTCGGCCCGCTGCGGTGCGGGTGCGCGGCCTCGCCCATCGGCCGTTCGTAGTGGCGCCAGTTCTGTACGTCGTACTGGAGCAGCACCTGATGGTCGTTGTCCTTGCGGGCGTTGTCGACGTAGGTCCCGTACGCGACGGTGAGCCGCATGCCGTCGTGGTGGACGAAGTCGGGGCCGAAGGCGACGCCGTCGATGCCGCTGCATCCGTAACGGTGGTCGGGAGTGTCGGCGGTGTCGCCGTCGAAGACGCCGTCGCCGTTCATGTCGGCCGTGTAGTCCTTCACGACCTCCTTGAGGTACACCGTCGAGACCGCTCCGCTGGAGGCGGCCCGGATGTTCATGCGGTTGATCTGGCCGCCGTCGAAGATGGCGGCGTAGTAGGCCTTGGCGGTCGGGACTTCGAGGGAGCCGTAGACCCTGCCGTCCTGCTCGTTGAAGGCGAGATCACCGAGATGGCCGGGGAAACCGGTGACCGAGCCGATGGCCTTGCCGCGCAGGTCCGTCTTCACCAGCAGATCGGTGAACGACCAGTACATGAAGCCGTTGCGGCGGTCGAGGGCCATGCCCTGCAAGTGCCCTGACTTCCAGGCACCGCTGGCGACACTGGTGGGTGGCGTCGGAAAGGCCGGCGCCGCGCGTCCGGCCGGCTCCTTGACCGAGGGCGGGGTTCCGCCGGCAGTCGTGGTCAACAGGACTACGGCGGAAGTGAGCACCGCTGCCAGCCGGGCGTGCGTCTGCCTTCTCATGATCCCTCCGAGGTCGTGGAACTCGGATAATGCCGGGTGAACCAGCCCAAGTCGGCTCATCTAAGGAGAACGCTGACGGAGCTTTTACTGATTTTCTACTTAGCGGAGATATAAGCCTGTTGACATACAAGTTAGTGAATCGCCGAAAGAAGCGGGATCATTGACGCGGTCACGGTCGGAGAGCGACGGGCATGACCAGCGTGGTGAAGCTGCCCCGGTCCGCCGAACGCACCACGACGGGCCGTGTGGCGTCCGAGATCTCCTGCAGCGTGTCGGAAGCCACACCCGCCGCCGGCGCCGGTACCGGGACGGCGGGGTCGAAGCCGATGCGCGGGGCCGATCGCCCAGGCGGACGGCGGTCGGCGCGGTGGCGCGGGAGTGGTCGGGTGCAGCGACACGGCGATCTCGTCCCGGCCGGGCCGCAGCGCGACGGCCGGCGCGTCGCCGCGCTCGGCCACGGCATCGAGCGGTGCCCGCCGGTCGCCGACGAGCCGATGGCGCGGAGACGCCAGGCCGGCCGGCATCTCGCGGTACGCGGGGAACAGGCCGCCGCCGAGCGGCGGCTCACGCCACTCGGACACGGCGGCGGCTCCGTACACGTGAAGGCCGACCCAGCAGGTGCGCCCCCACCTGTCAGGAAGGACGGCGGCCGTTCTCCAGCTCAACGGTGCCCGCCCCGGAGTCCAGTGCGTGCAGTGCGGACAGCACACGCGATCCGGTGGAATCGGTCAGATAGGCGGGGATCTCCTGGCGGTTCACCAGGCGCCAGGACAGCAACTCCTCCTCCTGGAGCCGGATCGCCCCGAGCTGCTCCTCGCTCAGCACACCGCCGTCGAAGAGATACGTGACGATCGGCGGCCGCGCCGGGCCTGACACCCAGTCGGTCACGAGCAGCCGGCCGGGTGCGATGTCCAGGCCGATCTCCTCCAGCGTCTCCCGGTGCGCGCCCCCGCGCGGGGTCTCGTTCTCGTCGGACTCGATGGTCCCGCCGGGCAGGACCCAGCCCTCCCGGTAGTTGGGCTCGAGGACCAGGACGCGTCCCGCGCTGTCCCTGAAGAGCATCGCGGCCCCGGCCAGGACACGGGGGAGCCCGGCGATGTAAGCGGCGTAGTCGGTATCGGGTTCGGTATCGGTGTTGGTCACGTGTCGAGCGTAGTCCGGCGTTCGCACCGGTTCGGTTCCTCCGGGCGAGACCCACCCGTACGGAGAGGGCCCGTACGGATAGGGTCGGGGCGGCGCGACCGCCTGTTCGAAAGCAGAGGAACGACAACGTGACGGACGGCGCAGTGGGCAAGAAGGCGGCACACGTACTGATCGCGGCGGACAAGTTCAAGGGATCCCTCACGGCCGTACAGGTCGCCGAGCGGGTGACGGCCGGTCTGCACCGGATCGCCCCGGAGACGGCGGTCGAGGCCCTGCCCGTCGCGGACGGCGGCGACGGCACCGTCGCCGCGGCGGTGGCCGCCGGGTTCGCACGCAGGGACGTACGGGTCACCGGACCGCTCGGCGCGGAAGTGACCGCCGCGTACGCCCTGCGGGACGGTACGGCCGTCGTGGAGATGGCCGAGGCGTCGGGGCTCCAGCACCTTCCTCCGGGGGTGTTCGCGCCGCTCACGGCGACGACGTACGGCTCGGGCGAGCTGCTGCGCGCCGCGCTCGACGCGGGGGCGCGGAACATCGTCTTCGGCGTCGGCGGAAGCGCCACCACCGACGGCGGCGCCGGAATGCTGGCGGCGCTCGGCGCGCGCTTCCTGGACGCGGAAGGTCGGCCCGTGAGCGCGGGGGGCGGCGGGCTGCGCGATCTCGCCACCGCCGATCTGTCCGGGCTCGACCCGCGGCTGGCCAGGACCGGGATCGTCCTCGCCAGTGATGTGGACAACCCGCTGACCGGGCCGAAGGGCGCCGCGGCGGTCTACGGACCGCAGAAGGGCGCGAGTCCGGCGGACGTCACCGCGCTCGACGCGGCGCTCAGCCACTACGCCAACGTCCTGGAGACGGCCGCCGGCGCCGGGGCCGCCGCGCTCGCCCTCGCACCGGGCGCCGGAGCGGCGGGCGGTATCGGCTACGGCGCGCTGATCGGGCTCGGCGCGGGCTTCCGCCCGGGCATCGAGGTCATGCTCGACGTGCTCGGCTTCGCCCCGGCCCTGGCCCGCGCGACGCTGGTCATCACCGGCGAGGGCTCACTGGACGAGCAGACCCTGCACGGCAAGGCGCCCGCGGGCGTCGCGTCGGCGGCCCGCGCACGGGGCGTCGAGGTCGTCGCGGTCTGCGGGCGCCTCGCCCTGTCCCCGGAGTCCCTGAGCGGGGCGGGCATCGGCCGCGCCTACGCGCTGACCGACCTGGAGCCGGACCCGGCACGCTGCATGGCGGACGCCGGCCCTCTGCTGGAGCGGCTGGCGGCGGCCGTCGCGCGGGACCTCCTGGTCTGACCGGCCCGCTCCCGGTCCGGGGCCGGCCACAGGCCGGCTCCGGACCCACCGGCGCCCGGGGCGGGACGTACGCCGGATGGCCGACCCGCGGGGCGCGGGCGGTGCCCCCGGCCTAGGGTGCTGTGAGCCGTACAGGTGCTGTGAGCCGAACAAAGGATCACCCCCATGAGCTACCGGCTGAAGACGATCACCCGTGACGAACATCTGGCCTTCGTGAAGGCACGGCCCGCCGCGAGCCATATGCAGGTCCCTTCGTGGGGAGACGTCAAACCGGACTGGCAGGCGGAGAGCCTGGGCTGGTTCGACCAGGACGGGTCCGTCGTCGGCGCCGGACTCGTCCTCTACCGGCCCGTGCCCAGGCTCCGGCGCTGCCTCGCCTATCTCCCGGAAGGACCGGTCATCGACTGGTACGCCGCGGATCTGGAGCGCTGGCTCGCGCCAATGCTCGCGCATCTCAGATCCCGGGGCGCGTTCTCGGTGAAGATGGGTCCGCCCGTCGTCACCCGCCGCTGGGACGCGGAGACGGTCAAGGCGGCCATCGCCGATCCGGCCGCCCGCCGGCTGCGGGACGTCGACGCCACCACCTCGGACCCGGCGGCCTTCGAGATCGCCGCCCGGCTGCGCCGCATGGGCTGGCGGCAGAAGGCGGACGGCGGCGAGGCGGGCTTCAGCGCGGGACAGCCTCGTTACGTCTTCCAAGTGCCCTTCGCCGGAAGGTCGTTGGAAGCGATTCAGCAGGGCTTCAACCAGCAGTGGCGACGGAACATCAAGAAGGCTCACCAGTCGGGTGTCACGGTGGTGCGGGCCGACTACGACGACCTGCCCGTCTTCCACGAGCTGTACCGCGAGACGGCGGAGCGCGACCGCTTCCTGCCGCGCCCCCTGCCGTACTTCCAGCGTATGTGGACCGCGCTCAGCGCCGAGGACCCCGACCGGATGCGGCTCTACCTCGCCCACCACCGGGGCGACGTACTGTCCGCGGCCACGATGCTGACCGTCGGCGAGCACATCTGGTACTCGTACGGCGCCTCCACCAGCCGCAGGCGCGAAGTACGGCCCAACAACGCCATCCAGTGGCGGATGATGAGCGACGCACACGAAATGGGCGCGGGCGTCTACGACTTGCGCGGTATCACCGACACCCTCGACGAGGGCAGCCACCTCCTTGGACTGCTCCGCTTCAAGGCGGGCACCGGCGGACAGGCGGCCGAATACCTCGGCGAGTGGGACTACCCGCTCAACAAGCTTCTGCACAAGGCCTTCGACCTCTACCTGGCGCGCCGCTGAAGGCGCGGGCGCGCCGCCCCGGACACCATGCACGAGAGGGGCCCGGGTGCGGATCGCACCCGGGCCCCTCTTCGGTTCTTCGCCGCGAAGCGGCGGCGCGTTAAGGCAGTTGCGCCGCGCGCGCCTCACGGCGGTTGTCACGGAAGGTGTTCACGCGCCGCGCCGTGGCGAAGAGCGGAATCACCGCACCCGTCACGACCTGGAGCGCACAGCCGGTCTGCAGGAGCAGCTGACCACCGGGGGCGTCGAACGCCCACGCGGCGAGCAGCGCCATCGCGGAGACGATCCAGCTGAGCATCGCCACCGCCAGGACGCCGCGCGGCTTCGGGTACTCGACCCGGCTCACCATCAGCCACGCCACTCCGACGATGGCGAGCAGCGTCGGGATGAAGGGCAGTTCGAGCAGCACGATCGAGACGACGGTCAGCGCGCCGAAGGGGCTCGGCATGCCCTGGAACATGCCGTCCTTCAGCGTCACACAGGAGAACCTGGCCAGCCGCAGCACCACGGCGAGCAGCACCACGATCGCGGCCAGCGCCGAGACCCGCTGATGCGCGTCGTCCGCCACCATGCCGTAGACCAGGACGAAGTACGCCGGGGCGAGACCGAAGCTGATCAGGTCGGAGAGGTTGTCCAGCTCCGCGCCCATCGGCGAGCTGCGCAGCTTGCGCGCCACGAGCCCGTCGAACAGGTCGAAGATCGCCGCGCAGAGCATCAGGATCACGGCCGTGGCCGCGGAGTGCCGCGCCATGCCGCTTTCGTCACTGCCGGTGAGATGCGGGATGAGGATGCCGGTGGTGGTGAAGTACACCGCCATGAATCCACATGTCGCGTTACCGAGTGTGAGGGTGTCCGCTATCGACAGTCGCATCGACAGCGGCATGTCTTCGGTGTCGTCCTCTTCCGTCTCGGCCTCCGTGGCCCAGCCGGCCTGAGTATCGGGATCAATCACGGTCAATTCGAGTCACCCCTGCGGTCGTGGTCTGACCGACCTCGACGGCGACGTCAACACCTTCCGGAAGGTAGATGTCGACGCGCGAGCCGAACCGGATCAGGCCGATGCGCTCGCCCTGCTCCACCTTGGTGCCCTGAGGCAGGTACGGAACGATACGTCGGGCGACGGCGCCGGCGATCTGCACCATCTCGATGTCACCGAGCTCGGTGTCGAAGTGCCAGACGACGCGCTCGTTGTTCTCGCTCTCTTTATTGAAAGCCGGAACGAATCCCCCGGGGATGTGCTCGACGGAGGTCACCGTGCCCGCGAGCGGAGCGCGGTTGACGTGGACGTTCAGCGGGCTCATGAAGATGGCGACCCGGGTCCGTCCGTCCTTCCACGGCATGATGCTCTGCACCACACCGTCGGCCGGAGAGATGACGCGGCCTTCCGTGATCTCGCGCTCGGGGTCCCGGAAGAACCACAGCATGCCCGCCGCGAGAGCGGTGGCGGGCACGGCGAGAGCGGTGGCGCGCCTGGAGTGGCGCGCGCGGACCAGACTGATGGCTGCGGTGGCGACGGTCGGCAGAAGCCACGGCGAGGCTCCGCGCGCGAGGCGGACCCGGCCGCGTGGTGCAGAGGTTTGGCTGTGGGGCATGGATGACCTTCGTAGCGGATGATGCCGCGCTGGCAACAGGGGGACGGCGGCTTTTCACCGATGGTATCGGTTGCGGGCAGCAACTGAGCAAGCCAGCAACCGAGTCGGGCGGCCTGAACTCGGTGCGGGACGACGACAGTGTGTGATCTTCTTCGCGGATAAAATGGCTTTAAAGCGACAATCAGCCCTGGAATCGGTACTCCTCCAGCAGTCGGCGGCCAATGATCATTTTCTGGATCTCGGCGGTACCCTCACCGATCAGCAGCATGGGTGCCTCGCGGTAAAGGCGCTCGATCTCGTACTCCTTGGAGAATCCGTAACCGCCGTGGATCCGGAAGGCGTCCTCGACGACTTCCTTGCAGTACTCGGAGGCGAGGTACTTCGCCATCCCCGCTTCCAGGTCGTTTCGTTCCCCGGAGTCCTTTTTGCGCGCCGCGTTGACCATCATCGCATGCGCCGCCTCGACCTTAGTGGCCATTTCGGCCAGCTTGAACTGGATGGCCTGGTGCTCCGCGATGGCTTTTCCGAAGGTGTGCCGCTGTTGTGCGTAGGACACACCCAACTCGAACGCGCGCAGTGCCACACCGCAGCCGCGCGCGGCGACATTGACGCGGCCCACTTCGACACCGTCCATCATTTGGTAAAACCCTCGGCCGGTGGTTCCGCCCAGGACTCGATTGGCCGGAATGCGTAGTCCGTCCATAATCATTTCGGTGGTGTCGACCCCCTTGTAACCCATCTTGTCGATTTTTCCCGGGATGGTGAGACCGGGCCGCACCTCACCGAAACCGGGCTCCTTCTCCACCAGGAACGTGGTCATCGACCTGTGCGGCGCGGCGGACCCGGGGTGGCCCTCGTCACTGCGGCACAACACCGCCACGAGTGTGGACGTACCACCGTTGGTCAGCCACATCTTCTGCCCGTCCAGGATGTACGTGTCACCGTCCCTGACGCCCCTGGACGTGATCGCCGCCACGTCGGAGCCGAGCCCCGGCTCCGACATCGAGAACGCGCCGCGCACCTCGCCCGCCGCCATCCCGGGCAGGAAGGCGTCCTTCTGCTCCTGGGTGCCGTGGCGCATCAGCAGGTACGCCACGATGAAGTGCGTGTTGACGATGCCGGAGACGGACATCCAGCCGCGGGCGATCTCCTCCACGCACAGCGCGTAGGTGAGCAGCGACTCGCCCAGACCGCCGTACTCCTCCGGGATCACCAGGCCGAACAGACCCAGCTCTCTCAGGCCCTCGACGATCCGCGCCGGGTACTCGTCGCGGTGCTCCAGCTCCGTGGCGACCGGCAGGATCTCCTTCTCGGTGAAATCCCTGACGGTGGCCACGATCTCCCGCTGGACATCGGTCAGACCGGCGGTCCGGGCGAGTCGGCTCATCTCACTTCTCCTGATCCCGGCGGTGGGCCGGCTCCGGGCGGCCCGGCTGCTCGCCGCCGCGCTCCTGGACATAGGCCTCGGTGGGCACCATCACCGTGCGGCGGAACACGCACACCACCGTGCCGTCCTGCGTGTAACCCGTCGTCTCCACGTGCACGACGCCGCGGTCGCTCTTCGATCGCGACGGTGTCTTGCCGAGCACGGTCGTCTCGCCGTAGAGCGTGTCGCCGTGAAAGGTCGGCGCGAGATGCCTGAGCGATTCCACCTCCAGATTGGCGAGGGCCTTTCCGGAAACGTCGGGCACCGACATACCGAGCAGCAGCGAATAGACGTAATTGCCCACCACGACGTTCTTGCCGAAGTCCGTCGTCCGCTCCGCGTAGTTGCTGTCCAGGTGCAGCGGATGGTGATTCATGGTCAGCAGACAGAAGAGATGGTCGTCGTATTCTGTGACCGTCTTGCCCGGCCAGTGCTTGTAGACCGCCCCGACCTCGAACTCCTCAAAGGTGCGCCCGAACCTCACCGCTCACCCCTCCGGAGCCTCGAAGGCGGTGGTGCGCCGCAGCCCCGCGGCGCGGCCCTTGCCCGAAACGACCAGCGCCATCTTGCGGCTCGCCTCGTCGATCATCTCGTCGCCGAGCATCGCGGAACCCTTCTTGCCGCCCGCCTCCGACGTGTAGTAGTCGTACGCGTCCAGGATCATCTCGGCGTGGTCGTAATCCTCCTGCGAGGGCGAGAACACCTCGTTCGCCGCGTCGATCTGGCCCGGGTGCAGCACCCACTTGCCGTCGTACCCGAGCGCGGCGGCCCGCCCCGCCACCTCGCGGAAGCCCTCCACGTCGCGGATCTGGAGGTACGGTCCGTCGATCGCCTGCAGACCGTGGGTGCGGGCCGCCATCAGGATGCGCATCAGGATGTAGTGGTACGCGTCGGCGCCGTAGCCGGGCGGCTGCTGACCGACCACGAGCGTCTTCATGCTGATCGACGCCATGAAGTCGGCCGGACCGAAGACGATGGTCTCCAGACGCGGCGAGGCGGCCGCGATCTCGTCCACGTTCACCAGGCCCCTGGCGTTCTCGATCTGCGCCTCGATGCCGATCCTGCCGACCTCGAAGCCCATCGTCTTCTCGATCTGCGTCAGCAGCAGATCGAGGGTGACGATCTGCTGGGCGTCCTGGACCTTCGGCAGCATGAGGCAGTCGAGGTTCTGCCCCGCGCCCTCGACCACGGTGATGACATCGCGGTACGTCCAGTGGGTGGTCCAGTCGTTGACCCGTACGACGCGTGTCCTGCCCGTCCAGTCGCCCTTGTTGAGCGCGTCGACAATGCTGTGCCTCGCGCTCTCCTTGGCGAGGGGCGCGCACGCGTCCTCCAGGTCGAGGAAGACCTGATCGGCGGGGAGGCCCTGGGCCTTCTCCAGGAAGCGCGGGTTCGAGCCGGGTACCGCGAGGCAGGAACGGCGTGGCCGCAGCCGGTTCGCGGCGCTCTCGGGCGTGGTGCGGGTCATGCGGAGACCTCCAGAGGGTCGAGCTTGTTCGCGGTGCGGATCTCGTCGACGATACGGCCGATGATCCCGGTGATCCCGAAGTCCTTCGGGGTGAAGACCGCGGCCACCCCGGCCGCGCGCAGCGCTCCGGCGTCGGCGTCCGGGATGATCCCGCCGACGATCACCGGGATGTCGCCGGCGCCCGCCGCGCGCAGCCGCTCCAGCACGTCGGGCACCAGCCGCGCGTGCGAGCCCGACAGGATCGACAGACCCACGCAGTGCACGTCCTCGGCGAGCGCGGCCCCGACGATCTGCCCGGGCGTGAGCCTGATGCCCTGGTAGACCACCTCGAAGCCGGCGTCCCTGGCGCGTACGGCGATCTGCTCCGCGCCGTTGGAGTGCCCGTCGAGACCGGGCTTGCCGACCAGCAGCCGCAGCCGTCCCGAACCCAGCTCGGCGGCGGTGCGCGACACCTTCCGGCGTACGGCGGCCAGCGGCGTGCTCTCCCCGGCGCTCACCGCGACGGGCGCGCCGCCCACCCCCGTGGGAGCGCGGAACTCGCCGAAGACCTCACGCAGCGCCCAGGACCACTCGCCGGTCGTCACACCGGCCCGCGCGCACTCCATGGTCGCGGCCATCAGATTCGCCGTGCCCGCCGCGTCCTTCTTCAGCGCGGCCAGGGCCCCGGCGGCGCGGGACTCGTCGCGCGCCGCGTGCCACGCGTGCAGCGCCGCCACGACCGCGGCCTCGTTCGCCGGGTCGACGGTCATGACGGCGGTGCCGGGATCGGCGGTGAGCGGGCTGGGCTCGGTGGACTCGTAGCAGTTGACGCCGACGATCCTCTCCTCGCCGGACTCGATCCTGGCGCGCCGCTCCGCGTGCGAGGCGACCAGCCCGGATTTCAGGTAGCCGGACTCGACGGCCGCCATCGCGCCGCCCATCGCCTCGATGCGGTCCATCTCCGCCAGGCTCCCGGCGACCAGTTCCGCCACCTTTGCCTCGACGACGTGGGAGCCCGCGAAGATGTCCTCGTACTCCAGCAGGTCCGACTCGTGCGCGAGCACCTGCTGGATACGCAGCGACCACTGCTGGTCCCACGGCCTCGGCAGCCCCAGCGCCTCGTTCCAGGCCGGGAGCTGGACGGCGCGGGCGCGGGCGTCCTTGGAGAGGGTGACGGCCAGCATCTCCAGGACGACGCGCTGGACGTTGTTCTCCGGCTGCGCCTCGGTGAGGCCCAGGGAGTTGACCTGGACGCCGTAGCGGAAGCGGCGCTGCCGGGCGTCCTCGACGCCGTACCGCTCGCGGGTGATCCGGTCCCAGAGGCGTCCGAAGGCGCGCATCTTGCACATCTCCTCGACGAAGCGGACGCCCGCGTTGACGAAGAAGGAGATCCGGCCCACGACCTCGCCCCTGCGGTCCTCCGACACCTGTCCTGACGCGAACACCGCGTCGAGGACGGCGATCGCGGTGGACATCGCGTACGCGATCTCCTGGACCGGGGTGGCCCCGGCCTCCTGGAGGTGGTAGCTGCAGATGTTGACGGGATTCCACTGCGGGAGATGGTTCACCGTGTAGGTGATCATGTCGGTGGTGAGGCGCAGGCTCGGCACCGGCGGGAAGACATGGGTGCCGCGCGAGAGGTATTCCTTGACGATGTCGTTCTGCGTCGTCCCCCGGAGCCGCGCGAGGTCGGCGCCCTGCTCCTCCGCGACCACCTGGTAGAGCGCGAGCAGCCACATCGCGGTGGCGTTGATGGTCATCGAGGTGTTCATGCGTTCCAGCGGGATGTCCTTGAACAGCTTCCGCATGTCGCCCAGATGGGAGACGGGCACCCCGACCCGGCCGACCTCGCCGCGGGCGAGGAGGTGGTCCGGGTCGTAGCCGGTCTGGGTCGGCAGGTCGAACGCGACGGAGAGGCCGGTCTGCCCCTTGGTGAGGTTGCGGCGGTACAGCTCGTTCGACGCCTCTGCGGTGGAGTGGCCCGCGTACGTCCGCATGAGCCAGGGGCGGTCTTTCTGACGGCTCGTCATGAGCCGTTCCTGAAAAGCTGGATGGCGTCGAGGTGCTTGGCGCGCATCTCCTCGTCGCGTACACCCAGACCCTCGCGCGGAGCGAGTGCGAGGACGCCGACCTTGCCCTGGTGGAGGTTGCGGTGGACGTCGTACGCGGCCTGGCCGGTGTCTTCGAGCGGGTAGACCCTGGAGAGTGTGGGATGGATCCTGCCCTTCGTCACCAGGCGGTTGGCCTCCCACGCCTCGCGGTAGTTGGCGAAGTGCGACCCGACGATCCGCTTCAGGGACATCCACAGATAGCGGTTGTCGTACTCGTGGGTGTATCCGGAGGTCGAGGCGCAGGTGACGACCGTGCCGCCCTTGCGGGTGACGTACACACTCGCGCCGAACGTCTCGCGGCCCGGGTGCTCGAAGACGATGTCCACGTCCTCGCCGCCGGTCAGTTCGCGGATGCGCCTGCCGAACCGTTTCCACTCGCGCGGGTCCTGGTGCCGTTCGTCCGCCCAGAACGCGTAACCCTCCGCGGAGCGGTCGATGATCGCCTGCGCGCCCATCCGCCGGCAGATGGCCGCCTTCTGCTCGCTGGAGACCACACACACCGGATTCGCCCCGCCCGCGAGCGCGAACTGCGTCGCGTAGGAGCCGAGTCCGCCGCTCGCGCCCCAGATCAGCACGTTGTCCCCCTGCTTCATTCCGGCGCCGTTGCGGGAGACGAGCTGGCGGTATGCGGTGGAGTTGACCAGGCCGGGCGCCGCCGCCTCCTCCCAGCTGAGGTGGGCCGCCTTGGGCATCAGCTGGTTGGACTTGACGAGCGCCAGCTCCGCCAGGCCGCCGAAGTTGGTCTCGAAGCCCCAGATCCGCTGCTCGGGGTCGAGCATCGTGTCGTTGTGTCCGTCGGAGCTTTCGAGTTCGACGGAGAGGCAGTGTGCGACGACCTCGTCGCCGGGCCGCCAGGCGTTGACACCGACTCCGGTACGCAGCACGACCCCTGACAGGTCGGAGCCGATGACGTGGTACGGCAGGTCGTGGCGCCCGGCGAGGTCGCTGAGCCTGCCGTAGCGCTCCAGGAACCCGAAGGTCGGCAGCGGTTCGAAGAGCGAGGTCCAGACGGAGTTGTAGTTCACCGAACTGGCCATGACGGCGACGAGGGCTTCGCCGGGCCCGAGTTCGGGCACGGGCACGTCGTCGAGGTGCAGGGACTTGCGGGGATCCTTCTCCGCGGTGGTCAGGCCGGCGAACATCTCCGTCTCGTCCTTGTGCACGGTCACCGCGCGGTACGAAGCGGGCACGGGCAGGGCGGCGAAGTCGGCGGACGTGGCGTTCCGCGATTGGATCGCGTCCAGGATTTCCTTCACGTGTGTTGCCTCCGGCGAAGCGTGTACGGGAACGCTGAGGGGCGTGTACGGGAACGCTGAGGAGAGGGAACGGGGTGCCGTCGGTTCGGCGGGCGGTGCCTGTGACACAGACGTCCGGGGCGCGGGCGAGGTGGCCTGCGGAGCGGCCGGACAACTTCAAGGTATGGCACGCCGTGTCATTGCACAAGGCACTGAGTGCCATGGGTTGCGCTCAGATGTAATTTTGGGCGCGCAGAGGAGCGCCGTCGCGGGACGACCGGTCGCGGCGTACGGGAAGGGCGGATCACGGGGTACGGATCACGGGCGCGCAGTGCGGGGAAACGATTCTGACGCGGGGGCGCGGCCCTCACGCGTCCTTGATGGCCTGCTGGATGGTCCGCATGATCTCGTCCAGAGGTGCGTCCGTGTGCGCCACGGTCACCAGCACGTCCCCGCTGGTGCGCGCGGTGGCCGCCGCACGCTCCGGCTTCCCGCCGAGGGTCCCGCCCGCGCCGATGCCCGTACCGAAGGTGCGGCGCACGATCTCGAAGGCGTGGTCGAGCTGCGCCTCCACATCGCCCTGGCCGCCGGCCCGCAGCCAGCGCCGCAGCACATGGTTGTGCGCGGTGACGACCGCGGACGCGGCCACCTCGGCGAGCAGCGGGTCGTCGTTGCCGTCCGTGTGGTCGCGCTCGTCGAAGTGGCCCAGCAGGTAACGGGTGAACAGCCGCTCGTAGCGGGCCACCGAGGCGATCTCGCGCTCGCGGAGCGTCGGTACCTCGCGGGTGAGGCGGTAGCGCTCCACGGAGACCGCGGGGGAGGCCGCGTACATCCGCATGACCTCCTTGATGCCCCGGCAGACCGTGTCCAGCGGGTGCTCGTGGGCCGGCGCCGCGTTGAGCACGGCCTCCGCGCGCACGAGGGTGTCGTCGTGGTCCGGGAAGATCGCCTCTTCCTTGGAACGGAAGTGCCGGAAGAACGTCCTGCGCGCGACCCCGGCCGTGGCGGCGATCTCGTCGACCGTCGTCGCCTCGTACCCCTTGGTGGCGAACAGCTCCATGGCCGCGGCCGCCAGCTCGCGGCGCATCTTCAGCCGCTGGGCGGCCGCGCGGGTGCCGGCGGCGCTCTCGGGGACGCCGGACCTGGCGGGCGTACGAGACGATTTGGCGGGCTGGGACATGACCTGAACGTACTGCATCGGCCCAGGTGCGCGCGCCCGTGGGGCGGATGCCGGACAGTTCGGCGCCGGGCGCGCCCGTGGAAGCGGATCCCCGGCTTCCGGCCGAGGCGGCCCGCCGGCACCAGGTGTTCGACGGGTGAGGAGCCGGCCCGAGGGCGGTAGGTGTGCGCTGCGCCACGGATAGCCTGCCCGCATGACTCTGACGACCGTCATGGACGAGGATTTCCGCTCGCTCGCGGACCGGGCTCGGGACGAGTCCGGTGGTTCGGCCGCGTACATCCGACTGATCGGAACCGGCGACCGCGAAGAGCTGGCACGGACCCTCGTCGCTCCCGAACAGCCCCTGTGGGCGCGGGAGATCGCCGCCTTCCGGCTCGGCTGCGCGGGAGACGCGCGGGCCTTCGAGGCGCTGGTGCTGCTGCTGAACCACCGGGACCCGGAGCGCGGCGTCTCGGCCTCGTACGCCCTGGCCCGGCTCGGCGATCCGCGTACGCCCCGGGCGGCAGCGGCCCTCGCCACCAACAAGCTGCGCACGGCCTACGCGGTCCACGCCGTACGGCTGCTCACGCGGCTGCGCGCCGCCGAGTCCGTACCGGCGCTGATCGCCACCCTGGAACGGCTGCTGGCGCCGGGCGAGGAGCACTGGCGGGTGGCGCTGGCCTGTGTCGAGGGGCTCGGCGAACTGGCCGACGCGCGCGCCTGCCCCGTTCTGCGGGCGGCTCTCGGCCATCCGCGCCTGTCCGTGCGGGCGTCCGCCGCGCTGGCCCGCATGAGCTGACGGAGGGGCGCGCGACGCGGGAGGTCACGGGCTCAGCCGCCGCGCGTACCGCACCTCAGGCACGGACGCGCCGCCCACCTCGTACGGTTCGGCCGCGCCGTCGGCGGTGAAGCCCGCGCGGCCGTAGAAGCGGCGGGCCCGTTCGTTCCGCTCGACCACCCAGAGCACCATCCGCCGGCAGCCGTCGTCCGTCGCCCGGGACGCCAACTCACCCAGCAGTGACCGGCCCACGCCGGTGGACAGGTGCTCGGGCCGTACGTAGAGCGCGTACAGCTCCGCCGTCCCGTCGGGTACGTCCTGGTCGCGGCACGGCCCGAGACAGCCCCAGCCGACCACGCTGCCCGCGCGCTCGGCGACGAGATTCACCACCCGGGGGCCGGCACCTGCGAGATGCGCGCGCCGGCGGTCCGTCTCCTCCGTGACGCTCATCGCGTCCAGATGGGCCTGGGGCATCAGACCCGCGTACGCGTACTGCCAGCCCCGGACCCGGACGGCGGCGACCGCCTCGCAGTCCGCCTCCGTCATCTCACGGATCCGGATGTCCACCGCCGGGCTCACAGGAGCGTCAGCTGGGTGGCGGCGGGCTCCGGCGACGGCTCCGGCGCGACGGCGGGGATGCGGCGGGCGCCGCCGCGGCTCGCCGGACCGATGCCGAACTCGTCGGCCAGCTCGTGCACCTGCCTGGTGATCCGGCGCTGGTACCACTTGGGCGCGTACGCGCCGTCCGCGTACAGCCGCTGGTAGCGCCGCACCAGATGGGGATGGTGCTGTCCGAGCCAGGTCATGAACCACTCCCGCGCGCCGGGCCGCAGGTGCAGGACCAGCGGTGTCACGGACGTCGCGCCGGCCTGCGCGATCGCGCGTACGGTCGCGCGCAGCTGGTCGGGGCCGTCGCCGAGGAACGGGATGACCGGCGCCATCAGCACCCCGCAGCCGATCCCGCTGCCGGCCATGGCCCGTACGACGTCGAGGCGGCGCTCCGGCGAGGGCGTGCCCGGTTCGACCGTGCGCCACAGCTCCTGGTCGGTGAATCCGACCGAGACGGAGACGCCGACATCGGTAACCGAGGCCGCCTTGCGCAGCAGTTCCAGGTCACGCAGGATCAGCGTGCCCTTGGTGAGGATGGAGAACGGGTTCGCGCGTTCGGTCAGCGCCGTGATGATGCCGGGCATCAACCGATAGCGGCCTTCCGCCCTTTGGTAACAATCGACATTCGTCCCCATCGCGATGTGGGCCCCCTCCCAGCGCGGCGAGGCGAGGTGGTGCCGCAGCAGCTCCGGTGCGTTGATCTTGACGACGATCTGGGAGTCGAAGTCCAGACCGGTGTCGAGATCGAGATAGCCGTGGGTCTTCCTGGCGAAGCAGTAGACGCAGGCGTGGGTGCAGCCCCGGTAGGGATTCACCGTCCATTCGAACGGCATCCGGGACGCTCCAGGCACCCGGTTCACAATCGAACGGGCGCGGATCTCGTGGAACGTGATGCCCCGGAATTCGGGGGTGTCGAAGGTGCGGGTGGTCACCGCGTCCGTGCCGAAGAGCGCGATGTCCCCGGCAGGAGCGGTGGCCCCGGTGGTGGGTTCATCGGCCAGATTGTCCCAGCGCATGGGTGCCTCCTCGATCGCACTGACCTCAGAATAGAACACCTGTTCCCTTGTGTGCCGCAACCCGGATTTGGGCGTCGATCCCCGGGGTGGTTGGCTGGCCGCACCCCACTGACGTACTGAGCTGGAGGAAGTGCCATGGCGCAGGTCGAGGCCACAACGGAGCGGATCATCGCGGCGAACGCGGAGACGGTGTTCGACGCGCTGGCCGACTACAAGGACACCCGCGCGAAGCTCCTCCCCGAGCAGTTCAGCGAGTACGAGGTGCGCGAGGGCGGCGACGGCGAGGGCACGCTCGTCCACTGGCGGCTCCAGGCCACCAGCAAGCGGGTCCGTGACTGCCTGCTCGAGGTGACCGAGCCGACCGACGGACGGCTCGTGGAGAAGGACCGCAACTCCTCGATGGTCACCACCTGGACCGTAACCCCGTCGGGCGACGGCAGCTCGAAGGCCGTCGTCACCACGGTCTGGGACGGCGCCGGCGGCGTCGGCGGCTTCTTCGAGCGCACCTTCGCGCCCAAGGGCCTCGGACGCATCTACGACCAGGTGCTCGCACGCCTCGCCGCCGAGACCGAAGGCCGGCCGGGCGCGGCGGACGCCGGGCCCGGCGCGCAGGACGCGCCCGAGTCCCAGGCGTAACGCACGGGCGCGCGGCATCGCCGCGCGCACACGGGCACGCGGCGGCTCGCCGCGAGCGTGGTGGCTCCGCTGACAAGGTCACCGGTTCGAGTGGTTTCCCCCGCGACGTGCCGTACGTCCCCCGTACGGCACGTCGCGGGAAAGCCCTGATGAGCGCCCCGGGACCCCCTGCTGCCCAAGTCCCACTCGTCGTCACCCTCTTCACGCAAACGCGACGCACTTCTTCTGCTTGGCGTGTAATGCGAAGAATGACGCCGCGCAGGTGACGAGGGGAGCAATACGTGGGCGGGACCGCTCTGGTGAAGGATGTCGGGCAGGGTCAGGGGACCGCTCCCACCCCGGTGAAGCCGTCACCTGTCGCGCCGCCCGTGGACGGCGCTCTCAGCCCGCGCCGGGTGCGGCTGGTCTTCCTCGGGCTGATGCTCGCCCTGCTGCTGTCCGCGCTCGACCAGATGATCGTGGCCACGGCGCTGCCGAAGATCGTCGGTGAGCTGCACGGCCTGGACCGGATGTCCTGGGCGATCACCGCCTACCTGCTGACCTCCACGATCGGCCTGCCGATCTACGGCAAGCTCGGCGATCTCTTCGGCCGCAAGGGCGTCTTCCAGTTCGCGATCATCGTCTTCACCATCGGCTCCGCGCTGGCCGGCTGGTCCCGCTCGATGGACCAGCTGATCGCGTTCCGCGCACTTCAGGGCGTCGGCGCGGGCGGCCTGATGATCGGCGTCCAGGCGATCATCGCCGACATCGTGCCGCCCCGGGAGCGCGGCCGTTTCATGGGGCTCATCGGCGCGGCCTTCGGTCTCGCCTCGGTCGCGGGGCCGCTGCTCGGCGGATTCTTCACCGACCACGCCTCCTGGCGCTGGTGCTTCTACTTCAACGTGCCCTTCGGGCTGGTCACCTTCGCGGTGGTGACCACCGTGCTGAAGCTCCCCCGACCCCACGTGCGCGGCAAACTAGACCTGCTGGGCGCGCTGATGCTCGCCGCCGCCTCCACCTGTGTGGTCCTGCTGACCAGTTGGGGCGGTACGCGGTACGCGTGGGGCTCGGGCGTCATCCTGGGGCTCGGTGCGGGCGCGCTGGGAACAGCGTTGCTCTTCCTGGTCGTTGAGCGCTTCGCGGCCGCGCCGATCATCCCCCTGCGGCTGTTCAGGGACTCCGTTTTCAACGTCACCAGCCTGGTGGGCGCGACCGTCGGCGTGGCACTGTTCGGCGCGGCCAGCTACCTGCCGACCTTCCTGCAGATGGTCGACGGAGCGAGTGCCACCGAGTCCGGTCTGCTGATGCTGCCCATGATGGGCGGTGTCGTCGCCGCCTCGGTCACCGCCGGCCAACTCATCAGCCGCACCGGGCGCTACAAGATCTACCCGGTGCTCGGCTCGGCGCTCTCGGTGGTCGGCATGTGGCTGCTGTCCCGGCTCGACGCTGACACGTCCGGGCTCGTGACCGGGATCGCACAGGCGGTGCTGGGCATCGGCGTCGGACTCGTCATGTCGGTGCTCGTGCTCGCCGTGCAGAACTCCGTCGCACGAGCCGATCTCGGCACGGCCACCAGCGCCAACAACTACTTCCGGCAGATCGGCGGCAGCGTCGGGGCCGCCGTCTTCGGCACTCTCTTCGCCAACCGCCTGGCCGGCGCGCTCGCCGACCGCGTCCCGCCCGGGACCGGGCTCCCCGGTCCGGAGTCCATCACCCCGCAGACGGTTCACGCGCTGCCTCCCGCGGTGCGCGACGCCTACATCCAGGCGTACGCGGACGCCATGCCGCGGATCTTCCTCTACCTCGTGCCGGTGCTCGTGCTCGGCCTGTTGATCGCCGTCTTCCTCAAGGAGAAACCACTGGTGTCCCACCACACCTCCGCCGCCGACACCCCTGCCGCCGACACCCCCACCGCGGACCTTCCCGCCGGCGAGACCACGGCCGCCGTCCCCGTCCCGCGTCCGGCGGACGCCCGGGGCGCGGCCCCGTACCCCGCCGGCGTCGTCGTCCGCGGCACGGTGCGGCACCACGACGGCAGCACCGTGCCCCGCGCCGCCCTCACCCTCATCGACGTCCACGGCTCACAGATCGGGCGGGGCGCGAGCGGTGAGGACGGGCGCTACGCGCTCGGCGTGCCCGGCGCCGGCTCGTACGTGATGATCGCCGCGGCCGGCGGCCACCAGCCGCAGGCCGTGACCGTCACCGTCGGCGCGCGGCCCGTCGACCTCGAGGTGATCCTCGGCGGCGCGGGACGCCTCGCCGGGGCCGTACGCACCGCCGACGGCACGCCCGTGCGCGACGCGGCCGTCACCCTCACCGACGTACGCGGCGAGGTCGTCGCGAGCACCCGCAGCGGGTACGAGGGCGGTTACGTCATCACGGAACTGGTCGCGGGGGAGTACACCCTCGCCGCGAGTGCCCCGGCCTTCCGGCCCGCCGCCCTGCCCGTCAGCGTCCAGCCGGCGCGCGAGACCCGGCAGGACATCGAACTGGCCGGCGGTGCGGTGCTGCGCGGCGTCGTGCGGGCCGGTGGCGGCAGGCTCGTCGAGGAGGCCCGCGTCACACTGCTCGACACCGCGGGCAATGTGGTGGACACCCTCACCACCGGTCCCGACGGCACCTTCCGCTTCGTGGACCTGTCGTCCGGCGAGTACACGGTGATCGCCGCTGGCTATCCGCCCGTCGCCACCGTGCTCCAGGTGGCGGGTGGCGGACGCACCGAACGTGACCTCCAACTGGGCTATGAAGACTGACTAATTTTCAGTCAGTGGGAGGGGGTGCGCGGGCGCGCGACTGATTCCCGCAATGCCCGGCGCTGTCAGTGTGAGGGGCCGTACCGTGGAGGGCCGAGCCGCGCATTCCTGCGGCAGGGAAGGAGCCTTCCACCCATGGACAGTGGTTTTCCGCCGGATCCGCCGCGGCACTTCGCCACGGCGGGACGGATTCCGCTCGCCGTGGTCGTCGTGGACGGCGACGGCCTGGTGTCACACTGGTCGGCCGGTGCACGGAGGCTTTTCGGCCATTCCAAGGAGCAAGCCGTCGGGCGGCCGGCCGGTGACCTGATGCCGGTCGCGGGAGGCCTCGCCACCGGGGAATACGGGCTTGTCCACGGGGTGTACGAGGCGGGCGACGAGCTGGGCCCCGAGCTGGGCGCCCACAGCTCCTATCCCACCTCGGGCCGGGCGAAGGACGTACGCGCGGACGGCCGCGGTCCGCTGGACGTGCTCTGGTGGGCCTATCCGCTGGTCGGTCCCGGTCGTGGCCGTTATCTCGTACTCGCCGCCGACGCCGGGCAGTTCACCCGGTCCGGCGGAGCGGCGACGGCCGGAACCGACACCGAGCGGATCGCCCCGCGCTTCGCCTCGCACACCGAGTTCCGCGACTCCGAGGCACTCGCGGGACGGCTGCCCGAGATCCTGCCGAACATGGGGCCCTCCGAGGCCAATCGCATCGCCGCGCAGGTACTCGAACTGGGCTACCCGGTACTGGAGTTCAGCCGGCACGAACAGGTTCCCGTCACGCCGGACTGGGGCGTGCCGCGCCGGGTTCCCGGACAGCGGGAGGCGTCGGCGTCCGAGCGGGCCGCCGACGGAGCCGGGCCGCGCCCCGCTCTCCGGCCCGAGGCCGGCCTCGAATACGCGGCGGTCCGTGAGCGGCTGGAGTTCCTGAACGAGGTCAGCGGCCGCATCGGCTCCTCCCTCGATCTGGCGCGCACCATCCGCGAGGTCACCAGTGCGGCCGTGCCCCGCTTCACCGACTTCGCGGGCACCCACCTGCGCGCCGCCGTGCTGGCCGGCGAGGGGTTCCCGGACGGGCCGCCCGATGTCACCACCGTCTGGCACCGGGTGTGGGTCGAACACAACGACGAGCCGGGCCGCTGGGACGACACCGTTCCGGTCGGCGAGGCGATCTCCTTCCCCGAACACACCCCGTTCTTCCAGTGCATGGTGACGGGCGAGCCCGTGCTCATCCCGCGGCTCAGTCAGGAGGACGGCGACCGTATCTCCGGGGAGTTCGAGAAGCGGGACCTGCGCCCGCTGATCAACAACCGCTCCCTGCTGCTCGTACCGCTGAAGGCGCGCAATGTGGTGCTCGGGTTCATGGTGCTGATGCGCCGGCCCGAGCGCGAGCCGTTCGACGACATGGACCGAACAACCGGAGCCGAACTCGCCGCCAGGGCTGGGCTCGTGCTCGACAACGCCCGGATGTACACGTATCAGGAGAACGTGGCCGAGACCCTGCAGGACAGCATGCTGCCGCAGGTCACGCCCCGCATGGCGGGGTGCGACATCGCTACCCGCTACCTGCCGGGCACCCTGCTCGGCCGCATCGGCGGCGACTGGTTCGACTCCGTCAAGCTGCCGGGCTCGCGCACCGCGCTCGTCGTGGGCGACGTCATGGGACACGGTCTCAACTCGGCAGCAATGATGGGCCAGTTGCGCACAGCGGTCCAGACGATGGCCACCATGGAGCTGCCGCCCGCCCAACTGCTGCGCAATCTTGACGACTTGGCGCAGCGGCTCGGCGAGCAGTACCTGGCGACGTGCCTGTACGCGGTGTACGACCCGATCCACTCCGAACTCCAGATCGCCAACGCCGGGCACATCCCGCCCGTACTCGTCCGCGCCGAGGACGGGTCCGCCGAACTGCTCGACCTGCCGACCGGAGCGCCGATCGGCGTCGGCAAGGTCGCCTTCGAGACGGCCACGGTACGGGTGGGACCCGGCGACCGACTGATCCTGTGCACCGACGGTCTGGTCGAGGTGCGGGGCCAGGACATCGGGGAGGGACTGGCCGCGCTCTGCGCCTCGGCCGCCCACCCCGCCGCCTCCATGGACGCGGCCTGCGACACCATCATCCGCACACTGGCCACCGGCGGCGGTCGCAAGGACGACGTGGCCCTGCTGATGGCGCGGCTGAACGGAATCCCGGCCGGCGACGTGGCCGAATGGCAACTGGCCCTGGACGCCAGCGAAGTGGGGCGCGCCAGACAGCTCGTACGCGGCAGGCTCACCGACTGGGCGCTGCCCGGCGCCGTGGAGACGGCCGAACTGATGGTCAGCGAACTGGTCACCAACGCCGTGCGGCACAGCCGCTCCCGCCCTGTCGACCTCCGTCTGGTGCGCACGGACGCCCTGCTGTGCGAGGTGGCAGACGACGAGCCGGCCCCGGCGACCCTGCTGGACACGGACGGGGAAGACGAGTTCGGCCGCGGCCTTCGCGTGGTGAGCAGCCTCGCGACGCGCTGGGGCTCCAGCACGACGACGCGCGGCAAGACGGTGTGGTTCGAACAGGCACTGGCGCGAAACGCACGGCGCGGTCCGAACGGCAGGTGAAGGAAGCGCGCGCCCTCTTGCCCCGGGTCCCTCCGGGCCTGTAGTTCATTGCTCCACAACTCGCCTTCGGCGGGCCCGGCGTGGGGAGCGGTCAGATGGACGTGTCGCGGCGTTACCGTGCTGCGTGGGAGGACTTCTGGCGGGACACCGCCGACACCCCCGGCGAGGCGATGTGGGACTCGGACCCCTCGCTCGGCTCCGGTCCGCACAGCGAACTGCTGCTGCCGTACGCGGATTCCGCGCTGCCCGTGGTGGACCTGGGCTGCGGCAGCGGGACCCAGACCCGTTATCTGGCGACCCGCTTCGCCCGCGCGATCGGCGTGGATCTGTCGCACGCCGCCGTCGAACACGCACGCCGGGCCGACCCGGAGAAAACGGCGGAGTTCGAACAGCTCGATCTGGTCGACGCGGACGCCGTGCGCGCGTTCGGAGAGCGGACCGGCGACACCAACGTCTATATGCGGGCCGTGATTCACCAGAGCGAGCCCCGGGACCGACCCGCCGTCGCGGCCGCCGTCGCGGCGCTGCTCGGTGAGCGGGGCAGGGCCTTCGTGGTCGAGCTGACTCCCGCCTCGAAGGCGGTCCTCCAGGAAGCCGCGGAGGGGCCGGGCGGTCCGCCGGCCAAACTGCTGCGGGTCTTCGAGTACGGGCTCAAGCCGGCCGGCGCGCAGGACGAGGAGGTGCCCGACCTGCTCCGCGCGGCGGGGCTGCGCATCCTCGCGGAGGGGAGGACCACGCTGCCCATGACCGAATATCTGCCCGACGGCACCCGTATCGACCTGCCGGCCAGGTGGTTCGTCCTGGCCCGGGAGTAACCGCGGGGCGCCGGGCGCGCTTTCGCGGTGCGCGCTCCGTGCTGCCTCGTGCTCCGTCGGGCCGCCGCTGTCGTGCTCGTCCGGCCGTCCCCGTTGCGCTTCCTCGTACGTTCTCGTGCCTCGCAGTGCTCCGGCCGTCCTCGTGCGCAACGGACTTCTGGCGCTCACCCCGGCAACCGCCGGGGTGAGCGCCAGAAGTCCGTTGCGTGACAGGGCTCGGGAGATTCGGCACCGCTTGTTCTGCGTGATCTCCGCTCGTCACACCTGGCTGGGTACGCGGTCGCAGGCCCACAGCCGGACCTCGGGGTTGTCCAGCGAACGGACCCAGAGGTCGACCAGGGTGATGGTTTTCTCCTCGGGCCACGGACCCGCTCCCAGCACCCGCAGCCCGGCCCGTACCGCGGCCTGGACACCGCAGTACGAGTCCTCCACCGCCAGCGCTTCCGAGGGCTCCACACCGCAGAGTTCGGTCGCTCTGAGGTAGACGTCCGGGTGCGGCTTGGGCCTGATGGTGTCGTCCGGGACGACGATGTGGTCGAAGAACCCGCGGAGTCCCGCGGTGTCGAGGCAGGACTCGACGACTTCGGCCGGGCAGTTGCTGGCGACGGCGAGCGGCGCGAACCGGCTCACGTCATGCACCAGTTCACGGGCGCCCGGCATGGTCATGGGGTTGTCCGTGACCAGGGCCATGAATTCCGCGAGGAGTTGAGCCGTCATTTCCTCGGTGAGTTCAGGGTGTTCCGATTCGGTCGCCATGAGGCGTCCGCATTCGGTGTAATGCAGCCCCTTGGCGCGTTCGGCGAAGCCGGGAGCCGGCGCGAATCCGTGGACGTCCAGCACGCGGTCGCGGGCGTCCTGCCAATGGCGTTCGGTGTCCATCAGTGTGCCGTCGCAGTCGAAGACAATCGCCGCGGGAGTCCAGGAGAAGATGCGAGATGCGGTCATCCGATTACCAGTCCGTTCAGGAGTGGGCGCGGTTCCCGGGGCGTGCCGAGCGCAAAGCGATCAGGGCCGCTCAGCCGGAAACATAACGATCACTACGGTAGGGACGGCGACTTGGCGTAGTCAAGAAGCCACGGAAAGCGACGGTCGCCGATGGCTGTAGCGAAGGACGCCGAATGCTTTTTGTTCGCCGCTCTGAAGAATGCGGAAGACGCAGGTGGAGTGGTGTGGCACGCACAGGACGCGCGCGGGCGGTTCGAATTCAGTGAATCGAATCGCTTTCAGCCGTCCGGCGGTAGGGCGCAGCAACGTTCCACCACTTGTCAGGGCAGCCGCCTGACGCGCGGCCTCGAGCAGGACCATTCCGGGTACGTGGTCCGTGGAGTGGTCGAAGAAGAAGGGGTGACGCGGATCGGCCGGTTCCACCAGCAGGGCGCCCTCACCCTCGCCGGGGCGGATCACGATGTCGTGTGCGGCGGTCACTCCCAGCGTCCCGGCGTCCGGCCAGAGGCGGCCGCCCGGCGCCTGTGCGGGCGGCGTGACCTGCGCCCGGTCCGCCCGCAACACCGCGTACCGGGGGGCGTCCAGGAAGCGCGCGCCGCCGCCGGCCCGCGCGAAGGGCTTCCCGTGCGCGTGGAACGAGACGTCGAGCCGCAGGCCCGTCACCGCGCCGTCGGTTCCGCGGCGCACCTCACTCACGGCAGCCAGGCAGGTGACCTCGGTGGCGCCGGAGGCGGCCCGCGGTTCGGCCGCTGAGTCGATGTCGAAGAACAGGTCGGTGATGAGCAGACGGGATGTCTCGGGAACAGCGAAATACCGAAGGGGTACATAGATGCCGAGTTGACGCAGCGTTTCGACCACGATCAGCGGGCTGTGCAGGTCCATTCCGTCCCGCGGGAACGTCGGATGGGACCGGGGCCAGCACGCCGCCGCCTCGAATTGGCCGCTCTGCAGACGTCGTACGTCAGTGAGAAGTACCTCCGCCACCGAAGCCCGGTGGACCATCTCGCGGGCGACGGTACGCGACCAGCGCAGCGGTCGGATTCCTCCGCCGATTTCACCGACCAGATCAATCATGAAATAAAACAATCCCAGTTTCCCCGGATGTGCACGCCAGACCTGTCGCGCCGTCACCGAAAAGCACTACATTGCGTGACGACAGCAGTGGAAAACGGATCTCGGAGTGTGCACGTGCAGGCTAGGGCGAGGACGACGCGAAGGTTCCTCCTGGAGGCGGCGGCGCGCCTGTTCTACGAACGGGGATACGTCGGCACCAGCATCAGCGATATCAGCGCGGAGTCCGGCCGTACCAGTGGCGCCATCTACTTCCATTTCGTCAGCAAGGAAAAGCTCGCCCTCGCCATCGTCGAAGGACACCACGCGACGTGGCCGGGCCTCGTGGACAAGCACAGAAAGGCCGGCCATCCCGCGCTGGAGAGGCTGGTCGCGCTGAGCTTCGACGTGGCGCGGGCGTTCCGCGACGATCCCGTCGTGCGGGCCGGAGCCCGCCTCTGGGCGGAGCGCGCCGCCATCGACGTCCCGCTGCCCACCTCGTTCGTCGGCTGGCTGGACACCGTCACCGAACTGCTCCAGGAGGCCCACGACGGCGGTGAACTCCACCCGGACCTGGACCCCGAGGTGGCCGCGCACAGCGTCGTCTGCGCGTTCTTCGGCCTGCACACCGTCTCGGACGCGCTGGAGGGGCGTCAGCGCATCGAGGACCGCCTGCACGACCTGTGGCTGCTGCTCCTGCGCGGACTCCAGACGAAACCGGCCGCCGCCGCTCTGCTGGAGCGAGTGAGCCGGCGCACCGCCGAGGCCGCTCTGGCCCGGGTGTGCGTCGACGCGTAACCTGACGCGGCATGAAGATCCTCATCAGCGCCGACATGGAAGGCGCGACCGGTGTGACCTGGCCGGACGACGTCATTCCCGGCGCGTCACAGTGGGAGCGCTGCCGTTCCCTGTTCACCTCGGACGTGAACGCCGCCGTGCTCGGTTTCTACGACGGCGGCGCCGATGAGGTGCTCATCAACGAGGCTCACTGGACCATGCGCAACCTGCTCCTGGAGCGGCTGGACGACCGGGCGCAGATGATCACCGGCCGCCACAAGACGCTGTCGATGGTGGAAGGCGTACAGCACGGCGACGTCGACGCCATCGCCTTCGTCGGGTACCACACGGGCGCGGGCACGGAAGGCGTGCTCGCGCACACCTATCTGGCCAACTCACTCACCGGAGTCTGGCTCAACGGCGTCCGTGCGAGTGAGGGCCTGCTCAACGCCCATGTCGTCGCCGAGTACGGTGTTCCCGTGGTGCTCGTCACCGGCGACGACCTGACCTGCAAAGACGCGGAAGGGTACGCGCCGGACGCGCGCATGGTCGCGGTCAAGGACCATGTCTCGCGGTACGCGGCGGTGTGCCGCACCCCCGCACGTACCGCCGCCGACATCCGCTCCGCCGCGAAGGAGGCCACGGCCCTGGCCGGGCGGTACGAACCGGTGGGCGGGGGTCCTTTCACCGTGGAGATGGAGTTCGACGCCGAACACCTCTCCGCCGCCGCCACCGTGGTCCCGGGGGTTGCTCCCACGGGCGAACGGCGCGTCGCGTACACCAGCGGGACGATGTATGAAGGCATTCGCACCTTCAAGGCGGTCACCACGATCGTCTCGTCCGCAGTGGAGGAGCAGTATGGCTGACATGACGCCCACCGGCAGGACACCCGCCGGCCAGTGGGACACGCCCGGAACGGAGGGGTCCGTCGACGCGACGGCGCTGGAGGAGGTGGTCACCTTCACCTCCGAGCTGATCCGTATCGACACCACGAACCGGGGGAACGGGGACTGCCGGGAACGGCCCGCCGCCGAGTACGTCGCCGAGCGGCTGGCCGCCGCGGGGCTCGAACCGGCCCTGCTGGAGCGGACCGCCGGGCGCACCAACGTGGTGGCCAGGATCGAGGGCACGGACCCCTCGGCCGACGCCCTGCTCGTCCACGGTCACCTCGACGTGGTGCCCGCGGAGGCCGCCGACTGGACCGTGCACCCCTTCTCCGGGGAGGTCGCGGACGGCGTCGTCTGGGGCCGCGGCGCAATCGACATGAAGAACATGGACGCGATGGTCCTCGCGGCCGTCCGCGGCTGGTCCAGGGCCGGGATCCGGCCGCGCCGGGACATCGTCATCGCCTACACGGCCGACGAGGAGGCCAGCGCCGCCGACGGCGCCGGCTTCCTCGCGGACCAGCACCCGGAGCTGTTCGAAGGCTGCACGGAAGGCATCAGCGAATCCGGCGCCTACACCTTCCACGCCGGTCCCGGCATGGCGCTCTACCCGATCGGCGCCGGTGAACGCGGCACGGGCTGGCTCAAACTCACCGCGTACGGCAGGGCCGGCCACGGCTCAAAGGTGAACCACGCCAACGCCGTCAGCAGGCTCGCCGCCGCCGTCGCCAGGATCGGCGACCACCAGTGGCCGGTCAGGCTCACCCCGACCGTACGGGCCGCCCTCGCCGAACTCGCCGCGCTGTACGGCATCGAGACCGATGTCCACGCCGACGGCTTCGACCCGGACGACCTGCTGGGCAAGCTCGGTCCTGCCGCCAAGCTGGTCGAGGCGACCGTACGCAACAGCGCCAACCCGACCGTGCTGGAAGCCGGTTACAAGGTCAACGTCATCCCGGGACAGGCCACCGCCATGGTCGACGGCCGGATGGTGCCGGGCGGCGAGGAGGAATTCCGCGAAACCATGGACCTGCTGACAGGGCCGGACGTCGAGTGGGAGTTCCACCACAAGGAGATCGCGCTCCAGGCCCCGGTCGACTCACCGTCGTTCGCCAAGATGCGCGCCGCCGTCGAGCGCTTCGATCCGGCCGGACACGTCCTGCCGTTCTGCATGTCGGGCGGCACGGACGCCAAGCAGTTCTCCCGCCTCGGCATCACGGGCTACGGTTTCTCGCCGCTCAAACTGCCGCCGGGCTTCGACTACCAGGCGCTCTTCCACGGCGTGGACGAGCGGGTTCCCGTCTCGGCGCTGCACTTCGGAGTCCGCGTTCTCGATCACTATCTGCGGACCGCATAGCTGTTCCGCGCAGGGGAGTTGTCCATGCCGACCACCGGGGCCCACGGAACGTGGGCGTCTCCGATCGACGCCGTCACCGCAGCCTCGCACGACGGCCGCCCCGAGTACGCGGGGGCGGTCGGCGACGAGGTGTGGTGGACCGAGCCGCGTCCCGCCGAGGCGGGCCGCCGCGCGCTGGTGCGCCGGAGGGCGGACGGCAGGGAGGAGTCGGTGCTGCCGGCCCCGTGGAACGTACGCAGCCGGGTCATCGAGTACGGCGGTGTGCCCTGGGCCGGCGCCCCGCGCGCCGAGGGCGGACCGCTCGTCGTCTTCACGCACTTTCCCGACCAGCGGCTGTACCTCCACGAGCCGGACGGCGGCGCGGACCCGCGCCCGCTCACCCCGCTCTCGCCGACCGGCGGCGGACTGCGCTGGGTGGACCCCCAGTTGCACCTCGACCGGGGTGAAGTGTGGTGCGTGCTGGAGGAGTTCACCGGCGAAGGTCCCACCGACGTACGGCGCGTGATCGCCGCCGTACCGCTGGACGGCTCGGCGGCCGGGGACCGTACAGCCGTACGCGAACTCTCCGGCGACCAGCACCGCTTCGTCACCGGCCCCCGGCTCTCACCGGACGGGCGCCGCGCCGCCTGGATCGCCTGGGACCACCCGCGGATGCCCTGGGACGGTACGGAGGTGATGCTCGGCGAGGTCACGGAGACCGGTACCTTCACCGGCGTCAGACCCGTGGCCGGCGGCACCGAGGAATCGGTCTGCCAGGTCGACTGGGCCCCCGACGGCTCGCTCCTCTACGTGTCGGACGCCGGCGGCTGGTGGCAGCTGCGGCGCGTCGGCGCCGACGCCGTGGACGCGGGGACGTGGACTCCCACCGACCTCTGCCCCGGCCGCGCCGAGGAGTTCGGCGGACCGCTGTGGAAGATCGGCCTCCAGTGGTTCCACCCGCTGGAGAACGGGCTGATCGCCGTCATCCACGGCAAGGACACCAACGCCCTCGGCATACTCGACCCCGAGACCGGGGAACTCGTGGACGCCGTGGGCCCCTGGACCGAGTGGGCCGCCGATCTCGCCGTCCAGGGCACGCGCGTGACCGGAGTGGCGGCGAGCCCGCGCACCGGATACGAGATCGTCGAACTGGACACCGGCACCGGGCACACCCGCGTCACCGGCTCGTCGCACCACGACCCGGTGGACCCCGCGTACTACCCCGAACCCGAGCTCCGTACCTTCACCGGACCCGGCGGCCGGGACATCCACGCCCAGCTCTACCCGCCGCACAACCCGGGACACACCGCGCCGGACGGCGAACTGCCGCCGTATGTGATGTGGGCCCACGGCGGCCCCACCAGCCGCACCCCGCTCGTACTCGACCTGGAGATCGCCTACTTCACCTCACGGGGGATCGGTGTCGCCAAGGTCAACTACGGCGGCTCCACCGGCCACGGCAGGGAGTACCGCAACCGGCTGCGCGAGCAGTGGGGCGTGGTGGACGTCGAGGACTGCGCGGCCGTCGCCCGCGCGCTCGCCGACGAAGGCACCGCCGACCCCGCGCGCCTCGCCGTACGCGGCGGCAGCGCGGGCGGCTGGACGACGGCCGCCTCGCTGACCACCAGCGACGTGTACGCCTGCGGCACGATCAGCTACCCGATCCTCGACCTCGCAGGCTGGGCCACCGACGAGACCCACGACTTCGAGTCGCAGTATCTGGAGTCGCTGGTCGGACCGTTCGCCGAGGTCCCCGACCGCTACCGGGAACGTTCACCGCTGCACCTGGCGGACCGCGTCACCGTGCCGTTCCTGCTGCTCCAGGGGCTCGACGACGTGATCTGTCCGCCCGCGCAGTGCGACCGTTTCCTGGCCGAGATGGCGGGTCGCGGCATCCCGCACGCGTACATCGCCTTCGAGGGCGAGGGCCACGGCTTCCGCAAGGCGGACACCCTGATCCGCGCGCTGGAGGCCGAACTGTCGCTCTACACGCAGACCTTCGGCATCGACCGCACGGACATCCCGCGTCTGGAGTTCACGAAGTGAGCGTCCTGCCCCTGACCCGGCCCCCGCGACTGCGGCCGGGGGCCAGGGTCGCCGTCGTGGCGCCCAGCGGCCCGGTCCCCGCCGAACGGCTCGACGCGGGCCTCGACCTCCTGCGCGGCTGGGACCTCGACCCCGTCGTCGCACCTCATGTCCTCGACGTCCACCCGCGGTTCCGCTACCTCGCGGGTACGGACGAGGACCGGGCGCGTGACCTCCAGGAGGCGTGGTGCGATCCGTCCGTCGAAGCGGTGCTCTGCGCCCGTGGCGGCTACGGCGTCCAGCGCATGACCGAGCTGCTGGACTGGACCGCGATGCGGGCCGCGGGCCCCAAGGTCTTCGTCGGCTACAGCGACATCACCGCGCTGCACGAGGCCTTCGCCGTACGGATGGGCCTGGCCACCCTGCACGGCCCGATGACCGGCACGGTCTCCTTCCTCAAGGACGCCAGGACGCAGGAGTCACTGCGGGCCACGCTGTTCGAGCCCGAGTCGGTGCGCACCCTCGGCCTGGACACCGCCCGCGCACTGGTCCCGGGCAGGGCCCGGGGCGTCACGCTCGGTGGCTGCGTCAGCCTGCTCGCCGCCGATCTCGGTACCCCGTACGCCCGTTCGGGCGCGGCGGGAGGGCTGCTGCTGATCGAGGACGTCGGCGAGGAGCCGTACCGCCTCGACCGCGTCCTCACCCAACTGCTGCGCTCCGGCTGGCTGGACGGCGTCGCGGGGATCGGCCTCGGCTCCTGGGCGCAGTGCGGCCCGTACGACGAGGTACGGGCGGTGCTGCTCGACCGGCTCGGCGGCCTCGGCGTACCGGTCGTGGAGGAACTGGGCTTCGGACACGGCGAGACGGGACTGACGATGCCGCTGGGCGTACCGGCGGTCCTCGACGCGGAGAGCGGCACACTGACGCTGGACGTGCCGGCGCTGATATGAGGCGCGGAGGTGCATTACGCCGTGGGGTGGCTCGCGCGACGAGGTGGCGGGCGCGATGTTGTACAGGCCGGGCGAGTGGTGCGCGGTGATCCGACGTGCGCGGTGATCCGTGCGACGGGGAATGTGCGTGCGGTCACGGGAATCGCCTCATAAGCTGGCGCGATGCCCGAGACCACCACCCCGCCCACCGGTACCCCGCGCGCGCTGATCCGTCCCTACCGGCAGGCGGACGCCGGGGAGTTCACCACGCTCGCCCGCGCGAGCAGGGCGCTGCACCACCCCTGGCTCTTCCCGCCGGAGAGCGCGGAGGCGTACGCGCGTTACGTGGGCCGCCTCATCGACGACCCGACGAAGGCCGGCTTCCTCGTCTGCGCGCGCGAGGACGGCCGGATCGCCGGCTTCATCAACATCAACAACATCGTGCAGGGCGGCTTCCTGTGCGGTGCGATCGGTTACGGCGCCTTCGCGCACGCGGCGGGAAAGGGCCTGATGACGGAAGGCCTCGGCCTGGTGCTGCGCCACGCCTTCGGCCCGCTGGGACTGCACCGCCTCGAAGCCAACATCCAGCCCGCGAACACCGCGTCCATCGCCCTCGTACGGCGCGCGGGCTTCCGGCTCGAAGGGCTCTCGCCGGACTTCCTCTTCATCAACGGCAGCTGGCGCGATCACGAGCGCTGGGCGATCACCGCGGAGATGCTTTCCGGTTGATCGCCCCGGTCCCACACGTCCGTGAGCTGGGTTCACGGCACTGAAACCGCGCCCCGCCTTCTCGTGCTCGAGGCCGTCACCCCCCATATGCCCCCTGGTCAGCGTCGCGTTCACCGTGTTCGATGGGCAGTGGGGCCGCCCGCCAAAGGAGCTGCGGGGGGCCCGCGCGAACGAAGCGAGGTTGCCGTGGCCACGACCGTGCGACGTGCTGTACTGACTCTGCCCGCCGCCCCCCTCGGGCCGGAGAACCCTCTTCCTGCCCTGCGCACCCTCGACGAGCCGCAAGCCGACGGGCGTGCCAAGAACGCGTTGCCGCACACCTTGCTGCCGGTACGGATCCTCGACGGTTACGGGCGCGAACGCCGCTCGACCGACCTCGACGCCGTCGTCATCGAGAACGAGCGGCTGCGGGTCACCGTCCTGCCGGGACTCGGCGGCCGGATCCACTCGCTGCACCACAAGCCGACCGGACGCGAACTGGTCTACCGCAACCCGGTGTTCCAGCCCGCGAACCTCGCGCTCAACGGTGCCTGGTTCTCCGGTGGCATCGAGTGGAACCCCGGCCCGGGCGGACACTCCACCCTGTCCTGCGCACCGCTGCACACCGCGCTCGTACCCGCCCCGGACGGCGGGACGATGCTGCGCCTGTGGGAGTGGGAACGGCTGCGCGACCTGCCGTTCCAAGTGGATCTCTGGCTGCCGGACGACTCCGACTTCCTCCAGGTCGGCGTACGGATCCGCAATCCGCACGAGCGGGCCGTGCACGTCGACTGGTCGTCCCGCACCACGGTCGAGGAGGACGCGCACACGCGCGTCCTCGCCCCGGCCGAAGAAGCCCGGCGTCTCGGTGACCCACGTGGCGCCCGCCGGGTCCCGCCGGGCGAAGAGTTCTCCGCCGAGTACTCCTACGACGTACCGGACGGCGCCCGGAAATGGGTCGCCTCGCTCGACGCGACCGGCGAAGGACTCGTCCAGACGTCCACCGGCCCCCTGCGCGGGCGCGCGCTCCACCGCTGGGGCACCGGCACCGGCGGCCGCAACTGGCAGCGGTGGATCACCGAGCCCGGTGCGCCCGGCTGCATGGAGATCCGGGCCGGCCTTGCCCATACCCGGCCGGGGCGCGTACGGCTCGACGGCGGCGGGGAGTTGAGCTGGCTGGAGGCGTACGGTCCGCTCGCCGCCGACCCGGCGGCCGTGCACGGCGACGACGGGGGCGCGGCCCGCACCGAGGTCGCGGACCGCCTCGAAGCGGCCCTTCCGCGCGCGGAGTTGGACGCCGCGTACGAGGCGTGGCTGCCGTACGCCGACGCGGATCCGGGCGAGCGGCTGGCCGAGGGCTCCGGCTGGGGCGCACTCGAAGTGCTGTGCGCGGGCTTCAAGTTGCCCGGAACGCCCTTCGAGGAGGCCACACTCGGTGACGAACAGACGCCCTGGGTAGAGCTGTTGACCGGCGGCGTACTGCCGGAGCTGTCCCCGGATGCTCCGCCCGGGCCCACGCTCGTCGCACCGCACTGGCGCGACATGCTGGAGACGGCCCCCGCAGAACCGCTCACCGAATACCACCTGGGCATCGCGCAGTGGCATGCCGGCGACTTGGCCCAAGCGGTGCGCAGTTGGGAACGCGGCCTGCGAAGCGCCACCTCACGCTGGCCGTTGCTGCGCTGCCTCGCCGTCGCCGACCAGCAGGGCGGCAACCCGGGCCGCGCGGCCGACCACTTCGCGGAGGCGTTCGACGACCTCTGCCGGGGGAGCGGTGACCGCGGACCGGCCTGGACGGCCACCGCCGCGGCTCTCGGACGCGAGGCGATCGCCGCGCTGCTTGAGGCAGACCGTATCGCCGAGGCGCGCTCCGTCCTGGACCGGCTGCCGCACGGCGTGCGCGAGCGCGGGGCCTTCCGGTTCGCCGAGGCCCAACTGCTGCTCGCCGAGGGACAGAAGGAAGCAGCCCGCGCCCTCTTCGACGCCGGATTCGAGATCGCCGACCTTCGCCCGGGCGACGAGACACTGAGTGAGGTGTGGGCAGCCCTCACGGACGACCCATTGCCGGACGCCTACGACTACCGGCTGCGCCAGGGGTCCTGAGCGCGCGGGGCCGGGGAGACGGGGGTGACGGGGTTGGCGCTCAAGCACCCCCGTCACCCGCCCACCGGCCGTCGTGTCACGCCCCCTGGACCGGCTTGCGGTCGACGTACTCGAAGACGGAACCGTCGGGGTGTATGGCGATCAGATTGCGTCCCGCCGGCGTCGGGACAGGCCCCACAAGGACCTTGGCGCCGACGTCCGTGAGGGCCGCCAGAGCGTCGTCCACGTCCTTGACGGCGATCGTGGCCGTCACCTTGCGCAGGACGTCAATCTCCGACGCGGGACCGCTCATGAGCAGAAAGCAGCTGACGGCGGCGACGGACACGCCCCCGCGCTCGAAGCGGAGCGCGGGGGCACCGGTGAGGCGTTCGTAGAACGCCACCGAAGTCTCCAGGTCGTCGGGGTAGACACGCAGCGTGGTTCCCAGGATTTCCATACGGACAAGGTTAGTTGGCCGCGCCGCCGCAGGAGATCATTTCGGCTCACGCACGGCACAGGATCTCGCCGTGCGGGACCATGAACCAGCCGTCCGCACGGCTGCCCCAGTCCCGCCAGGCCTCCGCGATCTCCGTCAACCGCCCGGACGACGCATGACCGCCCCCGACCGCCAACTCGGCGTAGACGGAGGCGACCGTACGGTCCGCCCACAGACCGCTCCACCAGGCGCGGTCCTCGGTGGTGGCGAAGCACCAGGCGGTGGCGGTCGGGGTGATGTCGGTGAACCCCGCCTCCCGGGCCCACGACAACAGCCTTCGCCCGGCGTCCGGTTCGCCGCCGTTGGCACGCGCCACCCGGCGGTACAGATCGAGCCAGCCGTCCAGCGCCGGAATCCCGGGGAACCAGGTGAAGGCGCCGTAGTCGGCGTCGCGCGCCGCGACGATCCCACCGGGCCTGCACACCCGGCGCATCTCGCGCAACGCCTGTACGGGGTCGCCGACATGCTGGAGTACCTGATGGGCGTGGACGACATCGAAGGAGTCGTCGGGAAATTCCAGAGCGTGGACATCGGCGACCGCGAAGCGGACGTTGTCCACGCCCGCGGCCCGAACGGCCTCCCGCGCCTTGCCGAGCACCCCCTCCGACGCGTCCACCGCCGTCACCGTCCCCGGGGCGACGAGCCCGGCCAGACCGGCGGTGATGGTCCCGGGACCACAGCCGACGTCCAGCACGTCCAGCCCCGGACGCAGCTCACCGAGAAGGTAGGCGGCCGAGTTGGCGGCGGTACGCCACTGATGGGACCGCAGCACCGACTCGTGGTGCCCATGGGTATAAACGGCGGTTTCCTTCGGCATGACCGGACTCCTCGGTACGCGGTGGTCCGCCCACGGTACGCCGCCATGCCGCATGGTGAGATCTGAATCTCACGATGCGGTCCACCGTCCAGGAATCGGGCAGACCCTCCCGGGGTTTTCGGAGCGTCAAGTACGTGATGTGCAGGGCCGTTGGCCGCCGAGCCCTGGCATGCTCCGATCTCCGACATATGCGCCCGAGTCTCCAGGCGGCTCGGTTGCCCTGGTTTCGGGTGCCAAGGGCAGGTCCGGGGCCACATGTGGCAAGGTATGCCGACAACTCACGCCGACCGGGCCTCGCGGGAGGGTCCGACTCGCCATTGTTTTCAGGGTTTTGGCACCCTGCGGCGGCGTCCGGAGGCAGGAAGAAGTTGCCGGGTGCACATGTCCCCCGGTTCGCATCCAACCTTTCAGGAGTAACCCCGTGAACGGAAAACGCCGCCGACTGTTTCTGGCCGCCGTCCACCCCATGCTCGAACCCGGAGAGCAGGTCGAGGTGGCGACCATCGTGAACCTGAGCTCGGTCTCCGTGCGCCGAACCGCGGCGTTCGCGGTGGCCTCGACGATTGTGACGGGCGGTGCTCTGGCCATGATGCCGACCCCGACGCCCATGTATCTGGCGATGACTGGCCGTCGCATCTTCATTTTCCGGGCGAACCCTATGTTCGCCCGGCCGGAGGAGCATCTGATGACGATTCCCCGCGCAGGTCTCGTTCGCTCGCAGATAAGAGAGCGCCTGATCAATTCGTCCTTCGTGGTTTCCTCGCCTGACAATGAGCAGGGCCTGAGGATTATCTTCTCGCTGCTCAATCGCAAGAACCGGAACGCGATAGCGTCCGTCCTGCCCCTGGCAGGCTGACTCCCCGCACTCGGGCAGATGGCGAGCGGCCGTCACGGCCGGCCCCCGTCCGGATGAGTGACGCAAGCTCAGGGGCCCTTCCGGCAAGTGCGTGGAAGGGCCCCTGAATGAGCAATTTCCTTACCGGGCGCAGAACTCGAACCCGCGACCCGCTTGGGAAGCTGTTACCAAAACCTGCAGCCACTTCGCCGGCGGGCAGGCGGCAACTGAAGTGCGTCCGCATGGCGATCGTTTCCCCTGCCCCCACTGACAAGGGATAAGTCCGCCGGCCCATGTGCTGGAAGAAGGCACCGAAGGTCGACGGAACCACGAGACGCTGGATGGCCCTACACGAAAGCCTGCGGCCGGTAGACCGTCAGCGCCTCGATCGCCTTGTCGAGGGTCAACTCGCGGGGTGCCTCCGCCACCTCGCCGTCGAATGCCAGCGGGGTGCCCGGTGCGATGCCCGCGATCCTGACCCGGCGCATCCGCTCCGCCGCGTGGACGGGCGAGCGGCTCAGCGGGCCCGCGAGGGCCGCCGCGAGCAGCCGGGGGCCCGGGGCGCGGCCGCCGTGTACGACGCGTACGTCCAGCAGGCCGTCGGCCAGATCATGCCTCCGCCCCGGTGTGGGGCCCATCCGCTGGTAGATGCAGTTCCCGGCGAACAGCATCCACAGCGACCGCTGCCGGCCGTCGAACTCGGCCTCCAGCTGGTGTCCGCCGCGCAGCACCTTCAGCGCGGCCAGCACCCCGGCGGGCCAGCCGCCGATCCGGGGCGCCCAGTGCTCACGCACCCGCACCAGCTCCGGATAGACGCCCAGGCTGAAGGTGTTGAGGAAGTGGCCCGGCGCCGTGGAGCCGCCGGGGCCCGGCGTGAAGCGGCCCAGGTCCACTCGTACGGCGTCGCCCGCCTCCAGTGCCCGGCAGGTGTCCTGGACATGCTCTATGCCGAGGTCGTAGGCGAAGTGGTTCAGCGTGCCGCCGGGGAACACAGCCAGTGGCAGCGCGTGCCGCACGGCGATGCCAGCGGCTCGGTTGATCGTGCCGTCGCCGCCCATCACGCCGAGAGCGACGCAGTGCTGCGCCGCCTTCTCCAGCTCGGCATTCACCTCTTCCGGCGCGCATTCCACGATCTCCGCGTGCGGCAGCGCGTCGCGCACCAGTGTGGCGTCGCCCGCCGAGCCGGATGCCCGGTTGACCACGACGGACAGGCCCCGGCCGCCGGGCAGCGCGGGAGCCTCGGCGTACGGGCGGCCGGGCGACGGCATCTGCGAGCGGGTCGGTACGAGCCCGCGTACCGCGTAGGCCGCGCCGACGCCCAGAGCGGCGCCCGCGATGACATCGCTCGGATAGTGCACCCCCGTATAGACACGGGACAGCGCCACGGCGGCGGCCACCGGTGCCACCGCCACGCCCCAGCCCTTCGACTCCAGGGCAACGCCCGTCGCGAAGGCGGCGGCGGACGCGGCATGCCCGGACGGGAAGGAGGTGGTGAACGGCTGCCGCTTCAGCTGCCGGATCAGCGGTACCGCGTCCAGCACCGGCCGGTTCCTGCGCACCGCGCGCTTGCCCACGATGTTGACGGCGGCGGAGGCGACTGCCAGCGACGCCATGCCCCTGACGGCGGCCCGGCGTGAACGCGCGCCCTTGCCCAGCGTGGCGATGCCCGCCGCGGCGCCGAACCACAGCAGGCCGTGGTTGGCGGTACGGCTCAGCCGGGGCAGCACCGGTCCCGCTCCCGGCCAGTGCCGGCTGGCGACGGAGTGGAAGACCCCCTCGTCCCAGGAGTCGAGCAGGGTCGCGATCCGGCTTCTGGTGCCGGTGCTGACCTGGTTGTACGCAGCGGAGGAGTCTGACATGCAACGCGCGTACCCCGCAGGTGGCGGCACCACGCAGGGAAGCTTCCGGTTGTCTCCGCTTGGAGGGCATAGTGTGTCAAATCTCTGCATAAAGAGCCGAGACGGTCCGCTCGTCGGGCTCGTACGGGTGACCGCGAGGCGCGGCGGGAGGCGGTGGCGGATGACGGGTGGACGGGTGACGGCGCACGGAGGCCGCGGCCCCGTCAGGTTCGGCCCGTGCGCCCCCGAGTCGGGACTGCCCGCTCTGCCCGAACTGGCCGCCGTCTGCGCGGCCGCCGCAGGGGACACCGAGCCACAGCCGCCCGGCGGCGGCCCGGTCCTGCGGGAGGCGGCCAGTGGGTACTGGTCGCGGCGCGGGCTGCGGAGCGTGCCGGGCGACATCGCGGCGGCCCCCGGCGCGCAGCCACTGCTGTTCGCGCTGCTCGCCGCGTACGACGGTGACGTCCTGATGCCCCGGCCCTGCCCCGCCTGGTGGACCCCGCAGGCGCGGCTCCTCGGGCGGCCCGCCTATCACGTGCCGACGCCGGCCGAATGCGGCGGCGTGCCCGATCCGTACGCGCTGCTGGAGACGGTCCGCCGGGTGCGGGCGGAGGGAGGCAGGCCGCGGGTGCTGCTGCTCTCGGTGCCCGACGACCCCACCGGCACCGTCGCGCCGCCGGAACTCGTCCGTGAGGCGTGCGAGGCCGCGGTCGGCGAGGGGCTGGAGATCATCAGCGACGAGACCTGGCGTGACACCCTGCACCGGTCGGGGGCCGTGCTGTTCAGCCCGGCCGGGGTATGGCCCGACGAGGTCACGGTCGTCTGCGACACGGTGGGCGCGCTGACGCCGGATTCGTGGCCGATGGCGGTCGCCCGTTTCCCCGCGACCGCGTCGGGAGCCGCGCGGCGGGCCAGGACCGTCGACATCCTCACCGCGCTCGGCGCGGTGGTCGCCGGTCCCGTCGCCTCCGCCGCCGCCCACGCCCTCGACGAGCCCGCGTACGTGACGGCGAGGGCGCGCGAGGCCGCCGCGCTCTACGCGCGGACGGGGGCCGCGGCCCACCGGGCGGTGCTCGGTTGCGGGGCGCTCTGCCGGCCCCCGGAGGCGGGCCGGCATCTCTACGCGGACTTGGCGCCGCTGCGGGACCGGCTCGCGGTGCTCGGGGTCACCGACTCCATGGAACTGGAGAACCACCTGAGCGAACGGCTGGGCGTGCCCGTGCCCGGCGGACACCGCTTCGGCGACGAACTGGGCGCGCTCCGGGTCAGGCTGTCGACGGGGGCACTGCTCGGGGCGACTCCCCGGGAACGACTGGAGACGCTCACCGCACAAACCCCTCTGGAACTGCCTCATGTCGCCCGCGCACTCGCCCATCTCGAGGCGGCCTTCGCCGAACTGGGCTGAGCCACCGCCGCGTCAGCCGAGCGCCGTCGAGCGGGTCCTTCCTACGATTCCTGACCGTTCCCCACGCCCTCCGCGCCCGCTCGGCGCACCCTGCGCCAGAGCATCGGGGCGACGCTCACCACCACGGTCAGGGCCACCGCCGCGGCCACCCCCTGCCACGGCTCGGCGAACAGCGAGCCGCCCAGTATCCCGATCAGCTGATACGTCGCAGCCCAGGCCAGACAGGCCGGTATGTCGCCGCGTGCGAACCGCCGTATCGGCCACGTCGCCAGCAGGCAGGCCAGCATCACCGGGATCCGGCCCGCCGGCACCAGCCGGGACAGCACGAGCACCATCACCCCGTGGTCCTTGAGCTTGGCCTGCGCCTGCTCCAGCCGGTCGGGCGGCGCGTGCTCGCGCAGCTTGGCCAGCCAGCGCGAACCGTTCTTCGAGCCGACACCGCGCCGCCCGAGCCAGTACAGGGACAGGTCGCCGAGGAAGGCCGCGCCCGCCGAGACGCCGAAGACGTAGAGCAGCGCGAGCGGCGCGGTCTGATGCAGGGCCACCACCGCGGCCGAACTCACCACGGTCCCCGTCGGCACCACCGGCACCAGCGCCCCGAGCATCACCAGCAGGAACACCGACGGATAGCCCACCGCCTGCTGGGTGGACTCGACCGGTATGTGAGATATGAAATGGTTCATCACCGGCGGACCTCCGGTCGCGTGCTCTCGCCGTGGCCGAGCAGATGCACGGTCACCTTCGGAGCGTGGTGCGCGGCCCGCCTGACGAACTCCTCGCCGGGCGTGTAGAACTCGTGCGGGCGGACCCTGTCCATCCCGATCGGCCAGTATGTGCCGAAATGCACCGGCACCGCCGCGGCCGGTGACAGCTGGGCCAGTGCCCGCGCCGCCCGGTTCGCGTCCAGGTGCTCCGGTCCCAGCCGGGGACCCCAGCCGCCCACCGGGAGCAGCGCCACATCCACCGGGCCCACGGCGTCCGCCATGCCGTCGAAGAGGCCGGTGTCACCGGCGAAGTACGTCCGCGACTCGCCGCTGACCACATAGCCGAGAGCGGGGGAGCGGTGCGGTCCGAACGGCAGCCGCCGCCCGTCGTGCCGTGCCGGTACGGCACGTACCCGCAGCGCCCCGATCTTCACCTCGTCCCCGGCCTCCACCTCGGTGATCCGCAGCCCCGAAGGGTTCCTGCGGGCGTCCAGCCTCCTCAGCCCGGGGACCGAGCGCTCCGCTCCCCGGGGCACGATCAGCCGTGTGCCGGGCGCGAGCCGGGTCAGCGAGCGTGGGTGGAAATGGTCGGAGTGCAGGTGGGAGATGAGTACGGCGTCGGCGACCGCGGCCCCGGGCGGCGGGAGTTCGCCGCTGCGCCGCCGCAGATGGGCCAGGCGCCCCACGAAGAGCGGGTCCGTCAGTACCCTGACGCCGGAGTCCTCGACCGTACAGGTGGCGTGCCCCCACCAGGTGATGACCGTTCCCAACTTCGCCCTCAGCTCTGTGCCTGCGTCACGACTGTGCCGTCGTCACGCGATCCCGGCCCTCAGCGTACGGCGGGCGGAGTAGGGTCGGCGCACGAAAGGCCGGGGCGGGGAGACGATACGTACATGCGCGAGACGCGAGTGGCGGCGATCGCCAGCCTGACTCCGCTGGAGGAACTGGACGCGGATCCCTTCCTCGTGGACACCCGCGGTCAGCACCGGATGTGCGCGCGGTGGGCCGAGGGGAAGGGGTACGTCGTCACCAGCCAACTGCTCTTCTACGGCCTGCGCCCCGACCACCGCGCGCTGTGGGCGGGCGTCGAAGCGGGGCTCGTGGAGGTCTTCGTCGCCGCCAACGACCGGGTCCTCGGCCGGGCGTTCACCTCGCCGGCCGCCTTCTCGGCGGAATGCGAGCGCAGGGGCGTACGGCTGGAGACCGCCGATCTCGACGAGCCGCTGTACGACGCGAGCGCGAAGGCGGGCGTGCACCGCAGGCTCTCGATGCCGACGGCCGGCTACGACGGCTGCTGACCGGTGTCCGCCGTTGCCCGATGTCCGGGCATACCGCGCATCGTTCGCATGTCCGGCTTGTCTGCCGTGTCCGTCAAGGACGGGACAGTGCGCCCGTTGTGTCAGGCTGGGGGCCGAGCCCGTGAGACGCGTACGGGCCGGGACGTGAGGTGAGTGCGGAGTGCTGCGAGGGCGATGGGCTACGACGGGCAGAGCCCTGATGCGGGTGATGGTGGTGTGGGCGGTGTCCACGCTGACCATGCTGGCGCTCGCCGGCATCCTGCCCGACTTCCGGCTCCAGTCGGACGACGGGGACAGTTTCAGCAGGACCGCGTACACCGCGGGCTGGGGCGCGGGCGCGTTCGGTCTGCTGAGCGCGCTGGTCTGGCCGTTGCTCGTCCGGGCGCTGCTGCTCGTACCCACGCTCGTCATCAGCGTGCTCGTCTTCTTCCTCAACGGCTCGCTGCTGCTGATCGCTCTGTGGCTCATCCCGGACGGCCGCGGCGTGGCGAACCCGGAGACCGCGGTGGTGGTCGCGGCCGTGATGTCCGCCGTCGCCTCCGCCACCTCCACCGCCCTCGCGGTCGGTGACGACAACGCCTACCGTCGCCGGCTGTGGCGTCTCGCCGACCGGCGGCGCCGGAAAGCCGGTGCATACGGCGGACAGCACAGCGAGTCGGCAGGCACGGTCTTCATCCAGCTCGACGGCCTGGGGCACCGGGTGCTGAGCGAGGCGCTGGCCGACGGCGTGATGCCCAACATCGCCGGGTGGCTGGGTGAGCGGCCGACCCACCGGCTGACACCCTGGCGCACCGACTGGTCCAGCCAGACCGGCGCGAGCCAGCTCGGCATCCTGCACGGCACCAACTTCGACCTCCCCGCCTTCCGCTGGTACGAGAAGGAAACCGGCCGGATCATGGTCAGCAACCGGCCCGCGAGCGCCGCCGAACTCCAGCGCCGCGCCATCGAACGCACCGGCAGGGGCGGCCTGCTGACCGTCGACGGCGCGAGCCGCGGCAACCTCTTCAGCGGCGGCGCCGACCAACTCGCGCTGGTGCTCTCGATCGCGGCCAGGCGCGGCAAGGCCAACCGGTCGCGGGCCGGATACTTCGCGTACTTCTCCGACCCGGCGAACGCCGTGCGTACGGCGGTCTCCTTCGCCGCCGAAGTCTGCCGCGAGATCAGCCAGTCGACCCGGGCGCGGCTGCGCAAGGAGCGGCCCAGGGTGGGCCGCGGCGGGCTCTACCCGTTCATAAGAGCCTTCGCGACCGTCGTGGAACGGGACGTGGTGGTCGCCGCCGTCATGGGCGACATGCTGGCCGGACGTACCGCCGTCTACGCGAACCTGCTGGGCTACGACGAGGTCGCCCACCACTCGGGACCGCACAGCCGTGACGCCGCGCGGGTCCTGCACCGGCTCGACCGCTCCGTCGGGCTGATCGCCAGGGTCGCGGAGCACGCGCCGCGCACGTACCGGATCGTGCTGCTCTCCGACCACGGCCAGAGCCCGGGCGAGACCTTCGAAAGCGCCTACGGGCTCACGCTCAAGGACCTGGTCAGGGCCGGATGCGGGCTGACTGTGCCGCGCGGGGCCGAGCGCTCCAGGAGCGGCGCCGAGGCGCGGCTCGCCGCGCGGCACGCCGTACGCGCCGTCCTCAACCGGCCGGTGGCCGAGGGCGAGGAGGAGAGCCCGGCGCCCGGCAGGGAACCCGTCGTGCTGGCGTCCGGGAACCTCGGCCTGGTCTCCTTCCCCGACGTTCCGGGACGGATGAGCCGCGAGGAGATCGACCGGCGCCACCCCGCGCTGCTGCGGACGCTGGCGGGCCATCCCGGCATCGGCTTCCTGCTGGTACGCAGCGAGGAGCACGGTTCGGTGGTACTCGGTCCCGGCGGCGCGGAGATCCCGCTCGCCGAACTGGACGACAGCGGCCCGCTGGCGGACATGGGGTCCGGCGCGGCCGACGCGGTACGCCGCACCGACACTTTCCCGCACGTGGCCGACATCATGGTCAACTCGATGTACGACCCGGCGACCGGCCGGGTGCACGCGTTCGAGGGGCAGATCGGCTCACACGGCGGACTCGGCGGCGAGCAGTCCAGGCCCTTCCTGCTGTCGCCGCTCGCGTTCCCGGACCCGGTCCCCGGCGACGGCGAACTCGTCGGCGCCGAGCGGGTGCACGAGGTCCTCGCCGGCTGGCTGCGCGAGGGCGCGGGGCCACAGGTGCCGCTGGGCCCCTCGGCGACGGTGCCGCGTCCGGCCGCCACCGAGGACAAGCTCCGACCGGTGTGACGCTGTGCGAACAGACGGTGGGCGTGGGCATAGAAAGACGTAGAAAGACACAGGAAGAGACAGAGGGGAGGGCACGAGCCGTTTCGGAGTGCTCAGGTCCGGAGATGGTTACAAGCGGTTCTCCGGCCACCAGCACCGGCCGTCCCGGCACCCGTGTCCATCGCTATCCAGGAGCTTGCCCTCATGCACGACGACCACAGCCTGGTCGAAGCACGCCTCAAGCGCGTCCTCGAAGAGCGCGTACGGCCTGCCGTCTATCCGGAATCGATACCGCTGGACGTCGCCATCTGGACCGCACCGGGCGAGCCCGTCCCGGTGGACGAGGGCCTGGCGGCCCCGACCGAGCCGATCGCGATCGGCACTCCCTGGGGTGCTCCGTGGGGCACCAGCTGGTTCACCGTCGCGGGAACGGTTCCTCAGGAGTGGGCAGGACGTACCGTCGAGGCGATCCTCGACATCGGCTTCAACGAGGCCACCCCGGGATTCCAGTGCGAGGGCCTGGTCTACCGGCCCGACGGCAGCCCGGTGAAGGGCCTCAACCCCCGTAACCAGTGGGTGCGCGTCGGCGCTCCCGCGGCCGGCGGCGAGCAGGTGCTCCTGCACATCGAGGCCGCCTCCAACCCGGTCCTCCAGGGAGCCAACCCCTTCGAGCCGACGCACCTCGGCGACAAGGAGACCGCGGGCAGCGACCCGCACTACGTCCTGGCCCGGATGGATCTCGCCGTCTTCGACGAGACGGTCTGGAATCTCATCCAGGACCTGGAGGTCCTGGGCGAGCTGATGGTGGAGCTGCCCCTCGAAGGCGCCCGCCGCTGGGAGATCCTCCGCGCGGTCAGCCGCGCCCTCGACGTGATCGACCTCCAGGACGTGAACGGCACCGCGGCCGCCGCCCGTGAGCAGATCGCCGAGGTCCTGGCCACGCCCGCGCCGGCCACTGCCCACCGGATCAGCGCGGTCGGCCACGCCCACATCGACTCCGCGTGGCTGTGGCCGCTGCGTGAGACGGTCCGCAAGGTCGCCCGTACGACCGCCAACATGACCGCGCTGATCGAGGACGAGCCCGAGTTCGTCTTCGCGATGTCCCAGGCGCAGCAGTTCGCCTGGATCAAGGAGCACCGCCCGGAGGTCTACGCCAGGGTCAAGAAGGCCGTGGCGGAGGGCCGGTTCGTACCGGCCGGCGGGATGTGGGTGGAGTCCGACACCAACATGCCCGGATCCGAGGCGATGGCCCGGCAGTTCGTGCACGGCAAGCGCTTCTTCCTCGACGAGTTCGGCATCGAGAACGACGAGGCGTGGCTGCCCGACACCTTCGGCTTCGCCGCCGGGCTGCCGCAGATCATCAAGGCCGCCGGCTCCAAGTGGCTGCTCACACAGAAGATCTCCTGGAGCAAGATCAACAAATTCCCGCACCACACCTTCCGCTGGGAGGGCATCGACGGGACCCGGATCTTCACCCACTTCCCGCCCGTCGACTCCTACAACTGCGCGATGGAGGGCAAGCAGATCGCCCACGCGGCGCGCAACTTCAAGGAGAAGGGCGTCGCGAGGAACTCCCTCGCGCCGACCGGCTTCGGCGACGGAGGCGGCGGCACCACCCGCGAGATGGTCGCCAAGGCGGCCCGGATGCGCAGCCTGGAAGGCTCCGCGACCGTGCGGTGGGAGAGCCCCGCGGAGTTCTTCACCAAGGCCGAGGCGGAGTACCCCAACCCACCGGTCTGGGTGGGCGAGTTGTACCTGGAACTGCACCGGGCCACGCTCACCAGCCAGGCCAGGACCAAGCAGGGCAACCGCCGCAGCGAACACCTGCTGCGCGAGGCGGAGTTGTGGGCCGCCACCGCCGCCGTCCGGACCGGCGCGCCGTACCCGTACGAGCAGTTGGACCGGATCTGGAAGACGGTGCTGCTGCACCAGTTCCACGACATCCTGCCCGGCTCCTCCATCGCCTGGGTGCACCGCGAGGCCGAGAAGACGTACGCGGCCGTCGCCGAGGAGCTGACCGGGCTCATCGACACGGCGCAGCGCGCGCTCGCCGGTGACGCCGCGAGCACGTCGACGGTGCTCTTCAACTCCGCACCGCACGCACGCGGCGGGGTCGCGGCGGGCGGGGCGGGACCGGCCTCCGCCGGGGACGCGGTCCGGCCCGTGCCGCGCGAGGGCGGCGGTTTCGTCCTCGACAACGGTCTGCTGAAGGTCGAGATCGACGGCCGGGGCCTGGTGGTCTCGGCATACGACATCGAGGCCGGGCGGGAGGCCGTCGCGCCCGGCCAGGCGGCGAACCTGCTCCAGATCCACCCGGACTTCCCGAACCAGTGGGACGCCTGGGACGTCGACGAGTTCTACCGCAACACCGTCACCGACCTCACCGGCGTGGACGAACTCACCGCGACGGACGAGGGCGTCACGGTCGTACGCGGCTTCGGGAAGTCCAAGGTCACCCAGCTGCTGTCCCTCGCACAGGACGCGAAGCGGCTCGACATCGCCACCGAGGTCGACTGGCACGAGACGGAGAAGTTCCTCAAGGCGGCGTTCCCGCTGGACCTGCACGCAGACCGGTACGCCTCGGAGACCCAGTTCGGCCACGTCTACCGGGCCACCCACACCAACACCAGCTGGGAGGCTGCCAAGTTCGAGGCCTGCAACCACCGCTTCGTCCACCTGGCGGAGCCGGGCTGGGGCGTCGCCCTCGTCAACGACTCGACGTACGGGCACGACGTGACCCGCGCGGTGCGCGACGCGGACGCCGGTACGACCACCACGGTCCGTGCCTCGCTGCTGCGCGCGCCCCGCTACCCCGACCCGCAGACCGACCAGGGCGTGCACCGTTTCCGGCACGCGCTGGCGCCGGGTGCGTCGATCGGGGACGCGGTCAGGGAGGGTTACCGCATCAACCTGCCGGAGCGCAGGGTCGCCGGTGACGGCGAGGTCGCCCCGCTGGTGACCGTCGACAACGACGACGTCGTCGTCAGCGCGGTGAAGCTGGCCGACGACGAGAGCGGCGACCTGGTCGTACGGCTCTACGAGTCGGCGGGTGGCCGGGCCAAGGTCCGGGTCGCCGTGGGCGTGGAGGTCGGTGGCCTGGCCGTCACCGACCTGCTGGAGCGCCCGCTCGCCGATGTGGCGCGGCCGCAGCTGACGGACGGGGCCGTCTCGTTGGCGCTCCGCCCGTTCGAGCTGGTCACCCTGCGGCTGACCCGGGTGTGACCGGAGCCTGACCGGCGGCCGGGCGCTGTCCTGCGGGGCGGCCCGGCCCGCAGGACAGCCCGGTACGGCCCGGCCCACGGGACAGCACGCCCACGCGGGACAGCACGCCCACGGGACAGCACGAGGCGGACGCCCCGATCACGGGACGTCCGCCTCACGTTCGGTAGCGCGAGCCCTCAGATGTCGACGAGCATTCCCGCGCGCAGCCGCGAGATGATGCGGTTGAGCAGTCGTGAGACATGCATCTGCGAGACACCCAGCTCCGCGCCGATCTGCGACTGGGTCATCTCCTGACCGAACCGCAACTGGACGATGTGCTTCTCGCGCTCGTCGAGCTGTTCGAGCAGCGGAGCCAGCGCGTGCAGGTCCTCGACCTTCTCCATCGCCGGGTCGGACTCGCCCAGCACATCGGAGAGGGTGCGTCCGCTGCTGGTGGCCTGGCCCTCCTCGCTCGCGGGCATGTCCAGGGAGCCCGCCGTGTAGCCGTTGGTCGCGACCAGGCCCTCGATGACCTCTTCCTCCTCGATGCCCAGAAGCTCGGAGAGTTCCTTGACGGTCGGGTCGCGGTCCATGACGGTCGCGAGGTGTTCCTTGGCCTTGGCCAGCTCGACGCGCAACTCCTGCAGCCTGCGCGGCACATGTACGGCCCAGCTGGTGTCACGGAAGAACCGCTTGATCTCGCCGACGATGTACGGGACCGCGAAGGAGGTGAACTCGACCTCGCGGGAGAGGTCGAACCGGTCGATCGCCTTGATGAGGCCGATCGTGCCGACCTGGAGGATGTCCTCCATCTCGCCGCTGCCGCGGTTGCGGAACCGGCTCGCGGCGAACCGCACCAGCGACTGGTTCATCTCGATCAGGGTGTTGCGCGCGTACTGGTATTCAGGCGTGCCCTCTTCGAGGACCTGGAGCTGGTCGAAGAACAGCTTGGACAGCGCCCTCGCGTCCCGCGGGGCGACCTTTGACGGGTCGGCGATCTGCGGCAGCGTGGCTGCGGATGCGTCGGCACCGGACGTCAGGACAGCCTCGGCCTGCTCCGACCGGCCAGCTTGCGCGGTGCTGGTTGACATGACATCACCCTCCAGAACGTCCGGTCCGTACAGGATCTCCTCCTGCCCGCTGCGATGCGTCCCATACGTGACGGGTTCCGATTTCTCTGCCGCTCGAACGTGCTTCCCTGGTTCGCTCACCCGGTCGGTCAAAATACTTATCTGCCGTTTCCGTGGCGTGACAGATGAACTCGGCCGGCCATGTGGCCCGTCACCGGGCGGGATCCGGCCGCAGACCGGATGGTTCCAGCGCCCGGGTCCGTTGACGCCGGGCACACCGTTGGATTTATTGGAGCGGCAACAGCGCCCGACCACAGCCCGGGCCCCGCTGGAGCGCGCCGACTTCCCCGATTCCCGAGAGCCCCCGAGAGAGGGATCAGCCAGTGACCGACCGACCGATCGCGGCCTTGGCCATGGCACCCGATGTGCCCGACCAGGTCTTCCCGGCGGATCTGCGCGAGCGCCTGAGCCGCAGCGTGCGGCTCGCGCCGACGCTGCTCAGCGGCCCGCCCACGGACGCGCGAGCCCGCGCCACGCTGGCCGAGGCCGAGATCCTGCTCACCGGCTGGGGCTGCCCCCGGCTCAGCGGGGACGTGCTGGAACTGGCGCCCCGGCTGCGGGCGGTCATGCACGCGGCGGGGTCCGTCAGGCCCGTCGTCTCCGACGCCCTGTGGGAGCGCGGCATCGTGGTCTCCTCGGCGGCGGACGCCAACGCGGGGCCCGTCGTCGCCTTCACCCTCGCCGCGGTCACCTTCGCCGGGAAGAAGGCACTGCCCGCGGCCGCCCGTCTCGCCGCCGGGCTCGGGTCCGGCGAACGTCCGGGCGCGGACGGCCGCACGATCGGCATCATCGGTGCCTCCCGCATCGGACGCCGGGTGATCGCCGCGCTGCGCGCGTCGGACGCCGGATACCGGCTGCTGCTGACCGATCCGTATGTCACCGACGCGGACGCGGCGGAGTGGGGCGTGGAGCGGGTGGAACTGCCGGACCTGTGCCGCCGCAGCAGCATCGTCAGCATCCACGCGCCTTCGCTGCCCGAGACGAGGGGCCTGGTCAGCGCGGAGATGCTGAAGCTGATCCCGGACGGCGGAGTGGTCATCAACACCGCGCGCGGCGCGCTCATCGACCACGAGGCGCTGACCCGGGAGTGCGCCGACGGGCGTCTGGACGCCTACCTCGACGTGACGGAACCGGAACCGCTGCCCGCCGGGCACCCGCTGTACTCGCTTCCCAATGTGCTCGTCACCCCGCACCTCGCGGGCGCGCTGGGCAGTGAGGTGCGCAGGCTCGGCGCGTACGCCACGGCCGAAGTCGAACGGTATCTCGCCGGTGAACCACTCCAAGGGGCCCTGCGGCGCCAGGACATGGAACGGATGGCCTGAAGGGAACGTCCCCGGCCGGGGCGGCCGGGGACCCTCTCGTCCGTCAGCCGCCGAACCGCGCGTGCGTCCGCAGGCGCGGGGCGAACGCCGTGTGGAAGACGGTGGACGCGGCGCCCACCGCCGCCGCGTCGTTCAGCGCCGAGTAGGCGACCCGGACCTCCCGGACCCGCCGGGCCATCGGGAAGCGGTTGACGGCGGCCGAGATCTCCGCGAGGTAGATGTCCGCCACTGCGGGCGGAACGGCGGGTCCGCCGACGATCAGCAGGTCGGTGTCGTACAGGTCGGTCATCCCGACCGCGCCGCGCGCCACCACCCCGGCCACCTCCCGTACGGCGGAGACCGCCCGCGCGTCACCGTCCGCCACGGCGGCGCACACCGCCTCGTGGGGCGATTCGTCCCCGACGGCCAGCCCCGTCCGCGCGGCCTTGTCCACCACGGCCGACATCGGGGCGCACTCCGGGATCATCTGCGGGCCGCCCTCGGGGGTGAGCCGGCCGAGGGCATAGGCGCACAGTTCGCCGAACTCGCCCGCGTTGCCGGTCGATCCGCGGAAGATGTCGCCGTTCAGGAAGGCGCCGCTGCCCGCCCCCGCGCCCAGATAGAGATAGACGAAGTCGCCGGAGCGCTCCGCCGCGCCGAGCCACCGCTCGCCGACGGCGGCGGCCGTGGCGTCCTTCTCCAGCAGGACGGGAATACCCAGCTTCTTGCTCAACTCGGCGCGCAGCGGCACCTCTTGCCACCCCTCGAAGAGCGGCGGGTCGAGGATCACCCCGGCGTTGACGTCGAGGGGCCCCGGCGCCGCCACCCCGACCCCCAGCAGGGTGCCGGAGACGAGCCGTACGGCCTCGGCCGCCTCCGACGCCATCCCCGCCATCCGCTCGATGCACCAGGCCGGGTCACGGCGCCCGGTCAGCGGCAGCTGACGCCGGTCGCGTACGCCCCCGCAGAGATCGACCACGACCTGCGTGATCATCTCCGGGTCGACATGGATCCCGATCGCACAGGCCGCCTCAGGACGCAGCCGCAGCGGTACGCGCGGCTTGCCCCTGCCCGCCGTGCGGCGCGCGTCCTCGGTCAGGAAGCCCGCCGTCAGCAGATTGCGGGTGATGCGGGAGACCGCCTGGGGGGTGAGCCCGGTCTGCGCCGCGATCTCGACGCGGCTGAGCGCGCCGGCCAGCCGGATGCTCTCGATCACCAGCTTCTCGTTGAAGGAGCCGAGGGCCGGCTGATCGAAGGCGCGGTGTGCCACGCGGGACGCGGGGGCCGGCGGACTGCCGTCGGTGGGACGCTGCCACAGATACGGCTCCGCCGTGCCGGAGGCCGCGTGTCTGCGGGTGGAGTCGGCCAGCGAGTCGAGCGCCCGGCGCGCCTTGTGCGGGTGGTGCAGCAGCTCCAGCTGGGCGATCACACAGACGGTGGCGGCCCAGCCCATGGCCGGGTGCGGCCGGTGCCGGACGAGCTGCCCCCGACCGGTCCCGGGATCTCCGGGGCCCCAGGAGATGACGTGCAGGGTGTGTCCCGGGTGCGCCTCGGCGAGCGCCCGTACCCGCTCGGAGAAGCGTTGGCGCGCGGCGGCCTGCTGCCCGCCCCCGTCGTCCGTGCCCCGTCTGTCCGAGTCCCCGTGATCCACGCCCCCGTCGTCCGCGCCCCGTCCCTCCGCACCGCCGCGGTCCGCACCTCCGTCGTCCGCGCCCCGGCCGGTGGTGTGCCGCTGTGCATGGCGCAGTCCGGCGGTCAGTGCGGCGTGCCGCGCCCGGCGCTCCTCGGGCCTGGCCGGTGTGGTGTGCCGCCGGCCCGCGAGGGCGCTCTCGGTGAGGACGACGGCCGCCCTCCCGCTCTCCTCGGCCCAGACGGCTAGCAGTTCGGGCCTGTGGCACTCGAACTCCGGCGCGGTCGGAAGCAGGATCGGGCCTCCGAGGTCCCCTGGAGTGGTACGCCAGCGGTGCCACACCCGGCTGAGCGCGGTGTGGGACAGCCCCAGGTGATCGGCCAACGACCGTGCCGACCAGCTCTGTTGGGGCGCGGGCGGACCCGCGAGCGTGGTGGCGACCGCATCGGCCTCGTCGATACGCGGCGGACGGCCGCTGCGCGGCCGGTGGGCGAGACCGGCGAGACCGTTCGCCGCGTAACGCCGCCGCCAGGCCGTCACGGTGGGGCGTGACACGCCCAGTTGACGGGCGCTGTCCGAGACGCTCAGGCCATCGGCCGCGTCCCGCACTATCCGGGCCCGTACGGCTCTGTCCTCACGGCCCTCGGCCCAGGTGAGGAGCGCGCTCAACTCCGGTTCTGTCAGGGCGAAGTCTGTTGCTCGGTGCATGGGCCCATCCAATGCGGACGCACCCCGCTTGCAAAAGTACTTACTGGCCAATGGGTGCGTACGGGCCTGTCCGGGCGCCGGCCTGCGCCTCTGACGGCGACACGGTACACCTCGTGTTGAGAACGCGCTTTCTGTACGCCTGGGCAGGGATGCAGAGCTGATGAGACGTCACGGGATCCGCCAGGATTTACCTGTTCGAAGCATTGACGTAAGGCAATCCATTGGATTTACATGACACCGCTGGGCCTGGTGCTGGGCCGGAGGCGCCGTATCTCCTCGAAAGGGCTTTCATGCCATGACGATGCTTGACCGACCGGCCGCACGGCCGGATGCGGCGGATCCGCCGCCCCCCGGGAGCGCACGGCGCCTCTGGCGCGGTCCCCGGAACAAGCGCGACAAAGCCCTTCTCTGGTTCGCCCTGCCCGGCACCCTGGTGCTGCTGGTCTTCCACTACGTGCCGCTGCTCGGCAACGTCATCGCGTTTCAGGACTACCAGCCGTTCATCGGCATCATGCACAGCCGCTGGTCCGGCTTCGACAACTTCGCCGTCATCTTCAACGGTGACCCCGCCTTCGTCCACGCGCTGGTCAACACACTCGAACTGACGCTGATCCAAGTCGTTTTCGTGTTCCCGGCGCCCCTGATCCTCGCGCTGCTGCTGAACAGTCTGGTGAGCGAGCGGATCAAGAAGAGCGTCCAGAACATCCTCTACCTGCCGCACTTCCTGTCCTGGGTGGTCGTGGTGGCCGTCTTCCAGCAGATGCTGGGCAACGGTGGTCTGCTCAACGTGTTCCTCCAGGCACACGACATGGGGACCTGGAACATCATCGGCAGCACCGAGCTGTTCAAGTCACTGCTCACCTCGCAGGTCATCTGGAAGGACACCGGCTGGGGCACGATCCTCTTCCTCGCCGCGCTCTCCCGCGTCGACAACGACCTGTACGAGGCGGCCGCCATGGACGGGGCCAGCCGCTGGAAGCAGACCTGGCACGTCACCCTGCCGGCCCTGCGCGGCCTGGTGGTGCTGCTGTTGATCCTGCGGCTCGGCGACGCGCTGAGCGTCGGCTTCGAGCAGATCGTCCTCCAGCAGAACGGCATGGACAAGGGCGTGACCGAGGTACTCGACACCTACGTCTACAACAACGGTCTGGTCGCCGGGCAGTGGGGCGTCAGCGCCGCCGTCGGCCTGGTCAAGGGAGTGGTCGGCGTGGCACTCGTACTGGGCGCGAACAAGGTCGCCCATCTCTTCGGCGAGGAAGGGGTCTACCGGAAATGACCACCCTGTCACCCACCAGGCCCCGCCGCGACACCCGGTCGCGCACGTACAGCGCGATACCCGGCCGGTCACCGGGGTCCCCGCCGTGGCGCGCCGTCAAGTCACTGATCGTGCTGGTCTGTGTCCTGCTGGTGCTCCTCCCGTTCCTGGCCATCGTCTCGACCTCGCTCGCCGACGCCGCGCAGGTCAACGAGACCGGCGGCTTCGTCCTCTGGCCCGACCACCCCACCCTCGGCTCCTACCGGGCGATCCTCCAGGGCGGTCTGGTCTCCCGCGCGCTGCTGGTCAGCATCGGGGTCACCGTCGTCGGTACGGCGCTGAGCCTGCTGTCGTCCGTCCTGCTGGCGTACGGACTGAGCAGGCCGGACAGTTACGGCCACAAGCCCGTCCTGATGCTGCTCCTCCTCTCGATGTTCTTCGTGCCCGGCGTCATCCCCAGCTACCTGCTCGTCAAAGAGCTGGGCCTGATCAACAGTTACTGGTCGCTGATCCTGCCGACCATGATCAACGCGTTCAACGTGATCGTGCTCAGGTCCTTCTTCATGGGACTGCCCGGCGAGATCATCGACGCCGCGCGCATCGACGGCGCCGGTGAACTCCACATCCTGTGGCGGGTCGTGCTGCCGCTGTCCAAGGCCTCGGTCGCGGTGATCGGGCTGTTCTACGCGGTCACGTACTGGAACGCCTTCTTCAACGCGATGGTCTACCTGAACGAGTCCGCCAAGTGGCCGATGCAGATGGTTCTCCGTACATACGTGGTGAACAACGCCGCCATCGGCGCCGGAGAGGCGTCCGCCGCCGGCGCGGCGCTGCCGCCCTCGCAGGCGCTGCAGGCCGCGATCCTCGTGCTGTCCATCCTGCCGATCGTGATCGTCTACCCCTTCCTCCAGCGCCACATGAACAAGGGCGTGATGGTCGGTGCCGTCAAGGGCTGAGCGGTGAGCCGCCCTTGAGAGTCCGAGCCATCCCCTGAGCATCCCCTGAGAGAGCGAGGAACCCGAGATGGGTGCACACCTCACCCGTAGAAACCTGCTCCGCGCGGGGCTCGGAGTCGCGGCGGGCGCGTCACTCGCGGCATGCGGCGACGGCGGCCCCGCGGTCCCGCTCGCCGACGACGCGCAGGTGCGGCTGCCCGACTACGTTCCCTACAAGAGCGTGAAGGCCGACTTCCCTGGCACCGAGGCAGGCGTCCTCAACGGCTATCTGCACTACCCGGACCCACCGGTCCGCGCGTTTCCCGACGGACCGCCCGCCAAGGGCCCCGGGATCAACTTCATGACGCTGATCTTCAATCCGGTGCCGCCGCCCGTCTCGCGCAACACCCTGTGGCGCGAGCTGAATTCGAGCCTCGGCACCGATCTGGACTTCGAGATCGTGCCGGTCGCCGACTACCCGACGAAGTTCTCCCTCACCATCGCGGGCGGCGACCTGCCGGACGGCATGCTCTTCCTGCCCACCGCGCCGCAGCGGCCCGCGACGCTCAACGCGCTGTTCGAGGACCTGTCACCGCATCTGTCCGGCAGCGCGGTCCGCGACTACCCGTACCTCGCCAACATCCCCACGAAGTCGTGGCGCGACACGATCTGCGCCGGCGGCATCTACGGTCTGCCGATGCCCCGGCTGAACACCGGCTCCGTCATGTTCTACCGGGCCGACATCTTCAAGGAGAAGTCGCTCGACCCCAACCCGGCCAGCTTCCAGGAGTTCAAGAAACTCTGCGTGGAACTCTCCGACCCGCGCAGGAGCAAGTACGCCTGCGGAGACCCGCTGACCACCTTCTACTTCGTGATGGAGATGCTGCACGCCCCGAAGGACTGGCGCGAGACGGGCGGAAGATTCACCTGGTGGCTGGAGGAGAGCGAACGCGTCAAACAAGGGCTCGACGCCATGCGCCAGTTGGTCAGGGCACGGGTCATCCATCCCGACGGATTCACCGTCAAGGGCAAGTACAAGGACTGGTTCGGCAACGGCCAGATCGCCATCAACTACGACGGCGCCACCGCCTGGAACGACAATCTCCGGGCCTACGGGGCCGGCAACCCGAAGTTCGACATCGACGGCATGATCGCCCCCGGCTTCGACGGCGGACAGGGCGTCCACTGGGCCGGTGACTCCGCCTACGGCATGCTTGCGCTGAAGAAGGCGCCGCGCGAGCGCATCGAGCAACTGCTGCGCGCGCTCAACGCGCTCGCCGCGCCGTTCGGCACGGACGGCTATCTGCTGCGCAAGTACGGCGTCGCCGGGCACGACTTCGGCTTCAAGGGCACCGACCCGATCCTCAACACGGTCGGCACCACCGAGAACACACTGCCCACGATGTTCGCCACCGACGCGCCCCAGGTCCTCTACTTCCCCGAGGACCCGTCGGTCGTCCCGCGCCAGCACGCCTTCCAGGAGCGCGCCGTGGACATCCTGGTGAGCAACCCCGCCGAGGGCCTGTACTCGGAGACCGACAGCACTCTCGGCGGCACGGCGAAGAACCTCATCCTCGAAGGGACCCTGAAGGGCGTCATGCAGGGCCGTACGACCCTGAAGGAGTGGGACGCTGCCATACGCGACTGGCGCAGGAGCGTCGGCGACAAGACCCGCGGCGAGTTCGAGACGTACTGGGAGAGCCTTCACCGATGACCCCCACAGCCCGCACGCCCCGCACCGGCCCCGAGGCCCGCGCCCACTGGGAGCGGACCGCCGACCAACTGCTGCTGGCCGTACGCCCGTACGCCACCGACAGCCACGCACTCGTCCACCTGCCGGGCACCGCCAGCCACAACGGCACCTGGAGCGACGGCCTCGAAGGCTTCGCCCGTACCTTCCTGCTGGCCGCGTTCCGGCTCGGTGGAGCCGGCGGCGCGGACACCCACGGCCTCGCCCAGTGGTACGCGGACGGGCTCGCCGCCGGCGTGGACCCGGCCAGCCCCGACCGCTGGCCCACGTTCGAGGAGAGCAACCAGGCGAAGGTCGAGGCCGCTTCCATCGCGCTCGCGCTGCACGAGACCAGGCCCTGGATCTGGGACCGGCTCCCCGCGCGCGTCCAGGAACAACTGCTCGCGTGGCTGGGCCGGATGGTCGGCAACACGATGCCGGGCAACAACTGGGTCTGGTTCCAGGCCGTCACCGAAGCCTTCGCCCGCAGTGCGGGCGGCAGTTGGCGCCAGGACGACCTGGACCGCACCATCGCGGTCACCGACGAGTGGTACGCGGACGAGGGGTGGTACTCCGACGGACTCAGCGGAGGCGCGCACCGCAACTTCGACCACTACAACGGCTGGGCCATGCACCTGTACCCGCTGTGGTTCTGCCGGATGACGGGCGACGCGGCACCGCCGGGGCTGCTCGACCGCTACCGCGCGCGGCTCAACCGCTTCCTGGAGGACCAGCGCCTGCTGGTGGGAGCCAACGGCTCCCCGCTGATCCAGGGCCGCTCGATGACCTACCGGTACGCCGCGCTCGCCCCGGTGTGGACCGGCGCCCTCTTCGACGCGACGCCCCTCGCCCCCGGCGAGACCCGCGCCCTCGCGACCCGCACACTCGACCACTTCACCGGGCACGGCGCGGCCGGCGACGACGGACTGCTCACCCTCGGCTGGCACCGTCCCTTCCGCGGGCTGCTCCAGGTCTACTCGGGCCCGGCGTCACCGTACTGGGCCGGCAAGGGCTTCATCGGCCTGCTGCTTCCGCCGCACCACCCGGTGTGGACCGACGACGAGCGCCCCCTCGCGATCGACGAGGGAGACGTCGCCCGTACCCTCCGGGCGCCCGGCTGGCTGCTCTCGGGCACCGCGTCCGACGGTGTCGTACGCGTCGTCAACCACGGCAGCGACCACGCGGATCCCGCACGGCTCCACTCCGACGACCCGTGCTACGCCCGGCTGACGTACTCCACCCACGCCGCGCCCGACATGCCGGACGACCCGGCGGGCGGGCCGGTCGACGGGACCGTGACCCTGGTGGACGCCGAGGGCCGGGCCGCCCACCGCAGGCCGCTGGAGCGGATCTCGGTCGAGGGGGCCACGGGCGTCTCGCGCAGCCGAGCGCACTGGCCGGCCGAGGAGCGCTGGGACCCGTTCGGCGGTCCAGACACCGCGTACGTGAGCGGACCGTGGATCACGGTCGCCTCGGTGCTGCGCGGCGCGGTCGAGATCCGGATCGTACGGGTGGACCCGGCGGCGGACGACACCCAGGACGCCGAGCGGGCCGACGAGATGGGCGGGACAGCCCCGTGGCGGCTGCGGCTCGGCGGCTGGGCGCTCGCCGTGGACGGCGGCGACAGCGCCGAGGAGTCCGCCTGGGCCGAGGGTCCTGGCACCGCCGTCACCGGATCCGGCGGCCTGCGCTCCACCGTCGTCGGACTGCACGGCTTCGACCTGGCCCTGACCCACCGGGCCACCGACGCCAACCCGCTGGGCCCCGAGTCCGCCACCCCGCTGCTGTGGACGGACGGACCCGTCGCGTACGCCACGCCGTACGCCGCCGCCGTACACCTCGGCGGCGACGCGCTGCGGCCCCGGGACCTGCCGCGCCTCGCCACCCGCTTCGAAGGCACCACCGCCGTGGCCGGCGTGACCTGGCCGGACGGCACCCACGACACCGTACGGCTGCCCGCTCCCGACAGCGCGGGCCACCTGGGGAAGGACCCGCACCGTGCATGACGACCGCCGGATCATCGAGGGCCGGATCACCAAGTTCCTCGAGCGGAACCTGCGTCCGGCGCTCTACAGCGACGCCCGCGCGTTCACGCTCGACGCCTGGCACGTGCCCGGCGAGCCGGTGCCGGTCTCCGAGGCGCTGACCGCCCCGTACAGCCCGATGCGGCTCGGTGAGAGCTGGGGCGGCCCGTGGTCGACCACCTGGCTGCGGGTCACCGCCGAGATCCCGGCGGAGTGGACCGGCAAGCGCGTCGAGGCCGTCTTCGACCTCGGCTTCGACCTGACCCGCGGCCCCGGCGGGCAGGCCGAGGGGCTGGTCCACGACGCCCACGGCTCCCCGCTCCAGGGCCTGCACCCGTACAGCCGCAGTGTGCTGCTCGCGGGCAGCGCCACCGGCGGTGAGTCGGTGAACCTGCTCGTGGAACTGGCCGCCAACCCCAACATCTCGGGAAGCCAGGCCAAAGGCACCCACTACGGATCCAGGGAGACGGCCGGCGACGAACACCTCTACGTGCTCAGGACCGCCGAGATCGCGGTGCGCGAGGAGGCCGTCTGGCACCTGATCCACGACATGGAGGTGCTGGACGAGCTGATGCGTCAGCTCTCCGAGGCCTCCTCGCGGCGCCACGAGATCCTGCGCGCCCTGCACCGCGCGGTCGAGGCCGTCGACCCGCGTGACGTGGCGGGCACCGCGCAGGCGGGCCGTGACGTACTCGCCGACGTCCTCTCGCGCCCCGCACACGCCTCGGCGCACACGATCGCCGCCGTCGGCCACGCGCACATCGACTCCGCGTGGCTGTGGCCCGTACGGGAAACCATGCGCAAGTGCGCACGCACCTTCACCAACATGACCACCATGGCGCAGGAGTACCCGGAGCTGGTCTTCGCCTGCTCCTCGGCGCAGCAGTACGCCTGGATCAAGGAGCAGCGCCCGGAGATCTTCAGCCGCATGCAGAAGGCGGCGGCCGCGGGCAACTGGGTCCCGGTCGGCGGCATGTGGGTGGAGGCGGACGGCAACCTGCCGGGCGGCGAGGCCATGGCCCGCCAACTGGTCTACGGACGGCGGTTCTTCGCCGAGGAGTTCGGCATCGAGCAGGACGGCGTCTGGCTGCCCGACTCGTTCGGCTACACCGCCGCGTATCCGCAGCTCGCCAAGCTCGCGGGAGCCAAGTGGTTCCTCACCCAGAAGCTCTCCTGGAACGACACCAACCGGCTGCCGCACCACACCTTCGACTGGGAGGGCATCGACGGTACCCGGATCTTCACCCACTTCCCGCCCGTCGACAACTACAACGCGGAACTCAAGGGCAGCGAACTCGCCCACGCCGAGGCGAACTTCGCCGACAAGGGAGCGGCCACCCGCTCCCTCGCGCCCTTCGGCCACGGGGACGGCGGCGGCGGTCCCACCCGCTCCATGCTGGAGAAGGCGCGCCGGCTGCGCGACCTCGAAGGATCGCCCAAGGTGGAGATCACCCGTCCCACCGAGTTCTTCGCCGCCGCACGCGCCGAGTACGAGGACCTTCCGGTCTGGCGCGGTGAGCTGTACCTGGAGAACCACCGCGGTACGTACACCAGCCAGGCGCGCACCAAGCGTGGCAACCGGCGCAGTGAATCCCTGCTGCGCGAAGCGGAGTTGTGGGCGGCGACCGCCGCCGTGCAGGCCGGCGCGGAGTACCCGTACGAGCGGCTGGAGGCGATCTGGCGCCGGGTGCTGCTCAACCAGTTCCACGACATCCTGCCGGGATCCTCCATCGCCTGGGTGCACCAGCAGGCCGAGCAGGTCTACGGCGACGTACGCGCGGAGCTGGAAGAGATCATCGGCGAGGCCGCGGACCGACTCGCCTCCGCCGGAGGACCGACGCTGCTGAACGCCGGACCCTACGCCCGCCGCGAGGTGGCCGTCCTGCCGGCGGGCGGACCCGGCGTGCCGGGGGCGCAGCAGCTGTCCGACGGGCGGAGCGCGGTGTTCACCGACGCGCCCGCCCTGGGCGCGGGCGCCGCGACGGGCGAACCCGCCGCACCCGTCACGACCCGGGCGGAGCCGGGCGGATTCGTCCTGGACAATGGCCTCGTCTCCGTGACGGTCGATCGCGAGGGCCTGGTCAGGTCCGTGTACGACCACACCGCGAAGCGCGAGGCGATCGCTCCCGGCAGCGCCGGCAATCTGCTCCAACTGCACCCGGACGACCCGAATCTGTGGAGCGCCTGGAACATCGACCACTTCTACCGTGACGTGGTGCGCGATCTCACCGACGCGGACGCGGTGACGCTCAGCGAGGATGGCCCGCTGCTCGCCTCCGTACGCGTCGAGCGCACCTTCGGAGCGTCGAAGATCGTGCAGCACCTCGAACTGGCCGCGGAGAGCAAGCAGGTGACGGTCCGTACGGACATCGACTGGCAGGAGCGCGACGCCGTGCTCAAGGCGGCCTGGCCGCTCGACATCCACGCCGAACGGGAGAGCGCGGAGATCCAGTTCGGCCATGTGCAGCGGCCCACGCACGAGAACACCAGCTGGGACGCGGCCCGTTTCGAACTGTGGGCCCACCGCTGGGTCCACGTCGGCGAGCGCCGCTGGGGCGCGGCCGTACTCAACGACTCCACGTACGGACACGACATCGGCCGCGACACCCGCCCGGACGGGGGCACCACCACGACGGTGCGCCTCTCCCTGCTGCGCGCCCCGCACAGCCCCGACCCGCAGGCCGACCGGGGCGCCCACTCGTTCACCTACGCGCTGCTCGCCGGCGCCGGGACCGAGGAGGCCATCGCGGGCGGCTACGCCCTCAACCTGCCGCTGCGGCCCGCTGTTTCGGGCGGGGCACCGGTCGTCGCGGTCGACAACCCGGACGTCGTGGTCGAGTCGGTGAAGCTGGCCGACGACCGCAGTGGCGATGTGATCGTACGGCTCTACGAGGCATGCGGCGGCGGGACGACGGCCACCCTCTCGGCCACGTTCCCGCTGGCGAGCGCGTACGACTGCGACCTGCTGGAACTGCCCGAGCGCGAACTGACCCTCGCGGCGGACGACTCCTCGGCGGAGCTTCGTCTGCGCCCCTTCCAGATCCGGACACTGCGGCTGCGTCCCAGCCACCCGGAGGCGGCGCCGGCCTGACCCGGAGCGCGCCGGACGCCGCCCCTCACCGGGAGGGACGGCGTCCGGCGCCGCGTCACCGGCCCCCGGGCAGGACCGGCCTCACGCGCGGGCCCGGGAAACCGGGCTCAGTTCACCTCGGTCGGATTCCCGCCGAGACGCTTGCCCTCGTCGAGCGCGGCGAAGGCCGCCAGGTCGTCGTCGTCCAGCTCGAAGCCGAACACGTCGATGTTCTCCGCGATCCGCGACGGCGTCACGGACTTGGGGATCACGACATTGCCGAGCTGGAGGTGCCAGCGCAGCACCACCTGCGAGGCGGTCCTGCCGTGCTTCTGGGCGATCGCCAGGACCGTCGGGACGTCGAGGAGACCCTTGCCCTGACCCAGCGGGGACCAGGCCTCCGTGACGATGCTGCGCGCCGCGTGGAAGGCACGCGACTCGGCCTGCTGGAACTGCGGGTGCAGCTCGATCTGGTTGACGGCCGGGACCACGGAGGTCTCGCCGGCCAGCCGCTCCAGGTGCTCGGGCAGGAAGTTGGAGACGCCGATGGCCTTGGCACGGCCGTCCGCGTAGATCTTCTCGAACGCCTTGTACGTGGAGAGGTAGTTGTCCTTGGCCGGGGTCGGCCAGTGGATGAGATAGAGGTCGACGTAGTCGAGCCCGAGCTTGCCCAGCGACACGTCGAACGCGCGCAGCGTCGAGTCGTACCCCTGGTCGGCGTTCCACAGCTTGGTGGTGACGAACAGCTCGTCGCGCGCGATCCCGGAGCCGGCCAGCGCCTTGCCCGTGCCCTCTTCGTTGCCGTAGATCGCTGCGGTGTCGATGCTGCGGTACCCGGCCTCGAGAGCGGTTCCGACGGCCTGGGCCGCCTCGTCGTCCGGCACTTGCCAGACGCCGTAACCGAGCTGGGGCATCTCGATACCGTTGTTGAGTGTGAGGGAGGGGACCTGGCTCACGGGCGGTCGATCCTTACGTTGTCGGTTGTCTCACCTGGCCCAACGATCACACACGCGGACGAATTCCCGCTTCGTGCGCGCTGTTCAGCGGTAGAGCGCCTCGACCTCAACGGTGTAGGCGGTCTCTATCGCCCTCCGCTTGAGCTTCAGCGACGGTGTCAGCAGACCCTGCTCCTCGCTGAAGGGATGCGCCAGGATCCGGAACGTACGGATCGACTCGGCCTGCGACACCGAGGTATTGGCCGCCACCACCGCGCGCCGCACCTCCATCTCCAGGTCCGGATCCCGCACCAGGTCCTTGGACTTGAGCCCCGGCTTGCCCTGCACCGACAGCCAGTGCTCCACGGCCTCGTGGTCCACGGTGACGAGCGCGGCTATGTAGGGCCTGTCGTTGCCGACGACGATGCACTGCGCCACCAGCGGATGCGCGCGTACCCGTTCCTCCAGGGCGCCGGGCTGCACACTCTTGCCGCCGGAGGTGACCAGGATCTCCTTCTTGCGCCCGGTGATGGTGAGATAGCCGTCCTCGTCGAGCGCCCCCAGGTCACCGGTGGCGAGCCAGCCGTCGTGCAGGCTGCCGTTCGTGGACTTCGGGTCGTTGAGGTACCCGGAGAACACATGGCCGCCGTGCAGCCACACCTCTCCGTCGTCCGCGATGTACACCGAACTGCCCGGAATCGGCTGGCCGACCGTGCCGTACCGGGCCCGCTCCGGCGGGTTGACGGTGCTCGCCGCGCAGGACTCCGTCAGGCCGTACCCCTCGAAGATCGTCACGCCCGCCCCCTCGAAGAAGAGACCGAGCCGCCGGTCCATCCCGGAACCGCCGGAGAACGCGTACCGCACCCTGCCCCCCATCGCGGCGCGCACCTTGGCGTAGACGGTCTTCTCGAAGAACTGGTGCTGCATCCGCAGCGCCGCGGAGGGACCGGAACCGACGCCGAAGGCCCGCCGCTCCATGGCCTCCGCGTACGTGATCGCGACTTCCACGGCCTTCTCGAAGATCCCGCTCTTTCCCTCGCGTTCCGCCTTGCGGCGCGCGGAGCCGGACACCTTCTCGAAGATGTACGGCACGGCGAGCAGGAACGAGGGCCGGAACGCGACCAGGTCGGGCAGCAGCGCGCTCGCCCGCAGCTCCGGCTGGTGGCCCAGCTTCACCTTGCCGCGGATCGCCGCGATCTCCACCATCCGCCCGAAGACGTGTGCGAGGGGCAGGAAGAGCAGCGTCGAGGCCTGGTCGCGGCGCTTGGACTGGAAGACCGGATTCCAGCGGTGGATGACCGTGTCGGCCTCGTACATGAAGTTGGCGTGCGTGAGCACGCAGCCCTTGGGACGTCCCGTGGTGCCCGAGGTGTAGATGATGGTGGCCACCGAGTCCGGCGTCACCGCCCTGCGGTGCCGGTGGACCATCTCGTCCTCGATGCCGGCGCCGTCCGCGAGCAGTTCGCCGACCGCTCCCGCGTCCAGCTGCCACAGCCGCTTGAGCAGCGGCAGCCGGTTGATCACGGAACCGACCGTCATCGCGTGGTCCTCGTTCTCGACCATGCAGGCCGAGACCTCCGCGTCGTGCAGCATCCACAGGACCTGCTCGGCCGACGACGTGGGGTAGAGCGGCACGGACTGGGCGCCGATGGACCAGAGCGCGAAGTCGAACAGCGTCCACTCGTAACGGGTACGGGACATGAGCGCGACCCGGTCACCGAACCGGACGCCCTGGGCCAGCAGCCCCTTCGCCAGTGCGAGCACGTCGTCACGGAACTCGGCGCAGGTCATGTCCTGCCACTGGCCGTCGTCGTCCTTACGGCCGAGCGCGACGCAACCCGGGTCTTCCCGGGCATTGTCGAACACGGCATCCGCGAGCCCACCGACGTGGGGCGCGGCGTCGAGAGAGGGAGAGGTGAACTCGCGCAATGACTTCGCTCCTTGTGGCGCTCCGCACAGCGCCGTGACGCTACCCCACGGCGGGCCCCTGACGGAGCCCGCCGCAGGGTGCCCGAGTCGGGTCAAAACGCCACAGGTCAGCGGTAGAAAAAGGGCCAACCAGCAGGCCCCGGGCTTCTTCTGACCGAAGGGTAAGCGGGGCGCGGCCGAATCTCCACCGAATCCGTACGCGGCTGTCACCGCCCTCGGAGCTTCACCCCTGCCCGGCGGGAACCGCGGTCTTCCGCTCCGTCCGCGGAGCCGAAGGAGCCGGTGCCGGCGTACGTACCCACACCAGGACCGCGATACCCGCGAGCAGCCCGGCGGCCCCGGCCACGAGCGCCGCCCCGTTCAGCCCCGCCGCGAAGGCCGCGCGCAGCGCCTCCTCCGGCACGGCGCCGTGCAGCGCCCGCGCCCCGCCGCCGGCCAGCGTGTGCGCGGCCGCGTCGGGATCGGCCGTGGCACCCTGCAGCGCCGACGTCATCCTGCTGGTCGCCACCGTACCGAACACGGCGACACCCAGCGCGAATCCCAGCTGCCGGAACGTGTTGACCGCGCCGCCCGCCATCCCCGCGTCACGCGGCGGTACGGAGGCGAGCGCGGCGCCCGCGAGGGAGGGCGACACCAGCCCGACCCCGACCCCGGCCAGCCCGAGGCCGACGGCGAGCGAAGCCCATCCCGACTGCGCGTCCAGGGTGGCCTGGGCGAAGGTGCCGCCGCCGATGCACAGCAGCCCGACGCCGATCACCAGCCGCGACTGCGCGCCGTGCAGCAGCCGTCCGGACAGCGCGGCCACGACGAACGACATGACCGCGAGCGGCAGCAGCGCGAGACCACCGCGGATCGGGCTCATGCCGAGCATCGTCTGCAACCAGATCGACGTGTACGGCAGCACCCCGAACGCGGCCGCGTTGAAGCACAGCGCCGCCACCATGACCGCCACGAACGACGCCCCGCGGAACAGCCTGAGGTCGATCAGCGGCTCAGCGATCCGCAGTTCCACGGCGATGAACGCGACCAGAGCCAGCGCCGCCACCACGAAGGCGGTGCCCGACTGCGCGGAGGTCCAGCCCTCGGAACCGGCCCGCACCACCGCGAAGGTCAGCGCACCGGCGAACAGCGCGAAGCACGCCGTACCCGCCCAGTCGATCCGCCTGGCGTGCTCGTTGCGCGACTCCGGGACGACACGCACCGTCATCCAGATCGCCACCACGCTCACCGGCAGGTTGATGAAGAAGATCCACCGCCAGCCGAGCCCTTCCGTCAGCACCCCGCCGAGCACCGGACCCAGCGCGGCGGCGGCCCCGCTCACCGCGCCCCAGATACCGAGCGCGAACGAGCGGTCCCGCCCCTGGTACGACGAGCCGAGCAGCGACAGCGTCGTGGCGAACATCGCCGCCGCGCCCACCCCCTGGAGCCCCCGCAGCGCTATCAGCGCGCCGGTGGAGGTGGCCAGACCGCAGCCGAGCGACGCCAGGGCGAACAGGCCCGTGCCCACCGCGTACATCCGGCGCCGTCCCACCACATCGGCCGCGGCCCCGGCCCCCAGCAGCAGCGCGGCGAGCACCAGCGCGTAGATGTCGATCACCCACTGGAGGTCCGCGAGCGAGGCGCTGAGCCCCGTGGCCATCCCCGGCAGCGCGACGATCACGATGGTCACGTCCAGCAGCAGCATGAACGTGCCCAGACAGACCGCGACCAGCGGTCCCCACTTGCGCATGATGTTTCCCCTTCAACGGTGCTTTCCCCCCTACGATCGGAGATCCGCCCCGACATCCAGCAGCCGGAGTCGCCTGCGCGCCGGAATCCGACACCGAACGGGACTCACCCGATGGAAAACCACACGTTCGACCGGCTCGACCTCCAGTTGCTGCACGCCCTGGAGACCGACGGCCGTGCCCCCTTCAGCCGGATAGCCGAGGTCCTCGGCGTCTCCGACCAGACGATCGCCCGCCGCTTCCGCCGGATGAGAGCGGAGATGAACGTACGGGTCGTCGGCGTGCGCGACGGCGAACGGCTGGGCCAGGACAGCTGGATGCTCCGCCTCCGCTGCACCCCGGACACCGCGGACCAACTCGCCCACGCGCTCGCCCGCCGCCCGGACACCGCCTGGGTGGGCATCACCTCGGGCGGCACGGAAGTCGGCTGCACGACCCGCTCACCCCATCTGGACCGCCTCCTCAACAGACTGCCGCGCACCGTCCTGGAGACCCGCGCGCACCAACTGCTGCACCGCTTCTACGGCGGCCCGGAAGGCCTGCTGCGCAAGAGCGGAGTGCTGACGGGCGAACAGGTAAGGAAACTGCGCGAGAGCGCCCCCACCAGACCGGTCCCGCCGGCCGGCCCCGCGGCCCTGACACCGGACGACGAACCTCTGGTCACGGCCCTGGAGCAGGACGGCAGGGCGACCGTCGCGGAACTCCAGCGCGCCACCGGCCGCCAGGAGTCCGCCGTACGCCGCAGGCTCGACCAGCTGCTCCGGTCCGGGGCGCTCTACATCGACATGCAGTTCGAGCGGGACGGCTTCGAGTACAGCAGCCGCGCCGTCCTGTGGATCACGGCCGCACCCTCGGCACTCGCCACGGTGGGCCAGGCGCTGGCCGCCCACCCCGAGGTGGCGTTCGCCTCGGCGACCTCAGGAGGCAGCAACCTGGTGGCGGTCGTCGTCTGCCGCGACACGGCGTCCGTCTACCGCTACCTCAGCGAGGGGGTGGGCGGACTGGAAGGCGTCCAGCACGTGGAATGCGCGCCGGTACTGCGCACGGTCAAGCAACTGACGTACGCGGAACGCCGAAGGGCCGGCGCCAGAGCGTAGCGACGGCGGCAGCCACGGCACACCGCGCGGTCAGCCGCACGCACGACCACACGGCAGGCCGCTACACCGTGCCCGCGACCCGCGAGGCCCCCGCGTACACGTTCATCGACGTCCCCCGCAGAAAGCCCACCAGCGTGAGACCCGCCTCCGCCGCCAGGTCCACCGCGAGCGACGACGGCGCCGAGACCGCCGCCAGCACCGGGACGCCCGCCATCACCGCCTTCTGGGCCAGTTCGAACGAGGCACGTCCCGAGACCAGGAGGACCGACCGGGACAGCGGCAGCAGGTCCCGGCGCAGCGCCCTGCCGATCAGTTTGTCGACCGCGTTGTGGCGGCCCACGTCCTCGCGGACGTCCAGCATGTCGCCGTGCTCGGTGAACAGCGCCGCCGCGTGGAGGCCGCCGGTCCTGTCGAAGACCTGCTGCGCCGCCCGCAGCCGGTCGGGAAGGACGGCGAGGAGGGAGGGCTCGACCAGGACCGGGGGCGTGTCGTCGATCGCGAAGCGGGCGGTGGTGCGTACCGCGTCGAGGCTCGCCTTGCCGCACAGGCCGCAGGACGAGGTCGTGTAGACGTTGCGCTCCAGCGTGATGTCCGGAACCGGGACGTCCGGCGCGAGCCGTACGTCGACGATGTTGTACGTGTTGGAGCCGTCGTCCTTCGCTCCGGCGCAGTACACGATCGACCGTACGTCGGAGGCCGCCGCGAGCACCCCCTCGCTGACCAGGAAGCCCGCCGCGAGCGCGAAGTCGTCGCCCGGTGTGCGCATGGTGATGGCGAGCGGCTTGCCGTTCAGCCGGATTTCCAGCGGTTCCTCGGCGACCAGCGTGTCGGAGCGGGCCGAGACGACTCCGTCCCGTATACGAATGGTGCGGCGGCGTTCTGTGACCCGTCCCATGTGACCAGCCCTACTCGTTCGACTCGGCGTTCACGGTCTCACGGCGGCCGGAGCCCACGCCACGCAGTCACTCGATGAGCACGCGGCCGCTCAATGTGGCGGAGTCTCCAAAGGACGCGGGTGAATCCTGTTGATTCGCCTGTCTTCGTACTGGTGAGTCGCTGACGAGACTGAGGGGCTCCTCACGTCGACAGCAGAAGGGGGTCCTGGCATGGCCGGTACTCGTATCGCCGCGCTCGGGCACTATCAGCCTGCCAGGGTGCTCACCAACGACGATCTGGCGAGCATGGTCGACACCAGCGACGAGTGGATCCGCAGCCGGGTCGGGATCAGGACCCGGCATGTCGCGGGTCCCGACGAACCGGTGGACGAGCTGGCCGCGCACGCCGGCGCCAAGGCGCTCGCCTCCGCCGGCCTGGCGCCCGCGGACATCGATCTGGTGCTGGTCGCCACGTCCACCGCCATCGACCGCTCGCCCAACACAGCCGCCCGGGTCGCGGCCCGGCTCGGGATGGACTCGCCCGCCGTCATGGACCTCAATGTCGTCTGCGCGGGGTTCACCCACGCCCTGGCGACGGCCGACCACGCGGTACGGGCGGGCGGGGCGTCCCGGGTCCTGGTCGTCGGCGCCGACAAAATGGCCGCGGTCGCGGACTGGACCGACCGGTCGACCTGCGTCCTCGTCGGGGACGGCGCGGGCGCCGCTGTCGTCGAGGCGTCGCGGCCCGGCGAGGAGCCGGGGATCGGACCGGTGGTCTGGGGCTCGGTGCCGGAGATGGGGCACGCCGTACGGATCGAGGGCACCCCGCCCCGGTTCGCGCAGGAGGGGCAGGCCGTCTACCGGTGGGCGACCACCCAACTGCCTCCGATCGCGCGCCAGGTCTGCGCGCGGGCGGGGATCACGCCCGGGGAACTGGACGCGGTCGTCCTGCACCAGGCGAACCTGCGGATCATCGAACCCCTCGCGCAGAAGATCGGCGCGGTCAACGCCGTGATCGCGCGCGACGTCGTGGATTCAGGCAATACGTCGGCCGCGTCGATCCCGATGGCGCTGTCCAAGCTGGTGGCGCGCGGAGAGGTCGTCTCGGGGGCGTCGGCGCTGCTCTTCGGCTTCGGCGGGAACCTCTCGTACGCCGGCCAGGTGATCCGCTGCCCGTGATCGGCCGGAAAGCGCGGCGGCGGCCGGGAGCTGCCGCGACGGCCGGGAAGCGCCGTGATCTGTCCGTGATCGTTGCGCCCGTAGACTGCGGGCGGTCGCCGAGGCCTTGATTCCGTCAAGGCATCAGGGGCGCCGCCTCGCCGGGAGAAGAAGGAAACAGGATGTTGTCAGCCGGGCTGCCGCAGGGAACCGTGCCCAGGCTGGAACGACCGGGGCCCCTGCGCGAGCGGGTCTACGAGGCGCTGCTCGACCTGATCGCGACCCGCGCGCTGCTCCCCGGACAGCACCTGGTCGAAAGCGAACTGGCCGGTCATCTGGGAGTGTCACGCCAGCCGGTACGTGAGGCGCTTCAGCGTCTGAACACCGAGGGATGGGTCGATCTGCGCCCGGCCCAGGGTGCGTTCGTCCATCGGCCGACCCAGGGCGAGGCCGACCAACTACTTTCCGTTCGTATCCTGTTGGAGGCCGAGGCGGCAAGGCTTGCGGCGGCCGGCTCCGCCGGGACCGATTCCGGGACCGGGATCGCCGAGCTGGAGGCGCTGTGCGCCGGAGGCGAGCGGTCGGTGGCGGACGGCGACGCGGACGCGGCGGTCGCCGCGAACGCGGCCTTCCACGCCAAGATCGTGGAGCTGGCCGGCAACCCCGTGCTGGCCGGGCTGGCCGCCCAGGTGGACCGCCGGGCCCGCTGGTACTACGCGACGGTCGCCGTGCGACGCGGCCGGGAGTCCTGGGCCGAGCACCGCGCGGTGCTCGCCGCGATCGTGCAACGGGACGAGGCGCGCGCGTCCGAGCTGATGCGCGGCCACACCGAGCACACCAGGACCACCTACCTTCACGGCGCGCCCAACTGACGCAGCGTTCACCTTTGTCCTCGGTGTGGAGAAAGTTACCGCGGATTCCTGCTCAACTTCTTCCCACTACGGGCAAGCGCTGCTACGTTCCCCTCCAAAGCCCGACGGAATTACGGCCGACAGGCGGGGAGGGGCGCGTGAGACGTATGACCGCACGACCGGCGAACGCGCACCAGGCGCGACTGCTCAGGCTGTTGCGCGACGGAGGCCCCAACTCCCGTGCTCAGCTGGGTGATCAGGTCGACCTCTCGCGTTCCAAGCTCGCCGTCGAGGTCGACCGGCTGCTGGAGACCGGGCTGGTGGTCGCCGACGGGCTCGCCGCCTCGCGCGGCGGGCGGCGGTCGCACAACATCCGGCTCGCTCCCGCGCTGCGTTTCCTCGGCGTGGACATCGGGGCCACCTCCATCGATGTCGCCGTGACCAACGCGGAGTTGGAGGTCCTGGGGCATCTCAACCACCCCATGGACGTACGTGAGGGCCCGGTCGCCGTCTTCGAGCAGGTCCTCGCGATGGCGAGCAAGCTCAAAGTCTCCGGTCTCGTCGACGAGTTCGACGGAGCCGGGATCGGCGTGCCGGGGCCCGTCCGCTTCCCCGAAGGTGTGCCGGTCGCGCCGCCGATCATGCCGGGCTGGGACGGCTATCCCGTCCGGGAAGTGCTCAGCCAGGAACTCGGCTGTCCCGTCATGGTCGACAACGACGTGAACCTGATGGCGATGGGGGAGCAGCACGCCGGCGTCGCCCGCTTCGTCGGCGACTTCCTCTGCGTCAAGATCGGCACCGGCATCGGCTGCGGCATCGTCGTCGGCGGTGAGGTCTACCGGGGGACGACGGGCAGCGCGGGCGACATCGGCCACATCCAGGTCGAGCCGGACGGACGCGCCTGCGCCTGTGGCAACAAGGGATGTCTGGAAGCCCACTTCAGCGGCGCCGCGCTCGCGCGCGATGCCGAGGAGGCGGCGCGCACCGGGCGTTCACCCGAGCTGGCGGCCCTGATCGGGACGGGGAGAACGCTCACCGCGGTAGACGTCGCCGCGGCCGCGGCCGCGGGCGATGCCACGGCGCTCGATCTCATCCGCGAGGGCGGGAACCGCGTCGGCCAGGTCATCGCCGGCCTGGTGAGCTTCTTCAACCCGGGGCTGGTGGTGATCGGCGGTGGTGTGACCGGACTCGGCCACACACTGCTCTCCAGCGTCCGGACCCAGGTCTACCGGCAGTCCCTGCCGCTGGCCACCGGCAATCTCCCCATCGTCCTGGGCGAGTTGGGGCCGAACGCCGGGGTCACCGGTGCGGCCAGGCTCATCAGCGACCATCTGTTCTCACCGGCCTGACACCGGTGGCGCACGACCACTGTTCCACCGAGCAGCACCGTCACACCGAGCCGTAACCCGTCACACCGAGCCGTACCCCGACCCACCGCACGAGCCGCACGAGCCGCACGACCGCACGAGCCGCACCACCGCACACGCACGACAGCCGCACCGCACCTGTTGTCGCCCTGCCCGCTCTACGGCCGCATCCGCCGAGGGGATACGCCATGGCATCCGCACCACCGGAAAACGCTCTGCTCACCATGTCGGGCATCACCAAGCTGTTCCCCGGCGTCCGTGCCCTCGACGGCGTGGATCTGTCGGTCCAGGCGGGGGAAGTCCACTGCCTGCTCGGCCAGAACGGCGCCGGCAAGTCCACCCTCATCAAGGTGCTCGCCGGCGCGCACCAGCCCGACGGCGGTGTGATCACCTGGCGGGGCGAAGAAGTCACGCTCAAGTCGCCCATCGCCGCGATGCGGCTCGGCATCGCGACCATCTACCAGGAACTCGACCTGGTGGAAGGCCTGTCGGTGGCCGAGAACATCTTCCTCGGCCATGAGCTGACGGCTGCGGGCTTCGTCGTCAAGGGCCGCGAGGCGAGGGCGCGAGCGACCGCGCTGCTCGCCCGGCTCGGTCACCCGGAGATCCAGGCACACCGGCCCGTGGGCTCGCTCTCCGCCGCCCAGCAGCAGATCGTGTCGATGGCCAGGGCGCTCTCCCACGACGTACGCCTGATCGTGATGGACGAGCCGTCAGCGGCGCTCGACCCCGACGAGGTCGACAACCTCTTCCGCGTCGTCGCCACGCTCACCGCCGACGGTGTGGCCGTCGTCTACATCTCCCACCGTCTTGAGGAGATCCGGCGCATCGGCGACCGCGTCACCGTCATCAAGGACGGACGCACCGTGGCCGTCGGTCTCCCCGCGAAGGAGACCCCGACCAGCGAGGTCGTCGCGCTGATGACCGGACGCCATGTCGAGTACGTCTTCCCCGAGCGTTCCAGGGCCACCGGCACGCCGTCCGGCGAACCCGTGCTGCGGGTCGAAGGGCTCGCCAGGGAAGGCGAGTTCGCCCCCGTCGACCTCGAACTGCGGCCCGGCGAGATCGTCGGCCTCGCGGGGCTCGTCGGCTCGGGACGCTCCGAGATCCTGGAGACGATCTACGGCGCGCGCAAGGCGAGCGCGGGACGCGTCCTCGTCGACGGCGCTCCGCTCAGGCCCGGCAGCGTACGTGCGGCGGTCCGCGCGGGACTCGGGCTCGCGCCCGAGGAGCGCAAGGCCCAGGGCCTGCTGATGCTCGAGTCCGTCACCCGCAATGTGTCGGTGTCGACCCTGTCGCGCTTCTCGCGCGGCGGCTGGCTCAACCACTCGGCGGAGCGCACGGCGGCCCAAGCCGCCACCAGAGAACTCTCCCTGCGCCCCGACAATCCGGATGCCCGCATCCGCACACTCTCCGGCGGCAATCAGCAGAAAGCGGTCCTCGCCCGCTGGCTGCTGCGCGGCTGCCGGGTGCTGCTGCTCGACGAACCCACCCGCGGCGTCGACGTCGGCGCCCGGGCCGAGCTGTACGCCGTGATCCGCCGGCTGGCCGACGACGGCCTTGCCGTACTTCTCGTCTCCAGCGAGGTCCCCGAAGTCCTGGGCCTCGCCGACCGGGTGCTGGTGCTCCGTGAGGGCCGTGTCGTCCACCGGGCGCCGGCCGAGGAGCTGGACGAGCACCGTGTACTCGACCTTGTGATGGAAGGGAGTCCGACGCCATGAACCAGCCTGCCTCCCAGGCGCAGCAGGGCGGGCCCGACGCGGCGGCCGCACCTGAACCGCTCACGCCCGCGGCCGACAGAGCCAAACCCCCCGCGGGAAAGGGGGGCCGGCCGGCCCTCGGACTGCGGCTCGACGTCCGTAACCTCTCGCTGCTCGGTGTGCTCGTCGCGCTGATCATCGTCGGTGGCATCACCAAGCCCGATCAGTTCCTGGATGTCAACAACCTGCAACTCGTCCTGACGCAGGCCTCGGTGATCGGTGTGGTCACCGTCGGCGTCACCTTCGTCATCACCAGCGGTGGCATCGACCTGTCGGTCGGTGCGATCGTGGCGCTGGCCTCGGTGTGGGCGACGACAGTGGCCACGCAGGAGTTCGGCTTCTTCGGCATCCTCTTCACGGCCGTGCTCGTGGGCCTCGGATGCGGACTCGTGAACGGCCTCCTGATCGCGTACGGCGGGATGGTGCCGTTCATCGCGACGCTCGCGATGCTCGCCTCCGCCCGCGGTCTCGCCCTCCAACTCACCGGCGGCAAGACGCAGATCGTCACCGTGCAGTCGGTACTCGACCTCGGTGTGCGGGACTCGTACATCCTCGGGATACCGCCGCTCGTCCTGGTCTTCGCGGCGGTCACGATCGTCGGCTGGCTGGTCCTCAACCGGACGACGTTCGGCCGCCGTACGGTCGCGGTCGGCGGCAACCCGGAGGCCACCCGGCTCGCCGGCATCGACGTCCGCAGGCAGCGGCTCTACCTGTACCTGCTCTCCGGGCTCTGCTGCGGTATCGCGGCCTTCCTGCTGATCGTCCTCGCGGGGTCGGGCCAGAACACCAACGGGAACCTGTACGAGCTGGACGCGATCGCCGCGGCGATCATCGGCGGCACGCTCCTCAGCGGCGGCCGCGGCACCATCGTCGGCTCCGTACTGGGCGTCCTGATCTTCACCACGATCACCAACATCTTCGCGCTCAACAACCTCCAGAGCGACGTCCAGCAGATCGCCAAGGGCGCCATCATCGTCGCCGCCGTACTGGTCCAGCGCAGAACCGGGCGAGGCGGCGAGGCCTGACCCCGCGCCACCCGCGTCTCGCACCACCCGCACCCGCACGTCACCCGTACCGCCCTACCGTGAAGGGTTTGATCCGTCATGCCAGAAACCAGTCGCAGAGGACTGCTCTTCGGCACCGCCGCCGTCTCGGCGGGCGCCTTCCTCACCGCCTGCACCAGCAACGAGCCGGCCAAGAAGGAGACCGCGGCCGCGAGCCGTCCGGCCGCCGCCGACAAGCCCGGCAAGCACGTCACCATCGGCTTCGCGGGCCCGCAGGCCGACCACGGCTGGCTCAACGCGATCAACGAGCAGGCCAAGTCGCGCGCCGCGTCGTACTCCGACGTGACGCTGGAGGCCACCGAGGGCTCCAACGACACCGCGGCGCAGATCGGCCAGGTCGACACGCTGATCAACAAGAAGGTCGACGTGCTCGTCGTGCTGCCCGGCGACGGCAAGGCGCTCACGCAGGCCGGCCTCAAGGCGATGCGGGCCGGGATCCCCGTGATCAACCTGGACCGGATCTTCGATACCCCCCAGGCCTACCGCTGCTGGATCGGCGGAGACAATTACGGGATGGGTCTCAACGCGGGCAACTACATCGGCGAGAAACTGAAGGACAAGCCGAATGCCAAGGTCATCGAGCTGGCCGGCATCGATGCCCTCGAACTGACCCAGCAGCGCAGCAAGGGCTTCGACGACGCACTGAAGAACTTCCCCAACATCAAGAAGGTGGCCCGTCAGTCCGCCGACTTCACCGTGGAGTCCGGCCAGGCCAAGATGGCCCAACTGCTCCAGGCCCAGCCCAAGTTCGACGCCATCTGGAACCACGACGACGACCAGGGCGTGGGCGCGCTGCGTGCCATCGACCAGGCCGGACGAGACGGCTTCCTGATGGTCGGCGGCGCCGGCTCCAAGGCGGCGATGGACGCGATCAAGGCGGGCAACAGCGTCCTCCAGGCGACCGTGCTCTACCCGCCGACCATGGCCGCCTCCGCCATCGACCTGGCCCGCGCCCTGGCTCAGTCCAAGGGCATCGGCGGGATCTCCGAGACGGAGATCCCCACCCAGATCACGGTCTTCTCGGCCGTGGTCGACAAGACGAACATCGACAAGTACCTGCCGCAGGGCTTCAGCTGACAGATCCCCGCGTCAGCCCCCCACCGCGCGAAAGACGAGGAGTAACTCCGTATGACCCCCAGGGAAGCGTCGGAGAAAGAGGCCGGTGCGCCGCCGTCACTCGGTATCGGCATGGTCGGATACGCGTTCATGGGCGCGGCCCACTCGCAGGGCTGGCGTACCGCGGGACGCGTCTTCGACCTGCCGATGCGGCCCGTGCTCGCCGCGATCTGCGGACGTGACGAGGACGCCGTGCGCGCCGCGGCGGACAAACACGGCTGGGCCGCCGCCGAGACCGACTGGCGGGCTCTGATCGCCCGCGACGACGTGCAGGTGGTCGACATCTGCACGCCGGGGGACAGCCACGCGGAGATCGCCATCGCGGCGCTCGAGGCGGGCAAGCACGTCCTGTGCGAGAAGCCGCTGGCCAACTCGGTCGCCGAGGCCGAGGCCATGGTCAGGGCGGCGGCCGAGGCCAGGTCGCGCGGACAGCTGGCCATGGTCGGCTTCAACTACCGCCGCGTGCCTGCCGTCGCGTTCGCCAGGCAGCTGATCGAGGAAGGCCGGATCGGCCGTCTGCGGCACGTACGGGTCACCTACCTCCAGGACTGGCTGGTGGACCCGGAGTTCCCGCTCACCTGGCGGCTCAAGCGTGAGCACGCGGGATCGGGGGCACTCGGCGACCTCGGCGCGCACATCGTGGACCTCGCGCAGTTCGTGACCGGCGAGTCCGTCGTCGGGGTCTCCGCGCTGTCGGAGACGTTCGTGAAGGAACGGCCGGTGCTGGACGGCGCTTCGGCGGGCCTCTCGGCCACGGGCGGCACCCGGCTGGGGCCGGTGACCGTGGACGACGCGGCGCTGTTCACCGGGCGGCTCTCCTCCGGCGCGCTGGCGTCCTTCGAGGCCACCCGGATGGCCGCGGGGCGCAAGAACGCGCTGACCCTGGAGATCAACGGCGAGCGCGGGTCGCTCTCCTTCGACCTGGAACGGCTCAACGAGCTCCAGTTCCACGACCACACGGAGCCCGCGCCGCTGTCCGGTTTCCGCCGGATCCTGGTCACAGAGGCGGAGCATCCCTACCTGGAGGCGTGGTGGCCGCCGGGCCACGCGCTCGGCTACGAGCACACCTTCGTCCACCAGGCCCGCGACCTGGTCGAGGCGCTCGCCGCGGGGACCGACCCGGCGCCGTCGTTCGCCGACGGGCTCCAGGTGCAGCGGGTGCTCGCCGCGGTGGAGGACAGTGCGGCCAAGAGTGCCGTCTACACGTCCGTACCGCCGCCGTCCGGAACGTCCGGACTGTCAGGAACCGAAGGCTAGGAGTCGCCATGTCACGTCCGTTCACCCTGTTCACCGGCCAGTGGGCCGATCTGCCGCTCGAAGAAGTCTGCAAGCACGCCCGTGACTTCGGTTACGACGGCCTCGAACTGGCCACCTGGGGAGACCACTTCGAGGTCGACAAGGCTCTCGCGGACCCGGGCTACCTGGACAGCCGTCACCAACTGCTCGACAAATACGGGCTGAAGTGCTGGGCGATCTCCAACCACCTGGTCGGCCAAGCCGTTTGTGACAGCATCATCGACGAGCGCCACCAGGCCATCCTGCCCGCCCGCATCTGGGGCGACGGGGAGGCCGAGGGGATCAGGCAGCGCGCCGCCGCCGAGATCAAGGACACCGCTAGGGCCGCCGCCGCGTTCGGCGTCGACACGGTGATCGGCTTCACCGGATCCTCGATCTGGCACCTGGTCGCGATGTTCCCGCCGGTGCCGCCCGGCATGATCGATCGGGGCTACGAGGACTTCGCGGAGCGCTGGAACCCGATCCTGGACGTCTTCGACGCCGAGGGGGTCCGTTTCGCGCACGAGGTGCACCCGAGCGAGATCGCGTACGACTACTGGACCACCAAGCAGGCGCTGGAAGCGGTCGACCACCGGCCCGCGTTCGGGCTGAACTTCGACCCGAGCCACTTCGTCTGGCAGGACCTGGACCCGGTCAACTTCCTGTACGACTTCCGGGACCGGATCTACCACGTCGACTGCAAGGAGGCCCGCAAGCGCCTCGACGGCCGCAACGGGCGGCTCGGTTCGCACCTGCCCTGGGGCGACCCGCGGCGTGGCTGGGACTTCGTCTCCGCCGGCCACGGTGACGTGCCGTGGGAGGACGTCTTCCGGATGCTGCGGTCCATCGGCTACGAGGGACCCGTCTCGGTCGAGTGGGAGGACGCGGGGATGGACCGGCTGGCGGGGGCTCCCGAGGCCCTGCGCGACCTGAAGCGCTTCGACTTCGACGCGCCGACGGCATCCTTCGACGCCGCCTTCGGCGGCGGCGACAAGTAGGCGACGGGCAAGCACCAGCAGGGAAAAGCGGACTCAGCCCGGCGGCGGTGGAGAAGCGCCGCCGGGCGGTCAGTCCTGCCCGGACACCGCTTTGTCCTGAGTCGGGAAGAAGTCCAACTTATCTAGTGCGCAAGGTCTTTCCGTGCCGGACGAACCCGGCTACCGTCCACTGATGTGTACAGGACATGGACCTGTTCCGGTGTGAAGGTGAGCGTCGGCGAAACGGTCGCTCTCCGGGGGCCGGTTGCGGGACGCCCATCCTCTGGAGGACCGCCGTGCACGGAGAACAACCGGGATTCAGCTCTTTCGCCGCACTCCTGACGGGCGCCGCCGGGAAGGCGGCCCGAGGTCACTCGCCATCCAGTTGAAGAAACCGCCCGCCCGCACTCCGGGACGGGCGGCCGCCAGCCGGGCGGCGGACGGGGAGGCGCCGTACCCCCCGCCCGCCGCCCACCAACACAGCACCGGCACCACAGCACCGGCACCACACGACCGGGACAGATGACCGGCAGGGAGGCACCCCGTGACGACGAACACCCCTGAATCGAACGCAGCGCGTACCGGAGTCTGGTTCGTCGGAGCACGCGGCTCCGTCGCCACCACGGCCGTCGCGGGATGCGCGGCGGTCACCGCCGGGCTCCACCCGCCGACCGGCATGGTCACGGAGACCGCGCCCTTCGCCGACGCGGGCCTCCCCGCCCTCTCCTCGCTCGTCTTCGGCGGCCACGACACGGCGAGCTGCCCCCTGCCGAAGCGTGCCGAGGAGCTGACCGCCGCCGGAGTGCTCCCGCACGGCCTCCCCTCGGCGATCCATGCCGAACTCAGCGCTGCCGACGGGGAGATCAGGCCCGGCGGACCGCAGTCCGGTGACGCCCGCAGCGACGAGGAACTGATCGCCTCCTTCGCCGCCGACATCACGGACTTCGTGCGACACACCGGCGTCGCCCGCGCGGTCGTCGTCAACGTCTCCTCCACGGAAGCCGAGCCCGCGCCCGACGACCCACGCCTGCCCGCCAGTTCGCTGTACGCGGCGGCCGCGGTCCGGGCCGGCTGCCCCTACGTCAACTTCACCCCGTCGACCGGGCTGCGCACCGCCGCCCTCGCGGACGCCGTCTCCGGCAGCGGACTTCCCCACGCGGGCCGCGACGGCAAGACGGGTCAGACGCTGCTCCGTTCCGTACTCGCCCCGATGTTCGTCCAGCGAGCCCTGAACGTCCGGGCCTGGTCGGGTACCAACCTGCTGGGCGGCGGGGACGGGGCGGCGCTGGCCGACCCGGCGGCCGCGGCGGCCAAGAACGCGGGCAAGGAACGCGTACTCGCCGACACCCTCGGCGCGGCCCCCGAGGGCGAGGTGCACATCGACGACGTGCCCGCGCTCGGCGACTGGAAGACGGCCTGGGACCACATCGCCTTCGACGGCTTCCTCGGTTCCCGCATGATCCTCCAGACGATCTGGCAGGGCTGCGACTCGGCGCTCGCCGCGCCGCTGGTGCTCGACCTGGCCAGGCTGGTGTCCCGCGCTCACGAGGCCGGGCTGAGCGGGCCGCTGCCCGAACTGGGCTTCTACTTCAAGGATCCGGACGGCGGACCGGCGGCGCTGGCCGAACAGTTCGAGGTGCTCCTCGCCTTCGCCGACCGCTTGAAGGAGACCCGGTGAGGCTGCGTGCCTGGGCCGAACTGCTGCGCGTGTCCGCGCTGTTCACGATCCCGGGCGACGCGCTGGCCGGCGCCGCGGCCCGGGGCATACGGCCCAACCGCGGGACCGCGCTGGCCGTCGGCGCCTCGCTCTGCCTGTACGAGGCGGGCATGGCGCTCAACGACTGGGCGGACCGCGAAGAGGACGCGATCGACCGCCCGCACCGCCCGATTCCCTCGGGCCGTGTCTCACCGGCGGCGGCCCTGACGGCTGCGGGCGCCCTGACGGCGGCGGGTCTGGCCCTGGCGGCCAGGGCAGGCCGCCCTTCCCTGCTGGTCTCCACGGCCCTGGCGGCCACGGTCTGGGCGTACGACCTGCGGCTGAAACACACCGCGGCGGGGCCGGTGGCGATGGGCGCGGCGCGCTCACTCGACCTGCTGCTCGGCGCGACGGCCACGTCCACGACCACGTCCTCGGTGGGCGCGGCCCGTACGCCGGACGCCGGTCTCGGCGCCGCGGCGGGCCGACGGCTCTCCCTGGACAAGGGGCGGTCCATTGCTGTCATGCCCCTGGCAACCGGCGCGAGCCCGCGGGCCGCGAGCCCGTGGGCCGGAGCCCGTGCCGCTCTGCCCTCCGCCGCACTGCTCGGCGCGCACACCGTCGCCGTCACCACCGTCTCGCGCCACGAGACGCAGGGCGGTTCGACGGCGGCGCCACTCGCCGCGCTCGCGGCCACCGCGCTGTTCGGCGCGCTGGTGGGCCGCCGTCGCGCGACCGGACCGTCGCACGGCACCAGCTCCGAAACCGCGGTGCCGCGCGCACCCGGTACGGGTCACTCACCACCGGGCGCGGGCAGCGGACCAGGGGAGTGGGCGAAGCTCGCGGGCGCACGGGCCGGCGCCGCCGTCCCCCGGCACACGGCACGGAGCGCGCCGGGCCGACCCGGCGCGCTCCCCGTCAGCGGCTTCCCCGGTGGCGCCTTCCCGGTGGCCGCCGCCCTCACCGCCACGCTGGCCACCGTCTACGCCGCCACCGCCGGCCGGCCCCTGCTGCACGCCGTGCTCAACCCCTCGCCCGCCCTCACCCAACGCGCCGTCGGCGGCGGAATCCGGGCCATGATCCCGCTTCAGGCCGCGCTCGCCGCCCGTGGCGGGGCCCCCGGGAGCGCGCTCGGTGTCGTGGGACTCGTCCCGCTGGCCCGCGTCTTCGCACGGAAAGTGAGCGTCACATGAGCCTGCGCCTCGGATACGGCACCAACGGGCTCACCGACCACCGCCTCGACGACGCCCTCGGGCTGCTCGCCGACCTCGGATACGACGGTGTCGGACTGACCCTCGACCACATGCACCTCGACCCCCTGGCCCCCGAACTGGCCGCCCGCACGCGGAAGGTCGGCCGCAGGCTCGGCGAACTGGGCCTCGGCGTCACCATCGAGACCGGCGCACGCTACGTACTCGACCCGCGCCGCAAGCACGGGCCCTCCCTCCTCGATCCGGACCCCGACGGCCGCGCCGCGCGGGTGGGCCTGCTGCTCACGGCCGTTCAGGTCGCGGCGGACCTGGGAGCCCACGCCGTGCACTGCTTCAGCGGCATCACCCCGGCCGGCACCGACACGGACACCGCCTGGAAGCGCCTCGAAGAGGCGATGGCCCCGGTCCTCGACGCGGCGCAGGGGGCCGGAGTACCGCTCGCGGTCGAGCCGGAACCCGGCCACCTCGTCTCGGACCTCGCCGGCTTCCACCAGCTCAGGCAGCGCCTCGGCGACCCCGCCCCGCTCGGCCTCACCCTCGACATCGGGCACTGCCAGTGTCTGGAACCCGCGCCGCCCGCCGACTGCGTGCGGGAGGCGGGACCCTGGCTGAGGCACGTCCAGATCGAGGACATGCGGCGGGGCGTCCATGAGCATCTGCCCTTCGGAGAAGGCGAGATCGACTTCCCGCCCGTACTCGCGGCCCTGGAGGCCACCGGCTACCAGGGCCTGACCGTGGTCGAGCTGCCCCGCCACTCCCACGCCGGTTCCGAACTGGCCCGTACCTCCATCGACTTCCTCCGTACGAAGGGAGCACCGGCATGACCGCCACCCGCGAGGAGCTGTCCCCCCGGCTCGACCCGGATGCCAGAACCTGGCTCGACGGAGCACTCGCGGAGGCGGACCGGGCCGCGCGACAGGACGACAACGTTGCCGTACCGGCCTGGGAGTTGAGGTTCGCCGCCGCTGGCCGGCACGTCGGTCAGGAATACGCCGACGCCGCGCGCGTCCTGCTGCTCCGGCAGGCGGACGCGGGACTCGCCACCCTCACCCGGATCTACCAGCGGGGTGCGGCGGCCGAACGCCGCGCGGTCCTGCTCGCCCTGCCCGCGCTGGTCCCGGGGCCCGAGGCGCTGCCGCTGACCGAGGACGCCCTGCGGGCCAACGACACCCGGCTCGTCGCCGCGGCCGTGGGCCCGTACGCCGCCGCACACCTCGACCCGCACGCCTGGCGCCACGCCATCCTCAAGTGCCTCTTCACCGGTGTGCCGGCCGACGCCGTCGACAGCCTGCCGGAGCGGGCCCGCGGCGACGCCGAACTGGCCCGGATGCTCGGCGACTTCGCCGCCGAACGGACCGCCGCGGGCCGCGACGTACCCGCCGACCTGTACCGCGTACTGAATCTGACCGGCGAGGAGTCCTGATGCGCATCTTCGACCCCCACATCCACATGACCTCCCGCACCACGGACGACTACCAGGCGATGTACGCCTCCGGCGTCCGCGCCCTGGTCGAACCCTCCTTCTGGCTCGGCCAGCCCCGGACCTCGCCCGAGAGCTTCTTCGACTACTTCGACGCGCTCCTCGGCTGGGAGCCCTTCAGAGCGGCCCAGTACGGCATCGCCCACCACTGCACGCTCGGCCTCAACCCCAAAGAGGCGAACGACCCGCGCTGTACGCCCGTCATCGGCGAACTGGCCCGCTACCTCGTCAAGGACGGTGTCGTCGCCGTCGGCGAGCTGGGCTACGACTCCATGACACCGGCCGAGGACGCCGCCCTCGCCGCCCAGCTCCAGCTGGCCGCAGAACACGGCCTGCCCGCGCTCGTCCACACCCCCCACCGGGACAAGCTCGCAGGACTGCGCCGCACCATAGACGTCGTACGCGAGTCGGCGCTCGCCCCCGAACACGTCCTGCTCGACCATCTCAACGAGACCACTGTCAAGGACGCTGCCGAGAGCGGATGCTGGCTGGGCTTCTCCATCTACCCGGACACCAAGATGGACGAGGACCGCATGGTCGCCGTCCTCAAGTCCCACGGCACGGAGAAGGTACTCGTCAACTCGGCCGCCGACTGGGGCAAGAGCGACCCGCTCAAGACCCGCAAGGTCGCCGACGCCATGCTGGCCGGCGGCTTCACCGAGGACGACGTCGACCAGGTCCTGTGGCGCAACCCCGTCGCCTTCTACGGAATCAGCGGCAGACTCCAACTGGACGTCCCCGCGCCGGAAGCCCTGCACGAGGGCAACTCCATTCTCCGCGGCGGGGAGTGATCCGATGCGCTTCCGCCACCCCGACGGCTCCACCGTCCACCTCTCGTACTGCACCAATGTGCATCCCGCGGAAAACCTCGAAGGCGTCCTCGCCCAACTGCGCGACCACTGCGAGCCGGTACGCAAACGACTCGGCCGGGACCGGCTCGGCATCGGCCTCTGGCTCGCCAAGGGCGCGGCCCAGGTCCTGATCAACGACCCCGCGCAACTGCGGGGACTGCGCGGCGAACTCGACAGGCGCGGCCTCGAAGTCGTCACCCTCAACGGCTTCCCGTACGAGGGCTTCGGCGCCGAAGAGGTCAAGTACCGCGTGTACAAGCCCGACTGGGCCGACCCGGAGCGGCTGACCCACACCACGGACCTCGCCAGACTGCTCGCCGTACTGCTGCCCGACGACGTCACCGAAGGCTCCATCTCCACGCTGCCGCTCGCCTGGCGCACCCCGTACGACAGCGCCGCCGCCGATGCCGCCCACGCGGCGCTCACCACACTCGCCGAGCGCCTCGACGGGCTGGAGGAGCTGACCGGCAAACGCATCAGGATCGCCCTGGAGCCGGAACCGGGCTGCACCGTCGAAACCACCGCCGACGCGATCGCCCCGCTCACCCGCATCGCGAGCGACCGGATCGGCATCTGCGTCGACACCTGCCACCTCGCCACCTCCTTCGAGGACCCGGCCACCGCACTCGGCGCGCTGGAGACCGCCGGCGTCCCCATCCCCAAGGCGCAGCTCTCCGCGGCGCTGCACGCCGAACACCCGCACCTCCCCGAAGTACGCGAAGCCCTCGGCGCTTTCGCGGAGCCCCGCTTCCTGCACCAGACCCGCACCCGTACCGCCACCGGGCTGCTCGGCACGGACGACCTGGACGAAGCGCTCACGGGCGGCGCGCTCCCCGACAGCGCCCCCTGGCGCTCGCACTTCCATGTCCCCCTGCACGCCCCGCCCGCACCACCGCTCGCCTCCACACTGCCGGTACTCCAGGACGCACTCGCCAGGCTGGTGGGCCGGGCGGAGCCGCTCACCCGCCATCTGGAGGTCGAGACCTACACCTGGCAGGCGCTCCCGGCCCAGCTGCGCCCCCGCTCGCGCGGCCAGCTCGCCGACGGGATAGCCGCAGAACTGACCCTGGCACGCGACCTGTTGGTCGACCTCGGCCTGAAGGAACTGCCATGACAGAGAGCCCCACCCCCCTGCTCGTCCTGGACGTCGTGGGCCTCACCCCCCAACTCCTCGACCACATGCCCCACTTGAAGAGACTGGCAGGCGAAGGCTCGCACGCCCCGCTCTCCACCGTGCTGCCCGCCGTCACCTGCAGCGCGCAGTCCACCTTCCTGACCGGCACGCTCCCCGCCGAGCACGGCATCGTGGGCAACGGCTGGTACTTCCGCGAGCTGGGCGACGTACTGCTCTGGCGCCAGAACAACGGCCTGGTCGCCGGCGACAAGCTCTGGGACGCCGCCAGGCGTTCCCACCCCGGCTACACCGTCGCCAACATCTGCTGGTGGTACGCGATGGGCGCGGACACCGACTTCACCGTCACGCCCCGCCCGGTCTACTACGCCGACGGCCGCAAGGAGCCCGACTGCTACACCCGGCCGCCGGCCCTGCACGACGAACTCACCGACAAACTCGGCACGTTCCCGCTCTTCCACTTCTGGGGCCCCGGCGCCGACCTTGTCTCCTCGCAGTGGATCATCGACGCCACCCGCCACATCATCCGCACCCGCACACCCGACCTGGCGCTCTGCTACCTCCCGCACCTGGACTACGACCTCCAGCGCTACGGTCCCGACGACCCGCGCTCACACCGAGCCGCCGCCGAACTCGACGCCGCCGTAGCCCCGTTGCTGGACGACGCGCGCGCCGAAGGCCGTACCGTCGTGGCGCTGTCCGAATACGGCATCACCCGCGTCTCCCGTCCGGTCGACATCAACCGCGCGCTGCGCAGGGCCGGCCTGCTGGAGGTCCACACCCAGGACGGCATGGAGTACCTGGACCCGATGGCGTCGCGCGCCTTCGCCGTCTCGGACCACCAGCTCGCGCACATCTACGTGCGCCGCCCGGAAGACCTCGACGCCACCCGTGAAGCCCTGAAGGACCTCGCGGGCATCGACGTGATCCTGGACGACGAGGGCAAGAAGAGCCACGGCCTCGACCACCCGCGCTCCGGCGAGCTGGTCGCCATCGCGGAACCCGACGCGTGGTTCACGTACTACTACTGGCTGGACGACGACCGCGCGCCGGACTTCGCGCAGCTGGTGGAGATCCACCGCAAGCCCGGCTACGACCCCGTCGAGCTGTTCATGGACCCCCTCGACCCGTACGTACGCGTCAAGGCGGCCGCGGCGATCGCCCGTAAGAAGCTCGGTATGCGCTACCGGCTCGCGGTGGTCCCGCTCGACCCCTCTCCGATCCGCGGCAGCCACGGCCGCCTCCCCGCGAGCGACGACGAAGGCCCGCTCATCCTGTGCTCCACCCCCGAAGCCGTCAGTGGGCGCGTCGAGGCCACTGATGTGAAATCCCTGCTCCTCCGGCTTGCAGGACTGCACTGATCCGGGACGTCCGGGACGTCCAGGCGTTGGTACTGACAAAGGGAGTTCTCTTATGAGCCGCAAGAAGTCCGCCGACCCCGAACTCGCGCAGAAGCTCAGCAGACGAGGCATGCTCGGCGTAGCCGCCGGTACCGGCGCCGCCGCCCTGCTCGGTCTCTCGGCCGTTCCCGCCGCGGCCAACGGCCACGGGCACGGCCACGGGCACGGCAACGGCCACGGACCTGACCACGGTCACGGCCACGGCGGAACCCAGCCCGTCCTGACCCCGGGACGCCTCGGCATCCAGCTCTACTCGCTGCGCGACAAGGTCGCCGAACTCGGCTTCGCCCCCGTCTTCGACGAGCTGGAGCGCTTCGGCTACGACGAGGTCGAGTACGCCGGCTACACGCAGGGCACCGGCGACATCACCGTGCCCGAGCTGCGCAGGCTCGCCGAGGACCACGGGCTGAACGGCATCGGCAGCCACGTCAATTACTACGACGACAACAACCCCGACGCGTACAGCTTCGCGCAGAACCTGGAAAAGGTCCTCGACGACGCCCAGACGCTCGGCCTCGAACACATCGGAACCGCCTCGGGTCCGTTCCGTTACGGCGACACCGTGGACGCCTGGAAGCGGGCGGCCCAGGACTTCAACACCTATGGCGCGGCGGCCAAGAAGCGCGGCATGAAGTTCTACCAGCACAACCACGGCGAGGAGTTCGCCTTCGCCTCCGACCAGCCGGACGTCCGTCTCTACGACGTCCTGCTCGCCGAGACCGACCCGCACCTGGTCTACCTGGAGATGGACATCTACTGGGCCTACACCGGCCAGTTCCGCTTCAGCAAGACCGTCGAGGGCAAGCCCCGCCCGTTCGAGCCGCTGGACTACGTACTCAAGAACCCCGACCGTTACCCCCTTTTCCACGTCAAGGACGGCACACACGACGCGGCCGCCCGCGACGGCTACGACATGACGGACGTCGGCGACGGCGAGATCGACTACAAGACGTTCATCTCCGCCGTGAACAAGACCCGCGGCGGCCGCCCCAACCACCACTGGCAGGTCGAGCACGACCAGCCCGTCGACTCCGTGGCGTTCGCCCGCAAGTCGGCGGACCACCTGCACTCGCTGCGCGCCAAGCGCTGATCCCGTGGCGGCGGCCCTCCGCGCGACTTCACCCGAAGCCGCTCGGAGGGCCGCCGCCGTGCGCGTTGTCCGCCCACGACGCACGAACATTCCAGGCGTACGCTGAGAAAAAGGGCGCAGTGGGACGCGCGGGCCCCGCGAGACGGAGACGGGCCGTGCCGCCGCCCCTCCGAGCGGAGACCTTTCATGGCACCCTCTCTCACACTCAAAGCGGGCACGTCCTGGTCCGACGCGTGGCAGCGATGCCTCGCGGTGGCGCCGGAGTCCTTCGCGGAGGACCACGTACGCAATCTCTGGGCGTCGTCCTGGCAGCCGGGCGGGCGCACGCTGCCCGCCACCAGCCCCGTCGACGGCGGCTTCATCGTGGGCCCGCCGCGCCTCGACGCCGCCACTGCCCAGCAGGCGGTGCACGCGAGCCTCGACCAGCACCGCGCCTGGCGGCACGCGCCACTGGCCGAGCGCAGGGCGCGCGTCACCGCCACACTCGACGCCCTCGCCGAACACCGCGACCTGCTCGCGCTCCTCCTCGTCTGGGAGATCGGCAAACCGTGGAAGCTCGCCCGGGCGGACGTCGACCGTGCCATCGACGGGGTGCGGTGGTACGCCGACGGAGTGGAACCGATGCTGGCGGGCCGTACCCCGCTGCCGGGTCCCGTCTCCAACATCGCCAGCTGGAACTACCCGATGTCCGTCCTGGTCCACGCCATGCTCGTACAGGCGCTGGCCGGCAACGCGGTGATCGCCAAAACCCCCACCGACGGCGGCGTCGCCTGCCTGACCCTGGCAGCGGCGCTCGCCGCCCGCGAGGGCCTTCCGATCACGCTGCTCAGCGGTGGCGGCCGGGACCTCTCCGAAGCCCTCGTCGGCGCGCCCGAGATCGGCTGTGTCTCCTTCGTCGGCGGCAGGGACACCGGAGCGCGCATCGCCACTGCCGTCGCCGACCTCGGCAAGCGCCACATCCTGGAGCAGGAAGGCCTCAATACCTGGGGGATCTGGAACTTCAGCGACTGGCCGGCCCTTACCTCCGTCATTCCGAAGTTGTTCGACTACGGAAAGCAACGCTGTACGGCGTACCCGCGCTTCGTCGTCCAGCGCTCGCTGTTCGCGGACTTCCTCGCGGCGTACCTGCCCGCCGTACGCTCCGTACGCCTCGGCCACCCCCTGGCGGTCGAGCACCCGGACGATCAGCTGCCGGAACTGGACTTCGGCCCGCTCATCAACGCGGCCAAGGCCAAGGAACTGGGCGATCAGGTGGCGGAGGCGATCGACCGGGGCGCCGTGCCCCTGCACCGGGGAGATCTCGCGCGGGGGCGCTTCCTGCCCGGACAGGACACGAGCGCCTACGTGCCGCCCGTCACCCTGCTCCGCCCGCCCGCGTCCTCCCCGCTGCACCACTCCGAACCGTTCGGGCCGGTCGACACCATCGTCCTGGTCGACACGGAGGCCGAGCTGCTGGCCGCGATGAACGCGTCCAACGGCGCGCTGGTCGCCAGCCTCTCCACCGACGATCCGGCCACCTACGAACGGCTGGCGCCCCAGATCCGCGCGTTCAAGACCGGCCAGGGCAAACCCCGCTCACGCGGGGACAAGGACGAGCTCTTCGGCGGCTTCGGCAACTCCTGGCGAGGCGCCTTCGTGGGCGGCGAACTGCTGGTCAAGGCCGTAACCCAGGGCCCCCGGGGCGAGCGCGCACCGGGCAACTTCCCCGACTACCACCTGATGCCCTGAACCCGCCGCGCACGCTCCACCCCCGGCGCCCCGGCACCACACCTGACCACCGGATATGCGGGCGAGGAGCACACCGATCCCCTGGTATTGTTGAGGTGTCGCCGCGGGGAAACCCGCGGTTCGACCACTCGTCCGGGTGGCGGAATGGCAGACGCGCTAGCTTGAGGTGCTAGTGCCCTTTATCGGGCGTGGGGGTTCAAGTCCCCCCTCGGACACCAGTGGAAACCCCAGTTGATCTGGGGTTTTTCTGCTTTCCGGGCTCTGGCGTGACCAACCACGTGACCAACAGCCGATCGGGTCTCCTGGCCGGACCAGGAACGACAGGCCGATACGGCCGGCACTCGAAGCGGCCGGCTTCTTCGCTTCCTCGGCGCGACACCTGCGGTACCGCGCCATGGTGCAGACCGGCGAGCGGTGCCGGGCGTTGGCCGAGCCCCCTGCGGGATTCTCGTGGGCGGCCGGATCCGGCGGTTCGGTTCCGAGGGGCGATCGCCCGGTGCGGTCGTGGTCAAAGACGAGGCAGGGCCGACTCGCCATCGGAATCCAGCGGGAGTTCGGCATTACTCGTCGGCCGGCGGGACGTCGGCAGGTCTCGCGAACGCCGGATCGGGGAGAAGACCAGGATCAGTGCGGCGAGCGGGATCCCCGCTGTCGTGATGGCCATGGCGGTGCGGAGGCCGAGTGTGGTTCCGAGCGTGCCGCCGAGCAGTGCTCCGAGGGGGATCGTTCCGTAGCTGAGGAATGCGGTGCTCGCGGTGAGACGACCGAGGAGATCCGGCGGGCAGTAGCGTTGCTGGAAGCTCACCTTGATGATGTTGCCGGCCACGACGCCCGCGGAGACGCTGAAGCCGCCTGTCACAAAGAGCAGGGTCCCGGCCCCGCCGACGGTCAGCGGGATGAGCAGACCGAGCATCGGAAGTCCCAGTTCGAACACCAGCGTCGCGCGGGCCGTGCCGATCCGGTGCGCGACCCGGCGCGCGGCGAATGCCCCGGCCACGCCTCCGGCGCTGGTGGCCGCGATGAGCGCGCCGACCGTCCCCGGGGTCAGGCCGACGCTCCGGACCAGGAAGACCACCTGGATCGACTGGTACCCCATAAGGGCCAGGTTGGAGGCGGCTCCGAAGAGTGTGAGCGTGCGAAACCAGGGGTCGACGGCGATCAGCCGCAGGCCTTCCCGGACTTCACCGACCAGTGAAGCGGGGCGGTGTTCGGTTCTGGTGACGCGTGGCTCGCGATGCCGGACGCCCGAGAGGCAGAGGAGCGAGACGAGGAAGGTCGCGGCGTTGGCGAACATCCCGTTCACCGCACCTGCCAACTGTGCGATCAGGCCGCCGGAGCCGAGCCCGGCGATCTGCGCGGCGGACGCGCTGCCGTGCAGTTTGGCGTTGCCCTCGGGCTGGTCATCGGGTTCCAGAATGCTGGGGAGATAGGCACTGTAGGCGGTCTGGAAGAAGACTGCTGACGTGCCCGTCAGCAGGGCGACGGCCAGCAGTAGTCCGATACTCAACCAGCCGGACCACGCGGCGAACGGGACACCGGCGAAGAGCAGGAAGGAGACCGCGGCCGCGGTCAGCATGACCGGTCTGCGTCGCAGCCGGTCCACCCAGACGCCGACCGGGAGACCGATGATCATCCAAGGGGCCCAGGCGGCTGCGCTCAGCAGGCCGACTTCGAACGTGCCGGCGTGCAAGGTGGAGATGGCAACCAGTGGCATCGCCACCCCGGTGACGGATGCACCGAACTTTCCGGCGGTCTCGCCGCACCACAGCAGGCGGAAATCGCGATGGCGGCGCAGGAGACCGCCGCGTATGCCCTGGCTCACGCGGTGCCACGGTCCTTGCGGGGGAAGGACTGGAGCTGCACGACGACGGGGAGCGCGTCCGGGGAGGGCTCGGTATCCGGGGCGGGAGTGTGGCGGGCGATGACAGCCATCAACTCCGCGTTGAGCGAACCCAGCTGAGCCGGAGTCATCCGCAGCTCGCTCCAGTCCGCGACGGTGCCGGCGCTCCGCCACGTGTCGTCCCAGTCCTCGCTGATGTAGTTCACGACCCGGCTGAAGTGTTGCTGCACCAGTTCGTGCAGGTAGACCGAGAGCACGCCCCGAGTGTCGGGATCGTCGCGGAAATCGGCGGTGTTCAGTTCATTCGTGACGTCGGCTCTTCTCCACCAGCGCTCGCGTTTCGTGCCCCGTCCGGTTTCCTCCTCGATGAAGCCGTGCTCGGCGAGGTGGCGCACATGCCAACTGATGGTGCCGGTGTTCTCTCCGAGGCGTTCGGCGAGCCCGGTGGCAGTGGCGGGGCCGTCCAGACTGAGCAATTCAAAGATGTTCATCCGCAGCGGATGGGCCAGCCCCCGCAGGCTGCGTGCGTCGAGGCGCCGGGAGGGCTTGGCGGGCTGGGGAGTGCGTTCCGGCATGCCAACAGCGTATGTTGCAGAGGTTTCTCTGCATAGGAGTATCTGCAGAGAAGCCTCTGCAAACCCTCACCGCGGCTCGGTGGGCCGTCCGAGGGGGCGAACCTGGACCGGCACAGTGCCCACGCGCCGGGCTGCTCCGGAGATCGGCGGCCGCCCGGTGTGGGGCAGCCGCCGTACGCGCCGGGCGGCCGGCAGTCGCTCAGGCGTCGAGCGCCGCCTGGGGGTCGCGCAGGAGCGCGAGCGCGGTCGGGTGCAGGGCGGGCGGGGCGACGACGATGTCGGTGCTGCCGGCGGTCCACGGGTTCCCGTGCAGGTCGGTGACGGTGGCGCCGGCCTGGGCCGCTATCAGGGCTCCGGGAGCGACAGCGGGGAGGTCGGGGCCGAAACGCCAGAAGAGGTCGTGGTGGCCGGCGGCGACGGCCAGCAGCGGGAAGGTGCTCGGCACCGTCTGGCGTACGGCGAGGGCGTGATCGAACATGGTGTTGATCGCGGCGGCGGTACGCCGGTTGAGGTCCGCGGTGCCGCCCGCCTGGCTGGTCGTGACGATCGACATGGCGAGGTCGGTCTTGTCGGACCCGGCGACCGGCTTGCCGTTGAGCGTGGCGCCATGGCCGTGGACCGCGCTGTAGGTGTGGTCCTCGACGGGCTGGTGGACCACGGCGAGCACGGGCAGGTTGTCGAGCAGCAGGGTGATGTTCACGGAGAACTCGGGTACGCCGTGGATGAAGTTGACCGCTCCTTCGACTCCGTCCACGACCCACCATTCACCCGCTCTCGTCTCGGTGGAGCGGTGGGACTCCGGATCGTCGTCAAGCCACCGGGCCCCGGGACGCAGGAGCGCGAGGGCCTCGCGCAGCCCCTCGGCGGATACCGCTTCGACCCGCTCGTAGGCGGCCAGGAGCGTGGTGCGGTCGAGGATGCGGGCACCGGGGGTGAACAGCTCGCGGATGCGCGCTCCGGAGCTCTGGGCCAGGGCGATGACCTCGGGGAGCAGCGCGGCGTACGGATCGGCTGCCTCGGGGCTGATGCACGTCAAGGGATGTCTCCTTGTCGGGGTGAGGGGGCGGCGCGGGGCGGAATCGGCGCGCCGCTGAGGTGCGGGTCGGAGGGCGAGGGCCCTCGCGAGGGGGCCGTGCCGTGTTCGCGGGCCAGGTGGGCAACCGGGCGCCTCGGGGCGCGGGGCGGCGGTGGCCGGGCCGGGCCGGTGCGTGCCGTCTGCCGGGGCGTGCGCGGAGCGGTGCTCAGCTGGAGCGCTTGGCCGTCGCGGCATGGGTGTAGAGGTGTGCGTTGCCTTCGAGCGGGGCGGTCCTGGTCACGGCGATCCGCTCGATCAGCCAGCGTGTGCCGGTCTTGCGCATCCGCAGGTCCCAGGTGCCGCGCATGACGCAGATCTGCGTGCCGGCAGCGGGCCGGTCGGCGAGGTAGTGGTACGCCAGGACGTGCGCGCTGCACGTTGCTTGGGTGCCGGCGAGGTCGATGACGAGATTCGAGGTGAGGTGGTGGGTGACGGTGAAGCCTTCGGCGACGGCGCGCGCCCGGCTGGTGAAGTCGTCGGCGCTCACTTCGACCGCCGGGACGTCGAGGTGCCTGCTGAGGTCGAGGTGGACCCGCTCGGTCAGCAGGGCGCGCAGGCCCGCCCAGTCGTGCGCGTCCTGGGTGGTCGCGAGCCGGGCGACGGCTTCGGCGATCGCGAGCTGGTCGGAGAGGGATTCCAGGGTGGTCATGATCTCGTTCTCCCGGCGTCCGGTCAGAGGTCCAGGGGGATGGCGACCCGTCCCGCGTGGCGGGGATTCTCCGCTTCGTCCAGCATGGCCGCGGCCACGGTGTCCCTGCTCACGCGGGCGGGGAAGAAACGCTTCGGCGCGTTGTCGAGGCCGACCGTGCACCACTGCGGGCTGAGCGGCCCGTCCGAGAGCGGTCCGGCGTGGAAGACCGTGCCTCCGGCATCGAGTACGAGGGTGTCGGCGGTGACCTTGTCCGCCAACTTCGCGCCGAGCGCCTTGAGGAGCGTGCGGGTGGCGAGCCCGGCGGCCTGGGCGGAGGGTCCAGTGCCGTAGGAGCCGAGCCACACGATCCGCTCCGGCCCGGCGCTGGTCACGGCGTGGGCGCCGGCCGTCAGGGCACCGGCCTTGTCGCCGTCGGCCACGCCGAGAGCCGAGAGAACGACCTTGCTCCCGCGCAGCGCGTTGGCAATCGACTCGGAGTCGCGCACGTCGGCGGCTACGCGGGTCAGGCGCGGGTTGTCGGGGACGGTGACGCGCGCGGGAGTGCGGGCGATGGCGGTGACGGTGTGTCCGCGTTCAAGCGCCTGGCGGGTGAGCGCGAGGCCGGTGGCACCGGAGGCGGCAAGAATGGTCAGGTGCATGGCAAATTCCTTCGCGTGCGGTGGATGGGTATTCGGTCGAGGCAGGCCAGGCAGGGGAGTTGGCGAACCTGTGTGGTCCGGGCGTGCGAGGCAGGGCCGGGGAGCGACGACGCATCAGGGTGGGGCGTCCGGGCGAGATGCCGATCCCGCTGACATGCCGCCTGCCGCGTCAAGAGAATGGAGGCGCGCTCGCACACAGCGGCACTGTGTGGGGCCGCGTGGCCGACGCACTGGTCAAGTCCTGTCCGTCCGGGTCGGTGACCAGGAATGCGGCGTCCCGATACGTCTTCGCCGACTCGTTCGTGGCCGCGCCGTTCAGGCGCGTGCCCGCGTCGCGGGCAGGTGGAAGTCGTGTCGGCCACGGCCGGCGTGCGACGGGCGGAACCGCGTCGCCCGTCGCGTATCGGCGTCGGACTCGTCCGTCCGCCCGGGCAGGCCGTGCGTGCGGCCGACGTCGCACTCCGCGCCTCGACGGGCCGTCATCCGCCCTCGTTGGTAACGCGGTTCGGGGTGGGACTCACGACGTTGGGGCCTCGTCGACCACCCAGGTGGCCGCGCCTCTGTGATGGCACCGGCAAGGCCCGGAGCAGAGGTGAGGGGCATGACAGGACCTCGTTCGCGCGAGGCGGACCAGCCTTTCCGGTCCGACGTCTTCGACGCTAGATCCCCCAACAGATAATTGCCAGTGCACTCTTGTAAGATCAAAAGTTACCTGGACGCATGTGGATCTGAATAGCTCGGCGCGTTGTCCAGTACCTTCCGGCCAGACCGCTCCGCGCCCCGGCGCAGGGCATCGCATCTGTACAAACGTTTGCCTCTGGCGCATCCCTGCCTTATGAGCATGCGCTTGCCGCTCATCCACGTCGCCGCCGATCGGGCGGATGCCTTCTGGCAGTTCTCCGATGTCCGTTCCGGTCTGGTGTCCGGGGCCCTGCTGGTCGCCGGGTCCGGCGGTACCGCCACCGACACCGGCGGCGAAGCCTGGAGCCTGACCAGCCACGACTTCCTCGGCCGCGGCCCCGGGTATTCACGCCGCCGCCGTCGAGATCCTGTCGCCCATCGCCTGATCTCGCCTGATCAGCCGACGAACATCCAAGGAGCACACCGCCATGCCCCCAATCGGCATCCTCGGCACCGGCCGCGTCGTCGGCGGCCCGGCCCGCAAGCTCGCCCTTGCCCGAAACGGCGTCACACTCGGCGACGTCACCACCGCCCGCGCGCGACCGAGGCCCTGACCCTGCTGGTCCCGCTCGTCCTGCGACGCCACGGATTCCAGCCGTTCGAGGTGTCCTCGGCGCGCTGACGGCCGCCGTGTCGTGCCGGTAACAGGAGAACCCGCAAAGCGGCGAACACACGGGTGACGGATGCTCCACCGCCCCCTGTCCGGTGCGAGCATCCGTGGTGAACGTTCCGTAGCGGTGATCCGGCACCAGGTGCGGCTGTTCCTGGTGCCGGTCGAGAAATGACGCAGCCCGCATGCAGCCGTGTCAAGTAATCGGGCCGCGGGGCGCGTTCGCCCTGGAAGATGCGGATCGGGGCAGTGACCGGCTATGGCCCGGCCACTGCCCCGAGGACCTCAGGCGTCCCGCAGGCAGCGCCAGGTGTCCGGGCCGACGATGCCGTCCTGCTTCAAGCCGCACCGCTTCTGGGATCGCTTCACGGCCGCCTTGGTGTCAGGCCCGTAGCTTCCGTCGAGCGCGCTGGGGCCGTCGCCGTGGTAGTCCGTCAGGCACTGGATTTCCTTCACCCGGTCTCCAGTCGCTCCCGGGGAGACAACGACCGTCCAGGCCCAGGAGTAACCCGCCGTCAAGCCGGAGTAGTTGGTGGTCGTCTTGTGCCATACCAGACAGCGGCTCTGTGCCGCGTGCGGCTGCGCGGAGACGGCGGCCGTCTCGCTCGGCGTGGCCGAGGCGGGTGTTGCGCCGAGAACTCCGAGAGCCATGGCTCCGACGGCAGCGTATGTGGCGCATGTGCGCTTATTGATCATCCCAAACACCTTTCTTTCGGGCTTGGTGACGAGCTTGCTGGACGGCGGGACATGCGGCCAGGCCGGCTGGACGTCTCGGGACGTCTCGGGACGTCCCAGCCTGTGACCTGCAGGGATGTGACGGACATAGACATGCTCTGGGGCTGCTGGGACCGTGCCGGTGCGCGTTGATGGCGCGAACCGAGCACCTGGAAGGGGGCGGGCGGGCAAATCCCCGCACCCGGGTGGCCCGGGTAGAGGAGACTCATGGCAGGGCGAGTTGGCCTCAAGGACGGGTGCGTGCGGAGGCATCATGAGGTGGAAGGAGTTGCGCGGGTCGCTGGATCCGACGGGGCGGCAGCTTGTGGTGCGGTTGCGGCGGCTCAAGGATCACAGTGGGCTGAGCTTGACGTCACTCCAAGCCAAGACACCTTTCAGCGTTTCGTCGTGGGAGCGGTATCTCAACGGAAAAGCGCTACCACCGGCGGCAGCGGTCGAGGCCTTGACGCAGCTGGCCGACGCTGATCCCGCACCCATACTGGCGTTGCGGGACGCCGCGGAACAGACGTGGACCGCCGCCGCCAAGGCCGAGGGCGTCGCGGCAGGTTGCGAGCGGCAACCCGGAGAACCGAAGATCCGGGTCGGGTTCCTGTCCGCCGCCGCGGCCGCGCTGCTGGTTTCCGCGGTGACCTCGATCTGGCTGGTCTCCACCCCCGGCCGCCCCCACACGCCGGCGGACGGGCGAGGGGCAGGGGGGGTCGGCCGGTACACGTGCGTCTACACCCGGCGGGATGACGTGCTGTTCGCCGGAAACAGCAGCACCGTTTCCCGCCTGGTCCTGCTCAACAGCACGGGCCCCGACGCTGCCGAGGTGCAGTGCCTTCTCCTGCGCCACGAACTCTCCCCCGGCGACACGGACGGGTACTACGGCAAACGCACGGAAGCCCAGGTCAAGCTGCTGCAGCAGCGAGGTCACATGACTGCTGACGGGATCGTCGGAGAGCAGACCTGGGCGCTGCTGCGCCACGTGGAATGAAAAGAACGTCGGAGGAGCACAGACAATGGAATCTCCACAGGGAGCGGACCATTGGCGGGAGTTGCCCCGGACGCTGCCCGCCGCATGGGCGCAACTGGTCACCGGCCTGCGTGATCTCAAGGACCGCAGTTGCCTGAGCCTGGCCGAGCTGGCAAAGGTGACAGCGGTCAGCAGGTCGTCCTGGGAGCGGTATCTGAATGGTAAGCAGTTCCCACCGCGTCACGCCGTCGAAGCCCTGTGCCGGGCAACGCAGGAGAGCGGGGCGCGAATCCTGGCGCAGTGGGAGGTCGCGGACGCGGTCTGGAGCAGACGCGGGCATGTCAGTTCTGACAGCGCGAACCAGAAGGCTGCGGTGACGGACGCCGCCGCCCTACTGCACCGCACACGCTCCTCACGGCTCGTCAGGCATCCACGCGCCGCACTGCGGGTCGCATCCGTGTTCGTCTCCGCACGCCCCAAAACCGCGGCGGCCGCGGTCTTCCTTCTGTGCGCAACGATGATCACGCCCGCCGCCGTCATCCACGCATCCCGAACCGCCGCCCGGTCGCCGGCCGGCCGCCCGCCCGTATGCCGACTTCAGGCCTGCGAAGGTCGGGACCCCCGCACCACGGCCTGCGAGGATCCGACCACCCTGGCCCTTCACACGGCAGCCGACGGCACCCGGCTCGAAATCCGGCTCAGCTCCAGTTGCGAAGCCGGATGGATCCGTGCCTGGCCAACCCACTCAGGCTTCCAGCTCAGGATCACCGGGCCCGACGCGCACCCCCAGAGCGCCGTCAGAACGATCGGGTCAACGGAGCCGGAACTGATCGCCACCACCATGATCGCCGCTCCGCGGCCGTCCAACTTACGCGCCTGTTACTACCCTTCAGCAGGTCAGCCCGGCCGAGAATGCTTCGGCGGTGCCAACTAGGGCCTGTCCGGCGGATCTTCGTGGATCGGCGCGGGGCGTCTGGTGTAGTGCACCGCAAGGCGGAGGGTCATCTTTGTTGATGGCCCGGACGTATGTGGATGCCTCCGACGACGCGGCGAGGTGCCGTGCCGGGCGTTCCGGGTCCGCGAAGGTCCACCGGACAGGCCCCAGGTGCGATTCCCGCCCGGCGGCCGGTCACAGGAAGACGCACCTCAGGCACAGAGAGCTGCATGGGCCCGGAGCCGAGCGTGCGGTTGCCGTTGTGCGGACGATGCCGGACAGGAAGAGGAACCCGACCACCGGGGTGGGCGGCGTCGGAGTGACGAGTTTCTTCTCCGACTCCGAACACGAGATAGTGACCGCGGCCTTCCCGGTTTTGTGACGCGCGTCCTGCACGGTTCCGCCGCCTCGCTCGGGCTGATCGAAGGCATCAGCGACTCGCTCATCGGTGTCACCAAGCTCGTCGGCGGCCCGCTGGCCAATGGCCCGCGGCGGCGGCGCCGTATGGCCAGTGGCGGGTATCTGGGCACGGTGACAGCCACGGGCGCCATCGGTTTCGCCTCCGCGGTGTGGCAGGTGGGCGTCCTGCGCGCCGTCGCCTGGACGTCCCGCGGGCTGCCCTCGTCGGCGAAGGACAGCCTGCTCGCGCCGCTGGTCCAACCGCCGCGTCCTCCCTGGCCATCCTGGTCTACGCGGCCCACAACGCCGTCGGCGCATTCGTCGGCTATGCGGGAGGCCACTGGATCGACCGCGCGGGCCCGCGCGTCGTCTTCGCCACCGGAGCGGCGCTCTACGTTCTGGCCTACGCCGGTTTCGCCGCCGGGTCCCGTTCCTGGTGGGTCCTGCTGATCTTCTTCTGCCTCGCCGGGGCCGGAATCGGCTGCGCGGAAACCGCGGAGTCCGCGCTGGTCGCCCCACTCCTGCCGGACCGGCTGCGAGGCAGTGGATTCGGCGTCCTCGGCGCCGCCCAGGCGGCCGGCGACGTTGTGGCCACCGTGGTCGTCGGCGTCCTGTGCACCGCCGTATCACCGGCCGCGGGATTCGTCTGCGCGGCCGGCTGGATACTGCTCTCCGTCCTCGGAGCGGGAGCCTTCGCCTCCGGCCGTCCGGCCGGTTCGCCGCCGCGGAAGACCGGCGCACGGCGTGACATCTCCGCGCCGCTCCTGGAACGACGTTCGGAGTACACCGCGTCGCGGGGATACGATCGTAAGTGTGGCCGTCTGACCCGTCTTGCTCGCGACCTGGCCGACGTACAAGCCCGTGCCGATGGCGCACACGAAGAGCCGCAGGTGAAACCCCGGCGCCTCCGGGGAGGCCGCTGTGACGACGTCCTGCGGGACACTCAGCGAGGAGGTTGTCCATCATGACTTCCACGACACGCCTGACGACCGCGCTGCCGCGGAGCCACGGTGCGCTTCTGATGGACCTGGCCCGCGACGTCTCTTTCCCGGCGGACACCAGGATCTTCGAAGAGGGCAGCTCCGCGGACCGGTTCTGGATCATTCACACCGGCACCGTGGCGATCGATCTGTACGTTCCTGACCGGGGGCACGCGACGGTCGAGATGCTCGGTGCCGGCGACCTGCTCGGCTGGTCCTGGCTGTTCTCCCCGCACGAGTGGCACTTCGGAGCCGAAGCGTTCAGCCTGGTACGCGCCTACGAATTCGAGGCCGCGGCGGTCCAGGCCCTGTGCGAGAGCGACCCCGGTATGGGCTTCGCGCTGGCCTGTTCCGTGGCCGAAATCCTGGCACACCGGCTTGAGGCAACGCGGGCGAAACTGCTCGACCAGTACATGGTCCACGGCGGCCCCGGACTGCACATGGTCCACGGCGGCCCCGGACTGTGAGATCCGCTGCGGAACGTACGTGCTCGGCCACGTACCGTCATGCGGGGCCGGGCGGGCGCCGCCGCCGTCGGCCCGTCGGCGGCGGACCGTGCCCCGGGCCTCCTCGCCCGCGTCACCGCGCCGCGTGACGGCGCCCCCGCGATACGCTGCTGCGCCGCTCTCAGCTCGTCCGCAGGGCGACGAACTCGTCCCAGGTCATCCGGCCGTCACCGTCGGTGTCGGCGACGTCGAGAATCTTCTGGGCCTCCTCCTCCGTCATGTCCCTGTTGCCAAGACTCGCCATCACACTCCGGAACTCGGACGCCGTGACGGCGCCGTCCTTGTCGAGATCGAACTCGTCGAACGCCGCCCTGAGTGCTTCGATGTCAGCCATGTACGTCTCCTCGTTGTGCGGTTGGTGACGCGGTCACCGTACCGGCCGCACACCGAAGCCCTGGTCGGGCCCCCGCGTTCACGCCTGTGACCGTCAGCGAAACGCGGCAACCCGGCGCGGGTACGGCATCGTCACCACGTCGTCCCGTGGACCTGGAGAACACCGTCGCCGAGCCCTGCTCTCTGCCGTGCTTCCAGTGTCTCGATCCGGGTGGCCTGCTCCTCGGTGAGCAGGTCGCAGACCCAGTCCCAGTGCAGCGCCACCCGGTCACCGGGAGACAGGTCGTCGAGGAGAGACATGCCACCGGTCGACCAGCGCACCGCCTCCTCCTGCCACGGGCCGGCCGACATCATCGTCCCGTCCCACGTCAGCGGGCGGGAACGCACGGTCGCCGCCTCACCGTCGACGTGGAGGACCAGACCCGTACGGATACGGCACCGGTCGAGCACCGACAGCGCGGTCGGGTTGCCGCCCGCGCCCAGCAGGCGGGCCCACGGATAGACCTCGAACACCTGGAAACTGTGATGGGCGAGGGCGCGGTCGCCCGACTCGCGCCAGGTGCCGCCGAGTTGGCCGCGGAACCGTTCACGCATACGCGCCAGCAGCGCCACCGGATCGACACGGTCCAGCAGGTCGTTGCCGATCCAGTACGCCTCGACCACCCGCTCGTCCAGCGGGTCGGGGATCCCGGCCGTTTCCGCGATGAACTCCAGGTAGGACCAGGCGCCTTCGAACTCGCGCGCCCGTTGCTCGATGCCGTCGGTGGCGTCGGGCCGAAGCAGGGCCGCCGCGTCGGCGGGCCCGCAGTAGCCGAGTTCGTTGGGCGGATAGGCGTACCGCGCGAACAGAAGCGCTCCTCGCGCGCTCATTCAGCAGATCCTCGGGAGCTGTTCGCCGATCGGAAGAGCGACCACGCGGCTCCCACCGAGCGCGGTCCTGGCGACCACCATCCCCGAGTGGTCCGGTACGCAGGTGCCGATCCGGCACGCCGACCGGCCGAGAGGATGCGCCCGCAGGGCGTCGAGCACCTGGTCGGCGGAGTCGGACGGCACGATCGCCAGCAGCTTCCCCTCGTTCGCGACCTGGAGCGGATCGAGCCCGAGCAGGCTGCACGCGTCGCGCACGGAATCCGGAACGGGCAGTGCCCGCTCGACCAGTTCGATGCCGATCCCCGAGGCGCGGGCGATCTCGTTGAGCGACGCGGAGACGCCACCGCGCGTCGGATCACGCAGGACGCGCACGTCGGCTCCGGTGTCGAGCATGGCGGCCACCAGCCCGTGCAGAGGCGCGGTGTCGCTCTCCACGGTGGTGCCGAACTCCAGCCCCTCCCGGCAGCTCATGACCGCCACCCCGTGCACGCCGATGTCGCCGCTGACGATGACGGCGTCACCGGGGAGCGCGCGGCGCGGACCGATGTCCACACCGTCCGGAACCACACCGATGCCCGAGGTGTTGATGTAGACACCGTCCCCGCTGCCGCTGTCCACGACTTTGGTGTCACCGGTGACCAGCCGCACGCCGGCGGCCTGCGCGGCCGCGCCCATGGCGCGGGCGATCCGGCCGAGGCCGGCGATGCCGGTGCCCTCCTGGAGGATGAACGCGGCGGAGAGGAAGAGGGGTACCGCGCCGGACATCGCCAGGTCGTTGACCGTACCGTTCACCGCCAGATCACCGATGCAGCCGCCGGGGAAGAACATCGGCTTCACCACGAACGAGTCGGTGGAGAAGGCGAGTCGGGTGCCCTTGCCCACCGTGACGACGGCGGAGTCGCCCAGCTCGGACGCGGCCGCCGCTCCGTACGAGGGCAGGAACAGATGCTCGATCAGCTCGCCCGACATGGCTCCGCCGCCGCCGTGGCCCATCACGATCGATGGCGTTTCCCGCAGGGGTACGGGGCAGACCCAGCCCTCGAAGTCGAGGCCGTCGGCGGGCTTTGCCGGTACGTCGCGCTGTGGCGAGATGTGGTGCAGTGCGTCGGTCACTTCGAATCGACCAGTTCCAGTCGGCGGTAGGTGTAATAGGCGGCGCAGGCGCCTTCGGACGAGACCATGGTGGCGCCCAGTGGTTTGCGCGGTGTGCATTCCTTGCCGAACGCGGCGCACTCGTGCGGCTTGATGAACCCCTGGAGTACGTCGCCCGACCTGCACAGCGGTGACTCGTCGGTGCGGATGCCGGTCACGTCGAACCGGTTCTCGGCGTCGAAGGCCGAGTACTTCCGCGAGAGTTGCCAGCCGCTCCCGGGGATGAGCCCGATGCCGCGCCAGGTGCGGTCGGTCACTTCGAAGACGTCCCGGAGCATGTCCATCGCTGGGATGTTTCCCTCGGGACGTACCGCGCGGGTGTAGGCGTTCTCCACTTCGTGACGGCCCTCTTCGAGCTGCACCACCGTCTGGCGGATGCCTTCGAGGATGTCCAGCGGCTCGAAGCCCGTGACCACGATGGGGACACCGTATTTCTCCGCCAGGGGCGGGTACTGCGCGGTGCCCATCACACTGCACACATGGCCCGCCGCGAGGAACGCCTGCACCCGGCAGGTGGGGGACTCCATGATGGCCGCCATCGCGGGCGGCACCAGGACGTGCGACACCAGCATCGAGAAGTTCCGTACGCTCAGCCGCTTGGCCTGGTAGACGGTCATCGCGTTGGCGGGCGCGGTGGTCTCGAAGCCGATCCCGAAGAAGACGACTTCGCGGTCCGGGTTCTCGCGCGCCAGTTTCAGCGCGTCGAGCGGTGAGTACACCACCCGGACATCGCCGCCCGCGCTCTTGACGGAGAACAGGTCCTGGCCGCTGCCCGGCACCCGCAGCATGTCTCCGAAGGAGCAGAAGATGACGTCGGGACGGGCGGCGATCGCCAGCGCCCGGTCGATGATCTCCAGGGGGGTCACACAGACGGGACAGCCGGGGCCGTGGATCATCTCGACGCTGTCGGGCAGCAGCTGGTCGATGCCGTGCCGGATGATCGAGTGGGTCTGGCCGCCGCAGACCTCCATCATGGTCCACCGCCGGGTGGCGGCGGCGTGGATCTGGTCGAGCAGTTTCTTCGCCAGGTCGGGGTCGCTGAACTCGTCCAGGTATTTCAACGCTCGACTCCTTCTGTCAACTCCACCTGTGCGGGGACGAATTCCGATCCGTCGCCGAACTCCTCCGCCAGGAGTCCGAGCTTCTCGAAGTTGGCCAGTGTCTCCACGGCCGACTGTTCGTCGAGGCGTTGAATGGCGAATCCGACATGGACGACCACGTACTCACCGACCGTCACATCGGGGATGTACTGGAGACACACCTCTTTGCGCACCCCACCGAAGTCCACCTCCGCCATCAAGGTGCCGTCGACCTCGGCGGTACTGAGGACACGCCCCGGAACTGCCAGACACATGGTCCCTCTCTTCTGTGAATCCCGCTTCTGTGGATCCCGCTGGGTTCGAGCCCGTCCGGTCGTGCGCGTGAGACCGGCCGGTGAGGCCGGCCGATGAGGGCCGCCGTCGAGGTCAGGTGCGGTGTGGTGCCGTGTGGTGCGGTCAGCCGGCCGCGCCGATCAAGAGCTGCCCGAACGCGATACCACCGTCGTTGGGTGGCAGCAGCCGGGGGCGCAGGACCGTGAAACCTCTTTCGGAGAGCATGCGTTGGGCCGCCTCCAGCAGCACGGCGTTCTGGAACACACCGCCGCCGAGCGCCACCACGCCGAGCCCGGTCTGGTCCCGGCAGATCTCCGCGAGGTCGGCGACGAGCACGGCCACGGCGGTGTGGAAGCGCCGGGAGATCTCCCGCGCGCTCACGCCCGCCAGTACGTCGGCGACCACGGCGCGGATCAGCGGCCCGGGATCCGCGACCACCGGCTCGCCGTTCCGCGCGCGCCCGACGGAGAAGGAGTAGGCGTCCCGTCCGTCCGGTGCGGGTGTTGCGGATGCCGCGTCCGGTGCTGGAGTTGCTGATCCCGCGTCCGTGAGGAGGGACGCGGATCCCGCGCCGGCCGACCGGGCCAGGCCCTCCAGCGCGATCGCCGCCTCGGCTTCGTACTCCACTTGCTGTCTGACCCCGGTCAGCGAGGCGACCGCGTCGAAGAGACGGCCCATGCTCGACGTGGGAACGCAGCCGAACCCGGTCGTGAACTGGTGGGCCAGGACATCCCGTTCCTCCGGCGGGCAGGCCAGGACCGCGGGCAGCGCCTCGTCCCACGGGACCGACGCCGCGTGCAGGTGTGCGAGCGCCATCCGGTAGGGACGTTCCACACTCGCGTCACCGCCCGCGAGGGGGACGTAGCCCAGGTGCGCGGCTCTGCGGAAGGACTTGTACCCGGCGATCAGGACCTCGCCGCCCCACGCCTCCGCGCCGGGCCCGCAACCGGTGCCGTCGAACGCGACCCCGATCACCTCGTCGCCGCTGCCGAGGCCGTGCTCTCCCATCACGGACGCGATGTGCGCGTGATGGTGCTGCACCGTCTGCACCGCCCTGCCGTGAGCGTGTTCGCGCGCCCAGTCGCCGGACCGGTAGCCCGGATGCCGGTCGGCCACCAGTTGCCCGGGCTCGACCCCCGTGAGGAGTTCGAGATGCGCCTCGGTCGCCGTCAGCGCTTCGAGTGTGGAGAGGTCGTCCATGTCGCCGATGTGCTGACTGACCCACGCGTAACCCCCTTCCCCCAGCGCGCAGGTGTTCTTCAGATCCGCTCCCACCGCGAGCGTCGGCGGCACGTCGAACGGCAGCGCGAGGGGAAGCGGCGCGTAACCGCGCGAGCGCCGGACCGGAAGCTCCGCGCCGGCCACGTAGCGGCTGACGGAGTCGTCGCACGGCACATGGATCGGGCGGTCGTGGCGCAGCCACGCGTCCACCAGGGGCGCCAGCTCGGACAGGGCCCGCTCGTCGTCCGTCACGATCGGCTCACCGGCCAGATTCCCGGATGTCATCACCAGCGCGTCGGGCCCCGGCTTGTCGTCTCCGACCCCGAAGAGAAGTACGTGCAGGGGCGTGTACGGCAGCAGCAGCCCGAGGTCCGGATTGCCGGGCGCCACCGCGTCGGCCACCGTCGATGCGCCCTCACGGCGGGGCAGCAGCACGATGGGTTTGCGGATTCCGGAGAGGAGTTCCTCCTCGTCCGCGCTCATCGTCACGAGTGTGCGGGCGACCTCTAGTCCCGGGACCATCACGGCGAACGGCTTGCCGCCCCGCCGCTTACGACGGCGCAGCCGCTCGACCGCCTCGCCGTTGCGGGCGTCGCACACGAGGTGGTACCCACCGAGGCCCTTGACCGCCAGGATCCGTCCCGTCGCGAGCAGTTCACGCGCGCCCGACAGCGCGTCCTCGCCGCTCACCGTCAACGCGGCTTCCTTGCCGACCAGTTCGAGCCGCGGACCGCACGCGTGGCAGGCGATCGGCTGCGCGTGGAAGCGGCGGTCGCGAGGATCCTCGTACTCCGTCCGGCAGGCGTCGCACATCTCGAACCGGGCCATCGTCGTGGTGGCCCGGTCGTACGGCATACCGGTGACGATCGTGAACCGCGGCCCGCAGTGTGTACAGGTGACGAAGGGGTGGCGGTAGCGCCGGTTCGCCGGGTCGCGCAGCTCGTCCAGACAGTCCTGGCAGGTCGCGATGTCGGGGGAGACCAGCGTACGGGCCCTGCCTCCGCCGCTGGAGTCCTCGATGGTGAACTCTGTGTCGCCCCGCGTCGGTTGGTCCGACTGCCGTACGGCGTCCACGACGGCGAGCGGCGGCGCCCCGGAGCGCAGCCGGCGGCCGAACTCCTCCACCGCCTCGGCTCCGCCCTCGACTTCGGCCACCACACCCGCGTCGGTGTTCGTCACCGTTCCGGCCAGGCCGAGCTCGGCGGCCGTCACGTACACGAAGGGGCGGAAACCCACTCCCTGCACAACGCCGGACACCTCGAACCTCCGCCGGATCCGGTGTGCGCGGCCGCGGCCCATCATCTCCAGGCCGCCCAGCGCCTCGGAGGCCTTGGCCTCGTCGATGACCTCCATCACGAAGCCCATATGGATCAGGACCCAGTCGCCGGGCACCGGAGGCTCATCGAGCATGCCGATGTTGACGCGCCGCCGCGCCCCCACCACGTCGACGAGCGCGAGCTGGCCGGCGTACCCGTCCACGATCTCCACGACACGGCCTGGGATGCCAAGGCACATGATCAGGACCTCCGGGACTCGGCGGACTCGACCGGCAGGAGCTGCCGGACCAGCGTGTGCACCGCATCGATCGCCTCGGGCACCGCTGCGGTGACGGCCTCACTGAGCCCGATGCCCTCCTCGACATCCGCCGGAGTACAGCCGACGACATAGGTGACGGGGAGAGCGCCGCCCAACTTATCCAAATTCGAGAGCACCGACACCGGATTCATCCCGTGTGCGTCGAATTCACCCGTTCCGATGTCGCCGGGACCGACTTCGAGCACCGTCACCTCCCCGGGAACGCCGTTCCCGGGGAGGGCGTCGACCAGCACGAGCGTGTCGTACCCGTCGAGCAGGTCGTAGGCGAGGTGCATCCCCCGGATGCCGTAATCGACCACCCGGACCTCCGGCGGCAGACCGCCCCGCGCGGCCAGTTCGCGCGTCACCTCGGGACCGAAGCCGTCGTCGCCGAGGAAGAAATTGCCCACGCCCGCTACGAGCACCTTTCCCGACACGTCAGGACTGGTCCTCGGCGCGCCGGGTGCCGCGCTTGTGGGCGGGGCCTGTTCCCTCGTCGCCGCCGGAGTTCCGCGACCGGCGGGCCGGCCGCTCGTCCGAGGGTGAGGCGGTCGCGCCGCGCGCGGTCTTCTCCGGGTCGGCCGCCTTCATCTCGTCGTCCTCGACCGGCCCGGTCGCGCCGCCGGTCCTGGCGCCGCCCCTGGACGATTTCTCCTTGCCCGACGTGTCCGCCGACTTACGGCGGCCTTCGTACGGCGGCACCGCCTTGCCTTCGGAGTCCATGTCGTCCGGCCTGTTCGGATCTTTCGTCATGTTCTGCTCCTGCCGTGGGGTGACCCGCGTACGGGGGAGGGCTCAGCCGCCGCCGGACTGCAGGTTCGGCGCGTCCGGGTCGGTGGGCTTCTTCGGCTGGACGGAGGTGTCGGCCTCCTTGCCGGCGCCGCCTTCCGGCCGGTCGGCGGGTCCGCCGGAGGGCCGGTCGGAACCGGTGTCGCGCGAGCCCTTGGGACCCCGCTCCTCCTGTGGCTCCTCGTTCAGGTGCTTGCCCGACTTGTCGTGTCGTCTGCCGGCCATCGGATCCTCTTTCCGGCTCACATCGAGCGCATTCTCAGGTACCTGCGGATGTCGGGGATCGACTGCAGTCCTACGGCCACGGCGACGGCTGCCGCCGCTGCCGCGACGCCTGCGGTGATCATGCCCAGGGTCTTCACGATCGGCTCTCCTCTCGGGTTTCCGGGGGGCTCCCGACGGGCAATGGCTCCAGCTCGTCGGGGGCGAAGTAGAAGTAGCGGCCGTACCAGTCGTGCATGTCGGCCGCCGGATCGTCGACGAGTACGAGGGCGACGTGCACGCCCCCGTCCACATCGGACAGCACTGCGGTCACCCGCGCCACCTGGCCGGCGAAGAAGAGATCCTGCGCGTCGGCGCGGCGCGACGGATGGACCCGTACCAGGCTGCCCTTGGCGACGCTGACCCCGTCGATCACCACCGCGTCGGTGCCGGGCCGCACCCGGGCGTCGGCCGCCGGATCCCACCAGGGGGCGCCGCCGGTGCCGAAGTCGGCCGGCTCGGCGTCACGGAGATCCACGAGGCCGGGCTCGGTGAAGGCCGGTACGCCGGGCTCGGCGAAGGCCGCCGGGTCCGGGGCGGTGAAGCGCGGTGTGTCCGGCGTGTCCGGCTCGGTGAAGGCCGGTGCGCCCGGTTCGGCGAAGACCGGCGGGATCGCGCCCGGTCCGGCGCCGTCGCACACCGCCTTCGGCGCGTGCGGATCGCGCAGGAGTCCGTGGAGCTGCTGCATGTCGGAAGGCGACATGGCGTCGCACCGGTCGATGATCTCCCGGGCTCGCGGGTCGGTCGCCCGCGCCTCCGCCTTCTCCTCCTCCGTCATGGTCATGATCCGCAAGGTCAGGATCTCGTCGATCTCGGTGGAGTCGAAGAGGGCTCCGGCGCTCTGTTCGGCCACCTCCGGGTAGTCGTACAGGATGATCGGCGCGCCGAGCACCGTATCCGTCGACCCCTGCGGTCCCGCCAGTACGGGCCAGCACCGGCGCTGCCGGCACCGCCCGGCCGGGGCGATCGCCTCGTCGGGAGGTTCGAGCAGTGACACGAAACGGGCGCCGCGCGCCTGGAGCAACAGGTGCGCGCCGATCAGCGACGCGCGGATCGCGGCGTCCTTGTCGTCGGCCGCCTCGGTGTGTTCGTTGCGCACCGACACCGACAGCCGGAGGAAGCCGTCGTCGGCGGTGGTGTGCGTACGGATCCGGACGGTCAGCGGGCCCCGGCGCCGTACGATGCGGCCCACGCCGGTGCCGTGCGCGTCCGTCAGCGGCTCCGTCTCCTCGCCGCCCTGGACGGTGTGGAGTTCGTCGACGGGCTCGGTCAACACGCGGGCGGGCAGGATGATTTCCCGCTCCACCGCCTCGTCCCAGCTCATCACCGACATACCGTCCACGGTGAGCCTGCCGACCGGGACGTGACGTCCGTCCTCCTCCAGCCGCTGCACCTCACGGACTTGAAGATGGAGGAAACGCAGGTGGACCGTGATCTCGTCCGCAGGACCGGCCGGGGCCAGCAGACACTGCGCCTCCATGTCCGGGTCCTCGCCGAAGCTCGCCGCGGACGCGCGGGGCGGACCGAGCACTCCGAACTGCCACCGCGACTGGTTCTTGTGCGAGCTGGCGCGGTACGGGTACAGCAGGTACCCCTCGTAGAGCACCGCGTCGGCGATCGTGCGTACCTGGTCGAGTGTCATGTGACCACCTCGCCGCTCGTGGCCAGCAGGGCCCGCACCGTCTCTTCCCAACTGATCAGTCCGCGCCGTGCGCGGTAGTCGGCGAACTCGTCGAGCACATCCTGATCGAGCCTGATCCAGCCGGAGTTCGGGAAATGGGACGCGATCATCCGCCGCCACACCGGGACCGGCATCAGATGCCGCGCCTCGCAGTCCCACGGCACCTGCTGGACCCCGAAGCCCGCGCTGCCCCGGGTGAACACGGTGCCCGAGAACAGCAGGGACAGGGGGACCGCGCCGTCTCCGAGAGCGTGCAGGTAGCGGGAGCCGGTCACGTCGAAGTCGTAGGTGCACGGCAGCGCGAGGTCGGCCTCGGTGGCACCGGTGAACCCCTGCACGGTGGTGTCGCACTGCATCCACTGGAACGGCTTCAGGGTGTCCGACCAGCGGTCCCGTTCCCCGAACAAGGCGCGCAGACCGCGTTGTTCTGTGTCGTCGTAATGCCTGCGCTGAGGCTCGATACGGACCTGGCAGTGCAGGGCGATCGCGTGGATCCGCTGCCCGGTCCCCTCCTCGATCCGCAGCCGTGCGGTCAGCTGCGGAACGACGGTGTACGGCTCCGAGAAGATGTCGAGCACGGAGAACGTGAGGCCGCTCATGAGGCCTCGTTCCCGGCGGGCGCGGGCCGGCTGCGGCCCTCCACCTGCGCGAAGAAGGCATCCATCGCCGCGTGCGCCTCCCGGCCGCCGTCGAACCCGCGCCACAGTGTCCGCAGTTGGCCGACCAGCTCGTAGCAGGCGTCGATGGGCACCAGATGGCAGGTGCCGGCGGACCCTTCGGAGCGGCGGATGAGCAGGGCCTCGACATCGGCCCGCAGCACGGCGAGTTCCGGATGGGACTCGACGATCTTCTCCCAGGCGTCCAGCGGCAGTTCGGACTCGGTGGCGCCGGCGGGACCGGGATAGAAGGCGACGGTACGGTCCTGGACGGAGTTGCGGAACAGGAAGGCGAGACCGACGGGGATCTGCAACTCGTCCCAGGCGCGGCCGTCCAGGGTGAGGTCGGCGAAGCGCACGTAGCGCTCGGGCACGGCCCGGTAGCGCAGCTGGGCGTCCGGGTCGGTGAACAGCAGATAGCAGGCCCGGCAACCGCACATCAGACCACGGCTGTCCAGGTCGACCACGTGCGAGTGGCTCTCGCCGATCGGCGCCGTACACATCTCGCACCGCTCCCCGGCCGTCGGCGCGGGACGGCTGCGGGAGACCCGCAGCAGCGTGGCCGCCGCCGACGCGCCGCGCCCACCGGGCGTCACGGAGCGACCACGACAGGAACGGAGACGGAGACCGTGGCGCCGTCCGCGAGCAGGGGCAGCGGAGCCAGGTGCAGGCCGTCCTCGTCGAGACAGGCACCGGCCCGCCGCACGTCGTAGTGGGCACGGCAGCCGGCGCACCGCAGCACGCCGTCGCTGGAGGAGCCACCCAGCCGTCGTGCCAGCACCGCTCCCTCCATGGTCAGTTCGCAGCGCGCGCACCTGTCCTCGAAGGCGAACAGGTCCGTCCCGATCCGGCAGGCCACCACCGGGACCCGGCCGGCGGTGAAGCGGGTGACGCCGCCCGGCTCCAGGCCCGGCAGCTCGGGAACGGTCTCCCACGACGAGCCGCCCTCGGCTGCCGCGCCCTCATGGAGGCGGGAGAACAGCGAGTCCACCGGGACCAGCGGCCCGGCGGGCTCCTCCGAAGGGGCCTCGACCTCGATCGTGGTGATCTCCGGAGCCGCGGCTTCCACCGCGCCCTGCACCGCGAGTTGGAGGGTGACCGAGGAGGACGGGCAGCCGTCGCAGCTGCCCAGCAGCCGCAGTCGGACGACACCGTCGTCGCCCACGCCGAGCAACTCGACATCACCACCGTGCGACCCGAGGTAGGGACGGACGCTCTCCAGCGCCTTCTCCACCCTGGTCTCGACGCTGTACGGGTGCAGCCCGTGCACCAGCAGGAGGCTCGCCACCAGGTCGTCGGCGGCGAGCGCGGCCAGCACACCGTCGTCCAGCCGCCCTTCCTCGTACACGAGGTCGAGCAGCCGTTCCAGCCCCGCGCCGTAGAAGTCGACGACCAGGCGGACCAGTTCCTCGCTCCGCTCACGGGCGACGGCGCCGCCCGACGCGCTCGCGGCGGCGATCAGGGTGTCGATCCGGTCGCCGACCGTATGCCAGTCGGCCGACGGTGTGCCGGTCTCTTCCGCCGTGCCTGTCTGTTCCGCCATCACTCACTGCCCGCGGACTGGGTGGGGGAGTGCAGCAGTTCCAGCTTCTTGCCCTCGCCCAGGTACATGTGCACACCGCAGGGCAGACACGGGTCGAAGCTGCGCACCGTACGCATGATGTCGATGCCCTTGAAGTTCTCGCGGTCGTTCTCCTCGAAGATCGGCTGGCCCTGCACCGCGTCCTCGTAGGGTCCAGGTGTCCCGTACGAGTCGCGCGGGCTCGCGTTCCACGGAGTCGGCGGGTACGGGTGGTAGTTGGCGATCTTGCCGTCCTTGATGACCAGGTGGTGCGAGAGCACACCGCGTACCGCTTCGGTGAAGCCGCAGCCGACGCCCTCTTCCGGCACCTCGAACTTCTCCCACGTCTTCGTGCGCCCGGCGCGGATCTCCACCAGCGCCTTCTCCGCGAAGTGCAGGGCGCACGCGGCCGCGTACGCCTGGAAGTAGGTGCGCGCCCGGTTGCGCTCGATGGTGTTGCTCCACTGCGGGATGCGCCACTCGAACTCCACCGGACCCTTGAGCGCGGTCTTGGGGAGGTTGATCTTCACACTGCTGCCGGTGGCCTTGACGTAGCCGATGTCGACGAGACCGGCCAGCGCCGTGGTCCACAGCCGGGCCAGCGGTCCGCCGCCGGTGTCCAGCGCGAGGTAGTCCTTGCCGTCGAACCACCGAGGTGACATGACCCAGCTGTACTTGTCGTCCAGGTCCCGCTTCTGCGGCTGCGGGTTGGTGTGCTGGTTCCACGGGTGCCGCCGGTCGACCGGGTTGCCGAGCGGATCGTGGGTCACGAACGTCTCCTGCTCGTCCCAGTCGTTGTAGTACGACGAGCCGAGCAGGATGCGGATGCCGAGGTTGATCTTCACCAGGTCGGTGGTGACCAGTTTCCCGTCCACGACCACACCGGGGGTCACGTACATCTTCCGACCCCAGTCGGTCATGTCCTTGTACTCGAAGTTGCAGTGCTCCGGGTCCTGGAAGGAGCCCCAGCAGGCCAGCAGAATACGGCGGTTGCCGACCTGCTCGTAGCCGGGCAGCGCTTCGTAGAAGAAGTCGAAGAGATCGTCGTGCATCGGCACGACCTTCTTCATGAACTCCACATAGCGCTGCAGACGGGTGATGTAGTCCGTCATCAGCTGGATGGTCGCCACGGTGCCCACGCCGCCCGGATAGAGCGTGGAGGGGTGCACATGGCGGCCCTCCATCAGGCAGAACATCTCCCGGGTGAGACGGCTGACCTGGAGCGCTTCACGGTAGAACTCGCCGGTGAACGGGTTCAGCGAGCGCATGATGTCGCCGATGGTCTTGTACCCGTGGGCGTCGGCGTGCGGAGACGGGGTCCGATTGGCCTGTTCGAGGACGCCCGGATTGGTCTCGGCGACCATCTTCTCGCAGTAGTCGACCCCGACCAGGTTCTCCTGGAAGATGTTGTGGTCGAACATGTACTCCGCGGCTTCACCGAGATTGACGATCCACTCGGCGATGTGCGGCGGCTTCACTCCGTACGCCATGTTCTGCGCGTAACAGGAACAGGTGGCGTGGTTGTCACCACAGATTCCGCAGATGCGGCTGGTGATGAAGTGCGCGTCGCGAGGGTCCTTGCCCTTCATGAAGACCGAATAGCCGCGGAAGATGGAGCTGGTGCTGTGGCACTCGGCTACCACCTTCTGTTTGAAGTCGATCTTCGTGTAGATCCCCAGGCTGCCCACGATGCGTGTGATGGGGTCCCACGCCATCTCCACCAGCTCGTCGCTGCCCCGGTTAGCGCTGCCACCCTTGCGGCTCGTCGCCGTCATGTGCGCCGCCTCTTTCTGCCGTGAGTTGGGAAAAGAACTACCACGTGCGAGTGGCGCCGGTCGTGAGTTCCCTTCCCGGCTTACGCCACTTGGGCTCTTGGTCGAGTGTGTGGGTCGTGACGTGGCGCAGGCGCCGCATGGTCGATCCGTAGAGACCGACCGAGTTCGTGGAGAGCTTTCCGCCCGGAGGCTCGTCCATGAACGGCATGAATTTGTCGGGGAACCCCGGCATCGTGCAGCCGATACAGATTCCGCCGACGTTCGGGCAACCGCCGATGCCGTTCATCCAGCCGCGCTTGGGCACATTGCATTTGACGGTCGGACCCCAGCAGCCCAATTTGACGATGCATTTGGGAGAGCCGTATTCCGTCGCGAAGTCGCCCTGCTCGTAGTAGCCGGCCCGGTCGCAGCCCTCGTGCACCGTCTGGCCGAAGAGCCACGTCGGACGCAGCGCGTCGTCGAGCGGGATCATCGGGGCCTGGCCGGTCGCCATGTAGAGCAGGTAGGTCAGCGTCTCGGACATGTTGTCCGGCTGGATCGGGCACCCGGGGACGCAGACGATGGGGATCCCGGCCTTCGACTTCCAGTCCCAGCCGAGGTAGTCCGGTACGCCCATGGCACCGGTCGGGTTGCCCGCCATGGCGTGGATTCCGCCGTACGTCGCGCACGTACCGACCGCGACGATCGCGGTTGCCTTCGGCGCCAGCCGGTCGAGCCACTCGCTGGTGGTCATCGGCTGACCGGTGGCGGGGTTGTTCCCGAAGCCGGACCAGTAGCCCTCGTTGTGCAGCTTCTCGTTGGGGATCGACCCCTCGACGACCAGCACGAAGGGCTCCAGCTCACCCCTGTCCGCCTTGAAGAACCACTCGAGGAAATCGTCGGCCCCGCCATTGGGACCGCATTCGAAATCGATGAGGGGCCAGTGCACGGCGATCTGCGGAAGGCCGGGAAGCGCACCGAGAGCGATCTCCTCGATGCTGGGCTGAGTGGCGGCGGTCAGCGCCACGGAATCGCCGTCGCAGCTGAGTCCCGCATTGATCCACAGGACGTGGATCAGCGTGTCTTCCGCCTTTTTCGCTTCTTCTGTCGGCATAGCGGCGCCGCCTTCCGGGAAGATGGCCGATTCCTTGTTCCGCAGGAATCGGCCTTCGAATCCCCCGCCTGTATGGTGTTGATCACTTTGATACCATCTAGGATCCGCCGGAGCGGTGTGTCAACACGCGATGAGCCGGTCAGGTGATTCGTCAGGACCGGGTGGCCGATCGGCACGGTGCAAGGGCCTGATATCGGTCTACGGTCGCACTACCGAGGCGGGAGCGAGGCGAACGATGCATGAATTGTCGATTACGCAGAGCGTCGTCGACGCGGTATGCGAACGGGCCGCCGGCCGGCCGGTACGTGAAGTCAGCGTGCGGGTGGGAACACTCACCGCAGTGGTGGCCGAATCGATGAGGTTCTGTTTCGACCTGATCACCGAGGGGACGGTGGCAGAGGGCGCGCGACTCGAAATCGACCAGACCCCGGGAAGCGGGCAGTGCCGTGCGTGCGACTCCGATTTCGCCCTGACCGATCTCGTATTGCTGTGTCCGTGCGGCAGCGCCGATGTGGAGATCACCTCGGGACGGGAACTACAGATCATTTCGATGAGATTGGGCTGACGTATGTGTGCTACTTGCGGCTGCGGTGACGCGCGCGGAACCAGAATCGCCGCGCCGCACGGAACCGGCGCGGCGCCCCAGGACCACTCCCACTCGCCCGCCCATGCTCACGGCCATGCTCATCCGCATCCGCACGCGGATGAGCAGGAGCCCGGTGCGACCATCACCCTCGAACAGAAAGTGCTCGCCAAGAACGAGATCCTGGCGGACCGCAATCGCGCCTGGCTGGCCGGACAGGGCATCACCGCGGTGAACATGATGAGTTCACCCGGTGCGGGCAAGACCACGCTGCTCGAACGCACCATCAGGGACTTCACGGGCCTGCGCCCGGTCGCCGTCATCGAGGGCGACCAGGAGACCATGCTGGACGCAGACCGGATCAAGCGCGCCGGATGCGCGGTGGTGCAGGTGAACACCGGGGCCGGCTGCCACCTCGACGCCGAGATGATGCGGGACGCGCTGACGACGCTGTCCCCGGCGTCCGGCTCGCTGATCCTGGTCGAGAACGTCGGTAACCTGGTCTGTCCCGCCCTCTTCGACCTGGGCGAACGCAGCAAGGTCGTGATCATCTCGGTCACCGAGGGCACGGACAAGCCGCTGAAGTATCCGTACATGTTCGCGGCGGCCGACCTCGTCCTCATCAACAAGATCGACCTGCTGCCCCATGTCGACTTCGACCCCGTTCTCTGCGAGAAGTACGCGCGCTCGGTGAATCCGGATCTGCGCGTACTGACGCTGTCGGCGACCACCGGCGAGGGGCTGGACGACTGGTACGCGTGGGTGGCGGAACAGGGCTGAGCCGGGCTCACTCCCGGTGCGGTGCCGCCGCGCGGGAATCCGGACGCGCGGCGGCTGCGTACCGGCCCGCCGGGCTCAGTTGGTGCGACGGATGTCGGGGGCGAGCCCCAAGTGGTCGCGGAGCGTGGTGCCTTCGTACTCGGTACGGAAGACGCCGCGCTCCTGGAGGATCGGTACGACGGTGTCCGCGAAGGCGTCCAGGCCGCCGGGCGTCAGGTGCGGGACGAGGATGAATCCGTCACTGGCATCGGCCTGGACGAACTCGTCGAGCGCGGTCGCGACGCTCTCCGGGGTGCCGATGAAGGACTGCCGTGTGCCCACCTCGATGATCAGATCGCGGATCGACAGCTTCTTCGCCTCGGCCAGCTCGCGGTACTGCCGCGCGACGGCGAGCGGGTCGCGGTTCATCCGCACACTGGCCCGGCCTCTGGCGATCGTGTGCTCTCCCGGGTCGGGATCGATCTCGGGCAGTGGCCCGTCCGGATCGTAGGCGCTCAGGTCGCGGTTCCACACCTGCTCCAGGTGCCTGATCGCGGTCTGGCCGCTGACCTGCTGACGGCGGATCTCCCGCGCCTTCTCCTGGGCCTCGGCCTCGGTGTCACCGAGTACGAAGGTGACTCCGGGCAGGATCTTCAGCTCGTCGGGAGACCGGCCGTAGCGCGGCAGGCGCGCTTTCACGTCGGCGTAGAAGGCCTTGCCCGCCTCCAGTGTGCCGTGCCGGGTGAAGATGGCGTCCGCGTCGGCCGCCGCGAATTCGCGCCCCTCCTCCGAGTCCCCGGCCTGGAAGATCACCGGCCTGCCCTGCGGTCCGCGCGGCACGTTGAACTGTCCGGTGATGTCGAACTGGGAGGTGTGAATGCCGAATTGGCCCGGCTCCGGGTCGCCCAGATACACACCGGACTCCTTGTCCGCGACGATCTCGTCACCGCGCCAGGAGTCGAAGAGCACCCGGGCGGCGGCCAGGAACTCCCTGGCCCGCTGGTACCGGGCGTCCTGCGGCAGGAATCCGCCGCGGCGGAAGTTCTCGCCGGTGAACGCGTCCCACGAGGTGACGACGTTCCACGCCGCACGCCCCGCGGACAGATGGTCCAGGCTCGCGAACTGCCGGGCGACCTCGTACGGCTCGTTGAAGGTCGAGTTGATCGTGCCGGCCAGACCGAGCCGGTCCGTGACGGCGGCCAGGGCGCTCAGGACGGTAAAGGTGTCGGGACGTCCGACCACGTCCAAGTCGTAGATGAGACCGTTCTGTTCGCGCAGCCGAAGACCCTCGGCGAGGAACAGGAAGTCGAACTTGGCGCGCTCCGCCGTCCTGGCCAGATGCGCGAAGGACGCGAAGTCGATCTGGCTGCCGGCTTCCGGATCGGTCCATACGGTGGTGTTGTTGACGCCGGGAAAGTGCACGGCGAGGTGAATCTGCTTGACGGGCTTGCTCATCTCGGGACCTCGATGCTCGAAGTGGCGGCGGAGCGGGAGTGTGTACGCGCTGAACGCCAACCGTTACGCGGGCGCGTAGCGGTTGGCCGGCCTGTCGAGCCCGAGCAGCCCGCGCAGGGTGTCCGCCTCGTACGCGTTGCGGAACGCGCCGCGCCCCCTCAGTTCCGGTACCAGGCCCCGGGTGATCGCGAGCAGGTCGTGCGGGACGGCGGCCGGGCGCAGCCGCACGCCGGACAGTCCGGCGGAGCGCCATTCCAGCAGCAGGTCGGCCAGTTCGGCCGGGGTGCCGGTGAAGACGTACGCGTCCGAGGTGAAAGCCTCGCCCGCGAGGTCGTCCAGACGCGCCTTGCGGTCCCGCGCCGCCGCCCCGGTCTCGTCGAGGAACACCACCAGGTCACCGAAGACATGCAGTGGCTCACCGGCCCGACCCGCAGCGTCCTGCTCCTCGCGGATCTCCCGCTCGATGGCCCGCGCCCGTGCGCCGTCGGACGGTGTGACGTACACCAGGTCGGCGGATCGCGCGGCGAGCCGGTACGGCACTGTGTCGTGCGCGAGCGCGGTGACCAGCGGCTGTCCCTGCGGAGGCCGCGGAGTGATCGACGGGCCTTTGACACGGAACCACTTGGACTCGAAGTCGATGTAGTGCAGCCGGTCGCGGTCGATGAAGCGGCCGGTCGCGGCGTCGCGGATGGCCGCGTCGTCCTCCCAGCTGTCCCAGAGCCGGCGCACGGCTTCCACGTACGCGGCGGCCTCGTCGAAGAGGTCCGTGATCAGCGGGGCGACCGCCGGGTCGGCGCGCTCCTCGATCCGCAGGGGCGGGATCTCCCGGCGGCCGAACAGGTCGGCCTCGTAGCCCCGGCCGGAGACCTGGACACGTACACCGGCCCGGCCGGTGCTGACGTAGTCGAGTGTGGCGATCGCCTTGGAGGTGTGAAACGGCTCGGTGTGGGTCACCGTCACAGCCGGGACCAGTCCGATGTGACTGGTCAGGGGCGCGACGCGGGACGCGGTGAGCACGGCGTCCAGCCGGCCGCGCACCCGGCCCCGGTCCTCTTCGCCGGCGATCCGGTCGTAGCGGGACGACTGGAGTCCGAGCGAGTCCTCGATGGTCACGAAGTCCACCAGGCCGCGTTCGGCCTCCTGGACCAGATCGACCCAGTAACCCGGGCTGAACAGCGCGTCGGCGCGGGCCTCGGGCGTGCGCCAGGCGGCGGGGTGCCAGCCGGCTCCGTCAAGGGCTATCGCGAGGTGGAGGGGAGACGTCTCAGGCATGGGGATACACCGTTTCCAGAGAAACATCAGTGGCGCGGACAATCCGGGGAACATCGGACGGCGCGGACTGCTCGATGGGTTCGGACGGCGGTGAGGCGGCCGGGGAACCGGAGAGCCGAGAGGACCGGCCTGGCGTCAGGCGCGACAGATCGCGCCGGCGACCCGCTGAAGGTCGATGTGCAGGCGCAGGAAGGCGTTGTGCGACGCGTGTGACGAGCGGGACGTGCGTGATGCCACTGCCTTCACCGCCTCACTCGCCGGGGTCAGCGGGCCGGGGCCCGGACGCTGACATGTATGACCTGTTTCGGAGAATAGCCGACCCTTGGCCGACCATCAATGTGGTCTCCTGCCTGCTCCGCCGGGGGACGGAACCTGTCGGTCTCCGGATGGAACAGGCCGGCTCCCGCTGCGTGAACGTCGGCGTGAACGCATTGACATGGCTTGGCTGTTCGTGCCTAACTTACGGCCACACCGGTCCCGAGCGGCGGCTTCGTACCTCGCCCTCGCGCCTCGGACCACCGGTACGCGACCTCGCACCGCCGCGGGGGAGCGCCAGACGTGAGGCCCGCGAGGGCAGTAGTGGCGATGGGTGGCCGGGATGTACGCAGGACCGGGGATGGCCGCGTGGCGACGCCACGGCCGTGCCTCGGCTTTCCTGGACCGGCACATAGACCTCCAGCGCGTGTGCAGCGCGCTCTGTCGAGGCTGACTGCCGGGCTGAACGCCCTCTGAAGCGGACCGCGTCGACGCGGACCGCCCTCCTCAGCGCACCGCCTTCCGGTCCTGCCACCCCGTTCCTCGCAGGGCTCTCCCTCCGGCTCGTTCCGCCTTCCCGGCGGGCGGCCGGTCCTCCGATTCCGTTGATCGCGCCGATGGCGCTGGAGTCCCTCATGAGTGAACCGCCCTCATCCTCGTCGCCTCCCTCGTCCGACTCCACCGGAGTGGCCGTCGCCAGAGCGCCGGCCGCCGGCCCCGAATCCGGATACGACGCCCGTCATGACGTAACAGGCCCGGAAACAAAGGGAGTTGCTGACGAGCTGTCCGCTCAACGGGTGATCGGGCTGCGCCGCCCCTGGCGGTGGATCGCCACCGCGATCGTGCTGGTCGTCGTCGCGCAGATCGTGCACGGCCTGGTGACCAACCCGTTCTACCAATGGGACCGGTTCCAGTACTGGTTTCTGCGCCCAGTGATCCTCGACGGCCTCCTCATCACCCTCGAAGTGGCCGCCTGGAGCGCCGTGTTGGGGCTGCTCGGCGGGGTGCTGCTCGCGCTCGGCAGGCTCTCGAGGAGTCCGGTGCTGCGAGCGGTCAGCTGGGTGTACATCTGGCTCTTCCGCTCGGTCCCGCTGATCGTGGTGCTGCTCTTCCTCTACAACTTCTCAGCCCTGTACAAGACGTTCAGCCTCGGCGTGCCGTTCGGACCCGGCTTCATCAGCTTCAGTGAGTCGAGCGTGGCGACGGACGTGGTCGTGGCGGTCGTCGGCCTCAGTCTCAACGAAGCCGCCTACGCCGCTGAAGTCGTACGCGCCGGACTGCTCTCGGTGGACCAGGGGCAGCACGAGGCGGCGTCCGCCCTCGGACTGCCCAGGAGCTACCAGTTCACCAGGATCGTCTTCCCGCAGGCGCTCCGCGCCATCGTCCCCTCGTACGTCAACCAGCTGATCGGGCTGGTCAAAAGCACCTCGCTGGTGTTCTACGTCTCGCTCTTCGACCTCTTCGGCCAGGTGCAGAGCATGGGCAGCACCTATCCGGGCGACGTCGTGCCACTGCTGATCGTCGCGACGGTCTGGTACGTCGTCCTCACCAGCGTCGTGTCCGTCATCCAGTACTACGTGGAGCGCTACTACTCCCGGGGCGCGCTGCGGAACATGCCGCTCACGCCTTTGCAGAAACTCCGCACGGGACTGCGTACCCTCCGGGCGCGCATCGAGATCGGATCGGCCGCATGAGCGTCATCTCGCGCAAGAAGACCGGAGCGACGGTGGAGCGCACCGACGGCGACGGCGGGGTCGCGCCCGCCGCGGTGCAGATCCACGGCGCCCACAAGTGGTACGGCACCCACCGCGTCCTCACGGACGTGGATCTCACCGTGGAGGCCGGCCAAGTCACCGTGATCCTGGGCCCTTCGGGGTCCGGCAAGTCCACTCTGCTCCGGGCGATCAACCATCTGGAGAGGCTGGACATCGGCCACGTCAGTGTCAACGGCGAGCTGATCGGTGTACGGCACCAGGGCGGCCGGCTCAAGGAGATCAGCGAACGGGCGATCCTGGCTCAGCGCAGCCGGATCGGCTTCGTGTTCCAGAACTTCAACCTCTTCCCGCATCTGACCGTGCTGGAGAACGTCGCGGACGCGCCCGTCGCGACGGGGCGCCGAAGCAGGCCGGACGCGCGGGAGCTGGCCCGTGCGCTGCTCGGCCGGGTGGGGCTGGCGGACAAGGCCGACTCCTACCCGCGCCAGCTCTCCGGCGGGCAGCAGCAACGCGTCGCCATCGCCCGGGCGCCGGCCCTCGAACCGGGCGTCATTCTCTTCGACGAGCCCACCTCGGCGCTCGACCCCGAACTCGTCGATGAGGTCCTGGCCGTCATCAAGGACCGGGCCACCAGCGGTACGACCCCGATCGTGGTGACACACGAGATCGGCATCGCCCGCGAGGTCGCCGACCTGTTCGTTTCCTCGACGGCGGCCGGATCGTCGAACAGGGCCCTCCCGACGAGGTGTTGAGCAACCCCAAGCAGCCCAGGACACGTGAATTCCTCAGCAGGGTCCTGTAGTTCGTCGCCGACTGCCGTCCCCGACCCCGCTCCCGGCCTCGTGCCTCCCCGCTTCCGTCCCGCCAACCACCAAGGATCGCCGTGCCGCGCCTTCGTTCCGGGCTCGTTCAGAGCGTCACCCTCACCGCAGCCGTCACCGCCCTGACCGCCGCTCTCGCCGGATGCGGAGGCGACAGCGGGTCGGACTCCTCGCCGGCTCAGGGCGACGCGAAGGCGAAGGGCACGGTCGATGTCGGGGCGCTGTCCAACGGCGCCGCGAAGGAGGCCACCGTCGCCGTGCCCGAGGTGGCTGCCATCCGGGCCCGGCTGCCCAAGGACCTCGTCAAGCGCGGCGAGTTGGTCATCGGGTCCGGCAACCTCCCCTCGGGTTCACCGCCGCTGGGATTTGTCGGCGACGACCAGAGGACGCTCGCCGGATCCGAACCCGACCTCGGCAGGCTGGTGGCGGCGGTGTTCGGGCTCAAGCCCGTGGTGAAGAAAGCGACCTGGGACAACCTGTTCGTGGGGATCGACAGCGGCAGGACCGATGTCGGCTTCTCCAACATCACGGACACCGAACAGCGCAAGGAGAAGTACGACTTCGCCTGCTACCGGCAGGACAGCCTCGGATTCGAGGTCAGCAGGAGCAGCAAGTTGAACTTCGACAGAACGTACAAGAGCCTTGCCGGCAAGGTGGTCGCGGTGACCGCGGGCACGAACCAGGAGAAGATCCTGCTGCACTGGCGAGACCAGCTCAAGGCCGAGGGCAAGCCCCTGGCGGTCAAGTACTTCCAGGAGAACAACAGCACCTACCTGGCCCTGAACTCGGGCAAGATCGACGCGTACTCCGGGCCCAATCCGAGCGTCGCCTACCACACCGTACAGACGGCGAACACTCCCCAGGGACCCGCAGCGCGGGCAAGTTCTCCGGTGCGGGCGCCGACCTTCAGGGGCTGATCTGCGCGACCGCGAAGAAGGACACCGGCCTCGCCGATCCGCTGGCCGACGCGGTGAACTACCTGATCAAGAACGGTCAGTGCGCCAAGTGGCTAGCCGCCTGGAACCTGGACAACGAGGCCGTTCCCACGTCGCGGGTCAACCCGCCGGGTCTGCCGGCCACCAACTCGTAGTCACCTCGCCCGCGCCTCCCGTCGCCGGGCCTTCGGGAAGCCCTTCGCCGGCCCACGACAGATCACAAGTCTCTTCTGAAACCGGCGAGGAGCTTCTTGGTGCGGCTCGCGGACTCGGCCTGGGCCACGATCCGGTCCATCGCTTCCTTGTGTTCGGTGACCTCGGTCACCTCGTCGAGGTAGAGCGCGCCCGTGAGATATTCGATGTAGACCATGTCGGGCACTTCCCGGACATCGAAGCGGAAGAGGACGAACGGACTGTACGTACCCGGGTGGTGGCCCGCGGCGAACTCGGCGATCTGGAGCGTCACGTTCGGCAGGTCGGCCACCTCCAGCAGCCGGTCTATCTGTCCTCGCATGACCGCCGGTGAGCCGACAGGACGGCGCAGTACGGTCTCGTCCATCACGGCCCAGAAGGTGGGCGCTTCGGGACGTACGAGCAGTGCCTGACGCTCCATACGCAGGGCGATGAGCCGCTCGATCCGAGCCGGATCGGTCATCCGGCCGACGGCCCCGGTGGTCAGCACCTCGCGCGCGTAGTCCCTGGTCTGAACGAGGCCCGGTACGAAGTGCGGCTCGTAGGCACGGATGGTTCTGGCGGCCTCTTCGAGGCTGACGTACCCGCTGAACCAGTCGGGCAGTATGTCGTGGAACCGCTGCCACCAGCCCGGCTTGTTGGCCTCGTCGGTCAGCAGGAGGAAGACCGCCGCCTCGTCGTCCGGGACGCCGTACGCGGGCAACAGAACTTGCAAATAAGGGACTTTGAGGGTGACCTCGGCGGTCTCCATCCTGCGGACGGTGGCCGCGGTGACGCGCAGCAGCCGGGCGGCGTCCTCCCGGCTGAGTCCTGCCTTCTCGCGGCGGGACCGGAGCTGTCTGCTGAGGACGAGCTGTCCGATCGTCGGTGCGGATCTCGGTTCGCTCACACCCCACCCCCCGGTGCCGGCGGCAACTTGCCGGGCAGTCTGTCACAGCGGGGTTGCCGTGCATAAGGTCACACAGGATGCCGGTCCGTGAACAGTCTGTCAGCGGGCAGGCGGTGTCCGCTCAAGGTTCGGGCAGGCGCGGCCCGTTCGAGTTCCGTCCTGCTCAGGGACACCGCTCGCCGCTATGAGTCCGGCTGCTGGGTGAAACCGACCCGCAGGCGCCGCTCGCCGGTCCGTACGACAAGACCCCGCGCCAGGTCCTGAGGGCGCCGGTCCCCGAGGAGCCACAGGTTGACGGCCGCCCCGAGCAGCAGCGGATCGAGCGACGGCCGGCGCGCACCCCAGTCGCGTTCGGCGGTGGCCTCCATCAGCAGGCCGCCGCGCAGCCGTACCAGACAGCGCGAGCTGTCCAGCGACGCCACGAGGACGTTGGCGCCGGTGAACTCCTTCGACGCGTGCACGATCCATTCGACGGCGGGCAGTTCGGCGTCGGCGACGGTACGGGCGATGACCTCCGCGCTGTGTTTCCAGCGTGGTTGGCCCTCCTCGGAGGCGACGGCGTAGAAGCCCCGCGCGCTCGTGTGGTGGTCGGGCACGACCGGCCACCGGCGTACGCGGACGGCTCCGTCCTCGTGGACCGCGCCGGTCACGTCGTACGTGGTGGGCGGCGGTCCGCTCATCGGCGCGGGCGTGGGGACGGGTCCGGGAACCGGTGCGCGGTCCGGAGCGCGTACACCACGCGCTGCGAGGAACGCGTACATCCGCCGCTGGGTGAGCTCGCCCGACTTGTCGACGGAACCCAACTGCCGGTCGACCACCGGTCCGAGGGCGTCCGTGTCGTGGACGGCGGCGGCGTCGAGAAGCTGGGCGAGCAGATCGCCCGAGGGATCGAGCCGGGGTGCCCGGCGGCCGAAGTCCGCGGTGGGGGAACGCGGATCGAGTTCGTCCAGCCCCGTGGCGGCCAGCAGGGTGACGCGCTGCGCCGCCGCCGAGTAGAACGTCGTGCTGCCGTGGTCGCCGACCACCCAGTCGCTGGCGATGACCGCCGCGCGCCAGCCCTCCTGCGGCGGGATCAGCATCAGCCCCGCGTCCATCGCCGCCCCCAGGCGCTCGATGACACCGTGCGGGGAGTGTCTGGCCCATACATTGGGGTGCAGGACGGCCGCGACCGCGAATTCGTCGGAGGGCAGCGCGGTGACAAGGTCGAGCGGCAGTCCGGGGCACCGGCCGAGCAGAGAGTGTTCGCTCCAGGTGGAGTGGATGACGACCAGCCGCCGGCCGTCGACCGCGCCGAGGGACCTGCGGTAGAGGTCGCGCTGCGGATGGCTCGCCAGAATGCGCTGGAAGCACCAGTCGCCGATCACCAGGGCGTGCGGCACCGCCTCGGGACAGGTCTCGGCGAGCCGGGCGAGCTGGTCCTCGTGGGAGACCCCGATGGCGGCGGGTACGACTTTGCCGCGCCGCATCAGTTCCTTGCGGGACAGGCCGGCCGGCGCGGACGGGTCGCCGGTGGACTCGGTCACCAGCCGGTTGTAGCCGGCTCCGTGCGGCAGGACCATCAGCGGTGCGTCCAGGCGCCGCATCGTGGGATGGACGGAACAGGCCACGGCCAGGTCGAAGGAGCGCTCCGTCGCTTCCTGCCAGGACAGGACGGTGATGCCGCAGGAGGACAGATACTCGTCCAGTCCGGCGCTGAACGCCGAACCGGGATTCACCGTGCAGTACTTCTCGATGCCGTCCTCGCGGCGCAGCAGCCGCATCACGTCCAGCACGCGCGTCGCGGACGTCAGGGTACGGGCGACACCCAGGACCTCCGCTTTCGGCGGGGCCCAGGTGTCCCAGCGGGACCGGGCGTCGCGGCGGGCCCTGCCGGGACGGGTGAGGCGGCTGCGCACAACTGGTTCTCCGAAACGGCGGGGGATCGGGTCGGGCAGGGTAGTCGTGGGCGCACCCGATCGTACTGAACGGCGGCGCCGGACCGACCGGGGAGGCTCGGGAGGGCGAAACGGCGGGGGCAGTCGGTCTGTGCGGCCGTCAGGGGCCATGAGGCCGTCCGGTCCGCACGGCGCGATCGCCGGTGTGTCCACGGGATCGGCGGGATCAGTCGGTCCGCGCAAGCACCCCCGCGTTCCTGCGCAGTTCGCGCAACCGCTCGGCGCTGATCTCCTTGAGCCGCTCGTCGTCGGTCCGCCCGGCCAGATCGGCCAGGAGCGCGAGAGCCTGGTCGAGCTTGCCGCGCTGCTCGAGACCGGCGGCCCACACCGCCGCCGATCCGGCGCTTTCCACGGCCTCGGCGACCAGGCCGAGGCCGCTCAGGGCCCGTGCCCGCACGATGCCGATACGCGGGCGCATGGCCTGGTCACCGGTGCGCTCCGCGAGCGACATCGCCTCGGCCAGTACGTCGAGGGCCTCCTGCCAGCGGCCTCCGGCGACCAGTGCCTGGCCGATGTTGTAGCTCTGCACCACGACACCGTGCTGGTCGGGTACCTGGGCGTTGTCCTCCTTGGCCTGGCTGAACAGGGCGTACGCCTCGTCAGTACGTCCGAGATCCAGCGCGATCAGGCCGCGGGTCTCCCGGACGACTCCGCTCAGCCGGGTGTCCGAGACCTGGCCGAGCAGCGCGTCGGCCCTGGCCAACTCCTGCTCCGCACGGGGGTACTCGCCCAGTTCGTAGAAGGCACGCGCCAGTTGGTTGCGCATCCGGACTTCCGCGTCCCGGCGGCCTTCCCACTGGGCTGCTTCGATCCCCATGCCGTGCGCCTCGATGGAGTCGGCGTAGTGCTTACGGCTGTGATAGAGAGCCCAGAGCGATTCGCAGAGCTTCCAGACCGCGTCGTACCACCGCTCCTTCGAGGCGAGGCGCAGCAGCGCCAGCAGATTCGAGCGTTCGGCGTCGAGCCAGTCCAGGGCCTCGGCCGCAGTGGTGAACAGCGGTACTGACGGGGAGAGTTCGTTACTCGTACGAGTGGGAGCGGGCTGGAGGCGGAACCGGCCGCCGCCCAGTACCGCGACATCCGCCAGCGCGGTGGCGTCCAGGTAGAAGTCCGTCACGGAGCGCAGTGCCTCGACGCGCTCCCGCACGGGCAGTGCCGACGCTGTCTTCCTGGCGTGTGCCCGCACCACGTCGTGCAGCCGGAAACGGGGCGGACCCTGGGTGTCCTGGACTCTGACGGCCAGATGAGCGGTGACCAGGTCGCCCAGCGCGTCATCGATCCGGGTGGCTCCCGCCGCCACCGCGACGGGACGCGTGACGGTGGTGCCGGGCAGCGCGCCCAGCAGCCCGTAGAGGTGTCTGGTGTGTCCGGGCAGTTCCGCGAGGACGGTGTCGAAGATCATGTCCACTCCCTCCGGCTTCTGCGAGAGGGCGTGGCGCTCTTCGGCGGTCAGTCTCCGTACGACGTCGTCCAGGCCCAAGTGCGGCCGTCCCGCGAGCCATTCGCCGGCGGCGCGCAGCGCGAGGGGCAGCCCGCCGCATAACCTGACCAGTTCCGCCGCCGTCGACCGGGCGGCGGCGGAACTCCAGCGGCGCACCAGCTGGACACCGGCGTCCTCGTCCAGCGGATCCACCGTGATGTGTACGGCGCCGTCCATCAGCAGCGAGGGAAGGCTCTTGCGGCCGGTGACCACCACCAGCCCGTCCGGGGGCAGCAACGGGCGCACCTCGGGGGCGTGATGGGCGTTGTCCACGACCACCAGCAGGGCGCGCCCCGAGGTGATGCTGCGGTACAGCGCCGCGCGCTCGCGGAAGGACTCCGGGATGTAGTCCTTGTGCACTCCCAGGGCGCGGAGGAAGCCGGAGAGCACGTCTGCCACGTCGACGGCGCCGTCCTGGCGCGCGTCCTCCAGATCGACGTACAACTGACCTTCGGGGTACAGCCGCTTCAGATCCTGATGGACCCACTGGGAGACCAGCTGTGTCTTCCCGACGCCGCCCAGGCCGGTGATGAGGACGATGTCGGGCCCGTGCGCCGGTCCGGGCGCGGGCTCCACCGCTCCGCCGGGGTCCGCGTCGGGCGTGGCGAGGACCGGGTGTGTGGCGCGAAGCGCTGTCAGCTCCGCGACGCGATTGACGAAGACCCGGTTCGGCAGGGGCACTTGACTCGGTGGGGCGGTCGGCGCGGAGGGCGGCATGACCAGCGATTCGATGCGACTCGCCATCACCAGCGGTCCGGCCACCACCGCGTTCCCCGACACACTGTTGTGCGTCGCTCCGATGTCTTCCGCGCCGCGGTCGTTCACCCGTGCTCCCTCCGGCCGTCCTGGGAACGCCCAGAGTATTGCCTCGGCGGTCGGCGGCGCAGCGATACGCACCGCACCGCGGCTCAGGCCATCTGCCGTCGTACCAGTTCGTGGAGCCGGCCGGCCGGATCGGCGAGCAGGTCGGCCGGTCTGCCCTGTTCGACGACCCGGCCGGCCGCCATGACGATCACGCGGTCGGCGTCCATCACCGTGGTCAGCCGGTGCGCGATCACCAGGCGGCTCGCGCTCAGCTTGCGGGTGCTCTCGGTCACGACGCGCTGGGTCTCGTTGTCCAGCGCGCTGGTGGCCTCGTCGAAGAACAGGATGCGCGGTCGGCGTATCAGGGCCTGGGCGATCATCAGGCGCTGCCGCTGGCCGCCCGAGATCGCGCCACCGCCGGAGATCATGGTGTGCAGACCCATCGGCATGCGCTTGATGTCCTCGGCCAGGCCCGCCATCTCAGCCGCCTCCCACGCCTCTTCCTGGGTGAACGCCTCGGTGCCGCAGATGCACTCCAGGATCGAGCCGGTGAGCGGCTGGGCGTTCTGCAGGACGACGCCGCACTGACGGCGGACGGCGGCCTGGTCGAGGGCCGTCAGGTCCTGCCCGTCGTAGAGCACACTGCCCGAGACCGGCTTGTCGAAGCCGATGAGCAGGCGCAGCAGCGTCGACTTGCCGCAGCCGCTCGGGCCGACGACGGCCACGAACTCGCCGGGACCCACCTCGAGAGAGACGTCGTCGAGGACCAGCGGACCGTCGTCGGTGTAGCGGAAGGAGAGCTTCCTGGCCTCGATCGCGCCGGACAGGACACCCGGCTGCGCGCTGGCGACCCGTACCTCGGGCGCCTCGTCCAGGACCGGCTTGATCTGTTCGAACATCGGCAGGGCGGCGGCGGCCGAGACGAGCGCGCCGGTGAGCTGGGTGACGGAGGTCAGCAGCATGGTCACGGACGTGTTGAAGGTCAGGAAGGCACCCGCCGACATACTGCCCTCGGCGGGACCCGCCAGCAGCATGAACATGATGAGGGAACAGAGCGGCAGGTAGACCGCGTCGAGGACCGTGGTCAGATTCTTGATCCAGCCGGCACGCTGCTGGAGTTCGCGGGAGCGGGCGAACTCGCCGGCCCAGGCCGCGTACGCGAAGCTCTCGGCCGCGGCGACACGCAGCTTGGGCAGTCCGCGCAGCGTCTGGAACGCCTGGTTGTTGAGCTTGTTGCCCAGCTCCACCAGCTGCCGCTGCCAGCGCAGTTGCCACAGGCCCATGGCGAGGAACACCGCGCCGATGACGAGCAGCATGGCGACCGCCGCGAGGGCCAGCGGCACACTGTAGAACAGCAGCAGACCGAGGTTCAGCGCACCGACCGTGCTCGACTGCACGGCCACGGGACCGATGCCGGACAGCACCCGGCGAATGGCGCTGATGCCCATCGCCGCACTGGCCAGCTCGCCCGTCGAGCGTTCGGTGAAGAATTTCGTCGGCAGCCGCAACAGCCTGTCCCACACCGCGGGTTGGAGCGCGCTCTCGATCCGCCCTTCCATCCGCAATATGGTGAGGTTCTGGAGCAGCATGAACGCGGCGGAGACGATGCCGGCCACCATGACCGCCAGCGAGACCTGGACGATGAGGCTGTTCTCGGCGTTCGGTACATAGACACCGAGCACCTGACCCGTCGCGATGGGCACCAGCCCGCCGAGGCCGACCGTGACCAGTCCACCGATGATCAGGTTCCGCATGTCCATACGGGTGTCACGCAGGCTGAAGCGCATCAACCGGCCCATCGTCATGGGCCGTTCCGGCAGCGGTCGGTAGAACATGACGGCACGCGTGTCCAGTTCCGCCGCGTTCTCCGCGTCGATCCGCAGCCTGAGTCCCGAGGCCGGGTTGACCGCCTCGTACCTGCCGCGCCGCCACAGCAGCGCGACCGGCGCTCCCGACTTGGCCCAGTGGCCGACGAGGGGACCGGTGTTCGACCGCCACCAGCGTCCGTCGAGCCGGACCGTACGGGTACGGATCCGGGAGGCGACCGCGATGCGCTCGACAGGACTGACGCGCTCGTCGGCAGCGCCGCTCAGCTGTTCGCCCTTGGGGGGATCGGAGAGGGTGATGCCCGTCGCCTCCGCCACACGGCGGCAGACGGCGTACGTCGCGTCGTCGGTGGCCCGCTCCTGCCCACCCGAGCCCCGGCCGCCGCGCTCCCGTCTGCCGATGGAGGCGAGCAGCGCCTGGTCCGCCCGCGCCCCGGCGTTTTCGCCCGCCTTGATGCCGGCCGCCGCGCGGTCCTCGTGGGCGCGTTCCATCCGTACGATCCAGCGGTCCACCGCGGACAGCAGCCGGTGCTGCTGATCCACCATCCGCTGCCACATCGCGCCGTCGACCAGCAGGTCGCCCGCCGCCTCCGCGCTGAACTCGGATCCGTAGCGCACGCTGCCCGGCGGGACCGCCATCCACAGGATGTCGTCGTCGGCCATGCCCTCCTCGATGGCCGGACGGCCGTCGAGCGGCGCCTCGAACAGGACACCGAGACCACGGCCGATGCCGAGCGCGAAGGCGTCCTCCAGCGGGGTCGGCGACGCGCCAGAGGCGTCCTGGGCGTGGGCGTTGTACTCGTGGGCGTGGTACGCGTACGCGTCGTACGCCTGTACGTCGTACCCCTGGCCGTACTCGGGCGCGTGCAGCTCACGGAGCGGGATCCGGCGCAGCACGCAGTGCTGGGACGGCCGGCCCAGGAGTGTGTGCTGCGGGCCATCGACCGGGCCGAGCAGCAGTGTTCCCGTTTCGAGGTGGCCGAGGAAGTGCCAGTGGCCCTCCTGGGCGGCGTCGACGGCGAACAGGTCCAGGGCGCCGCCCGTGACGAGCCACAGCACCAGCGGCCCCTCCAGCGGCACACTGCGCAGACCGGCGCAGTCGACCGGCGTACCGAGACCGCCCAGCGCGTGGGTGACCGCGTCGCTCGCGCCGGAACCCGTGACGGCGGCAGGTTGAACCGATGACACCTCAGTGCTCCTTGACCAGATGTGCGTACGGGCCCGCGGCGGCGACCAGGTCTTCGTGCCGGCCGCGCTCCACCACACTGCCGTGGTCGAGGACCACGATCTCGTCGCTGTCGCGCACCGTGCTCAGCCGGTGGGCGATCACCACGCACGCACAGCCGCGCCGCCGCAGATTCTCGATGATGATCCGCTCGGTCTCCGCGTCGAGGGCGCTCGTCACCTCGTCGAGCACCAGCACACTCGGTCGCCTGACCAGCGCACGGGCGATCTCCAGCCGCTGGCGCTGACCGCCGGAGAAGTTACGGCCGTCCTGCTCGACCCTGCTGTATATGGAGTCGGGCCGCGGCGCGATGACATCGTCGTACAGCGCGGCGTCGCGCAGCGCGGCCACCACCGCGTCGTCCGGTATCGACGGGTCCCAGAGCGCCACGTTGTCCCGGACCGTGCCCTCGAACAGGAAGACGTCCTGGTCGACGAAGGAGACCGAGGCGGCCAGGGCGCTGCGGGAGATGTCCTCCAGGCGCTGCCCGTCGATGCGGATGGTCCCCTCCCACGGACTGTAGAGGCCGGAAATGAGCCGGGAGACGGTCGACTTCCCACTGCCCGACCCACCGACCAGCGCGACCTGCCGACCCGGCCCCACCGTCAGGGAGAAGCCGGTGAGCAGCGGTTTGTCCAGCGGGCTGTAGCCGAAGGTGATGTTCTCCAGCGTCACGTGGCCCTTGAGCCTGCGGGTACTGGGGTCCGGCTGCTCCCGCGAGTACAACGGGTCGACGGGGAAGCTCTCGACGTCCTTCAGACGGGCCACATCGGCGGCGAAGTCCTGGATCCGGCCTGCTACCCCGTTGAGCCGGGTGATCGGCGCGGTGAACCGGGTCACCAGAGCCTGGAAGGCGACGAGCAGACCGATCGAGATATGGCCCTCCACCGCACGCAGCCCGCCGAGCCACAGGATCATCGCGCTGTTGAGCGTGGCGAGCAGAGGCGCGACCACACCCAGGACCGCGCTCGGCACGCCGAGACGCTGCTGTTCCTCCAGCGTGGTCGCGTGCTGGCCCGCCCAGCGGCGGAAGTAGCCGTTCTCACCACCGGTGGCCTTCATGGTCTCGATCAGCTGGAGGCCGGTGTAGGAGGTGTTCGTGAGTCGGGCGCTGTCCGCGCGCAGCTTCTGGGTGTGCGTGGCCCGCAGCCGGATCACGACACGCATCGCGACCACGTTGAGCAGGGCGATCAGCACGCCGATCACGGTGAGTTGAGGATCGTACGTCCACAGCAGGACGGCGTAGAGGATCACCACGATGCCGTCCACACCCGCGGCGGCGAGGTCCCTGGCCAGTGTCTCGGCCACCGCGTCGTTGGACTGGAGGCGTTGCACCAGGTCCGCCGGGCTGCGCTGGGAGTAGAAGGTGACCGGCAGCCTCAGCAGATGCCGCAGGAACCGGGCGCTGCTCAGCGTGGAGGAGATGATGCGCCCGCGCAGCAGGTTCGCCTGCTGGAGGCCGGTCAGTACGGCGGTGAGCGCCACCATCGTGGCCATGGCGGCGAAAAGCGGCCCCAGCAGGGAGGTCTGACGACCAATCAGGAACATGTCGATGTACGTACGGCTCAGCGCGGGCACCGCCGCGCCGACCACCACCAGCAGCAGACTGGCGAGCAGCGCGGCGAGCAGTGTGCCCGTCGTGCCGCGCATACGCGCGGGGATGGCCCGCATGATGCCCGGCTTGCGGCCGCCCCTGCTGAAGGCCGCCGTCGGCTCGAAGACCAGCGCCACGCCGGTGAAGCTGGTGTCGAAGTCCTCCGCCGGGACGAAACGCCGTCCCTTGTCGGGGTCGTTGATGTGGACGCCCTTGCGGCCGAACCTGCGGCCCGTACCGTCGTAGACGACGTAGTGGTTGAACTCCCAGAACAGGATGGCCGGCGCCTGCACTTCGGCGAGCGCGCCCGGTTCCATCTGCATGCCCTTGGCGCGCAGCCCGTAACTGCGCGCGGCCTTCAGCAGGTTGCTCGCCCTCGAACCGTCCCTGGAGACGCCGCACGCCATGCGCAGCTCCTCCAGCGGTACGTGCCGGCCATGGTGCGCGAGCACCATCGCGAGCGAGGCGGCGCCGCACTCCACGGCCTCCATCTGGAGAACGGTGGGTGTGCGGACTCCCCTGCGCTTCTTGGGCTTCGGTGCGCGCGCGGGCGCGCGGCGCGTACCACCACGGCGGGGGGCCGAAGTGTTCTCGGGGCGGTGCCGTCCGCGTTCGGCGGGAGGCAGTCGTTGCTGTGTGCTCAAGGAAGCAGCCAATCGATCGGATGCTGCTTGGCCAGATGAATGGCGCCGGTGGTCAGGGTCATGGAGTCCACCGCGTACGGCGGACCGCCGGAAGCCGACCAGGAATAACCGGACTTGGTGTGCGACGAACGGTCGAGCCGCACCACGACCGCGACCGGCTGGCCGTTCTTCGAGAATTGCTCGCCGAGCTGGCTGCTGCCCAGGAAGCTGCTGATCCGCTGGCTCGTCTGAGCCGTACGGCCAACCGATTCGACCCGGCCGCGCAGCACGCCGTACTGCTGCGCCGGCACCGACTGGACGGTCAGATCCACTTCCGCACCGACGGGCACACCGGAACCACTGCCGGCCGGTACGTACAGCACGGCGGTCAGCGGCTCGTCCGCGTGGTCGTAGCGCTCCACGGCCGCCACATCGGTGCCGGGAGTGACGACGGTGCCGATCGCGGCGACCAGTGTGGTCACCCGGCCCGCAGCGATGGTGCGCACCACGGAACTGCCCTGCGCGGTACGGACCTTCAGCAGTGGCGCGTCGGCGGCGACACGCTGGCCCTCTTTGGCGAGCACCTCGGTGACCTGACCCGCGACGGGGCTCTGCAGGACGTAACTGCCCTGCGCGTGCGTGAGGATTCCGGGCGCGCCGACGGTCGACGACACGGATCCCGTGACCGCCCACACTCCGGCGGCGACCATGACGACGACGGTGACGGCCAGGACAAGCCCGCCCCGGGGCCGGGCGTAACGGACCGGCAGTTCGATGTCCTCGGGGGACTGCAGCTTGGAAAGGGCCTGTTGACGAAAGTGCACGACACTCTTCCCTCAGCGACCGCGTGCCCCGGAGCCGTCAGGGCTCCGGGGCACACAGTGGTGATGCTTTCTCAGAAGTACGTCTGAGACGCAGTCTCAGAGACCGCCGACGACGCCGAGGACGCCGGACGTGTTGGCGCCGGTCACCGAGTCGAGGGTGCCGGTGACGGTGCCGACCGTGCCCGAGACGGGAACGACGGAGTCAACGGTGTTGGTAACGGTGCCGACCACGCCACCGAGGAGGCCACCGGACACGTTGTCCAGGTCGGCGTCCGAGATTTCCTGGGTCTCAACCTGGGGGGTGGAGTTCATGATGTCAGTGCCCTTCGCGTGGATATTCCGAGATTGCTGCGGTCTCCCGCAGTGCGAAGGATCAAAGCACAAAGCCTCGTTCGGCAGCCAATCGCTCTGCCGGTGAACGGGTGTTATTCCGTCACTGAAATAGCCGGGCGCGCACATGGGTCCATCAACTGGTGGCAGCTCCTTCACACGATCGACAGATTGAATTCGCCGCTGTCCGGAACGTGCCTGGCCGCGAACGGGACATCCCTCTCGCGGGGCGCCGGTGAGCCGGCTATTGCATGATCCGCTCCGGGTGGCGGCGTGCTGCCTGCGTATTCGGTGTGCAGATTCGCCGCAGGGCGCCTGTGTGCGTCAAATGCGCCGCGCTGTATTCACTGGTGCGCGGTGCGTGGTTGCGTGCGAGGTTTTTCCGGAGAATGGAACATGACCGCATAACGGGCTTGCGCCGGATGATGCGGCGGAATAAGCGATTTGCTGTCGGTACCTCGGTCGCCTACCGCTTTGCGAGGGGCGAACGCCTCCGCGTGGCCGGATCCGCATCTCCGGTGTGGGGAGCCCGTCTCCGTACACCGGAGTCCGCCCCCATACGCCGGAGTCGGCCGGTCCGCAGCCGATCGGGCGGATTCGGGTGGATTGGGGCCGAGCGAAGCGCCTCCGGGCTACGCTCGGCCCCTGACCAGCACACTGAATGAGATGGGGTGGGGAATGGTGCTGCCCGGGCCGGAGCTGTCGCACGACCTCCCGCTGCTGGAGCGCGAATCCGAACTCGCCGCGGCGGCACACGCCGTCGACGCGTTGTGCCGCGCCGAGCCGTCCGGCGGACTGCTCATCTACCGCGGCGCCGCCGGGCTGGGCAAGACGGCGCTGCTCTCCGAGGTGCGCCGACTCGCCGCCGGCCGGTGCGCGGTGTGGTCCGCGCGCGGGGGAGAGACGGTCACGTCCGTTCCCTTCCACGTCGTACGGCAGTTGCTGCGCCCGGTCCTCACCGAGGACGGCCCCGCCGACGCCAGGGACCTGCTCGGTGACCGGTACGAGATCGCCGGGCCCGCCCTCGGCATAGCGCCGCCCGGCGAACAGCACGCCGATCCGCAGGGGGTCCGGGACGGCCTCGTCACCCTGGCGGACCGGCTGGCCCGGGCACACGGGCCGCTCGTCCTCCTTGTCGACGACGCGCACTGGGCCGACCTGGAGACCCTTGCCTGGCTTGCCGCCTTCGCACGGCGCCCGGACCCGACCCCCGTGCTGGTGATTGTCGCGTACCGGACGGAAGAGGCGACCGGCGAGACCGAACGGTTCCTCCAACTGCTCGGCGAGGCTGCGACGTTACGGGTGACCTTGCGCGCGCTCACCTCCGACGCCACGGCCGGCCTCGTACGGGCCGCGCTCGGCGAACACGTCGACGATCCGTTCTGCCGCGAGGTATGGGCCGTCACGGGCGGCAACGCGTACGAGACCGTGGAACTGCTCGCCAAGGTGCGCGACAGCGGCCTCGACCCCGGCGAGGACTCCGCGAGCGCGCTGCGCGCCCTCGGCGCCTCGGCGCGCGGCACCGGCCTCATCGCGCGCCTCGAGGAACTGGGCACGAACACGACCAGGTTCGCCTGGGCGGCGGCGATCATCGGCACCGACATCTCGCTCGATCTGGCGATCACCCTGGCCCGCATGAGCCGCGAACAGGCCGCGGAGTGCGCGCGGCAGCTGCGCGCGGCGCGGATCCTGGCGGGCGAGGACCCGCTGGAGTTCGTCCATCCACTGATCGCCGGCGCCGTCTACCGGGCGATCCCGTCCGGTGTGCGCACCGCGATGCACGGCATCGCCGCCTGGGCCGTGACCAACAGCGGCCGGGGAGCCGCGGCGGCCGCCAGGCACCTCCTCGAAGTGCACCCGGACAACGACCCCGATCTCGTGAGGCAGTTGAGGGAAGCGGCGGCGGAGCATCTGGCCGTCGGCGCGCCGGACGCGGCCCGGCGATGTCTGGAACGGGCACTCCTGGAGCCGCCGTTGCCTCATGTGCACCCGCGCGTCCTGTACGAGCTGGGCTGCGCCACCCTGCTGACCTCGCCGGCCACCACGGTCGGCCACCTGCGGGCGGCGCTGGAGACCGAACAGCTCGACGCGGACCTGCGCGTCGATGTGGTGTTCCATCTCTCGCAGGCGCTCACACACAACAACCAGACCGGTGAGGCCGCCCGTGTGGTGGCGGAGGAAGCGGCCCGCACCGCCCCGGGACCCGCCAAGATGCGCCTTCAGACCGCGCACTTCCTGTGGGAGGGCGTACGGGGCCTGGAAGAGGACGGGGACGCGCGCTCCCGCCGCCTCGCCGCGATGGCGGACGGCCTCAGCGGACGTGACAGCACCGAACGCGTCCTGCTGATGCTGCGCGCCTGGGACGCGACAGCCCGCGCCGAGAGCGCCGAGGAGATCGTGCAGCTCGGCGAACGGGCACTGATGGACGGCCGGTTGGCACCCGGAACGGGCTGGACGGACACGGCGTGGGGGTTCGAACCGCCGGCCCTGCTGGGCGTCTCGCTCGCCTATGCCGACCGGCTCGACCTCGCGGAGAGCCTGTTCACGGAGGGGCTGCGGGCCTTTGAGATCTCCGGCTGGAGCGGCGGCCATCTGGCCTTCGCCTACGCACTCGTCGGCTTCCTCAACCGCAGGCGCGGCCGGCTCGCGGACGCCGAGAAGTACCTGCGCGAGGGTCTGCGCCTCGCGGACCGGGTGGGCGACGGCCTGCCGATGCACTGGATCGCGGCCTGCATGCTCATCGACACCCTGCTCGCCCGGGGCCACGTCGACCAGGCACGGGAAGCGGCCGAGCGCTACGCGTTCGCCTCGCCCTACCCCTCCTCGATGGTCATCCCCGACGCGCCGTCGGTGAAGGGCCGGCTGCTGCTCGCTCTCGGCCGTACGAAGGAAGGCATCGCCGAACTCGAGGCGGCGGGAGCGGCGTTCACGGCCCGGGGGCGGCACAACATCCTGCTGGCGCCCTGGCCGGTCGACCTGGCCGGGGCACTCGCCCACGAGGACAGGGACCGTGCGGTCGCGCTCGTCTCCTACGCCCGCGACCGCGCCGAACGCTTCGGGACACACACCGCCATCGGTGTCGCGCTGTGCGCGGCGGCCTCCCTGGAGGAAGGCGCCGCCGCCGTCGGACTCCTCGCCCAGGCCGTCACCCACCTAGAAGCCTCGCCCTGCGCCTACGAGTTGGCACACGCCCTGGTCGCATACGGCGTCGCGGCGGGTAGCGCCGCGGAGCTGGCCCGCGGCCTCGATCTCGCCGAGACCTGCGGCGCGGACGGCCTGGCGGCCCGGGCCCGTGCGGCCCTGGAGCAGCACCATCTCCCACGGTAGCGTCCCTCCCCACCGGCCCGGTCCGGCACGCGGACCGGGCCGGACCGGGGCGGCGGGTCACGGGTACGCTCCACCCGACCGCGGGCTCGTCCCGTGAGCCGCGCCACAGGAGATCGAGAACGTTGTCCGAGTCCTCTTCCGAACCCGCCGCCCCTGCTCGCGGTTCGGCTGCCGCTTCCGATTCCGCGTCCGACTCCGGGACCAGTGCGCTGCGCGCCGACTGCGCGCGCTGCTTCGGGCTCTGCTGCGTCGCTCTGACCTTCTCGGTCTCGGCGGATTTCGCGGCGGACAAGGACGCCGGGGAGCCCTGTCACCATCTGAGGACGGACTTCCGCTGCGGCATCCACCACGACCTGCGCCCCCAGGGGTTTCGCGGCTGCACCGTATACGACTGCTTCGGCGCCGGACAGAAGGTCTCGCAGGTCACCTTCGGCGGGCAGGACTGGCGCCGATGGCCGGAGAACGCGGAGCGGATGTTCGCCGTGCTCCCGATCATGCGTCAGTTGCACGAACTGCTCTGGTATCTGAACGACGCCCTGACCCGGCCGGCGGCCGCGACGCTGCACGGCGAGGTCAGGACCGCGCTGGAAGAGACACGGCGCCTCACTCTCACCGGCGCCGACGACCTCCTCGGCCTGGATGTGGCGGCGCACCGCGGGACCGTCAACGGTCTGCTGCTCCGGACGAGTGAACTGGTACGGGCGCGGGTCAAGGGCCGGAAGAAGAACCGCAGAGGCGCCGACCTCTTCGGCGCGAAACTCAGCGGCGCTGATCTGCGCGGAGCCGATCTGCGGGGGGCGTATCTGATCGCCGCCGATCTGCGTGGCGCCGACCTCCGGCTGGCCGACCTCATCGGCGCGGACTGCCGGGACACGGATCTGCGTGGCGCCGATCTGTCCGGGAGCATCTTCCTCACCCAGGCCCAGGTCAACGCGGCGAAGGGCGACAGCGCCACCGCGCTGCCGCCCTCGCTCGACCGCCCCGGTCACTGGTAGCCCGCCACAGCCGCCGGGCAGCCACCGGGCCCCGGAGGCTCCGGCCTCTGCCGGGACAGCTCCGGGCCGCCGCCTTCGTCAGCCGCGCCGCGCCCTGCGGCGTACGGCGAACAGCGTGCACGCCGCGACAGCGGAGCCGGCGGTGAGGAGCACGGGCAGGAGGTACCAGGCCCCGTCCTCCGACGCGGCCGCGGCCTCGCCCCGTACGACGTTCGCGGCGGCAGCGGGCCCGGCCTGCGCCGCGGGGCCCCGGGGGCCCGGGCCGACGGGGGGCGCGGGATCGAGCGTTCCGACGGGCGTGACCAGGCCTCCGGCCTCGAAACCCCAGTCCAGCAGCGCCCTGGCCTCCTCGTACACGCTGTTCGCCTGCGGGTTCATCACCGTCACGAGTACGGTGCGCTCCCCGCGACGGGCCGCGGCGACCAGCGTGTTGCCGGCCTGGGTGGTGTAGCCGTTCTTGATCCCGATGAGGCCGGGATAGCGGGGCACCCCGTTCGCTCCGGTGAGCAGCCGGTTGGTGTTCTGGATGCCGAAGGTGCCCGCGTTGCCCGGGAACTGCGCGTCGGGGGTCGAGGCGTACGCGGTGAACTGCCGCGAGTCCAGCCCCTTGCGTCCGAAGACGGCGAGGTCGTACGCCGAGGAGACCTGGCCGGGAGCGTCGTATCCGTCCGGCGAGACGACGTGCGTGTCGAGCGCGCCCAGCCGGGAGGCTTTTTCCTGCATCTGGGTGACCGTCGCGTCCAGGCCGCCGTTCATCTCGGCCAGCACATGCACCGCGTCATTGCCCGAACTCAGGAAGACACCCCGCCACAGGTCGGCCACCTCGTACGTGTGACCGGGGACGATTCCCACCAGGCTGCTGCCAGCCCCGATCCCGGACAGCTCCGACTCGGTCACCGTGTGCGCGGCCTGCTCGGACAGATGGGGCAGGGCGGTGATGGCGAAGAGGGTCTTGAGGGTGCTGGCGGGCGGCAGCTTGCGGTGCGCGTTGTGCGCGGCGAGCACCTTGCCCGTACGGGCGTCCGCGACCAGCCAGGACAGGGCGGAGATCTCGTCGGGGAGGGCCGGCGCGCCGGGCGCGGGACGCACGTGCGTCCCGGACTCGTACAGCAGCGAGCGTTCGACGCCCGCCGGGGCACCCGGCGGCGGGCCGGGGACACCGGAGGCCCCGCTCCGCGCCGCCGGATCGGTTCGGGAATCCGCGGCGGCCGGCACCGGCGCGGACAGCAGGACCAGCAGGACGGTCGCGAGAGCCGCCGCCCCGGAGGACGCGGAACGCGTCATTAATCTGATGATCATTCAGCCACGGTAAAAACGGACCGTCCTCCGCGCACCGCCGCCTGAGCCGACCGGACGCATCCCCACTCACCCGGTCATCAGAAACAGAAAGGGGAGCGTGAATGCACCCGATCGGGTGATGGTCGGGTGGAACTCACCGCCCGGCGGGCTCCGCCGGGCCAGAGGCGTCGGGCTCCGCGGCGGGCATGGGCTCATGCCCGGGAGCGCTCCCCGGCATCGTCTCGGTGCCGATGACGCCCAGCAGCGCGAGCTTGTCGGCGGCCTCGCTGCTGGGTGCGGCCGAGTAGACGGCGATCCGCAGATCGCTCCCCGGGACGGTGAGGATGTCGTAGTCCAGGGTCAGCAGTCCCACGTCCGGATGGTCGACGGTCTTGTTGTCACTGCCGTGGAAACCGGTGATGCGCGAGTTCCACAACTCGACGAACCGGCCGCTCACGCGCCGCAGTTCTGCGATCAGGAACCGCAGCTGCTCATCGGTGGGATAGCGGACCGTCGCCGCTCTCAGATCGGCGACCACCGCCGCCTCGAACCGGGCCTCCTGCTCCGGGGTGCGGGCCACACGCCCGGCCGCCCCGGTGAAGTGGCGCCACACCACGTTGCGCTCGCGCCCGGTCCGCTCCGAGGGGTCCCCGACCAGGGCCGCCCACTGTGGATTCCAGGTGACCAGGTTCCAGGAGGCGTCATAGACGCTGAGCGGCGCGTCCGCCAGCCGGTCGAGCAGCCGCCGCACGCTGGGCGGGATGTGGTCGCGCACGCGCCCGATGGCGGGCGGGGACTGGCCGGCCAGCAGGAACAGATGCCTGCGCTCGTCGTCGGACAGCTCCAGCGCACGTGCCAGCGCGGTGAGGACCTGTACGGAGGGGGAGGTCGCGCGCCCCTCCTCCAGACGGATGACGTAATCCAGGGGCAGCCCCGCGAGCTGCGCCAGCTCCTCACGCCGCAGCCCCGGCGAGTCGCGGGGCTCGCCCGCGGGCACTCCGGGATCGGCCGGTACGGTTCGGTCACGCCAGCGGTGCAGGGCCGTGCCCAGCTCTCCGTGTCGGGTCATTTGCCCAGTATCGACATGTTTGGCGCGTACTGCCTGGTGCACCGGGCCCCGCACGCGGGCGCTGTTTTGGCGCGGCCCCGCTCTCCCCGCGCCACGACCGCCCCGGAATCATGATCATGAAGCCGGGCCGCAGTGGCCCGAGGCGTGTCCCAGGTCCTTCGGCATCCCGTTCGCACGCGGTGTCCCGGGTGGACCGGTACCTCACGACCGGGCACGCGCGCCTCCGAACACGCCAGCACAACAGGCGCGTTGTGAGTACGGTTGCTCCCGGACCGTGGCGCGCGGCAGCTGTCGCCGCCTCGCAACAGACCGGGGAGCGGGGAGCGGGATGCTGGATCCCAATTCACTGACGGCGATCGGCGCGGTGCTGGCCACCGTGGGCGCGGGCATGGCCAATGAGGCCGGCAAATGGGCCTGGGAATCTGCGGGCGGGCTGGTGCGGCGCATCGCGGGGCGGGAAGTGCCCGCTCCTACCGGCCCGGAGGAGCTGGCGGCCGTGGCGGAACTGGTCCACGCGGGGGTGCGGAGCGATCCCGCGCTCGCCCGTTCCTGGAGCGCGTTCGCGCGCAGCGCGCCCGGCCCGGCACGGGCCGACCGCGTACCGGTACTTCCCCCGTCCGTACGCTTCTTCACGAACCGTCAGGAACCGCTGAAGCTCCTCGGCAGGGAGGCAGCGCGCAGGCCCGACGGCCGGCCCCGCGTGGCACTCGTCCACGGACCCGCCGGCATCGGCACCAGCACGCTCGCCGTGCACTGGGGAAGCAAGGAGGCGGAGCGCTTCCCGGACGGGCAGTTGTACGCCGACCTGCGCGGCGCCGCACCCGGCACGGCTGTCGACACGGCCGTGGTGCTCCGCAGTCTCCTCGTCCAGCTGGGCCTGAAACTGGACGACATCCCGCCGAGCACGGCGGACCGGGGCGAATGCTTCCGCGATCTGGTGGCGGACCGGCGGCTGCTCGTCGTACTCGACCACGCCCATTCGTCCGCGCAGGTAAGGCCGTTGCTGACCTCCGCGCGCGGAGTGTTCACCGTGGTCGTGGCCGGCCGCAGGCTGCCCGGTCTGGACGCGGTGCCCGTCCCCGTGGGACCGCTGACAGAGAAGGACGCGCGGCAGCTGCTCAGCGACCTCGCGGGCAAGGAGGTCCTGGACGCGGCCCGGGACGTGCTGCCTTCCGTCCTCGCCCGGTGCGAGGGTTCGCCGTACGCGCTGCGCGCGGCCGTACCGCTGCTGACCGAACCGGCGCCGGCCGGACGGCCCGCCGCGTTCGCGGGCGACCCCGTCCGTGGCGCGGCTGAGGACACGTACCGCGGGCTGGCGCCGGAGGCCGCGCGGACCTACCGGCTGATGTCGCTGATCGCCTGGCCCGCCTTCGGGCCCGCCGCCGTCGCGCACACGGTGGGTGTGCCCGAGGACGAGGCGGTCCTGCTGCTCGGCACGCTCTTCGAGGCGGGGCTGCTGGAGCAGACGGAGACCGACCGCTACCGCTACCGCCCGCAGGTCCGCGCGCACGCCGAGGACCTGGCCGCCCGTGAGGACGGCATCGCGGCCTGCGCGGCGGCGATGGCCGCGACGGTCGAGTGGTACCTGCGCTTCGCGGTACGGGCCAGGCTCGCCGCCCTGCCCCAGGCCTGGGCGATCGGCCCGCTCTACGACGCACTGGAACCGGGCACCTACCGCGACCCGGGCCACGCGCTGTCAGCGCTCCGCGACGAGCTGGGCAACCTCGTCCAAGCGGTGCGCGCGGCCGAGGAGTTGGGCAGGCCGGAGGCGGTGTACCAGCTCTGCCAGGCGCTCTGGCCGCTCCAGTTGAAGGCGGGACACCACGACGTACTGCTCCCCGCCCTCCGCACGGGCGCGCGCGTTGCGGATCTCCACGACGCGGGGTCCCGGATGGCGGGACGGATGCGTTCGCTGCTCGCTCTCGACCTGATGGAGCTGCGGCGATACGAGGAGGCCGGCACCGAACTGGCCGCCGCCGCCCGGGCGGAGGAGCAGGCCGGGCATCGGCGCGGCCACGCCTCCGCCGTCGAGTCGCTGGGGCTGCTGCGGCTGAGGCAGTGGCGTTTCCAGGAGGCGTACGACTGCTTCGAGGCGGCCCACACCATCCTCGCCGGAGTCGGCCCCGGCGACGAGGGAGAGCGCGACATGCCGCGCGCCCACGCCCTGTTGGAGCGCCATCGCGGCCGGGCGCTGCGCGGCCTCGGCCGGCTGGACGAGTCGCGGGAGCGGCTGGAGACCGCGCTGCGGTTCTTCCGGGACACGGCGGAGTCGTACAACAGTGCCCGCACACTCACCGACCTCGCCGAGACGCGTCTCGACCAGGGGGAGGCAGCCGCCGCGCTGCGGCTGATCGACGAGGCGATCTCCTTGCTGGACGCGGAGAACGCCGCCCATCACCTCGCCCACCTGGGCGCGCTGCGCGAGCGGAGCCTCAGCGCAGGGGTGTGACGGACACCCGGTGGGTGCTCGGGCCGGTCCGGACGAGCATCCCGCCCGCCATCAGCTCGCCGAGCCCCTTGCCCGCGGCCGACCAGGCGTACAGGGCCGAGGCGTACGCGGCGGGGTCGGCCGGGGCGTACGGCTGATCCCCGGCCTGCTCGGCGCTGAGCCGTACCAGGGCCCCGTCCCGGGTACGCGCGGCACAGGCGCCGGGTCCTGTGACGTACGCCGCGACCGCGCAGTGCGGATGACGCGCCAGTACCTCGGCGGCCCACCGGGCCGGGCCGCCGAACCGCGGATCGTCGGCGGCGCCGTACTGGAAGATCACGTCGGCCAGGGCCAGTTGGCCGGGATCCAGTGTGTCCTCGTGCATCGCGGTGTGCGCGTCGCCGTCTCCCGCCGGCTCGTACCGGGGATCCGCGTACCGGACCACCTCCACCTCGCACGCTCCCACCAGCCGGGTGACCACGCGCAGCGGGGCGGTTCGCGCCACCTCCTCGTAGGCGGGCAGCGGCAGCGGGTCGAGCAGCGCGGGATCCGCGGGCTCTGGGATACCGATGAGCCGGTAGAAGAGGTGACGCAGCCGCGCCGCCGCCTCACCCGGCACGGAGGAGACCAGCTCGGCAGGGCCGGCCGGCGGGCGGTGGGTCGCGAGCAGCGCTTCCACCTGCCCGCGGAGCGGGGCGTACGGGGAGAGCCGGGGCGCCTGACGGCCGAACGCGGCGACCGGCGACCGCTCGTCGAGACCGTCGAGTGGCGCCGCGCCGAGCAGGACGGGGGTCCCGAGGGCAGCCGCGTAATAGCTGACCGACCCCATGTCCCCGATCACCGCGTCCGCCGCGATCAGCGCCTGACGCCAGCCCTCCAGCGGATCCACCAGCACGAGGCCGCCGCGCCGCGCCCGGTCGAGCCAGGCGCGGACCTGTCCCGGGCCGTGGCCGTGCCAGATGTTGGGGTGCAGCACGGCCGCCAACCGGTATTCGTCGGCGGGCAGTTCGGCGGTGAGTCTCGGCAGCAGCGACGGCAGCAGATCCTCCCCGCCGCCGTCGCCGAAGAGCGACTCGGGGTTCCAGGTCGAGTTCAGCAGGACGAGGCGCTGCCCGTGCCGCACGTCGAGGGCCCGGCGGAAGCGGGCGCGGGAGGCCAGGGCCGCCAGGGTCCGGTCGAAGCACGGGTCGCCGGCGAGGACGGCGGTGTGCGCCGCCTGCGGGCACGCGGCGCGCAGCCGGTCACCCTGCTCGGGGTGGGACAGCACCATGGCGTCGGCGACGGGGGAGCCGTCGTCCGCGAGCAGCCACTCGGGGGAGAGACCGAAGACGGGCGGTGCGGCGGCGGACGGGGTGGCGTCGGGCGAAGGGTGTCCGGTGTCCGGTGTCCGGTGTCCGGTGTCCGGTGTCCGGTGTCCGGTGTCCGGTGTAGCCAGCCTCTTATTATATCCAACGCCGTGCGAGAGAACAGCCAATTGGCCGGAAATTTCGGCCAATCGGCCGCCGAAGCTCGCTGAGATCGCGAGGTCCACCGGCAGCTCCAGCGCTTGTTCCCACGGCAGTACCGGCACCCCCGTGTCCGCCAGCAGTTCGGGCACCCCCGCCTGGAACGGCGACGACCCGGTGCACGTCGCCAGCACCTGAATGCGCAAGTCGTCGCGGAACAGCGGCAGGACGTCCAGCAGCCGGGTCGCGGAGGTCACGTTGTGCACGACGAGGAGGACCAGACGGCACCGCCCCCGCGTCGCCCACCGGGTGGCGTCCGCCCCCACCGGCACCCGTATCCAGCCGGCCTGCCGCCCACTCACCGTTGACCCCCTCCGTCGTCCCTGACCAGCCACCCTAACCAGGTGTCCGTGACGTCCCGTCAGGGCCTGCCGCCTGCCCGCCGGCCGTCGCCCGTGCCGTCCCTCGGGTCGTGCGGGAGAGCGGCAGTCGCACAGCTGTCGTCACGTGGTGTGCGCCGACGGACGTGCGGCGCGCGAAGGCGTGAGTGTATGCCTGCCGGCGCGGACTGTGCAGCCGGTTGCGTGAATATGCCTATGTGGTGATCCGGCCGGGCTAAGCTCCCACGATGTGCGTTGAGTTGATAGTAAATCAGGCACTTGTTCCCATGTGTCTCGATGGTTCGAATGATCCGACCTGAATTAACCGCCAGAGGCTTACATGGTTCGTGTCGCAGCACCCCCGGATGATCAGACGTCGCCCGCGGTACGCGCGCTTGTCTTCCCCGCCGTTCTCATCGTGGCGGTCACCGCCTGCGTGGTGGCCGTCGTCCCTGACGCGGCGCGGATACCGGTCGCGCTGTACGGCGGGGTGGCCACGGCCGTCATCACGTGGTGCGCGGCCGAACTGGCCGGACGCGGCCGGGAGGTCAGCACGCTCCATGAGCACTACGCGCACCGGGTCGCCTTCCTCGAGCGCCGTTTCGCGGAACGCGACGACGAGACCGTGCGGCTCGGCAGGGAGCTGATGCCCGCCGCTCTGCGCCGTCTGCGCCAGGGCCAGTCGCCGGCGGAGGCGATGTCCGACGTCGTGGACGGCGATGAGCGGCATCGCGAACTCGGTCCAGCCCTGCGCGCGTTGCTTCGCGACGTGCTGGAGAACGCTGCCGGGGAGGAGGCCGAACGGGTGTCCGCACGGCGTTCCTCCGTGACCATCGCGCAGCGCGTCCAGTCTCTTGTGCACCAACAGGCGGGCGAACTGCGCCAGATGGAGGAGGCGCACGGCCGCAACCCCTTGTTCTTCGACGACTTGCTGCGTATCGACCACGGCACCGCGCTGATCGGCCGGCTCGCCGACAGTCTCGCCCTGCTCGGCCATGCCCGCCCGGATCGCCAATGGCCGATGCCTGTGCCGCTGTTCAGCGTGATGCGTGGAGCGATGTCCCGGATCCTGGAGTACCAGCGGGTCGATCTGCACTCCATCGCCAAGGTCGCCGTCACCGGCACGGCCGTCGAACCGGTCATCCACGCCTGCGCCGAACTCCTCGACAACGCCACCCGCTGCTCGCCGCCGGGAACGCGTGTCCATGTCACGGCGGTCGAGGTGCAGACGGGGATCGCGATCGAGATCGAGGACGGCGGACCGGGCCTCGGCGAGGAGGCGCGCGAGCGGGCCGAACGCACCCTCGCGCGGGCGCTGGCCGGCCAGGATCCCGACGACCCCGGTGAGTCCCCCGGCCTCGGTATGGCCGTGGTCGGACGGCTCTGCCGGCTGTACCAACTGCGCTTCTCGCTGAGGCAGTCCGCGTACGGCGGTGTCCGCGCGGTGCTCGTGGTGCCGCACGATCTCATCACCACAGGTCCCGCACCCGGTGTCGCCCACGGCATCGGCGTCTGCGCGCTGCCGGGTGCGGACGCCGCTCCGCCCCGGACACCGCACGTCGCCGAGGGCGTGGGCGCCCGTGCGGAGGACGACGTGCCCCTGGTCATGGAGTGGACCGAGAACGGTCTGCCGCAACGGCGCGCCCGCACGCGCACCGAGAGGGCCGGACACCATGACGCTGCCTCCACCCCCGGCTCAGGCCGGAAAGCGGACAAGGCGCCGGTCCGGGAATCCGGGCCCGGCCTCTGGCTCGAAGCGTTCACCAAGGCGGTCAACGGCCCCTCGCGGGAGTCGTCGGCCGCCAGGAAAGACACACCGGCCGGTTCCGGCTGCCACGACGAGACCGACAACGCGCGGGGCAAAGGAGAACAGAAGTGATCGAGCAGCGGGCACACGTGGACTGGGTGCTCAAGGAACTGGCCGACGGCCTGCCGCAGATCCAGCAGATCGTGGTGCTCTCGGCCGACGGACTGGGAATCGCGCGGTACGGAGGTGACCCGGACGCCGCCGACCGGCTCGCCGCCGCCTGCGCCGGACTGCAGAGCCTGGCCGCCGCGGTCGCAGCCGAGATCCCGTCGAGCGACGGCCGGATGCGGCTCGTGGTCATCGAGGTCGGCGGCGGCTTTTTCTACCTGATGGAGGCCGGTACCGAGGCGTATCTCGCGGTCCTCGCCGACGGGACGGTGGACGCGGGGCTGATGGGTGCCCGGATGCGGGACGCGGTCGGCCGGATCGGCGACCAGCTGAGCAGCCGGGATCACCTGGACGGGCCGGCCCTGTGACGTCCTTCGGAAACGAACGAAGGCAGCGGCCCGCGGTGGACGCGGGCCGTCCGGAACGGCTCTACGTGATCACCGGCGGCCGGGGCGGCGCCCGGCGCGCGCACCTCGATCTCGTCACCATGATCGTGGCGCGCCATGAGCCCTCACCGCGGGTGCGGCCCGAGCAGGCCGCCATCCTGCGGCTGTGCGGAGCGCCGCTCTCCGTGGCCGAGATCTCCGCCCGTCTGGGCCTTCCCCCCAGCGGGGTGACCTCGCTGCTGACCGAACTCCTGGGTGCCGGAGCGGTCGAAGCGCGCGCGCCGGTCGCCCGCGCCGACCGGTCCCTGCTCGAAGCGGTGATGCACGGCCTCCGGAGGCTCTGACCCGCCGCCCGCAGACGCCCGGCCGAGCCCCGGACAGCCGTCACGGCTGTCACCGGGCGGCCCGCACACCTGGTGGGAGCCGCCCAAAGTGCCGCTCAACGCACCGTTCAACGCGCCGTCCGACGTGCCGCTCAGTGCGCCACTCGGTGCGAAGCGTCCAGTTGGTCCCACCACCAGGAGATCGTCGGGACCGGAAGCGGCTCCGGACTGTCGTCGGCCGGGTGCTGCTTCCACCACCCGCCCGGCGTGGCCTCGGGTCCCGACGGTACGGCGTAACGGGGGCAGGCCGAGGCCCAGTCGAGATGCCCCCGTATGAACTGACCAAGTCCCCCGACGTACGAGCGCAGTTCGTGGTCCGCGTCCTCCAGCACCTGTGCGGCCAGCCGGTCGAACAGCACCATGACGCGGTCCCGCATCGCCACCGCGCGCACCAGCGAGCGGTGCGGATCGGGCCCCAACTCCTGGCAGAGCACGTCGATGAGGTTGAGATTGTCGTCGGCCCGCAGCAGTTCCTTGTTGCGGGAGTAGAGATCGTTGTCCCAACTCACCAGCGTCCAGGTGATTTCGGTGAGAGCGCGCACACGCGGGTCCTCGAGTTGCCCGTCGCTGACGGAGAATCCGCCGATGATCTCGATCATCGCGGTGAACGGCGCCACACCGATGGCCCGCATCCACAGCGATACGTAGTCGTCGAGTGACGGCAGTCCTGGCCGGTTCCGCCAGGACGCCTCCCACACCAGCCCCGAGGTGTAGACGCGCATCGCGTCGACCCAGCGGCGCAGTTGGCGCGGCGAGGCGTACCGCTCCAGTTCGAGGCGGATCTCGCGCAGCGCCGCGGTGTGCGGGGAGTCGTCGCGGGTGCGCGCGGCCGGCGCCTCAAGCGCGCGCATGATGTGCGAGGTCTCCTGGGCCAGCAGGTCCGCCGTGGCGCCGGTCTCGTCGCACACTCCGTCGTCGAGCGAGAACAGCACGGCGTAGAACTTCGCCATCAGGGACAGCGGTTCGAGCGTGCCGTACGGCATGGTCGCCGCGGCGAGTCCGCCGAAGTCGCAGACCGCGAGCCGCTTGAGCTGCCGCTCGTCGGTGTCCAGCTTCCGCCGGAGCATCCAGTGCACCGTCAGGTCGTTGAGCGTGTCGCCCGACGGGTGCCTGGCAGACGGGACGGGGCAGTAGAACGGCACAGCGGGGAGCTGGCGGGTCACGTGCTGTTCCTGAACACGGCGCATGATCGGCCTCCTGAGAGCAGCGCGGTGTTGTTCGACTGGAGCGTATCCGCCCGGGTTGGATCGTCAAAGGCACTTAAGTGAGCGCGACTTGATCAAATTTGACCGAATGTGGGAGCGAGTGTTCGAACGCGTGGCTGACCTGGCGGTTCGTCAGATGTGCGGAGGGGCGGATTCGATGACCGCCGGTACGCCAATGGCCGGAACCCGGTGGGACGGATGCGCGTGATTCGCCTCAGCCCTTCCCGATGGGCCGAGGGTGGAAGGTGGCGGCGGGAGGCGGCGGGAGGCGGCAGGAGCGGGCAGGGGGGGAGTGCGCCGGCGCGAGAGGGCCGCGGACATGCCTGTGGGCTCCTCCCGGAAGAGGAGCCCACAGGCCGGAGTGCGCCGCCCCCGTCCCCACGGTGCGGCGCGGGCGGGCCGTCGTCATCCGCTTCGGACGACGGCCCGCCGGTCAGGTGGGCGAGGTGACTCGCAGCCCGAGGGCCGGGAAGACCGCGGCCTCGAGGAACCGGGAGAGGTAGGCCTCGTCCGCGTAACGCCCCTCCAGCATGGGCCTGGCGCGTACGACGCCGATCAGCTGGGTGGCCACGAACTCCGCGGCGGGGTTGTCGGCGTCGATCTCCCCGCGCGCGGCCCCCCGGCGGATCATCGCCTCGATCGCCTCGACCTCGGGTTCGATCAGGGCCTCGCGCAGCGCGCGCTGCAGTTCCGGGTTCTGCAGCGCCGCGTGGCCGAGCGCGTGCATCAGCGAGGTGTCGCGCCCCGAGCCCGCGCCGGTCACCCGGGCCGCTTCCCGCAGATCTCCGGCCAGGCTGCCGGTGTCGATCTCGACGAGCCGTTTCCCGCACCGGGTGCCGCGCAGGGCCGCCGCGATGAGCTGCGGCTTCGTCCCCCACTGGCGGTAGAGCGTGGACTTGCCGCACCGGGTGCGGGCTGCGACGCCCTCCATGGTCAGCGCGTCGTAGCCGCCTTCTCTGAGCAGGTCCAGGGCGGCTTCGTAGAACTCGACTTCCCGTTCCGGCGTGATTTTGGAGCGGCGCGGCGACGTCATCGTCTCTCCTTCTCGGTCCTGCCCACTCGGTCCTGGAATCGACCGGAACGTGAAGGTGTTCACGACCTTGCGCGGCCGGTATCGATACGCCAGTGTACCGATACGTTCGCGTATCGGTACACTCACGTATCGATAGGGTGTGGCGCAGGCCGCCGCGCCGCCGCACCACACCCACGACGCGGTACGCGCGCCGTGTTGTTCAGCGAAGGGGTCGGGTGAATGAACGCCCGCACTGGGCCCGCCGAACGGAAGCAGGGGACTTCCGCCCGACCGCCCCTCGTCCGCGAGCTGCTGCTCGTGGCCGGACTTTTCCTCGTGTACAAGCTCGGCAGACAGGCCGCGAACGGGGACCCGGATGAGGCGTTCCACAACGCCCACCGGGTCTGGGACCTGGAGCGCGCGCTGCGTCTGAACGGCGAGGGCGCGATCCAGGGCACGCTGCTGCACAGCGAGACGCTGGTGCACACGGCGAACACGTACTACGCGGTGGTCCACTTCCCCGCGACCGTGCTCTTCCTCGGCTGGCTCTACTTGCGCCGCCCCGCCCACTACGTGTGGTCCCGCCGGGTCCTCACCGCCGTCACCGGCGCCGCGCTCGCGCTCCATCTGCTGCTGCCGCTCGCGCCGCCGCGCATGCTCTCCGCGACCGGCCTCGTCGACACCGGTCAGGTGTACGGCCCGACGGTGTACGGCGCGACCCCCGGAGCCGGCTCGATAGAGAACCAGTTCGCCGCCATGCCCTCGCTGCACTTCGGCTGGGCGCTGATGCTGGCCGTCGGATTCGTGGCCGCCACCCGCTCACGGTGGCGCTGGCTCTGGCTGCTGCACCCGCTGATCACGCTGCTGGTGGTCATAGCCACGGCCAACCACTACTGGCTCGACACCATCGTCGCCGGCGCCCTGCTGGCGGGCGCGCTGGCGGTCTTCCGGCTGCCGCGGAACGCGTCACTCGTCGTACGGTCCTCCGTGCCCGGCCGCACCGGCGGACCGCTCGCCACCTCGGGGGTGTCCCGGTGAACGGCTCGCTCATAGCCGCCGTCGCGCTCTCGCTGGTCTCGGCGGTCGCGTACGCCTCCGCCGCCGTGGCGCAGGAGCGCCTCGCCACCCGTACACCCGCCGGGACCCGCATACGTACGCTGCTCGGCCGCGGTGCCTGGTGGTGGTCGGTCGGACTGAACGCCACAGGGGCGGCGCTGCATGTCGCGGCGCTCACGTACGGCTCACTCACCGTCGTCCAGCCGCTGGGCGCGCTGACCCTGGTCGCGGCCGTGCCGCTGGGCGCGCGCCGCGCGGGACGGCAGGTCAGCAGGGGGGAGTGGCGCGGTACGGCCTTCACACTCGTCGGCCTCGCCGTCATCCTGCTGACGGCCGCGGGTACGGCACCCACCGACACGCTCTCGCTGCCGCAGGCGCTCGGGGTCGCCGGTGTCGCGCTGGCGCTGGTGGCCCTGCTCACCCGATCGCGTTCCGGAGGGCGCCCCGGCCTGGGGTTCGCCACGGCTTCCGGCATCACCTCCGGTGTCGCCTCCGCCCTCACCCAGACGGTGACGGTGGCGGCCACCGGAGGCGGCTCGCACGCGATGCCGATATGGCAGGTCGGGGGCGTGGCGCTGCTGGTCGCGGTCTTCGCGTCCGGTGGACTGCTGCTGTCGCAGACCGCCTACCGCGGCGGACTCGGCGCACCGCTCGCGGTCCTGACCCTCGCCAACCCGGTCGCCGCGTCGGCGGTCGGGCTCGCGCTCCTGGGCGAACGCCTCCAGGGCGGCGCACTCGGCATCGTGGCGGCGGCCGCGGGCGCGGTGGCGGCGGCGCGCGGGGTGGTCCTGCTGACGCGTACGACGCCACCGGCGACGCCGGAATCCCCTGTCACCGCGGCTCCCGTGGCGGCGTCCGCGGTACCGGCGCCTTCCTCGCCTGCGGTACGGCGGTCCGGACCCGCGCCCGCGCGTACGCCGGCGCCAGCGAAGGAGCCGACGACGGACGCCTGCCCCGGCACGGACCCCGTGCGGACCGGTCCCGAGTCCGCGTCCCCGCCCGCCGAGGACGTATGGCCCGTGCAGCCGCCCGCTTCCGTGGTGCGGCCCCGGATGGCGCGCTCCGGCGCGAACGGGACCGCCGTCAGTGGCGTGCCCGCACAGGCGCCGGAACCCTGGCGACCACCGGCAGCCGCTCCGCGTGCCGCCCGGTTGGCCGAACCCGGCGGCACCGTCTGGGCCGTGCCGGCGCCCGTACCGCTCCTCCCCGGCAGCTTCGCCGCCGTGGAGCTGCCCCGGCCCGCCCGGACAACGGCGGTGTCGGTGCCGGACTCCGGCAAGCGGCCGCGCCGCCGCCTCCGACGCCACCGCGCGTGAAGCTCCGCTGTTGGGCCGCTTAAGAAATCCTCGATGGACTGAACGGCCGCCGCTCGGCAGATTGGTGCATGACCACCGATCGCCGCTGATCAGCGCTGATCACCACCGTCACCCGCCGGGAGCAGCGCCGATGAAGGCACTTGTGAAGCAGAAGGCCGAGCCGGGACTGCGGCTCATGGACGTGCCGGAGCCGGAGACCGGGCCGGACGACGTACTGATCAAGGTGCTCCGCACCGGCATCTGCGGCACCGACCTGCACATCAGGGCGTGGGACGGCTGGGCCCAGCAGGCCGTCAGGACGCCGCTCGTGCTCGGCCACGAGTTCGTCGGCGAGGTCGCGGCCGTCGGCGCCGGCGTGCGGGACGTCGCCGTCGGCGACCTCGTCAGCGGCGAGGGCCACCTCGTCTGCGGCAAGTGCCGCAACTGTCTGGCCGGACGCAGGCACCTGTGCCGCAGCACCGTGGGTCTCGGCGTCGGCAGGGACGGCGCGTTCGCCGAGTACGTGTCGCTGCCCGCCACCAACGTGTGGGTGCACCGCGCCGAGGTCGACCTCGACGTCGCCGCGATCTTCGACCCGTTCGGCAACGCCGTGCACACCGCGCTGTCGTTCCCGCTCGTCGGCGAGGACGTCCTGATCACCGGCGCCGGCCCCATCGGGATCATGGCCGCCGCCGTGGCCAGGCACGCGGGCGCGCGCAATGTCGTGATCACCGACGTCAGCCCCGACCGCCTCGCGCTCGCCCGCAAGGTGGGCGCCACCCTCGCCCTCGACGTCTCGCACACGGACATCGCGGAGGCGCAGCGCCAGCTCGGTCTCAAGGAGGGCTTCGACATCGGGCTGGAGATGTCGGGCCGCCCCGAGGCGATGCGTGACATGGTCGCGAACATGACGCACGGCGGCCGCATCGCCATGCTCGGCCTGCCCGCCGAGGAGTTCGCCGTCGACTGGTCGAAGATCGTCACGTCCATGATCACCGTCAAGGGCATCTACGGCCGCGAGATGTTCGAGACCTGGTACGCGATGACCGTGCTCCTCGAAGGCGGCCTCGACCTGCGCCCGGTCATCACCGGCAGCTACAGCCACCGGGACTTCGACGCCGCGTTCGACGAGGCGGCGACGGCCCGCAGCGGCAAGATCATCCTCGACTGGACGGCCTGAGGCCTTCCCGGCCTGAGCCGCGAGGTCCGACCGTGAGGTCCGGGCCACATCCGCATCCTCCACCTGAGCCGACAGCCCCGTCCTGGCAGCCCGCCGCCCCGCACCGGCCCATGAGCCACCCACCGGCGAACGAGCCGGCCGCCGGCCGGGGCGCGGAGTGTTCCGGAGGCGGACCGAGCCCCCGAAGAAAGGCAGCCCCCATGTACGCGTCCGTCAGGGACGACCTCCTCGCCACCCTCGACGAGATCCGCGACGCCGGTCTCTTCAAGCCCGAGCGCGTCATCTCCACCCCGCAGAGCGCGTCGGTGGCCGTCGCGGCGGGCGCCACCGGCGCCGATGTCCTCAACTTCTGCGCCAACAACTACCTCGGTCTCGCCGACCACCCTGAGGTCGTCGCCGCCGCGAAGGAAGCACTCGACCGCTGGGGCTACGGCATGGCCTCCGTACGCTTCATCTGCGGCACGCAGGAGATCCACAAGGAGCTGGAGCAGCGCCTCTCCGCGTTCCTCGGCCAGGAGGACACGATCCTCTACTCCTCCTGTTTCGACGCCAACGGCGGCGTCTTCGAAACCCTCCTCGGCGCCGAGGACGCGGTCATCTCCGACGCCCTCAACCACGCCAGCATCATCGACGGCATCCGGCTCTCCAAGGCCCGCCGCTACCGCTACGCCAACCGCGACCTCGCCGACCTGGAGGCCAGGCTCAAGGAGTCCCAGGACGCGAGGCGCCGGCTGATCGTCACGGACGGCGTGTTCTCCATGGACGGGTACGTCGCGCCACTCGCCGAGATCTGCGACCTCGCCGACCGGTACGACGCGATGGTCATGGTCGACGACTCGCACGCCGTCGGCTTCGTCGGACCCGGCGGCCGGGGCACCCCCGAGCTGCACGGCGTCATGGACCGCGTCGACATCATCACCGGCACGCTCGGCAAGGCGCTCGGCGGCGCGTCGGGCGGCTACGTGGCCGCGCGCGCCGAGATCGTCGCGCTGCTGCGCCAGCGCTCACGCCCGTACCTCTTCTCCAACTCCCTCGCGCCGGTCATCGCCGCCGCGTCGGTCAAGGTCCTCGACCTGCTGGAGAGCGCGGGCGAGCTGCGTGAGCGGCTGCGCGCCAACACCGCGCTCTTCCGTACGAGGATGACCGAGGCGGGCTTCGAGATCCTGCCGGGCGATCACCCCATCGCGCCCGTGATGATCGGCGACGCGGCAGAAGCGGGCCGGATGGCCGAACTGCTGCTGGAGCGGGGCGTGTACGTGATCGGGTTCTCGTACCCGGTCGTCCCGATGGGCCAGGCGCGGATCCGCGTGCAGCTGTCCGCCGCGCACTCGCCGGAGGACGTGGAACGGGCGGTCGCCGCGTTCGTCGACGCGCGCGCGGCGCTGCACGGCTGACCCGGGGGACCGGGTCACCGGGCGGTCTGCCCCGGTGACCCGGCAAACGGGATGAACCAGGCGATCTGGCAATATGGGTGCGGTGATCGACCCCAGGCGCCTGCGCATTCTGCGAGCCGTGGCGGACCACCGTACGGTGACCGCCGCGGCCGCCGCGCTGTATCTGACCCCCTCGGCCGTGTCCCAGCAGCTCGCCGCGCTGGAGCAGGAGAGCGGCCACGCCCTGCTCACCCGCAGCGGCCGCGGCGTACGGCTCACGGCGGCCGGTGAGATCCTGCTGACCCACGCGCACGCCGTCCTCGCCCAGTTGGAGCGCGCGGAGGCGGAACTCGCCGCGTACGCGGGAGGCGCGGCGGGCGAGGTGACGGTCGCGTCCTTCGCCACGGGCATCGCCGAAGTCGTCGCCCCGGCCGTCCGGTTGCTGTCCGGGCCGCACCCCGGGATCCGGGTGCGGGTACGGGACGCCGAGGGCGACGAGAGCCTGCCGATGGTGCTCGACGGAGAAGCGGATCTGGCCGTCGCGGTCGAGTACCGCGGCGCCCCGCGCGAGGACGACCTGCGGCTGTCCAGGGTCCCGCTGTACGCGGAACCGTTCGACGCGGTGCTGCCCTCGGCGCACCTGCTCGCCCCGGCGCCCGAGGTGGCGCTCGGGGAGCTGGCGGAGAGCGACTGGATCGGTCCCTACCCCGGCAATCCGTGCCACGACGTGATACAGCTGGCCTGCGAACTCGCCGGTTTCCAGCCGCGTCTGGTGCACTCCTCCGACGACTTCCACGCCGTGGTCGCTCTGGCGGGCGCGGGCGCGGGCGTCGCGCTGGTGCCCCGCTCCGCGCTGCGCGGCATGGAGCTGAAGGACACCGTCGTACGCCCGGTGGCGGGCCCGGCCGCCACCCGCAGGGTCTTCGCCGCGGTGCGCCGGGGCGCCGTCGAGCACCCGTTGATACGCCCGGTCCTCGAAGCGCTGTCGCGGGCGGCGGCCGGACTGCCGACCGGGTGAGGCTCCGTGCGGAGCCTCACCCGGACCCGCTCGCCGTGTCCGGGAAAGGGTCTACGAAAGCAGGCTCGGCGTGGCGCGGTCCAGGACCGAGGTGACCCGCTCCCAGGTCTCCATGTCCCGCTCCACCGGCTCCAGTTCGGGACCGCCGCCGGACTTCCAGGAGGTGGCGATCGCCACCGCGTCCTCGCCCGTGGCGGCGGACGCCGCGAGTGCGGCGGCGCCGAGCGCGACCAGTTCGCCGCTCTCGGGGACGACGAGCGGCCGGCCGGAGAGCCTGCGTACGGTCTCCACCCACACGCGGCCCTGCGCGCCGCCGCCGATCAGCCGCAGCGGACGGCTCGCGACGGCGGGGTCCGCCGGGTCGAGGCCGCACGCGAGCAGTACCTCGTCCAGCGCGCGCAGCACGGATACGGCCGCGCCCTCGTAGGCGGCGCCCAGCAGCTGCTGCGGTGTCGTGTCGTGGCGCAGGCCGGTCAGCAGCCCGGAGGCAGTCGGCAGGTCCGGGGTGCGTTCGCCGTCGAGGTACGGCAGCAATACGGCTTCGCCGCCGGGCACCGCGTCCGCACGGTCGAGCCGCAGCAGCTCCGCCACCTTGTCGACGGCGAGCGTGCAGTTCAGCGTGCAGCCCAGCGGCAGGTACGTGCCGTCGGCCCCGGCGAAGCCGGAGAGCAGCCGGGCGGCGGGGCGGGTGCGCGTCGCGGCGAACACCGTGCCCGACGTGCCGAGGCTGAGCACCGGGTGGTCGAGCAGCCCCGCGCCTCCGAGGCCGAGGCCCACGGCCGCGCTCATGTTGTCGCCCGTTCCCGCCGCCACCGCGATGCCGGCCGGCAGGCCCAGCTCCGCCGCGGCCGCCGGGGTGAGCGAGCCGATCCGGGTGCCGCCGGTCGCGGCGACCTCGGGCAGCAGGTCGGGGTCGAGGCCGACGAGCGCGAGCAGTTCGGGGTCGTACGTGCCGGTCGCGGTCGAGTACCAGTTGGTGCCCGACGCGTCACCGGGGTCGGTGACCGCGGTGCCCGACAACCGCTCGGTGAGGAAGTCGTGCGGGAGCCGGACGGCCGCGGCGGCCTCGGCGGAGGCGGGGTCGTTCTCCCGCAGCCACTGCCACTTGGACGAGGTCATCGCGGCCACCGGCACGGAGCCGGTACGGGCCGTCCACGCGTCGGGGCCGCCCAGCGCCTCCGTGAGCGCGGTGGCCTGGGGCGCCGAGCGGGTGTCGTTCCACAGCAGCGCGGGGCGCAGCGGCCTGCCCGCGCCGTCGAGCACCACCAGACCGTGCTGCTGGCCCGCGACCGCTATTCCGGTGACGGCCGACGGGTCGACGCCGGACTCCTTGAGTCCGCCGGCGACGGCGTCGCGCAGTGCGTTCCACCACACCTCCGGGTCCGTCTCGCGGGCGCCGCCCTCTCCGGTCACCTGGTGCGGGGCGCGGCCCACGGCGAGGATGCGGCCGGTGACGGCGTCCGTGAAGGCCGCCTTCGTGGACTGGGTGGAGCTGTCCACGCCGATGACGACCGGGTGCTGCGACATGGACGTACCTCTTCCCTGACATTCCCCGGCGGGTGCGCCGGCTCTCCGTCGGACGGGCCTGGCGGAGCTGTTTTGGACGTGGAAAAACAAATTACGCGATGGGACGGCGAACCGGAACAGTCGGGCGATTTATCGTGTCGTCCCGGACGTGCTCGCACGTGCCTCGCGTAGGTTCGGCGGGTCGGACACCGATGAGCGGGGCCAGGGGCTTTTGCGCACCCGTACGCTCGTGCCATATTAGTCATGTCAGGAAACAAAAAGGTCGGCACGTGCCGGACCTGAGGTATCGAAGGCGGCCAGAGAATGACGGAACGCTTCACACCCACCCCCGAGGACAAGTTCAGCTTTGGCCTGTGGACCGTGGGCTGGCAGGGCAAGGACCCGTTCGGCGACGCGACGCGCCCGGCCCTGGACCCCGTCGAATCGGTTCAGCGCCTTGCCGAGCTCGGCGCGTGGGGTGTGACCTTCCACGACGACGACCTCATTCCGTTCGGCTCGACCGACGCGGAGCGCGAGGGGCACATCAAGCGCTTCCGCCAGGCGACGGACGCCAACAACATCACCGTGGAGATGGTCACCACCAACCTCTTCACGCACCCCGTCTTCAAGGACGGCGGCTTCACCGCGAACGACCGCGACGTCCGCCGCTACGCGCTCCGCAAGGTCCTGCGCAACGTGGACCTCGCGGCCGAGCTGGGCGCCAAGACCTTCGTCGCCTGGGGCGGCCGTGAAGGCGCGGAATCGGGTGGCGCCAAGGACGTACGGCTGGCCCTCGACCGGATGAAGGAGGCCTTCGACCTCCTCGCCGAGTACGTCGTCGAGAAGGGCTACGACCTCAAGTTCGCCATCGAGCCCAAGCCCAACGAGCCGCGCGGCGACATCCTCCTGCCGACCGTCGGTCACGCCCTGGCGTTCATCGACCGCCTGGAGCGCCCCGAGCTGTTCGGCGTCAACCCCGAGGTCGGCCACGAGCAGATGGCCGGGCTCAACTTCCCGCACGCCATCGCCCAGGCCCTCTGGTCCGGCAAGCTCTTCCACATCGACCTCAACGGCCAGCACGGCACCCGGTACGACCAGGACCTCCGCTTCGGCGCCGGTGACCTGCGTGCCGCCTTCTGGCTGGTCGACCTGCTGGAGAGCGCGGGCTGGGACGGCGCGCGGCACTTCGACTTCAAGCCGCCGCGCACCGAGGACTTCGACGGCGTGTGGGCGTCCGCGGCCGGCTGCATGCGCAACTACCTGATCCTCAAGGAGCGCGCCGCCTCGTTCCGCGCGGACCCGCTGGTCCAGGAGGCGCTGCGCGCCGCCCGTCTCGACGAGCTGGCCCTGCCGACCGCCGCCGACGGTGTCAGCGCGCTGCTCGCCGACAAGAGCGCCTTCGAGGCGTTCGACGTCAACGAGGCCGCCGCCCGCGGCATGGCCTTCGAGGCTCTTGACCAGCTCGCCATGGACCACCTCCTCGGCGCACGCTGACCGCACGCGTCCCCGTACACCCGCGTGTACGGGGACGCGTACGTAGGCCCCGGCGCGGGGCGGGCCGTTCCTCAGCCCGTCCCGCGCCGTACGTATGCCACCGGGTCGGCCAGGACGTCCCGTACGACCAGCGCCGCCGCGCCGCGCGCCGCGTCCCCCGCCGAGGAGGACGCGCGCAGCCGCCCGCTGTCGCGCGGCCAGAGCCCCGACACCACACGGGCCGTCAACTCGCGGTCCGCCGACGGGGACAGCCAGGGCATCAGCGTCCGGTAGATCCCGCCGAGCACCACGGCGTCCGGGTCGAAGAGATTCACCGCCCCCGACAGCACCCGGCCCAGCATCACCCCGGCCTGTTCGACGGCCGCGACGGCGTGCGCGTCACCGCCGCGCGCCCGGCGCTCCAGTTCGGCGACGCCGGGCACTCCGGAGTTCTCGTCGATCCCCGCCGCCCGCAGCAGCGCGGACTGCCCGGCGTACTGCTCCAGGCAGCCCCGCGAGCCGCAACGGCACAGCGGGCCCTCGGCGTCGACGACCACATGGCCGATCTCCCCGGCGAACCCGTTGGCGCCGCGCAGCAGTTCGCCGTCCAGGACGAAGGCGCCGCCGACGCCGATCTCGCCGGTGAGATAGAGGAACGTACGCAGCCGGCCCAGGCCGCCGAACCACAACTCGGCCAGTGCCGCCAAGTTGGCCTCGTTCTCCGAACTCACCGGCAGCTCGGGCATGCCCGGCCGCAGTACCGCGAGCGACTTGGCGAACAGCTCTTCGGCGGGGACGCGGTTCCAGCCCAGGTTGGGCGCCTGGCGGACCGTTCCGCCGGAAACCAGTCCGGGCAGGGCCAGTTGGACGCCGACCGGCAGCAAGTCCTGCTCGGCTGCGGACTCCAGGGTGCGGGCGGCGATACGGGCGCCACGGGCCAGCACCTCGCCGGGCAGCGCGCCCCGGTTGTCGATGTGTTCGGTCAGCCGGACCCGGTCGGTGCCCGAGAGATCGACCACACACACCGACACATAGTCGATGTTGATCTCGACACCGATGCCCGCGGGGCCCGTTCGCGTCACTTTGAGCACGGTGCCGGGACGGCCCGCCTGTCCGCTGAACGTCTTGCCGGACTCGGAGAGGAAACCGCTCTCCAGCAACTGCTCGACCAGGGACGACACGGCCGCGCGGGTCAGCCCCACGCGCGCCGCCACACCGGCCCGTGTCACCTCGCCCTCGTCCCGCACCGCACGGAGCACGAGGCTCAGATTGTGCCGGCGGACCGTCTCTTTGTCGGCCTTCGGGCCGAGGGGAGTGTGGTTGGTGTTCATATCGCCGTCGAGCCTATGCGATCGGGGCCGGGTGCAGTGGGCTTCGGGTGACGCCGAGCGCGAACCCGGATGCCTGTTCAGGTTAATTAGTAATAATCGTTGACAGGGTGCGGTCGTGCGGTCACAGTCTTCGGCGTGCCGCCGCCGCCCCGATCTCGGGTCCGCGGGGCGTCTGTGAACCCCAACTCCCGGGAGAATCAAGTGACTTCGCTTCGTGCAGGGATGGTGCGTGCCCGGCGGGCCGCAGCCGCCCTCGGGGCCGCCGCGCTGGTCGCGCTGGCGGTGCCTCCGGCACACGCCGCCGAACACCCGTCCCGCCCGGCGGGCGCCCCGGACCGGCAGCGGATCGACCAGGGCGCCCCGTCGTACTACGCCAGCGGTCTCGCCCCCACCCCGTACATGGGATGGAACACTTACTACGGTCTCGGCGCGCCGACCGAGGAGCAGGTCAGGAGCGTCGCCGACCGGCTCGTCAGCAGCGGGCTCAGGGACAGCGGCTACGACATCGTCTGGCTGGACGGCGGCTGGCAGGCGGACGTGCCGCGCGACAGCCGGGGGCGGCTCGCCGCACACCGGGAGCGCTTCCCCTCCGGCATCCCCGCGCTGGTCACCTACCTCCACCAGCGCGGTCTCAGGGCGGGCATCTACACCGACGCAGGTGACTACGACGGCGGCAAGAGCTGCGGACTCGGCAGCCGGGGCCACTACAAGCAGGACGCCAGGCAGTTCGCGGACTGGAAGATCGACGCCGTCAAGGTCGACTTCCTCTGCGGGATCTCCGCGGGCCTCGACCCGGGCCCCGCGTACCAGGAGTTCAGTGACGCGGTCGCCGCCTCCGGCCGGCCGATGCTGCTGAACTTCTGCAACCCGCTCACCGACGACTGGGGGCTGCCGCACACCCCGGCGCAGGACGCGCACAACGCGTACGTCTACGGGCCCACCACCGCCGACTCCTGGCGCAGCGGCACCGACATCGCGTACGGCACACCCACGGCCGGCGAATGGCCCAACGTGCTGCGCAACATGGACGCCAACGCCTGGCACCCGGAAGCCCAGGGTCCCGGCCACTACAACGACCCCGACTACCTGATCCCCACCCGGACCATGCCGGACGGCTCGTACGAGCTGTCCGAGGAGGAGTCCACGACCCAGCTGGTGATGTGGTCCGAGATGGCCTCGCCGCTGGTCATCGGCTCCGACCCGCGCACCCTGCCGCAGTCGATGACCGACACACTGAACAACCCCGAGATCATCGCGGTCGACCAGGACCCGCTGGCCGTCCAGGGAGTACGGGTCGCCACCGACGCCACCGGTGACGTCTACAGCAAGGTCCTCCAGGGCTCGGGCAGGCGCGCGGTCGTGCTGCTCAACCGCTCGGACCGGGCGGCCGCGCGTACGGTCGACTTCGCCGACGCCGGACTCACCGGCCGGGTGGCGGTGCGCGACCTGCGGGCCAGGAAGAGCGCGGGCACCCGCACCGGCTCGTACACGGTCACGGTCCCCGCGCACGGCACCGCCTTCCTCGCGCTGACGGGCACGGACGGCGCGCCAGGAGTCCCGCTCGGCACGGACTCCTCGGCGAGCCCCGCGCTGGTGCGCGACGGCGACCGGCTGACCGCGTTCACCCGGGGCACAGACGGTTCGCTCCGCGCACAGAGCGGACGTGACGGGAAGTGGTCGCCTCGCACCACGAGTCTCGGCGGTCCGGCCGGCGGCCGGATCCTCGGCCAGCCCGCCGCCCACGCCTCGGCCGGCGGCCGGGTCGACGTCTTCGTGCGCGGCACGGACGACGCCGCGTACCGGCGGACCTTCAGCCAGGGCCGCTGGGGGAGTTGGCACAAGCTCGGCGGAACGCTCACCGACGCGCCGACCGTCGCCTTCGACAGCGCCGGGCACTGGACGCTCTTCGCGCGGGGCGAGGACGGTGACATCGTCTCGCGCGGTGAGAGCGGCGGCTGGACCTCCGTCGGCGCCCCGGCGGGCCTGACGGTGTACGGGCGCCCCTCCGCCGTCACCGACGCGGCGGGCGCCGTGCACGTCGCCGTACGCACCGCCGACGACGCGGTGTGGGAACGGGTGCGTGACACGTCGGGAGGCTGGTCCGACTGGTCCTCGCTGGGCGGCACGGTCAGCGGCAGTCCGACGCTCGTGGTGTCGGGTGACACCGTGCACCTCTACGCGCGCGCCGGCGACTACACCCTCTGGGAGCGGTCCGCCGCCGGCGGGAGCTGGGGCGACTGGTCGGCGCGTACGGAGTTCGCGAGCGGTGTGTTCGACGGCTCGCTCGGGGCGGTGGCGGGTCCGGACGGCAGTGTGCTGACCGTGTTCCGCGGTGTGGCGGGCCGGGTCCATCAGGCCACGCTCTGAACGGAGTTGAGAGCGGCCATCAGCAAATAAATTAGTAATTAATCTTGACGCCGGTCCAGCACCGGGCCAGTCTGTATCCGCCGAACGAGAGCCCGGCCGTCAGGGGGCCGGGCTCCGCTCCGTGGGCGTAGAGGGAGTTCTTCCATGATCACGTCACCACCCGGCCGCCGCGGCTTCCTCGCGGGCGCGGGCGCCGTCGGCGCCGCCGCGCTGATGAGCGGCTGTGTCACCTCCGCCCCGGCCGGCAAGGGCCAGTCGGGCAGCGGCCCCGTCACCCTGCAGTCCAACCTCTCCTCACCGCTGGCCAAGACCGCGATGGAGGAGCTGATCGAGGCGTTCGACAAGCGCGGTGGCGCGACGGCCAAACTCAACACCGTCGCCTCCGAGACCTTCCGGACGCAGCTCCCGACGTACCTGACCTCCGCCAACCCGCCGGACCTGCTCACCTGGTACCCCGGGTCCGTGGCCGACTCGTACGCGCGCAAGGGCCTGCTGCTCGACGTCAGCGACATCTGGACGAAGCCCGAACTCTCCGGATACTCCGACGCGTTGAAGACACTGTGCACCTCCTCGGCCGGCCAGAAGGTGTTCGTCCCCACCGCCTACTACTGGTGGGGCGTCTTCTACCGCAAGTCGAACTTCGCCAAGTGGGGCGTCAAGGAGCCCAAGACCTGGGACGAGTTCCTGGATCTGTGCGACACACTCAAGTCCAAGGGTGTCGCGCCCATCGGGCTCGGCGCGGGCGGCAACACCGCCTGGGTGGCCTCCTCCTGGTTCGACTATCTCAACATCCGTATCAACGGCGCGAAATACCACCGCGACCTGCTCGCGGGCAAGCACCGCTTCGACGATCCCGAGGTCCGCAAGGTCTTCGACCGGTGGAGCGAGGCGCTGCCCTACTTCGACCCCAACGGCACGGCCCTCCCCTTCCAGGACGCCACCACCGCGCTCCTCCAGGGCCGTACCGGCATGATGCTGATAGGCACCTTCTTCGCGGACGCCGTCCCCAAGGGCCAGCTCGACGACATCGACTTCTTCCGATTCCCGGTCATCGACCCGAAGATGCCGATCGTCGAAGAGGCCCCCACCGACGGGTACTTCGCCAGCGCGCGCACCGGTCGCAAGGACGAGGTCAAGGAGCTGATGCGCTACCTGGCCACCGCCGAGGCGCAGGAGATCTACCTCAAGGGCTCCTCCGGCACCTCGCTGCCGACCCACCCCGACGCCAAGGACAGCGGCACACCCCTGGTGAAGAAGGGCCGCGCGCTGATCGAAAGCGCCTCCGACGTCACGCAGTTCTTCAACCGCGACTCCAGCGACGCCCTGGCGCCCACCGCCGACACCGCGCTGACCCGCTACCTCTCCAAGCCCAAGGAGATCGGGTCCATCCTCACCACCTGGCAGCGGGACGCGCAGAAGATCTGGAGCCGGTGAGATGGCGGTTCTCACCGCCGCACGCCGGTCGCGGCGACAGGGCGCGACGAGGGTCCCGCCCGTGGTCCTCGCCTTCGTCCTCGTGCCGCTGCTGGCCGAAGGCTTCTGGGTGTTCTGGCCGGCCGTCCAGGGCTTCTGGCTCTCCCTCACCCAATGGGACGGCGTCACCGCCCCGCGGTTCGTCGGCCTCGCCAACTACCGCGAGATGCTCGGCGACAGTGTCTTCCGCTCCGCGCTGCTCGACACCGTGCTGTGGCTGCTGCTCTTCGGCGGGCTCTCCGCGCTGCTCGGTCTCGGCGCCGCCCTGCTGCTCCAGCAGGAGCGGCGCGGTGTGGGCTTCTACCGGGCGGCCCTCTTCCTGCCCGTGGTGTTCTCGCTCGTCGCCACCGCGCTGGTGTGGCAGGCCATGTACCAGCCCGACGGCCTGATCAACACCACACTCGAAGGGGTCGGGCTCGGCAGCCTCACCCACGCCTGGCTCGCCGACCAGGACACCGCGCTGTACGCCGTCATCGCACCCGCCCTGTGGCGCCAGATCGGCTACGTGATGGTGCTCTACCTCGCCGGCCTCAAGGGCATCGACCCGGTGCTGTACGAGGCCGCCAAGGTCGACGGCGCCTCCCCCTTCCAGCGGTTCCGCCACATCACCATGCCGCAGCTCAGCAGTGTGAACGCCGTGGTGCTCTCGGTCATCGTGATCGACTCACTGCGCTCGTTCGACGTCATCTGGGCACTCACCCGCGGCGGCCCGTACCACTCCTCGGAACTGCTCAGCACCTACATGTACTCCACCGCCTTCCAGTCCCTGCGGCTGGGATACGGCTCCGCGCTCGCGGTCGTGATCTTCGTGCTGGCCTTCGGGGTCATCGTGTCCTACCTCGTCCGCGCCTTCCGGGAGGCCGACTGATGACCGTCACCCACGCCCCGGCGCAGCCCGCCGAGGCGCGCGACACCGCCCCGGCGCCACGGGCGGGCGGCCGCCACCACGGCCGGCGCCGCATCTGGGCGACCGCGGGCTTCCATCTCGGCGCGGGACTGCTGTCCGCGCTCTGGCTGGTGCCCATCGCACTCGTCCTCGTCACCGCCACCCGGTCCTTCGACGACATCGCCTCCCACGGCGTGGGCAGCCTGCCGCACTCCTTCACCCTCGACGGCTTCCACCAGGCCTGGGTGGACGGCGGCCAGCAGCGGGCACTGATCAACAGCCTGCTCGTCACCGTCCCCACCGTGCTGCTCTCGCTCCTGCTCGCCTCCATGGCCGCGTTCGGACTCAGCCGCTACGAGCTGCCGGGGCGCAGGACCCTGCTCCTGCTGATGCTGGGCGGCAACCTGCTCCCTCCGCAGATCCTGCTGATCCCGGTCTCCAGGATCAGCGAGACGCTCGGGCTCTACGACTCCCTGTACGCGCTCATCGGTGTCCAGGTCGGCTTCGGCGTCGGCTTCTACGTCTTCGTCCTCCACGGGTTCATGCGGTCCGTCCCGCCGGAGATCCAGCAGGCCGCCGTCATCGACGGGGCCGGGCCCTGGCAGATCTACCGGCGGATCATCATGCCGCTCGCCAAGCCCGCGCTCGCCGCGCTCGGCGCCCTCTCCTTCACCTGGATCTTCAACGATCTGCTGTGGGCCATCACCGTGCTGCGCACGGACTCCCGGATGCCCATCACGGCCTCTCTCCTGGGACTCCAGGGGCAGTTCGTGTCGATGTGGAACGTCGTCGCGGCGGGTTCGGTCATCGCCGCCGCGCCGACCGTCGTCGTATTCCTGCGGTTCCAGCGCCACTTCGTGGCCGGACTCAACCTGGGAGCAGTCAAGTGAGCGCGCACGAACCGGCTGTGAACGAACCGGCTGTGGATGAACCGGCCGTACCCGGGCCGGCCGCGCACGGCCGCTGGATCCTGCGCACCGAGAACACCACCTACGCCGTGGCACTCGCGGGCGAGGGACGATGGGCCGAACTCACCGCCTGGGGCCCGCACGGTGTCGAGCGGGGACCCTCACCGCTCGACTGGTCACGCCGTACCCACTTCATCACCCCGGCCGACGCGGCTCCGGCCGAGTACATCCCGTACGGGCTGCGGCCGTTCACCGGAGCCGACCTCGTCGCACAGCGCCCCGGCGAGGAGCGCGGTGTGTGGTGGCGGTTCTCCTCCGCGACGGCCGACGCGGACCGTGCGCTGCGGCTGGTCTTCACCGACGACACACTGGGGCTGGAGACGGCGCTCTGCTACGAGACCGTGCCCGGCACCGACGTGATCCTGCGCTGGACGGAGCTGACCTGCACCGGCGAGGACGAACTGCGCCTGGAACGCTTCGACTCGGCGGCCGTGAACATCCCGGCGGCCGACGGCGCCCGGCTCACGTACCTCACCGGACAGTGGTCGCGGGAATTCCAGCTCACCCAGCTCGAACTGACCCGTGGCCGCTTCGAGATGGCCTCCACCCAGGCCGTTCCCGGCCATGCGTACGCCCCGTGGCTCGCCGTCCAGCACGCCGCGTCACCGGACGGGCGTGAGACGCCCACGTACGGCATCGCACTGGAGTGGCCGGGCAACTGGCACATCACAGCCGACGCCGAGCCCGGCGGAGCGCTCCGGGTCCGCGCGGGGCGCGTGCCGCACGAGGGGGCCGTACGGCTCGCGCCCGGCGCCACCCTCGTCACCCCGCGCCTGGCCTGCGCGTTCAGCCCGGAAGGGCTCGACGGCCTCGCCCGGGTCTGGCACCGCTACGAACGGGCTCTGACCGGCGAGCGGATGAACCGGACCCGCCAGGTCCTCTACAACTCCTGGGAGGCCACCGGCTTCGAGGTCGAGGCCGCGAGTCAGCTCGAACTCGCCCGGGCGGCCGCCGGCATGGGCGCCGAGCTGTTCGTCGTCGACGACGGCTGGTTCCCCGGCCGCCCCGACGACACGGGCGGCCTCGGCGACTGGCACCCGGACGAGGCAGCGTTCCCCGCGGGGTTCGACCACTTCATCAGCCAAGTGCGCGACCTGGGGCTGGACTTCGGACTCTGGGTCGAGCCGGAGGCCATCAGCCCGAAGTCCGCGCTGTACGCGGAACACCCGGAGTGGGTCTACCGCGTGGAGGGCCGTCCCGCCACGCTCGTACGCAACCAACTCCTCCTCGACCTCGGCCGCGAGGACGTCCAGGACTTCGTCCTCACCACCCTCGACCGGCTGCTCGGCGACCATGCGATCAGTTACCTCAAGTGGGACATGAACCGTCCGCCGACCGAGCGAGGCAGGCCGGGCGGCGGCCCGGTGGAGCAGCAGGACCTCGATGCCGCGCACGTCGCCGGCTACCTGCGGGTCCTCGACCATCTGCGGACCCGCCACCCGCGGGTGACCGTCGAGGGCTGCGCGGGCGGCGGCGGCCGGATCGAACACGCCACCCTCGCCCGTACGGACGTGGTGTGGCCCAGCGACAACACCGCGCCGCTCGACCGGCTCGCCATCCAGTACGGCTACCTCCACGCCCACGCCCCGCACACCATGAGTTCGTGGGTCACCGACTCGCCGGGCGTCTTCGACCCGCGCCCGCGTTCGCTCGGCTTCCGTTTCGTCAACGCGATGGCCGGTGTGCTCGGCATCGGCGCGGACATCCGCACCTGGTCTCAGGAACAGCGCGCCGAGGCCGCCCGGTGGGTCGCCCGCTACAAGGAGATCCGCGACGTCGTGCACCACGGCGAGGTGCGGCTGCTGAACACACCGTCGGACGCCACCTGCGGAGCGCAGTACGAGGAGCCGGGCGGCGGCCGCGTCGTCGTCACCGCCTGGAACACCGGACGCCTCGACGGCGCGCCGCTGGTGCCGGGCCGCCCGGCCCGGCTGCGGCTGCGCGGCCTGGATCCGGCGGCCCGGTACGTCGACGGCGCGTCAGGAACCGAGTTCAGCGGGGCCCATCTGCTGCACGCGGGGCTGCCGTTCGCCTGGACAGCCCAGTACGACGCGGAACTGGTCGTGCTGACGAGACAGTGAACCGGACCCGGCGCGCCCGGTCACTGAAGCAGCCAGGGACACCGGGAGCCGCGCCGCCGGACACCGCGCCGGTGGCAACCGGGTCGCCGGCCGACACACCGCCGGCCGGGAACAACGGCGTTCGCGACACCGGCATGCCGGGCACGGCCCGGCACTGGCAGCATCACGGCAGGACCACGCACGCGAGCAGGGCGCGACGAAGCACCCCCGGACCCCAAGGAGCAGAACCGTCCCATGAACGCATCCGCCCGCTTCACCGACCGCGTCGCCGTGGTCACCGGAGCCGCCTCGGGCATCGGCGCCGCCACCGCGCGGCGGCTGGCCGCCGAAGGTGCTGCCGTCGTCCTCGCCGACATCGCCGAGGAGCGCGGCGAGGCCGTCGCCGCGCGCGTCCGCGAGGACGGCGGGCGCGCCACGTTCGTCACGGCGGACGTCACCGGCCAGGACGACTGGGACCGCGTTCTCACCGCGGCCCGTGCCTACGGCCCCGTCGGCGTCCTCGTCAGCAACGCGTACACCGTGGACGTCACCCCCGCGCACGAGATGTCCCTCGCGTCGTGGGAGCGCCAGCTCGCGGTCAACCTCACCGGCGGTTTCCTCGGCTTCAAGACGCTGCTGCCCGACCTGCGCGCGGAGCGGGGCGCGGTCGTGCTGACCTCCTCCGTCCACGCGCACAAGGGCATCCCGGGACATCCCGCGTACGCCGCCACCAAGGGCGCGCTCCTCTCGCTCTGCTCTCAACTCGCGGTGGAGTACGGGCCTCAGGTGCGGGTCAACGCCGTACTGCCGGGGCCGATCCTCACCGCCGCGTGGGACCGGGTGCCGGCGGAGGACCGGCAGCGCAGCGTCGCGGAGACCGCGGCACACCGCTTCGGGAAACCCGAGGAGGTCGCCGCCGCGATCGCCTTCCTCGCGGCCGGGGAAGCCTCCTACATCACCGGAGCGAGCCTGCTCGTGGACGGCGGCTGGAGTGTCGTCAAGGCCTCCGCCTGACCACCGCCGTCCCTTTACGGATCAGCAGAAAGGCAGAACGACATGACGCCATACGCGCGCCGCGGAGTGCACGGCCAGACCGTGGAGACTCTTGCGCGCCGGGTGCTCAGTGGCGAGATCCCCGAGGGAGCGACGCTCGATCTCGTGGCGCTGCAGAGCGAGTTGGACGTCAGTCTGACCGCGTTGCGTGAATCGCTGAAGGTGCTCGCGGCCAAGGGGATGGTCGACGCACGGCAGAAGAGAGGCACCTTCGTCAGAGCGCGCGCCGACTGGAACCTGCTGGACGCGGACGTCCTGCGCTGGCAGTTCGCCGAGGGCACCACCTCGGGCGCGGACGCCGGTCTGCTGCGCAGCCTCGGTGAGGTCCGCGGCATCATCGAGCCGGCCGCGGTCAGGCTGGCCGCGCGGCGCCGTACCGACGACGACCTCGACGCCCTGGAAGCGGCACTGCGGGCGATGGGGGACAAGGACGGCGGGGCGGCGCACGCGGTCGAGGCCGACCTCGCGTTCCACCGCGCGCTCCTCGCGGCCACCCACAACGAGCTGCTGGAACGCATGGAGATGGTCATCGAGTCCGGCCTCGCGCACCGCGACGAGATCGTGCACAGCTCGCCGCACGGCGAGGACCCCGTACCGAGTCACCAGGCGGTCCTCGACGCCGTACGCGCGGCGGACGAGGACGGCGCGGAGCGCGCGATGCGGGCCCTGCTCGACCAGGCGGTACGCGACCTCGACAAGGTGCACGGCAGCCGGCGCGCGGCCGGCTCCCGTACGACCGGCTCCCGGACGAAGGACTCCCCGGCGAAGGGCTCCCCGGCGAAGGCCTCTCGGACGACCGGCTCCCGGACGGAAGGTGCCGGAGAGAAGTGAAGATCGTTCGTGTCGAGACGTTTCTCGTTCCGCCCCGCTGGCTGTTCTGCCGCATCGAGACCGACGAGGGCGTGGTCGGCTGGGGCGAGCCCGTGGTCGAGGGCAGGGCCGAGGTGGTGCGCGCCGCGGTCGGCGTCCTCGCCGAGTATCTGGTCGGCCGGGACCCGCTGCGGATCCAGGACCACTGGCAGGTACTGAGCAAGGGCGGCTTCTACCGGGGCGGTCCCGTGCTCTCCAGCGCCGTCGCCGGGATCGACCAGGCGCTGTGGGACATCGCGGGCAAGGTGTACGGAGCCCCCGTGCATGCCCTGCTCGGTGGCCCGGTCAGGGACTCGGTCCGGGTCTACGCGTGGGTCGGCGGTGACGAACCGGCCCGGCTTGTCGAGGAGATCGGCGCGCAGGTCGAGGCGGGTTTCACCGCCGTCAAGATGAACGCGGCGGGACGCACTCCGGCGATCCTCAGCCAGGCGGAGACCGCCGGGGTGGTGGAGCGGGTGGCCGCCGCGCGTGAGGTGCTGGGGCCGCACCGGGATGTGGCGGTCGACTTCCACGGCCGGTTCAGCCCGGCGGGCGCCCGCCGCGTGCTGCACGAAATCGCCCCGCTGCACCCGCTGTTCGCCGAGGAACCGCTGCTGCCCGAGCACGGTCATCTGCTGCCGGGACTCGTGGCGGCGAGCACGGTTCCCATCGCGACGGGTGAACGGCTTTACGGACGTTCGGAGTTCCTGCCCGCCCTCGCCGCGGGCATAGCCGTCGCGCAGCCCGATCTCTCGCACGCGGGCGGCATCTCCGAGGTCCACAGGATCGCCTCGCTGGCCGAGACGTACGGGGCGCAGCTCGCCCCGCACTGCCCGCTCGGGCCGATCGCGCTTGCGGCGAGCCTCCAAGTTGCCTACAGCACACCGAACTTCCTCATCCAGGAGCAGAGCCGCGGCATCCACTACAACAAGGACGCCGACCTGCTGTCGTATGTCGTCGACACGGAACCCTTCCGGTTCACGGACGGCCAGGCGCACCGTACGGACCTGCCGGGACTCGGGATCGACGTGGACGAGAAGGCCGTACGGGCGGCGGACCGCACCGGGCACGCGTGGCGCAACCCCGTATGGCGGCACGCCGACGGGTCGTTCGCGGAATGGTGAGCGCGACGGTGAGCGGAGCCACGGAAGGACCGGTGGTCGTCACCGACCCGTCGCACGGCGGGCGTTGGACGTCGCTGCGGTCAGGCGGTGACGGTCCCGGCGGCGGCCGGGAGTGGCTGTGGCACCGCGACGAGCCGCGCAGGGCCGGAGCACGGCCGGGTGACGCGTTCGCCGACGCGGGCGGCCTCGAGGAGTGTGTGCCCACCGTGCGCGGGACCCCGGACCACGGGGACGCGTGGTCGCGCGTCTGGCGGTGCGACGATGGCGAAGAGACCGTCGACTGCCCGGACTTCCGCCTCGTACGGAGCATCGCCACGCTCCCCGGGCGGACCGTCGCGGACTACCGGCTCACAGCCGCGCCCGGCTACCGCTTCCTGTGGGCCGGGCACGCGCTGCTGGACGTCTCCGCGCGCGCCAGGGCCGAGATGCGGCAGGGCGCGGCGGTCCGGCTGTATCCCGACGGCGGGGCGCGGTGGACACCGGGCAACTGGCCGCGGGCGGCCGGGCTGCGGCTGGATCTGCTCGGCCCCGACGACGGCACGGCCGTGGGCGCGGTGGTCGGTACACCGGAGGCGTATGTGCACGACGGCGCCGACACACTGCACCTGGCTCTGGAAGCCGAAGGACAGCCCGTCTCCGTCGCGTTGTGGCGCAACCTCGGCGGCTTTCCCGAGACCGCGCCGTACCGCTCGATCGGTGTGGAGCCGATGCTCGGCCGGGTCTTCGACCTGGCCGAGGCGGGCGAAGGCGACGCGGCGTGTGTCCCGGCGTCCGGCGAGGTGCGCTGGCGGCTGACGGTGACCTCGACGCACCGGTGGTGAGACGCGCGGCCGCCGACAGGGACGGCCGCCGGTCATAACGTACGAGAGAGGAACGACAACCGTCATGGATCTGCTGGGCGCGCTGCGCGCACACCGTCTGGTCGCCATCGTGCGGGGCGACGACGCCGACGCGGCGCTCAGGACCGTACTGACCCTGGTCGAGGAGGGCGTCACTCTCGTCGAGGTCTCACTGAGCGGGCGCGGCGCCCTCGGCGTGATAGCCCGGGCCCGCGCCGCCCTCGGCCCCGGTGCGCCGCTGGGCGCGGGCACGGTCCTCAGCGCCGGCGACGCCCACGCGGCCCACGCGGCGGGCGCGGACTTCATCGTCACCCCGGCGGTGGGCGACGGCGTCGCGGCCGCCAAGGATCTGGGACTCCCGGTCCTCGCGGGGGTGATGACACCGACGGACATCCTCTCCGCACGGCGGCTCGGCGCCGACGCGTTCAAGCTCTTCCCGGCCGCGCAGGCCGGCGGCCCCGCCTACCTGCGGGCGCTGCGCGGGCCGTTTCCCGATCTGCCGTTCGTACCGGTCGGGGGCGTGGACGCGGCTGCCGCGCGGGCCTATCTGGAGCAGGGAGCGGTGGCGGTGGGCGTCGGATCTCCGCTGATCGGGGACGCGGCCGACGGCGGTGCGGCCGGCGGGGCCGCGCTGGACCGGCTGAGGCGGCGGGCGGGCGATTTCCTGGACGTGGTCGGAACCGCGACCGGGACCGCCGCGAGGGACGACGCCGAATCCTTCGCCGGAGAGGAGACGAAGTGACGAACAGGTTTGTCCGCGTGGGGCGTTGGCCGGGGCGGCTCGAACCGGCCAGGGGCATCCGCAGGGGCGGCGGCCGCCCGGAGGAGTACGTATGAGCGCGGCCGAGAGCACCGGGGGACCGGTGGTCTGCGTCGGCGAGACGATGGCCGCCCTGGCCCCCGACCCGGTGGCGCCCCTGGGCTCGGCCGACCTGCTGCGTCTGGACGTGGCGGGAGCGGAGTCGAACGTCGCGATGTACCTCGCCGACCACGGTGTGCCGGTGCGCTGGGTGTCGGCCGTGGGCGACGACCCGTTCGGGCAGCGGATACGGGAGCGCGTCGCCGCGTTCGGCGTCGACGTCTCCGGCGTACGGACCGACCCGTCGCGCCCCACCGGCCTGCTGGTCAAGGACCCGGGCGCGGACGGCACACGCGTCCACTACTACCGGCGCGGGTCCGCGGCCTCCGCGCTGGGCCCGGAACTGCTGCGCACCGAAGCCGTGCGGGGCGCGGGGCTCGTCCACCTGACGGGCATCACCCCCGCGCTGTCGGCGAGTTGCCGCGCCCTGGCCGAAGCGGCGCTGGCGGCGGAGCGGCCGTACACCGTCAGCTTCGACGTCAACCACCGCCCCGCGCTGTGGCCGGACGACTCGGCGCCGCGCACGCTGCTCTCACTGGCCGGCCGCGCGGACATCGTGTTCGTCGGCCTGGACGAGGCCCAGGCACTGTGGGGAGACGGCCTCACCGACGCCGCCGCGGTACGGAACCTGCTGTTCGGCCCGCACACACTGGTCGTCAAGGACGGACCCCGGGACGCCACGGCCTTCGTCGGTGCGGCGTCCCACACGGTCCCCGCGCTGACCGTCGACGTGGTCGAACCGGTGGGCGCGGGAGACGCGTTCGCCGCCGGTTTCCTGGCGGGCCTGCGCCGGTACGACGACCCGGTACGCGCGCTGCGCCTCGGCCACCTGACCGCGGTCTCGGCCCTCGGGGTCGCCTCGGACCACGGGCCCCTGCCACCGGCGGACCGGACGGCGCACCTGCTCGGAGCGGACGAGGAGGAGTGGGACTGTCAGTGCCGTCCGGCATGATTGGACCATGACGGACAGACGGCGTGCGGCCGCGGTGATCATCCGGGACGGCCAGGTTCTCATGGTGCGCGAGCGGGGCAAGGGCCCCACCGGCCGCCATGACGGGCAGGAGTACTGGACGCTGCCGGGCGGCGGGATCGAGCCCGGGGAGTCGGCCGAGGAGGCGGTGATCCGCGAGGTGGCGGAAGAGGTGGGTCTGACAGGCGTGTCCGCGCGCCATCTGTACGACGTGCCGTATCCGTCGGGGTGGTCGGCCTGTTTCCTGGTGGAGGTGGCTCCCGGTGAGCCGCGCCTCGGTGTGGACGACGGGCTGCGGTGCGACTGCCCGAGGATGGTCGGTCTCAGCTGGCTGCCGCTGCCGGAGAGCCCCACCGGCGGAGGGTTCATGGTGCCGCCGCTGCTGATGGCCACGGACGGGTGACCCGGGCCCTGGCGTCGAACCGGTTCGACGCCAGGGCTCTTCCCGCCGGTGCCCTAACGCACCGGACTTCCCGGGGAGCTTCCCTGGCCCGCCACCGGGGCGAACAGCCGCTGCGCCGCGACCGCGGCCCCACCCCTCGCCCAGGCTTCGAAGGGCAGCGGGCGCACCACCAGATCGCAGTCCGCCGCCGCGCCGAAGGCCTGGGCCGTGAACGACTGCCGGATCTGGTCAGCGAAGAGGTCGTAGGACGCGACGCCCTCGCCCGAGATGATGATGCGTTCCGGTCCGAACAGGTTGGCCACCGAGGCGATCGCCAGGCCCAGTGCGCGGCCCGCCCGGGTGAAGACCGCACGGGCCGCCGCGTCTCCGTCGTGCGCGAGGGCGACGGCGTCGTCCAGTGTGAGCGTGGCGTCGCCGGTGTCCTGGCGTACCTGGTCCACGATGGCCTGCGCCGAGGCGATCGCCTCCACACAACCGGTGTTGCCGCATGTGCAGACCCGGTCGGAGCCGCCCACCGGCAGGTGGCCGATCTCGCCGGACACACCGTGGGCGCCGGTGACCACCCTGCCGTGGACGGAGATGCCGCAGCCGATCCCCGCGCCCACCGTGACCAGCGCGAACGAGGACAGTCCCGCCCCCGAGCCGAACCACTGCTCGGCCACCGTCAGGGCCCGTACATCGTTGTCGATGACGGTCGGGATGCCCGTCGCGCTCTCCACCAGCCGGCCGAGCGGTACGCCGCGCCAGTGCAGGAACGGTGAGTAACGCACCGCGCCGGTATGCCCGTCGACGTCACCCGAGATCGTCACGCCGAGGCTGTGCACCTGCGCGGCGTGCTCCTCGTCCGCCTCCGCGGCGAGCCTTCCCACCAGCCGGGCGATCGCTTCCACGACCGTGCCGACCTCGCGCGAGTCGAGAGCCGCGCGGCGGGTGGCGAGGGGGGTGGCGGTCAAGTCGGCCAGCACGCCGATGAGTTCGTCGGCGGTGACCTTCACGCCGATGAAGCGCGCCCGTTCCGGCCGCACCGCCACCAGCGTGGCCGGCCGGCCCGGCTGCCGTTCGCCCACGGGCTGGCCGACCTCGGTGATCCAGCCGTCGGCGAGCAGTGGTGTCGAGACCTTGGTGACGGCGCCGGACGAGAGCCCGGTACGCCGGCCGAGTTCGGCCCTGGTCAGCGGGCCCTGGGTCAGCAGGGTCTGGAACACCAGGGCGGCGGCGGGAGGCTGTTGGGAGAGGCTCACGTCCGTAACATTACCTTCTGATGGAAGGTAATGGGACGGTAATGCCTCAAGGCTGCCTGGCCAAGGGGGTGTTCGTCGCCGTCGCACCCGTTGAAAACATTCGGGATCAATATATTGACCCTGGAAGGAAACCCTGGCTACAGTCGCGGCGCTCCCCTCCCAACGGAGGGAGCCCGGAGCCCCGGAGTCCGATCCCGCGACGAGCCGTGGGGATCGCGCCACCGGGCAGGCCCGGCAAGGACACCGTCCATGAACAGCCGCAATGACGCGGCGAGATGGAGCATCCATGGCACTGTCAGGTCGCACCGCGGGACGAGCGGGGACGGCCCGGGCCGTCGGAAGCAGACGCTGGGCACTCGCGCTCGGCATGCTCTCGGCCTCCGTACTGGCAGCCGGTCTCACCGGCCCGGCCGCCGCGGCGGCCCAGCATTCCACCACCGTGAACCCGGCGGCCCGGCACGCGCCCGCCGCTCAGCCGGACGCCGGTCGGCAGCGGGCGAAGCTCGCGGAGAAGCCGTACATGGGCTGGAGCAGCTGGAGCCTCGAAGCCACGAACTACCCCGGCGTCAATCCCACGGGCGGCGCGAGCTGGCTGACCGAGGCGCACGTACTCGAACAGGCCGACGTACTCGCCTCGAAGCTCAAACAGCACGGATACGACTACGTCAACATCGACGCGGGCTGGTCGGACCGCTACGACGCGTACGGGCGGCCGGTCGCCAACCCCACGACGTTCCCCGACGGCATCAAGTACATCGCCGACAAGCTGCACGCCAAGGGCCTCAAGGCGGGCGTCTACCAGGCCGTCGGCCTCGACGTGAACACGTACAACGACGGAACGACGCCCATCTACGGCGCGGACGGCTGCACCACAGCGGATCTGGTCTACCCCGATCTGCGCAAGACCAACGGCTGGGACAGCTCGTACAAGATCGACTACTCCAGCCCCTGCTCCCAGGCGTACGCCGACTCCATCGCCGACCTCTACGCGAGCTGGGGCGTCGACTTCCTCAAGCTCGACGGTGTGGGCCCCGGCTCGTTCCAGGGCGGCGACAACTACGACAACCGCGACGACGTCGCCGCCTGGCGTCGCGCGCTCGACGGCACCGGCCGCCCGATCGAGTTCACGATCTCCTGGTCGCTGAGCCACAAGTACGCGGCCGACTGGAAGCAGAACAGCAACGGCTGGCGCATCGACACGGACGTCGAGTGCTACTGCGACACGCTCGTCACCTGGGACGCCTCGGTCAAGCAGCGCTGGCACGACGTCGTCCAGTGGATACCCGACGCGGGCCCCGGCCACTGGAACAACCTCGACTCCCTCAACGTCGGCAACGGCGAGATGGACGGCCTCACCGAAGCCGAGCGGCAGAGCTACATGACCCTCTGGGCCATCGAGGCGTCCCCGCTCTACATCGGTGACGACCTGACGAAGATCGATTCGTACGGCATGTCGCTGCTCACCAACGACGAGGCCATCGCGATCAACCAGGCCGGCCGCCCCGCCAAGCCGGTCAGCCAGTCCGCCGAGCAGCAGACCTGGTACGCGCGCAACGCCGACGGCAGTTACACCGTCGCGCTGTTCAACCTCGCGGCCACCCCGGCCACCACCACCGCCGACTGGTCCGACCTCGGCATCAGCGGCGAGGCCGCGGTGCGCGACGTGTGGAGCCACCAGGACCTGGGACGGAGCGCGGGCAGCTTCGGAGCCCAACTGCCCGCCCACGGATCGAGGTTGCTCACCATCACCCCGGACGAGGTCCAGGCTCCCGGCATTCCCACCGGTGTCCACGGCACCTCGGCGACCTCCGGCAGTGTGTCCCTCGCCTGGGACGCCGTCGCCCCGGCCGCCGGTACGTCCGTCGCCCACTACGAGATCCGTGACGGCGCGGACACCGTCGCCTCTGTCGGCGCCGACACAACCTCCGCCACGGTCAGCGGACTTGGCGCCGCGTCGGCCCACCGCTTCAGCGTCGTCGCCGTGGACTCCCTCGGCCGCACCTCGGCCGCGGGCACACCGGCGTCCGTGACCACCCCGGGACCCGGCGGCCCGGTGACCTACCAGGGCGAGTCGGCCACACTGGAGGGCGGGGCCACCGCGTCCGACTGCGCGCACTGCTCGGGCGGCAAGAAGGCCGGCAATGTGGGCGGCGCCGCGTCGGTGACCTTCACGGACGTCACCGCACCCGCGGCAGGTACGTATCTCGCCACCATCAGCTACACGGACGGCGATTCGGGCCGGATCGGTGTGGTCACCGTCAACGGGAAGTCCTTCCGGCTGCCCTTCCACGGCTCCGGTGACAACGACTGGGACACCCCGCAGACCGTGACCGTCCCCGTCGAACTCACGGCGGGAACCAACACCGTCCAGATCGGCAACACCGCCGACTACGTCGCGGACATCGACCAGATCGTCCTCTGAACCGAACAGATCAGGTCGCCCTCCGGAGGCTGCCCTCCGGAGGGCCGGCAGATCAGGTCACCTTTTCGCAGCACGAGGACCCAGGCCCTGTCCGGCCGGCCATGCCGGGCCCGGAACGCCTGGCACGGCACCTCGCCGCGTTGCCGGAATGCCCACGGGAAACCACCCCGCGGGCACCCCGACGCCTTGCGATGCACCACACCAGACGCCCCGGTCCGATCCGACAGGATCGGCCGGACAGTACCTAGGAGTGCGCTGTGGCGCAGATCGTGAAAGACCAGCCGGCCGCGCCGTGGCGCGGGGCGGGGAGCCGTACGCGGCGCACCGCCGCGCCGCTCTCCCGCCGACGCGGTGACGCGAAGCTGGCGTGGCTGCTCATCACCCCGGCGGTCATCGGATTCCTCGTCTTCTTCGCCTATCCGACCGCGCGCGGTCTCTACTTCAGCTTCACCGAATTCCATATCCTCACCCCGGCCCGCTGGGTGGGGCTCGCCAACTTCCGTGAACTCGCCGGAGACAGCGCCTTCTGGCACTCCCTCGGAGTCACTGTCTACTTCGTGGTGCTCTCGGTGGTCCTGGGTGTGCTGCTCTCGCTGATCACCGCCGTCGTCCTGCACCGGCTGACCGGCTCCACCGTCGTCCGGGGCCTGATCATCCTGCCCTTCCTGATCTCCGGTGTGGTCGCCGCGCTGGTCTGGCAGTGGATGCTCGACCCGCAACTGGGCATCGTCAGCGCCCTGATCGAGAAGGTCACGGGGCAGCACCTGCTGTTCTTCGGCGACAGCGACTGGGCGGTTCCCTCGCTCGCGGCGATCAGCGTCTGGAAGTCCATGGGCTACAACGCCGTGCTGATCTTCGCCGGGCTCGGGACCATACCGCCGACGGTGTACGAGGCGGGCCGGCTCGACGGGGCGAGCGAGTTCCAGATGTTCCGCAGGCTCACCGTGCCGCTGCTGCGGCCGATTCTGGTCATGGTGGTGATCCTGACCGTGATCGGGTCGTTCCAGGTCTTCGACATCGTGCAGGTCACCACGAAGGGCGGGCCTGCAGACTCCTCGAACGTGCTCCAGATGTACATCTACCGGAAGGCCTTCGGCGAGCTGGACTTCGGCTACGCCTCGACGATGTCGCTGGCGCTGTTCGCGATGCTCATCGCGATCACCTTCACCCAGATGCGGCTGGCCCGCGCCAACGAATCCGACCTGAACTGAGGAGCCGGCCCATGTCCACCATGTCGTCAACGGTTACGGCACCCGCGCCGCGCTCGCGCCTGCGACCGGGCAGGGCGATCGCCTGGCTCTACATCGTCGTCGTGCTGGTCGTCACCATCTTCCCCTTCTACTGGATCCTGCGGACCGCGCTCTCCAACACCGTCGCGCTGCCCACCGATCCCTCGTCCCTCCTTCCCGTCGACTTCACGTTCGGCGCCTTCAAGCGGGCGCTCGGGCTTGCGTCGACGGCGGAGGCGCAGGCCCAGGGCGGTTCAGGCGCCTCCCTGAACAGCGCGCTGTACCTGCGCAATTCAGTGATCTACGCGACCGTGCAGACCGCCTGCGTCGTGTTCTGCTCGGCGATGGCGGCCTACGCCTTCTCCCGGCTGCGCTGGAAGGGCCGCGACGCCGTCTTCACCGTGCTGCTCTGCGCGCTGATGGTGCCCGGCATCCTCACCCTGCTGCCGAACTTCGTTCTCGTACGCAACCTCGGCCTGATGGACTCCTTCGGGGGACTGATCCTGCCGGGCGCCTTCTTCTCCGCGTTCAACATCTTCTTCCTGCGGCAGTTCATGCTCGGGCTGAGCACGGAGATCGAGGAGGCGGCCGTGGTGGACGGCGCGTCACGGATGCGGATCTTCTTCACGATCACACTGCCGATGACCTCCGCGCCGATCGCCACACTCTCGCTGCTCACCTTCATCAACACCTGGAACGACTACTTCTGGCCGCTGCTGGTCACCAACGGCGAGCACGCACGGCCACTGACCCTCGCCCTCGGCGTCTTCAAACAGTCCTCCCCGCAGGCCGCGCCCGACTGGGCCGGGCTGATGGCGGCCACGCTGATCGCCGCCCTGCCGATGCTGGCGCTGTTCATGGTCTTCGGCCGGCGCATCGTCGACTCCATCGGCTTCACCGGCATCAAGTAGCCGGGCCACCGGCCGTCACGTCACGCCACCGGCGTCCGGACCGCGATCAGTTGGGCCACCGCCGCCGCATCCCGAGGAAGCACGCACCTATGAACGACAGTTGTACGCCCGACGATCTGCGGCTCCGCTGGCCGCGGCCCGCCGAAGGCTGGACCGAGGCCGCCCCCGTCGGCAACGGCCGACTGGGCGCGATGGTCTTCGGCGGCGTCGGCAGCGCCAGGTACCAGATCAACGACTCGACGGTCTGGTCCGGCACGCCCGACGGACCGGCCCGCGCCCTGGAAGCCGTGCGGAGGGGCGGCGCGGGCCCGGAGCGGCTCGCCGAGATCCGCGCGGCCGTGAGGGCCGGGGACCACCGTCGCGCCGAGTCGCTGCTGATGTCCTTCGAGGGCGATTACAGCCAGGAGTACCTGCCCTTCACCGACCTCGTCATGGGCCTGGAATCCGCGGGCCCCGACACAACAGGGGAGCAGCAGCCCGGCAGCTACCTCGGCCGCACCCTCGACCTCGACAACGGCGTCGTCGAGGAGGAGATCCGCTTCGGCGAACGCACCGTACGCAGGCTGAGCTGGGCCAGCGGGCCCGCGGGCGCCCTGTGCGTCGAGGTGACGGCCGACGCCGGTACGGTCGGCATGACGCTGGACCTCACCTCGCCGCTGCGTGAACTCGACCGCGTCTGCGACCCGTCGGGACTGGTCCTCGGTGTGGCGGTCCCCGTCGACGGCGCGCCGCTGCACGAGCCGCAGGTGCCCGAGCCACTGCGGTACGCGCAGGGCCCGACACCGGGCGGGTACGACCCGTACGCGGCCCTCGCCGTCCGGATCGACACCGACGGCCGGGTGAGCACCGGGAACGGCCGGTGGTCGGTGTCGGGCATGACCCGCGCGCTGATCACCGTCGCCTCCTCCACCTCCGGGGCTGCCTTCTGGTCCCGTGCCGCCGCCAGGAACCGTACGGAACACCGCGCGGGCGCCGCCGCCGTCGCGGAGCGGGCCCTCGCCGCCGGACGCGACCGGCTCCTCCGGGAGCACCAGGACGACCTGCGTTCGCTGCTCGCCGCCTCCGCCCTGCGGATCGGACCGCGCAGGGCGGGCACCTTCGACGTTCGGGACGACCTCCTCCCGGGCACGGACGACGCCCTGACCGCCACCGTGATGTTCCAGCTCGGCCGCTACCTGCTCGCCTCCTCCTCCCGGCCGGGCACGGGCCCGCCGGCGAATCTCCAGGGCATCTGGAACGAGGAGCTGCGCCCCGCCTGGTCCTCCAACTACACGCTCAACATCAATACGGAGATGAACTACTGGCCGGCCGAGACGACCGGTCTCGGCGAGTGCCACCTGCCGCTCTTCGACCTGCTCGACCGCATGGCCGAGAACGGCGCCGAGGTCGCCCGTGATCTCTACGGCGCCCGGGGATGGGTCGTCCACCACAACAGCGACATGTGGGGCTGGTCGCTGCCGGCCGGGAGGGGACACGGCAATCCGTCCTGGGCGATCTGGATGATGGGCGGCACCTGGCTCGCCCAACACATATGGGATCACTACGACTTCACCCGTGACACGCAATTCCTGCGCGAGCGCGGCTGGCCACTGCTCAGCGGACAGGCCGCCTTCTGCCTGGACTGGCTCGTCGAGGGCGCGGACGGCCTCCTCGACACCGTCCCCAGCACCTCGCCGGAGAACCTGTTCCGCTCCGGAGCGGGCACTCCCGAATCCCTCACCCGCTCCGCCACCATGGACATGGCCCTCATCCGGGCGCTGTTCACCAACTGCCTAGAAGCCGCCCGGGCATTGGGCCTCCGCGACCCGCTGTGCGCGGAGATCGAGGCCGCGCTGCCCCGGCTGCGCACCCCGGCGATCGCCGGCGGCGGATGGCTCCAGGAGTGGGCCGAGGACCTGACCGAAGTCGACCCCGTTCACCGGCACATGTCGCAGATGGTCACCGTCTTCCCGCTCGGCCAGATCGACCCGGACACCACGCCGGACCTCGCCGCCGCCGCGACCAGGCTGCTGGAGCGGCGCGGGCCGGGCGCCATGGGCTGGTCCTGGGCATGGAAGATCGCCCTGCGCGCCAGGCTCGGCGACGGCGACACCGCGCGGGAGCTGTTCCAGGAAGCCGTCAGGCCACTCTCGTACGACGAGTCGGAACACGCCCCGGTCGACGGTTCGCAGTGGGGCGGTCTGCTGCCCAACCTGTTCAGCACCCACCCGCCGTTCCAGATCGACGGCAACTACGGCTTCACCGCCGCCCTCGCCGAACTGGTCGTCCAGAGCCACGGCGACCTCGTCCGGCTGCTGCCCGCGCTGCCCGCCGCCTGGCGCGAAGGCTCGCTGCGCGGGCTGCGCTGCCGGGGCGGTCTGGAGACCGGCCTCAACTGGACTGACGGCGTGCTCACTTCGGTGACGGTGCGCAGGATCGCCGGGGACGCGGACAGCCCGGTTCGGATCCGCTACCGCGACACCGAGACGACCCTGCGTCTCGCCGTCGGTGAACAGAGCAATCTCGACGGGAAGTTGAGGCCGGCGTGCTGACCGATCTGGATCTGCCCGCCCTGTGGGAGTACCGCAGCGGCTACCAGGAACCCGACGACTTCGACGCGTTCTGGGCGTCGACCCTCACGACCGCCCGCGCGTCGGGAGGCGGCATCACGCTGACACCGGTGCCCACCGAGCTGACCACCATCGACCTGTACGACGCGGAGTTCGCCGGATTCGGCGGTCACCCGGTCCGCGCCTGGCTGCGTCTGCCGCGTACGAGAAGCGGTCCGCTGCCCGCCGTTGTGCAGTTCCACGGATACGGGAGCGGCCGCGGCGGCCCGTACGACGACCTGCTCTGGGCCTCGGCCGGATACGCGCATCTGCTGATGGACACCCGGGGGCAGGGGGGCGCCCACGCGGGCGGAGCCACCGCGGACCCGGTGGGCAGCGGCCCGTCCTACCCGGGCTTTCTCACGCGCGGTATAGAGGACAGGGAAACCTACTACTACCGGCGGGTGTTCACCGACGCGGTGCGCGCGGTGGACGCCGTACGGTCGCTCGACGCGGTGGATCCGGCGCGGGTCGCGGTGGCGGGCAACAGCCAGGGCGCCGGGATCGCCCTGGCCACCGCGGGACTGGTGCCCGACCTGGCCGCCGGGTACTTCCAGGCACCGTTCCTCACCGACATACGCCGCGCCCTGCGCGTCACGGCAACGGATCCGTACGCCGAACTGGCCGGCTACCTCGGTGCGCGGCGGCAGTCCGCCGCGACTGCCTTCACCACCCTCGCCTACTTCGACGGCGTCGGCTTCGCCCGCAGGGCCCTGGCCCCCGCCCACTTCTCGACGGGGCTGATGGACACCGTGTGCCCGCCGTCCACCGCTTTCGGCGCCTACCACGCCTACCGGGGCCCCAAGCGGATCAGGACATGGGAGTTCAACGGACACGAGGCGGGCGGCTCCGAGGACGTGACCGACGTGCTCGCGGCCTTCCGCTCGGCGCTGGATCCGGCGAAAGCACCGGCACCAGGAAAAGCACCGCTCCCGGCGAACACGCCGCTCCCGGCGAACACGCCGCTCCCGGCGGACACACCGCCGAAAAACACACCGGTTCCGGGAAACGTACCGGCCCCGCGCAACGCACCGGCCCCAGGAAACGAGGAACGATGACGATCCGGATCCGGACCACACGGCGCGCCCGCACCCGCGTACGGCGCAAGCTCATCGCGGGACTCGTCGCCACGTCCATGGCCGCGCTGCTCAGCGCCTGCGGCGCGGGCACGGGTTCAGGGCCGAACGAGATCAACTGGTGGACCTGGGACGACAAACAGGCCGCCGGCTACGAGGCGTGCGCCACGGCCTTCGAGAAGGCCAACCCGGGCGTCCACGTGAAGATCTCGCAGTACCAGTCGACGGACTACTTCACCAAGCTGCTCGCCAACTTCGTCGCCGGGACCGCTCCCGACGCCTTCCAGAACAGCCCCCAGTTCTTCCAGCAGTACGCCTCGCTCAACCAGTTGATGCCGCTCGACGACCTGATGGCCAGGACCGGGTACGACCTCGACAAGTTCTCCACCGGCACGAACACCTGGAAGTACACCGACGGCAAGCAGTACGGGCTGCCGCTCGACTGGGCGTCCGCCGCCTTCTTCTACAGCGGCGACACCATGAAGAAGGCCGGCTACACCGCCGCCGACCTCGACTCCATGACGTGGAACCCGGACGACGGCGGCTCCTTCGACAAGGTCGTCGCCCATCTCACCGTGGACAAGAAGGGTGTGCGCGGTGACGAGCCCGGCTTCGACAAGAAGCACGTCGCCACCTTCGGCATCGGCACCATGGGCACCAAGGACTTCACCGGACAGATGACCTGGGCGCCCTTCCTCCTCTCAATGGGCTGGCACATGGGTGACAAGGCGCTCTGGCCCACCAAGTTCAACTACGACGACCCGCGCTTCGCCCGGACGATGAAGTACATACGCTCGCTCAGCGACCGCGGATTCGCCCCGCGCGACGGTGAGTTCGCCTCCGCGGGCAACACTCCCAGCGGGCCCGAACTGATCGGCTCCGGCAAGGTCGCCCTCATGCCCGACGGATCCTGGGCGGCCGCGAACTACGCCCTGGTGCCGAAGCTCAAGATCAAGATCGCGCCGACCGTGCTCGGCCCCGACGGCAAGACCCGGGGGGAGGTGTCCAGTTCCAACGGAAACAACATCTGGGCCGGCACCCCGCACCCCGACCTCACCTGGAAATGGGTCTCGTACATGGGCTCCGAGGACTGCCAGACCAGGGCGTCCGCGGGCGGCAGCTTCTTCCCGTCCATCCCGGCCGCGATGGACGCCTCGGCGAAGTCCATGCTGCGGAAGGGCGTCGACCTGTCGGTTTTCATCGACCAGCAGAAGAACGGTGAGCTGAACCCCAGTCCTCCGTACGGCAACGGCACCGAACTCCAGGCGGTGGTGGAGCCTTTGATCCAGGAGTACTTCTCCCACGGCCGCAACGAGGACGTCTTCGCGCAGATGGCGAAGAAGACCAAGTCCCTTCTGGCCGAAGGGAAATAGAGCAGGGCGGCCCTGAGCACCCCATCATGCCCTCCACCCCCAGCACCCCCCACGGTTCGAGAGGACACCGCATGACGCGCACCACCGCGCGGACGGTCCATCTGCGTGCGGCCGGAGTGAGTTTCGTCGTCGAACTCAGCCATCCACTGCCCCGGATCCTGCACTGGGGCGCGGATCTCGGTGAGCTGACCGACGAGGACACCGCCGCGCTGAGCCTGACAGCCGAAGGAGCCGTGCTCAACAGCTCCTTCGACACCCCGCGCCAATTCACCGTCTGGCCGACGGAGGCCGAGGGCTGGTCCGGAACCCCCGCCCAGCTGGGCCACCGGGGCGGCGCCGCGACCACCCCGAGAGCGCGGCTCGTCGAAGCACACGAAGGGCCCGGCGAGCTGGTCCTGCGGCTCGCGGACGACATCGGCGAGCTGGACATCACCCTCACCTACCGGCTCGATGCCTCCGGCGTGCTCAGCGTCCGTACGGATCTCACCAGGCAGCTCGGGGGAGAGGGCCAGGACCCCGCACCGTACGACCTGGCCGGGGTGACCGCGCTGCTTCCACTGCCGCACCGGGCCGGTGAAATTCTCGACTTCACCGGCAAGTGGTGCCGCGAAGTCTCCCCGCAGCGCGGCAGGCTGGGCTTCGGCAGCCACGTGAGGGAGGTGCGCCGAGGACGGCCGGGCGCGGACTCGCCGTACCTGCTGACCGCGGGCGTGCCCGGCTTCGGGTTCCGTACCGGCGAGGTGTGGGGGATGCACATCGGCTGGAGCGGCAACCAGCGCTGGGTGGCCGAGCGGCTGCCGGAGGGCGCGGGCGTGCACGGCGCCGCTCTCGGCGGCGGCGAGCTGCTGGCACCCGGCGAGGTCCGTCTCGCGCCCGGCGACAGCTACTCCTCGCCGGTCTGTTACTTCGTCTGGTCCCTCGACGGCCTCGACGGCCTCGCCGACCGGTTCCACCAACACCTCAGGGCACGCCCCACCCATCCCGCCTCACCGCGCCCGCTGACGCTCAACACCTGGGAGGCGGTGTACTTCGACCACCGCCTCGACCGGCTGCTCGAACTCGCCGACCTGGCCGCCGAGACCGGCGTGGAACGCCTGGTGCTGGACGACGGCTGGTTCACCGGCCGCCGGGACGACACCGCGGGCCTCGGCGACTGGACCGTGGACGGGACGGTGTGGCCGGACGGCCTCACGCCACTCGCCGACCGGGTGCACGGCCACGGCATGCAGTTCGGCCTGTGGGTCGAGCCGGAGATGGCGAACCCGGACTCGCGACTCGCCCGGGAGCACCCCGAGTGGCTGCTCGCCCCCTCGGCCGGACCCGGCCCGACGTGGCGCCACCAGCATGTGGTGAACCTCGCCCACGACGACGCCTGGTCCTATCTGCTGACCTCCCTGGACGACATCGTCACGCGCTACTCCGTCGACTACCTCAAGTGGGACCACAACCGGGATCTGCACGAGGCGGTGAGCCGGGGGGCCGGCGGTCTCGACCGGCCGGGCGTACACGCCCAGGTCGCCGCTCTCTACCGGCTGCTCGACGCGCTCAAGGCACGTCATCCCGGCCTGGAGATCGAGAGCTGCGCGAGCGGCGGCTCCCGTGTCGACCTCGGCGTCCTGGCCCGGACGGACCGGGTGTGGGCGTCCGACTGCAACGATCCGGTGGAGCGCCAGGCCATCCAGCGCTGGACGGGTCAGCTGCTGCCGCCCGAGCTGGTCGGTACGCATGTGGGTGCGCCGCACAGTCACACGTCGGGGCGCGACACCGCCGCCTCCTTCCGCCACCTCACCGCGCTGTTCGGTCACGCGGGCATCGAGGACGACCTCACCGCGCGCACACCGGAGGAACGGGCCGGGCTGAAGCGGTGGGCGGAGCTGTACAAGGAACTGCGGCCGCTGCTGCACAGCGGGCGTGTCGTCCGCGCCGACCTGGACGGTGAGGCCACCCTGCTGCACGGAGTGGTGGCCGCGGACGCGAGCGCGGCCGTCTACTGCTGGGTCAGGGTCGCGACCTCGCCGCGGGCCCAGTCGGGCCGGGTACAGCTGCCCGGTCTCGATACGCGGGGCCGCTACCGGGTCCGTATCCGTGACGAGGCGGGGCTGCCCGCCCTGCACCAGACCTCGGGGCCCGCGTGGTTCACGGCGGCGCTCGGCGGCTGGGTGACCCTGCCGGGCGCCGTGCTCGGCGGCGCCGGTCTGCCGATGCCGACCCTCGACCCGGGCCAGGCCCTGCTGTTCGAGGCGGCCGCTCTTCAATGACGGCGGACAGCGTCCCGCTATCGCGCGGTCACGGCTCCGGGGGTGGGTCCGGGGACTCCCGGGGCCCACGAGGGGGCCGTGCCGGAGAGCTGGCAGACCATGAGATAGAAGGGGATCGGCGGGGTGTACGGCGTACGGTCGTCCGGCCAGTGGATCAGCCGGGGGCGGCGGGCCGCCGGGACGCGCGTACCCGCGACGTAGCGGGCCGGGTCCGGCCAGTCCAGTTCGTGGTCGGAGCCCGCCGGGACGATCCACCACCACCAGTCCGCGTCGGCGAAGACACAGCCGGTCCTGGGCAGCCGTGCCATCAGCCGGAAGCCGTGCCGTGCGGGCACACCCACCGCGTCACAGCCCAGCGAGGCCGGCAGGATGGCCGGCAGCGGCAGTTGGATCAGGCCGGCGGGATCACCGAGCAGACCGCGCGAGAAGCGGTGCAGGGCGGTCTTCAGCACGGCTTCTCCACTCCGTGCGGCAGTTCGGCCCAGACGACACGCCCGGGGCAGTAACCCGAGACGTCGTAGGCTCCCCAGCCGGAGGAGAGCGAGTCGACGAGAAACAGTCCGCGTCCGTGCTCGTCCTGGGACCCGCGGTGCATCTGCGGCCCCGTGGGACCGCAGCCCTGGTCCTCCACCGCGATCCGCACGCGGTCCTCGCCCTGCCGCAGCTCGCAGACGACGTGGTCGCCCGCCGCGTGCACGACCGCGTTCGTGAACAGTTCCGACACGACGAGCACGGCGATCTCGCACGTGCCTTCGTCCAGGCCCCAGTTCAGCAGGCGTCCGCGCGTCAGTGTTCTCGCCCGGCCCACGGACTCGGCGTGTGCGGGCAACTCGAACCCGTACCGGTGGACAACATTGACAGGGGGGCACTCGGTGATGAGCTGGGGGGTGAGCGCGTTACCAGGTGCCACGACCGATTCCTAACGGTGGGGAAGCGGTTGCTGCACGTTGAACCTCTCCATGGAAGAGCGTGACAACCGCGTGAACTGGTTCACGCTTCTACTCTCCACCCGCAGAGGACACTTGGCAAGTGGCACTCTGAAAAATCCAGAGTGCCGTGTTCTTCGCCGCGAGGACGTGGCAGACTGCTCGCAATCGTGCGTGGGGAGGTCCCAGAAGTGAGTGAACCGCGGTCGGCCCCGACCGTGGGCCAGGTCGTACTCGGCAGACGCCTGCAAGATCTGCGTGAGCGCTCCGGCCTGAAACGCGAAGAGGCCGCCAGGCTTCTGCGCGTGGCACCGGCCACGATCCGCCGTATGGAGACGGCGGAGGTCACCCTCAAGATCCCTTACGTGCAGGTGCTCCTGCGGGCCTACGGGATCACGGAGGCCGAATCCGACGCGTTCGTCGAACTCACCGAGGAGGCCAACAAACCCGGCTGGTGGCAGCGTTTTCACGACATCCTGCCGGACTGGTTCAGCATGTACGTCAGTCTGGAGGGGGCCGCCGCGCTGCTGCGGAGCTACGAGCCGCACTTCGTCCCGGGGCTGCTCCAGACCGAGGCCTACGCGCGCGCTGTCATGCAGGCGGGGGCCGTGGGACAGTCCCAGCCGGAGGACATCGAGCGCCATGTCGCACTCCGCATGCGGCGACAGTCACTGCTCACCCGGGAGGACGCTCCCAAATTCTGGGTCATCATGGACGAGACGGTGCTCCGCCGCCCTGTCGGTGACAGCCCGGACGTCATGCGGGAGCAGATCGACCGGCTGGCCGAAGCTTCCGCGATGCCCAATGTGACCCTGCAGATCGCCGAATTCGCCAGTGGGCACCACCCAGGTACCTACGGTCCCTTCGTGATCTTCCGCTTTGCCGTACCCGAGCTGCCGGACATGGTCTACAGCGAGTACCTCACCGGCGCCGTCTACCTCGACGCGCGACCGGAAGTGGCCACTCACCTGGAGGTCATGGACCGGATGGCGGCGCAGGCCGCGACTGCACAACGCACAAAGGAGATCCTCAAGGATGTCCGCAAGGAGCTGTGAATGGATCCCATATACAACGGCATGCCCGCCACCGACCTCGGCGCAGCGGGCTGGCACCGTCCGTGGAGCGGCGGCAACGGCGGCAACTGCATCGAGGCCATGAAGCTGGCCGACGGCAGAATCGCCGTGCGCCAGTCCGCCGACCCGGGCGGGCCCGCACTGATCTACACCCCCAACGAGATCGCCGCGTTCATCCAGGGAGCCAAATCGGGCCAGGCGGACTTCCTGCTCGCCTGAGCGTCCCCGGAGTGCGCGCACCCCAAGAACCTCACACACACACCATGAACCAACGGGGACACACCCGCGCGGCGTCGCAGCACTTTTCAGGTGCGCTGCGACGCCGCGCGGTTTCCGCGCCGGGCCGCCGGGCCGTCCTGCCCGGTCGCGGATACCGGGTCGGGCCCGCCCGCCGCCTCAGGTCCGCGGACACCGCCTCTGGCCCGCGGATACCGGCTCAGGCCCGCAGGTAGGCGAGGCCGCCGTGCGCCGCCGTATAGCCGTCGAGCAGCCGCCGGGCCACCGTGACGGAGTCGACCAGCGGATGCAGGGCGAAGGCCGCCACCGCGTTTTCCCGCGAGCCGCTTTCCGCCGCCGCCAGCACCTCGCGCTCCACCGCCTTGACCGCCGTGACCAGCCCGACCGCGTGATACGGCAGCGGGTCCACGGCCACCGGCAGCGCGCCGTCGCGGTCGACCAGGCACGGCACCTCGATGACCGCGTCGGCGTCCAGTACGGAGAGCGTGCTGCGGTTGCGCACGTTCAGGATCAGCGTCGTACGCTCGCCCCTCGCGATCGCCCGCATCAGGGCCAGCGCGACCTTCTCGTAGCCGCCCGACTCCAGATCGTCGGCGTCACGTTCACCGACCCCGGCCGCGTCGCGGTTCGCCGCCATGTACGTGGCCTCGCGGTCGGCGAGCGTACGGTGCCAGGCGCCGAGCGCGGCGCCGTCCGCACCGCCCGCGCGGCTCAACTCGTCGTAGAAACCGGCCTGCTGGTCCCGGAGATACTCTCCCCGCGTCCGCTCGGCCCGCTGATAGGCCTGTACCGCCTCCCGGTTGAAGTAGTAGTAGTGCAGGTACTCATTGGGAACGGCCCTCAGCGAGCGCAGCCACTCGGGGCCGAACAGCTTGCCCTCCTCGAAGGAGCCGAGCGCCTCGGAGTCGGCCAGCAGCCGGGGCAGTTCGTCGCGTCCCGCGACCCGCAGCCCGCGCAGCCAGCCCAGGTGGTTGAGGCCGACGTAGTCGATCACCGCCTCGTCCGGGTCGGCCCCGAGCACCCGGGCCACCCGGCGGCCGAGGCCGACCGGTGAGTCGCAGATCCCGATGACCCGGTCACCGAGGATCCGCGACATGGCCTCGGTGACCAGACCGGCCGGGTTGGTGAAGTTGATGACCCACGCGTCGGGGGCGAGCGCGGCCACCCGCCGCGCGATGTGCGTCGCGACGGGGACCGTACGGAGGCCGTACGCGATACCGCCGGCCCCCACCGTCTCCTGGCCGAGCACCCCTTCCGCCAGGGCCACCCGCTCGTCGGCCGCCCGGCCTTCCAGCCCGCCCACCCGGATCGCGGAGAAGACGAAGTCGGCGCCGCGCAGCGCCTCGTCGAGATCCGTGGTGACGGAGACCTCCGGCGCGTCCGGCACGCCCGCCGCCTGGTCGGCCAGGACCCGGGAAACGGCTGTGAGCCGTCCCGCGTCCACGTCGTGCAGGGTGACCCGGGTGACCCGGCCCTCGGCGTGGTCGCGCAGCAGCGCCCCGTACACCAGGGGCACCCGGAAGCCGCCCCCTCCCAGAATCGTCAGCCTCATACCCGCTCCTCCCGTGATCCGGTCGTCCGCATGGACCGATCATCCACGAGGAGCGGGCAGGTCGGCGGATCAGGCACCCACCCTGCGCTTGTTCCAGACGTCGAAGCCGACCGCGGCCAGCAGCACAAGGCCCTTGATCACCTGCTGGTAGTCGGTGCCGACACCCACCAGCGACATGCCGTTGTTGAGGACACCGAGCACCAGCCCGCCGATGATCGCGCCGAACACGGTGCCGACACCGCCGCTCATCGAGGCGCCGCCGATGAAGGCGGCGGCGATCGCCTCCAGTTCGAAGTTCACGCCCGCCTGCGGCACGCCCGCGTTCAGCCGGGCCGCGTAGACGATGCCGGCCAGCGCGGCGAGCACCCCCATGTTGACGAAGACCAGGAACGTGACGCGCTTGTCCTTGACCCCGGAGAGCTTCGCGGCGGCCTGATTGCCGCCCAGCGCGTAGACGTGGCGTCCGACGACCGCGTTGCGCATGACGAATCCGAAGCCGATGAGCAGGGCCGCGAGCAGCAGCAGGACCACCGGCACACCCTTGTAGCTTGCCAGCGTCATGGTGAACGCGAGGACGGCGGCGGCCATCGCCACGCACTTGATGAGGAACAGGTTGCGCGGCAGCACGTCCAGTTCGTACGCCTTCTGCCTGCGCCGGTCCCTGACTTCCTGGAACAGCGCGAAAGCCAGCAGGACCAGGCCCAGCACCACCGTCGGATTGTGGTAGTTGGTGGAAGGACCGACGTCGGGGAGATAACCGGTCGAGATCTTCTGGAAGCCGTCGGGGAACGGGCCGAGCGAGCGCGACCCGAGGAAGATCTGGGTGGCGCCGCGGAACAGCAGCATCCCGGCCAGCGTGACGATGAACGACGGAATGCCCACATACGCGATCCAGAAGCCCTGCCAGGCGCCGGCCACCGCCCCGATGAGCAGGCCGAGGACGAGCGCCAGGACCCAGGGGACCTTGTGCTCGACCATCATCACCGCGCACGCGGCGGAGACGAACGCGGCGAGCGAGCCCACCGAGAGATCGATGTGCCCCGCGATGATGACGATCATCATGCCGATCGCGAGGACCAGGATGTAACTGTTCTGCAGCACCAGATTGGTGACGTTGTTCGGCTTGAGGAGCACGCCGCCGGTCCATATCTGGAACAGCACGACGATCAGACAGAGGGCGACGAGCATCCCGTACTGCCGCATATTGCGGCGCGCGGCTTCCAGCAGCAGCGCCCCGGTGGTTCCCGGACCCATGTCGACTACCTCGTGTTCTTGGTCATGTGGCGCATCAGGACTTCCTGGGTCGCTTCCGCCCGCGGAATCTCTCCGGTGAGCCGGCCCGCCGCCATCGTGTAGATGCGGTCGCACATGCCCAGCAGTTCCGGGAGTTCGGAGGAGATGAAGACAACGGCCTTGCCCTGCGCGGCGAGTTGGTCGATGACGGTGTAGATCTCGTACTTCGCGCCGACGTCGATCCCCCGGGTGGGTTCGTCCAGGATCAGCACCTCGGGACCGGCGAAGATCCATTTGCTGAGGACGACCTTCTGCTGGTTGCCGCCGGAGAGCCGGCCGACCTGCTCGAAGACGGTCGGCGCCTTGATGTTCATGGAGGTGCGGTACGACTCGGCGACCCGGGTCTCCTCGTGCTCGTCCACCACCCCGTGCCTGGCCACCTTGGAGAGCGCGCCCAGGGTGATGTTCCTGCCGATGGTGTCGATGAGGTTGAGCCCGTACTGCTTGCGGTCCTCGGTGACGTACGCGATGCCGTGCCGGACGGCCTCCGGCACCGTCCTCGTACTGATCTCCTGTCCGTCCTTGAGGACCGTTCCGCTGATGTTGCGGCCGTACGAGCGGCCGAAGACGCTCATGGCCAGTTCGGTGCGGCCCGCTCCCATCAGCCCGGCGATGCCGACGATCTCGCCTCTGCGGACCCGCACCGAGACGTGATCGACGACCTTGCGCTGCTGGTCGATGGGGTGGTGCACCGTCCAGTCGCGGATCTCCAGCGCGGGCCGCGCCTGCGGATCGCCCTCGTACGGGGTGCGTTCGGGGAAACGGCTGTCGAGATCACGGCCGACCATGCCCCGGATGATCCGGTCCTCGGTGGTCGACTCCGCCTTCACGTCCAGCGTCTCGATGGTCCTGCCGTCGCGCAGGATCGTGACGGAGTCGGCCACCTCGGCGATCTCGTTCAGCTTGTGCGAGATGATGATCGAGGTGATGCCCTGCTCCTTCAACTCACGGATGAGCCGCAGGAGCTGGGCGCTGTCACCGTCGTTGAGCGCGGCCGTCGGCTCGTCCAGGATCAGCAGCTTCACCTGCTTGGCGAGCGCCTTCGCGATCTCCACGAGCTGCTGCTTGCCCACCCCGATGTCGGCGACCCGGGTCTGCGGATGCTCGGCCAGTCCCACCCGCTTGAGCAGCGCGGCGGCCTGCTTGAGCGTCTCGTTCCAGCTGATGATGCCCCGTCGCGCGTGCTCGTTGCCGAGGAAGATGTTCTCCGCGATCGACAAGTAGGGTATGAGCGCCAGCTCCTGATGAATGATCACGATGCCCTGGGACTCACTGGCCCGGATGTCCTTGAAGGCGCAGGGCGATCCTTCGAAGAGAATGTCGCCCTGGTAACTGCCGTGCGGATGAACCCCGCTGAGCACCTTCATCAGGGTGGACTTGCCCGCGCCGTTCTCCCCGCAGATCGCGTGCACCTCACCGGGGGCGACGGTGAGGGTCACGTCGGAGAGCGCTCGGACCCCGGGGAAGGTCTTCACGATGGAGCGCATCTCCAGGACGGGCTCGGCCGCAACTCCCGTCACTTCAGGTCACTCGCCTTGATGTAGCCCGAGTCCACCAGTACGGCCTGGTAGTTGGACGTGTCGACACTGACCGGGTCGAGCAGGAAGGACGGGACGATCTTCGCCTCGTTGTTGTACGTCTTGGTGTCGTTGACCTCGGGCTTCTTGTCGTTCAGCATGGCGTCCGCCATCTGCACGGCCTGCTTGGCCAGCGCCCGGGTGTCCTTGTAGATGGTCTGCGTCTGCTGGCCCGCGATGATCGACTTCACCGAGGCGACCTCCGCGTCCTGGCCGGTGACCACCGGATACGGCTTGGCGGAGGTCCCGTATCCGTCCGACTTGAGCGCCGAGAGAATGCCGATGGAGATCCCGTCGTACGGCGAGAGGACCGCGTCCACGTCCTGCGAGCTGTACGCCTTGGTCAGCAGGTCGTCCATCCGCTTCTGCGCGGTGCCGCCGTCCCAGCGCAGGGTCGTGACCTGGTCCAGCCGCGTCTGGCCGCTCCTGACGACGAGCTGCTTCTTGTCGATGTACGGCTTGAAGGTCTTCATCGCGCCGTCGAAGACATAACGGGTGTTGTTGTCGTCCGGGGACCCGGCGAACAGCTCGACGTTGAACGGGCCCTTCTTGGCGCCGTCCTTCAGGCCGAGCTTGTCGAGGATGTACGTCGCCTGGAGGACACCGACCTTCTCGTTGTCGAAGGACGCGTAGTAGTCGACGTTCTTGGTGCCGAGCAGCAGCCGGTCGTACGAGATCACCTTGATGTTCTTGTCGGCGGCCTGCTGGAGGACGTCGCTGAACGCCTTGCCGTCGACGGCGGCGATCACCAGGACGTCGACCCCCTTGGTGATCATGTTCTCGACCTGGGAGACCTGCTGGGCGACATCGTCCTCGCCGTACTGGAGGTCGGTCTTGTAACCGAGCTTCTTGAACTGGGCGACCATGTTGTTGCCGTCGGCGATCCAGCGTTCCGAGGACTTGGTCGGCATCGCGATACCGATGGTCGACCCCGCGCTGCCCTTCTTCTCCTCCTGCTTGCTGCCGCCCTCACTGCTCTGCCCGCAGGCGGCGAGGGAGAGGACGAGGGACGTGGCGACGACGGTGAGTGCGAGGTGGCGGGTGCGCATGGGGTATCAGTCCTTGTCGTGGGTGAGGGGGAAGCGGTGGAGAGGGCCGGGCAGCCGGGAGCCGAGCGGCGACATGCCGCCGTCCGCCCCGTGCCGGCCGAGCAGATCCAGGACGAGCCGCCCGCGCCGTACCCGCTCGCGGGCGCCGCTCAGCGCGGTCTCGCGCAGCTGGGCGCCGTACGGGTAGATGCCCGGGGACTTCGACAGGCCGAACTTGAGATAGAGCGGGGAGCCGCGCCGGATCAGCTCGGCCGTCTCGTACATCCGGACGTAGCCGCCGAGATCGTCGGGCGCCTCGATGTAGAGGTCCATGGGGGCGCGTGAGGCGCGCCGGATCTCGGTGAGATGCGCGAGCGAGAGGTCCGAGGGGATGTTGACGGAGTCGGCCCCCAGCCGCTCGAACACCGCGAACGACGCCGGGTTGACCGGGCCGACCAGCGCGGAGACCTTCAGGGTGGTGTCGGCGGGCAGGACACCATGGGCGCGCAGCCGGTGCAGGGACCACAGGACGCCCTCGTCGGCGACGAGCAGGCACTTCACACCGAGTTCCGTGGCGCGCAGCGCGTCCTCGACGCAGCCGGCCAGCGCGTCATGGCCCCGGGCGCGGAGTCCCGCGCCGCCGGAGTCCGTACGGGTGGAGCCGCCGGTGTCCCAGGTGCCGCGCGGGCCTGTGAACAGGCACAGTTCGACGGAGCGAGCCGCGCACGCGTCGGCCATCTCGGTGATCTCGGCGTCGGTCAGCATCCATACGCCACTGCCCTGGCTGACGCGGTGGACCGGCACATCGAGACGGGACGCCTCCTTGAAGACCTCGGTCAGGGCCTCCGGACCCTCGACGGACGGGATCTCCGTACGCCAGCGGCCGCCGTCGGGGAACGCGTGCGGGGAGGAGTCCGCGGGGTCGGGACCGGGTGCGGCCAGGCCGAGCGCGGCGAGCGCGTGCGCGCCCGGGCGCCGGGGGCCGGGGCGTGAGGAACCGGGGTGCTGGGGGTCAGGAGGCGCTGCGTCGGTCACGGACGGGTCCTTCGGTTCGGTTGTGGGCCGGACACGGCGCCCGGGGCGCCGCTGTGGGAGGGGAGGCGGTCCGTCAGGGGCGCAGCAGGACCTTTCCGGTGTCCGCTCCGCCGCCGCCGACCAGCGCCACCGCCTCGGCGTAGCGCTCCAGCGGGAACTCGTGGGTGATCAGCGGGGCCGGGTCGAGCAGCCCGGTGGTGAAGGCGCGCACCGCGAACGTCCAGGCGGCGGACGGCGCGCCGAAGACGCTCCGTACCGTCAGCTGGTTCAGCGACAGCCGCGCCGGATCGATGCCGGCCGCGCCCGGCGCGAAGATCCCCGTCAGGATCACCCGGCCGCCGCGCCGCGCCAGCAGGCACGAGGAAGCCGCGGTGGCCGGCGCTCCGGCGGTCTCCACGACCAGGTCGTAGCGGCCGTCCAGCTCCTCGGCCTCCTGCGGGGTACGGGCGTCCGTCGCGCCGAAGTCACCCGCGAGGGAGGCTCGTTGGATACGGGGGTCGATGACGGTCAGCTCACCTGGGGAGGAGGCGGCGAGCAGTTGTACGGCGAGCAGCCCCAGGGTTCCGGCGCCGACCACCGCGACCCGCTCACCGGGCTCTGGACGCGCGGCGCGCACGGCGGCCGCCACCACCGCGGCGGGCTCCAGGAGGGCGGCGGCCCGCAGATCGGCGTGGTCGGCGAGGGGGTGCAACAGCCGTGCGGGTACCACGACATGGTCGGCGAAGCCGCCCGCCCGGGTGAAGCCGGTCTCCTCGTATCCGCCGGTGCACAGCGAGGTCTCGCCCGTACGGCACCGTGCGCAGGCCCCGCAGGCCCGGAATCCCTCGGCGACGGTCCTGCGGCCGATCAGCCCGCCGTCGACGCCCGGGCCGACCGCCTCGACCGTGCCCGACCACTCGTGGCCCGGCGTCACGGGATAGCGGACGTAGGCCGTGTCCCGCCGGCCGTCGTACAGCTCGCGGTCGCTCATGCAGATACCGGCCGCTGCGACCCGTACCCGTACGTCACCGGGTCCCGGGACCGGCGGCTCGCCGGTCACCAGCCGGTGCCGGCCGGGGCGTTCGACGACGATCGCCCTGCTGATGGCGGGACTCACGGAAGGGCGGCCGTCCGCCGGGGGCCGGACGTTCATCTGGTTTCCTTGGGAACGCGCTTCTCCCAGCCCTCGGCCCACAAGTCGAACCGGGCCCGCTGCTGCGGGAATTCGGCCGCCGCGTCCACGTCGAACTCGACACCGAGGCCCGGTGCGTGCGACACCTCGAAGCAGCCGGTGGCCGGATCGACCTGCGGAGCGCCCTTGACCACCTTCTTGATCTCGGCGTCCGCGAAATCGTTGAAGTGCTCAAGGATCTTGAAATTCGGTGTGCACGCGGCCAGTTGGAGGCTCGCGGCGGTCAGTACGGAGCCGCCGACATTGTGCGGTGCGATCATCACGTAGTGGGTCTCCGCGGTGGCGGCCAGTTTCCTGGTCTCCAGGATGCCGCCGACGTGCCCGACGTCCGGCTGGATGATGTCGGCCGCCTGCGACTCGAAGAGTTCGCGGAACTCCACGCGGTCATGGATGCGTTCGCCGGTGGCGATGGGCAGTTCGACCTTCTCCGCGACCTTGCTCAGCGCCTTCAGATTCTCCGGCGGCACCGGCTCCTCCAGCCAGGCCGGCGCGTACGGCGCCATCTCGTGGGCCAGCCGCACGGCGGTCGCGGGACTGAACCGGCCGTGCATCTCCAGCATCAGCTCGGTGTCGGGGCCGATCGCGTCCCGTACCGCCTCGATCAGGGCCACGGCGTCGTTGGACGCGGCGCGGTCCAGCTCGAAGTGCCCGGTGCCGAACGGGTCGATCTTCAGGGCCCGGTAGCCCCGCCCGACCACGGCGAGCGCCGCCCGGTGATACGCCTCCGGGGTGCGCTCGGTGGTGTACCAGCCGTTGGCGTAGGCCTTGACCCGGTCGGTCACCCTGCCGCCGAGCAATTGCCACACGGGCACTCCGAGTGCCTTGCCCTTGATGTCCCAACAGGCCATCTCCACCACGGCGATGCCCGACATCACGATCTCGCCGGCCCGCCCGTAGTCGCCGTACTTCATGCGCCGTACGAGATCTTCCACCGCGAACGGGTCCGATCCCGCGAGGTGGTTGGCCTCGGCCTCGCGCAGGTAGCCGATCAGCGCGTCGGTCCTGCCGAGCATCCGGGTCTCGCCGACCCCGGTGAGGCCCTCGTCGGTGTGGACGAGGACATAGGTGAGATTCCGCCAGGGTGTGCCGACGACGTGCGTACTGATTCCCGTGATGCGCAAGGCCACTGTCCCCAGGGTGAGTTCGGAATCCAGCGTTCGAGATTTCGTCATGCGTTCGAAATGCTGGCGTGACGGTATTCAGGTGCCCGGGGGGTGTCAATGGGTTGCGCACGGACTAGCCTGTGTTCGTCCTACCGGTCACTGGTCGAAACTCCGAACACACCGAACACACCGCATACGCACCCGATCAGAGTCGGAACATGAGGGTTGGAGGCCGGGCATGGGACGGCTGGTTCCCGCCGTGACGCGGGCCCTGGACATTCTGGAGCTGTTCCTGGAAGGCGAGGACACACTCTCCGCGCCTGACGTCGTCCGCAGACTGGGGCTGCCCCGCACGACCGTGCACGAACTGCTCACCACCCTCGCGGCCCGCTCGTACCTCGCGCAGGTCCCGGAACAGCCGGGGCGCTACCGGCTCGGTGTGCGCTCGTACCAGCTCGGCAGCCGGTACGCGGAACGGCTCGACCTCGCGGCGGAAGGACAGCAGGTCGCCCGCGATGTCGCCGAGACCTGCGACGAGACGGTCCATGTCGCCGTCCTGGAGGGCACCGACGTCATCTACATCGCGAAGGTGGATTCCACCCACGCGGTCAGGATGGTCTCGGCGGCGGGCCGACGGCTGCCCGCCCACTGCACGTCGGTCGGCAAGATGCTGCTGGCCTCACTCACCGAGACGGAACTCGAAGCACGCTTCGAAGGACATGAGTTCATCGCCATGACCCCCAACAGCGTCACCGATCCAGCGGTGTTGCGCGCCGAGCTGGCAGGTATCAGGGAACGCGGCATCGCCGTCGAGCACCGCGAGTCCAACCCCGACGTGAGCTGCGTGGCCGCGCCGGTACACGACAGTGCGGGCCGGGTCGTCGCGGCGCTGTCCATCTCCGTCCCGATGATCCGCTGGAGCGGCACGCGTGAGGCCGAACTCGCCGGGCTGGCAAAGAAAGGCGCGGGCGCGCTCTCGGGGCGCCTCGGCCACCGGGGGCGGCGTTGAGGAGCGGCGTGACGAAGCCGGAAGTCGCCGTACCGGAGCGGGCCGCGCTCGGCGAAGGCCCTACCTGGGACCCGGTGACGGGCCGGCTGATCTGGGTCGACATCCTCTCGTCGCGGATCCACACCTTCGACCCGGCCACGGGACGCCGTACGGTGATGGCCACGGAGCAGCACGTCGGTGCGGCCGTACCGCGCGCGGGCGGCGGCCTGGTCGTCAACCTCCGCGACGGCGTGGGGCTTTACGCTCCGGACAGGGCGTTCTCCTGGCTGGTGCGCGACCCGGTCGCGGGACGCAGGGGCAACGACGCGGTGGTCGCCCCCGACGGCGCGCTCTGGGCGGGCAGCATGCGCTACGACGAGGCCCCGGGCGGCGGCGCCCTGATCAGGGTCGCCCCGGACGGCACGGTCACTCCACAGCTGACCGCCGACGTCAGCAACGGCACGGGCTGGAGCCCCGACGGCCGCACGATGTACTACGTCGACACGCCGACCGGCCGTGTCGACGCCTTCGACTTCGACGGCCAACGGCTCGCGGACCGGAGGACGCTGGCCGTGATCGAACCGGGAGCGGGCAGCCCGGACGGCCTCACCGTCGACACCGACGGCTGCGTCTGGGTGGTCCTCTGGGACGGCGCGGGGCTCCGCCGCTACACACCGCGCGGCGCGCTGGACCGTACCGTCGAGCTGCCGGTACGCCGCCCCACCTCCTGCGCCTTCGGTGGAGCGGGACTGCGGGACCTCTACGTCACCTCGGCGCGCGTCGGCCTCGAAAGCCCGCGCTCACCGGCCGGTTCGCTGCTGGTCCTGCCGGACGCCGGCCAGGGCCTCCCCGCCACCCCGTTCGGCGGCTGACGGAAGGGGAGTTGGCGTGATCCGGGGCTGCCCCGACCGCGTACGGCTCAGCCCGCGTACGGCTCAGCCCGCGTACGGCTCCGGCACGTCTCCCTCCCGTGACAGGAACGCGAAGTCGCAGCCCGTGTCGGCCTGGGTGATCTGCTCGGTGTACAGGGCGCCGTATCCCCGGCCGTAACGCGCGGGCGGCGGAGTCCAGTCGGCCTTCCTGCGCGCCAACTCCTCGTCGGTGACCTCGAGCCGGAGGGTCCGCGCCTCGACGTCCAGGGTGATCAGGTCGCCGTTCCTGACCAGGGCGAGCGGTCCGCCGACGTACGACTCCGGTGCGATATGCAGTACGCACGCGCCGTAACTCGTGCCGCTCATCCGGGCGTCGGAGATCCGCACCATGTCCCTGACCCCCTGCCGCAGCAGGGCGTCGGGGATCGGCAGCATGCCGTACTCGGGCATTCCAGGACCGCCCTTGGGCCCGGCGTTACGCAGGACCAGCACATGGTCGGCGGTGATGCCGAGCCCCGGATCGTTGAGGGTGCGCTGCATGGTCCGGTAGTCGTCGAAGACCACGGCAGGACCGGTGTGCCGCAGCAGCTCCGGCTCCGCGGCGATGTGCTTGATCACGGCGCCGTCCGGGCAGAGATTTCCCCGCAGCACGGCTACACCGCCCTCTTCCGCGAGCGGATTCTCGCGCCCGCGGATCACGTCCGTGTCGTGGACGCGTGCGCCGGCCAGTTGCTCCCGCAGGGTGGAGTGGGCGACGGTCGGCCTGTCCAGATTCAGCAGATCCGTCAACTGCGCCAGAAAGGCGGGCAGTCCGCCCGCGAAGTGGAAGTCCTCCATCAGATGACGGCCGCCGGGCCGTACGTTCGCGAGGACCGGGACCGTACGCGCGACCCGGTCGAAGTCGTCCAGGGTGAGCCGCACACCACTGCGCCCCGCCATGGCGATCAGATGGATGACGGCGTTCGTCGAGCCGCCCAGCGCGAGCACGGTGGCGACGGCGTCCTCGTACGCCTCGCGCGTCAGGATCCGCGACAGCCGCACGTCCCGCCGCACGAGATCCACGACGAGCCGTCCTGACGCGGCGGCCATCCGCTCGTGCCCCGAGTCCACCGCCGGTATGGACGAGGCGCCCGGCACGGTCACCCCCAGCGCCTCGGCCGCGGCGGTGAGCGTGGAGGCCGTGCCCATCGTCATGCAGTGGCCGGGGGAGCGGGCGAGCCCGCTCTCCAGCTCGGCCAGCTCGCAGTCACCGATGAGCCCGGCCCGTTTGTCGTCCCAGTACTTCCACATGTCGGTGCCCGAGCCCAGTACCTGATCGCGCCAGTGCCCCGGCAGCATCGGTCCCGCCGGGAGGAACACGGCCGGCAGATCGACGCTCGCGGCGCCCATCAGCAGTGCGGGCGTCGTCTTGTCGCAGCCGCCCATCAGCACCGCGCCGTCCACCGGGTACGAACGCAGCAGTTCCTCGGTCTCCATGGCGAGGAGATTGCGGTAGAGCATCGGGGTCGGCTTCTGGAAGGTCTCCGAGAGGGTGGAGACCGGGAATTCGAGCGGAAAGCCGCCGGCCTGCCACACCCCGCGCTTCACCGCCTGCGCCCGCTCCCGCAGATGGACATGGCAGGGATTGATGTCGCTCCAGGTGTTGAGGATCGCGACGACCGGCTTGCCGAGATGCTCCTCGGGCAGATAACCGAGCTGCCGGGTGCGGGCCCGGTGGCTGAAGGAACGCAGGCCGTCGGTCCCGTACCACTGATGACTGCGCAGCTCCTCGGGCCTCTTCAGCGCACCGGCCCCCGGCTCCTCCACCGCATCCGACGCCGTCACAGGGACCATCCCCGTACCAGCGCGGCGACCTCGGCCCGCACGTCCCCGGGCAGCGTCCGGCTCGGCGGGCGCACCTCGCGGCGGCACAGACCGAGCACGGCCAGCGCCTCCTTGACGACTGACACGTTGTCCGCGGACTGCCGCGCTGCCCGCAGCTCCTCGAACGGCCGGATCCGCTCCCAGATCCGCATCGCGCCCGGGTAGTCGGCCGCGCGCAGGGCGGTCAGCAGGGCGATCGACAGGTCAGGGGCCACATTGACCAGACCGGAGGTGAAACCGGTTGCTCCGGCCGCCCAGTAGGCGGGGGCGTACAGCTCGGCGAGCCCGGCGACCCACACGAAGCGGTCCAGGCCCGCGTCGCGGGCGAAGGCGGCGAAGCGCGCCGCGTCGGGCACCGCGTACTTCACCCCGACGACATTGGGGCAGAGGGCCCCGAGCCGCGCCAGCGTCCGGCCCTCCAGCTGCGGATTGCGGACGTACGGCACGACGCCCAGTCCGGGGACGGCGTCGGCGATCGCCCGGTGGTAGTCGACCCACCCCTCCTGCGAGACATACGGATGCACCGGCTGATGGATCATGATCATCGAAGCTCCGGCGTCCCGCGCGTGCCGGGCCGAGGTGACGGCGGTGTGCAGATCGTGTCCGACACCGGCCAGCACCGCCGCTCCCCCCGCGGCCTCCGCCACGGTCAACTCCGTTACCAGCAGCCGTTCTTCGGGGGAGAGCGCGTAGAACTCGCCGGTGTTGCCGTTCGGGGTGACCACCGTGACTCCCCCGTCCAGCAGGCGGCGCAGCAGCGCGCGGTACGTGGCCCGGTCGACGTTCCCGGCCTCGTCGAAAGGCGTCACGGGGATCGCGACGACACCGGCCAGGGCGGCCCGCTGCGAGGAGAACGGCGAGGCGGCGCGCGGAGGAAACAGCGGGGAGGGATCCGCCGCCACGCCGCCCCGGTCGTGCGTGCCCCGGTCGTGCGTGCCCCGCTCCGGTGTGTCCCGCTCCGCCGCGCCGTGGTCCGTCGTGCCGTGGTCCGTCATGCCTCGGTCCCTCCGGGGAAGGCCCGCTCGACGAAGCGGGCGATGTGGTCGTACAGCGCGCGGCCCGCGCCCTCGGCGTCACCGGCCCGCGCGAGCCGCAGGATCCGCCGGTGCTCGGCGGCCTCCCGCTCCCAGGTCGGCTCCGCGGACCAGGCGGCGGCGGCCACCAGGGCCGCCTGGTCACGTACCTCGTCCAGCATCCGAACGAGCAGCGGATTGCCGCACGCCTGGTACAGCGCGCGGTGGAAGTCCCTGTTGGCGAGGGACCGTTGAGCCGTGTCGGTCGCCGTGTCCGCCCGTACGAGCGCGTCCGCGGCCTCGTCCGGCGGCGCGCCGGCGGCGACCGTACGCCGTACCGCCTCGGGTTCGAGCAGCAGCCGTACGTCGTACACCTCACGCGCCATCGCGGCGTCCACCGTGCGTACCGTGGCGCCCTTGTACTGGCTCATCACCACGAGTCCGCTGCCGGCGAGGGTCTTGAGCGCTTCGCGCACCGGTGTCTTCGACACCCCGTACTGGGCCGCGAGTTCGGTTTCCACCAGCGGGCGGCCCGGGCTGAGGTCACCGGTCAGGATGCGGTGTCTGACCGCCTCCAATATGTATTGGGTGCGTGAGGGGATCGGGATGGGAGGGACCGGTGCTGGTGGGAAGGTCATCGGACGGCTCGCCTCGTTCACGCGTCGCGCGGATCATGTCTCATATATGACGTATGAAGTACGACGGGCAGGGACGCTAGGCGCCACGGCCCCGTCCGTCAAGGGGGGCCGCAGGCAGCGGTCGGCTCGCGGAGGCAGAATGTACGTATGCCTCAGCGTCCCACCCGTGCCGATCGCACCCCGCCCCCCGAACGTTCCGACCGCCCGGAAGCGTCGGACCCGTCGCACGACCTGTCATGCCCCTGCGGCCTGCCCGCCACCTACGGCGAGTGCTGCGGTCGCTTCCACGTCGGTATCGCCGACGCGCCCACCGCGGAGCTGCTGATGCGCTCGCGCTACAGCGCGTTCGTCGTCCTCGACGAGGCGTATCTGCTGAAGACATGGGACCCGGCCACCCGGCCGCCCGGCGTGGACCTGGACCCGGAGATGCGCTGGGAGGGCCTGGAGATCCTGGACACCACGGACGGCAGTCCGTTCCACACCGCGGGCTCGGTCACCTTCCGCGCCCGCTACCGCAGCCACGGCAGGCGTGGCGCTCTGCACGAGCAGAGCCGCTTCGCGCGCCACGACGGTGCCTGGGTCTATGTGGACGGCACCTACCTGGAGTGAGTCCGGGCAGCGGGGCGAGCGCGGAGAAGGCCGTCGGAAGGCCCCTCAGGCCTTGGGTATCTCGAAGTAGCGCGGCAGCCCCGCGGCCACGCTCAGGTCTCCGGTGATCCTGACCTTGCGCGTCAGGTACATCGTCACGGGCCCCGCGTTCCCGGACGCCAGCCGCAGGAAGTCCACGTCGCGCAGCACGAACGTCGTACGCGGCCGGTCCTCGCCCGGGCCCTCCCGGACCGTGCAGTGGCCGTTGTCGATGACGGTCTCGAAGACCGCGTCGCTCTCCCCGGTGATCCTCCAGCGGATCACCGCGCTCAGCGTGCCCGCGTTCTCCGGACGGAACTGCTCCCGCATCCGCCCGAAGATCTCCCTCAGCACCCGCTGCCGCAGCTCGCCCCGCAGCGCCTCGGCCAGCTCCCGGCCGGAGAGCCCCTTGACCATCCGGGCGAACTCCCGCGGGGAGACCGCGCCGAAGTCCAGACCCGCGAGCACCTTACGGATGTCCCTGTTCACGCCGGCGCTCCCTCCCTCACGCGCACTCCCGCCCACACGCGCTCCTCCTGCTTTCCAGCAGGCTAGGACGCGCCACCGGGACCGGCAAGGCGCTCAGCCTCCCGGCGGCGCGAGCACCCGCGCCAGGTCGTAGCGCACGGGCTCCACCAGCTGCTCGTACGTACAGCTCTCCGGCGTACGGTCGGGGCGCCACCTGCGGAACTGCGCGGTGTGCCGGAAGCGGTCGCCCTCCATGTGGTCGTAGGCGACCTCGCACACGCGCTCGGGCCGCAGCGCCACCCACGAGAGGTCCTTCTTCCCGCTCCAGCGGCTGGGCGCGCCCGGCATCCTGGCGCTCTCGTGGGCCGCCTCGTTCGCCCACGCGGCCCACGGATGGCCGTCCGCGGAGTCCATGCGCAGTGGTGCCAGCTCGTCCATCAGCTCGGCCCTGCGCTTCATCGGGAACGCGGCGCACACCCCCACATGCTGGAGCGCGCCTCCCGCGTCGTACAGACCCAGCAGCAGTGAGCCCACCACCGGGCCGCTCTTGTGCGGGCGGTAGCCGGCGACGACCGCGTCCGCGGTCCGCTCGTGCTTGATCTTGAACATCAGCCGGGTGTCGGGGCGGTACGGCAGGTCGAGCGGCTTGGCCACCACCCCGTCGAGCCCCGCGCCCTCGTACTGCTCGAACCACTCGCGCGCCACCTCGACATCGGTGGTGGCGGGCGCCAGATACACCGGAGGTCCCACGCCGACGAGGGCCGCCTCCAGCGCCTCCCTGCGCAGCGACTGCGCCGTCGTGAGCAGCGACGCGTCGCCCTTGGCCAGCAGGTCGAAGGCGACGAAGCTCGCCGGGGTCCGCTCGGCGAGCAGCTTCACCCGGGACGCCGCGGGGTGGATGCGCTCGGTGAGCCGGTCGAAGTCGAGGCGGTCCTCGTGCACGATCACGATCTCGCCGTCCACCACACACCGGTCGGGCAGCTGCGCGAGCAGCGCCGTGACCAGCTCGGGGAAGTAGCGGGTCAGCGGCTTCCCGTTCCTGCTGCCGATCACCACCTCGTCGCCGTCCCGGTGGACGATCGCGCGGAAGCCGTCCCACTTGGCCTCGTACTGCATCCCGGGCGGGATCGTGGCCACGGACTTGGCGAGCATGGGTTTCACGGGAGGCATCACCGGCAGATCCATGACCCGATTGTGCGGGGGAACGTGCGCCCGCGCCCGATATGCGCCGTCCGGCCGTCCGGCCTACCGTGGCCGCATGGGTGCAGCGGTGGAGCTGGAGGCGGGCGGCAGGACCGTACGGCTGTCCAGCCCCGACAAGGTCTACTTTCCCGAGCGCGGCTTCACCAAGCTGGACGTCGCCCACTACTACCTGGCCGTGGGGGAGGGGATCACGCGCGTCCTGCGCGACCGGCCGACCACCCTGGAACGCTTCCCCGAAGGCGTCGGGGGCGAGTCCTTCTTCCAGAAACGGGCGCCGAAGAACCTTCCCGACTGGATTCCCACGGCCCACATCACCTTCCCGAGCGGCCGCAGCGCCGACGAGCTGTGTCCGACGGAGCCCGCCGCCGTGCTCTGGGCGGCGAACCTCGGCTGCCTGACGTTCCACCCCTGGCCGGTGCGGCGCGGCCGCCTCGACCACCCCGACGAACTCCGCATCGACCTGGACCCGCAGCCGGGCACCGACTTCGCCGACGCGGTACGGGCCGCCCACGAACTGCACGCGTTCCTGGAGGAACAGGGCCTGCGCGGCTGGCTCAAGACCTCCGGCGGCCGCGGCCTGCACGTGTTCGTGCCGATCGAACCGCGCTGGACCTTCACCGAGGTGCGCCGCGCCGCGATCACCGTGGGGCGCGAGCTGGAACGCCGGATGCCGGGCCGGGTCACCACCGCCTGGTGGAAGGAGGAGCGCGGCGAGAGGATCTTCGTCGACTACAACCAGACGGCTCGCGACCGTACCATCGCCTGCGCCTACTCCGTACGCCCCCGGCCGCACGCCCCGGTCTCCGCGCCGCTGCGCTGGGACGAGCTGGACGCGGTCGTACCGCGCGACTTCGACATCGTGACGATGCCGGCGCGCTTCGCCGAACTGGGCGACGTACACGCGGACATGGAGGACCACGTGCACAGTCTGGAGGGGCTGCTCGAACTGGCGGACCGGCACGAACGCGACCACGACCTCGGCGACCTGCCGTATCCGCCGGACTACCCGAAGATGCCGGGCGAGCCGAAGCGGGTCGCACCGAGCCGGGCCAGACCGGCGCCTTGACGGGGTGGTTCCCGCCGGCTCAGCCGGTGGGCGCGGTGGTGAGCATCCAGTGGCTGAACTCCGCGTACCTCTCGGCGAACTCGGCGGCCCCCGAGGCCTGTTCGACAGCGGCGGCGTGCTCGCGGACCCGGTCGAACCGGGTGGTGCGGGCGTCTTCGTACCGGGCGAGCGCCGTGGCCGTGTCGGGCCCGGCCGCCAGGCAGGCGCGCAGCACACCGGCGTCCTCGATGCCGAGGGTGCCGCCCGCGGAGATGTGCGGGGACAAGCCGTGTGCGGCGTCACCGATCAGCGCGACCCGCCCGCTCGTCCAGTGCGACAGCGGGGGAACGAGCATGATCCCGCTCTCCAGGACGGCCTCCTCGGGGGTTCGCTCGATCATCCGCAGCAGGTCGTCGTGCCAGCCGGGGCCGGCCAGTTTCCATGCGCGGTCCAGTGCCCGATCCCGCTTGGTGCCGGTGAGCGGACCGGCCTCGAACTGGTTGACCATCCACATGGTCTGCCCCTCCGAGACGCGCGCGTACCCGCCACGGGTGCGCTCCCGCCCGATCGTGAGCACCGTCCCCTCCGGGCGCTCGTCCCCGGCGGGCACGACCGCGCGCCAGGCGTGGTGCCCGGCGTGCACCGCGGCGTCGCTGCCCGGCACGAGCTGGGCGCGCACGCGGGAGTACACGCCGTCCGCCCCGATCAGCAGGTCCGCGCGCAGTTCCTCACCACTGGCCAGGTGGACGGCCACCTCCGACTCGTGCTCGGTGTAGCCGGTCACCCGGGCGTCGAGGACGATCCGGTCCCGGCCCACGGTGTCGGCGAGCAGGCCGTTCAGACGGGGCCGCGGCACGAGCAGGAAGCGGTGTGCGGACGCGTCGTAGCCGGTGGCACGCACCGGATGCCCCGTGGTGTCGAAGAACCAGGTGTCGATCTCCCTGCCCATGGCGCGGACGTCCGCGCCGATCCCGATCCGGTCGAACTCCCTGAGCGCGTTGGGCCACAGGCCGATGCCCGCTCCGGCGGCACGCACCCGCGGCGCCTGCTCCAGCACGGTGACCTCGTGCCCGGCCGACCGGAGCGACGCGGCCGCGGTGAGCCCGACCAGACCACCGCCGGCGATCACTGTGCGCATCGTTGCCTCCTGACGTTCCTGAGCGCCGGACGGCGCCGGTACCCAGCCAACGCGTGGAGCCCGCCAACTTCAAATGCACGGTTCTGACGCGTGCCCTTACCCAGACGCATCCGCGCCGCGCCCGTGCGAGAACACCACTGCGCCCCCTCCCCGTCGTACGGGGGAGGGGGCACACCGGCGCTTCAACTCGGAGCCGGGCTACAGCTCCTTGATGCGGACGTTGCGGTACGAGACCACGTCGTCCGTGCTGTGGACCTGGAGCCCGACGTAACCGGTGGCGTAGCGCCGGCCGTCCGTGCCCGGGTCACCGTCGCGCGGGGGCTCGAAGACCTGGCCCCCGTTGTTGTCGAACTCGTTGATCAGGACACCGTTGCGCAGGATCTCGAAGTGCTGGCCGACCACGCGGATCTCGTAGTCGTTCCAGGTGCCCTTCGGTGTGACACCCGCACCGGCCAGACCCACGCGGTCGAAACCGTAGACCGAGCCGGTCTTGTACATGTCGCCGCCCGGACCGTCGTAAATCTGGATCTCGTGCCCGTAGTTGATGGCGACCCACTCGGGACGCGACTCCTCCGGGTGGTTGTGGACGTTCGGGAAGCGTACGAAGACACCGCCGTTGGAGTTGACCGCGTCCGCGCCGTCGTCCCGGAACTGGAGCTTCAGCGAGAAGTCGCCGTACGTGCGCTCCGGGAACCACAGCATGCCCATGCCGTCGACCGTGGTGCTGCTGGTGATGGCACCGTCGTCGGTGAGGGTGAACTTGCCACCACCCACCTGCTCCCACTTGTCCAGGGACTTCTGCGTACCGTCGAAGAGGTCGCGGTAGCCCGTCGTCTGGCCGGGCAGCCCGATCTTCGACTGCTTCGCGGCCTTGTTGATCAGCTTGAACTCACGCTGGTCGATGACGTTGTCGGCGAGCAGCTTGTCCGTCACGGCGTCGACATGCTTGAGGAAGAGGGCCTGCGAGGTCCACTCCCTCTCGTCCTCGATCAGCTCGTTGATGGTGCACCGGTTCGGTGTGATCCGGTTCGGCACACCCGTGTCGACCGTACCGACGATGACCGTCAGCCGCTCGTCGTACTCCGCGCAGGGCGGGGCGGGAACACCGCCGCCCTCCGCGACGGAGAACGACACCTGCTGGGCCTCGGAGGTGTTGCCGGCCTTGTCGGTCGCACGGTGCGAGAGCGTGTGCGAGCCGACGCGGTCGACCAGGACGGGCGTGGTGTACGCGAGGTAGGGACCGGCGTCGAGGGAGTACTCGACCTTGTCCACGCCCGAGTCGTCGTCGGTCGCGGTCAGGGTCACCTTGGCGCTGCTGATGTAGGCGCCGTTGGAGTTCTTGTCCCCGGTCACGGCGGCCTTGGTCACCGGCGCCGTGGTGTCCTCGGCGGGTGCCTCGACGACGGTGAAGTCGACGGACTTCTCGGCCGCCGCGTTGCCCGCCTTGTCGGCCGCGCGGTAGCGGACCGTCTGGGCGCCGGTCTCGTGGACCATCACCGGCGCCGTGTACGGCTGCCACGCGCCGTCGGCGCCGACCGCGTACTCGATGGTGTTGACGCCGGAGCCGGTGTCCGACGCGGTGACGGTGACCGTGGCCATCGTCAGGTAGTTGCCTTCGGCGTCCTGCTCACCGCTGACGGTCGCCGAGGTCTCCGGCGCCGTCGTGTCGTCGGTCGGCGGGGACACCACGGTGAAGTCGACGGACTTCTCGGCCGCCGCGTTGCCCGCCGTGTCGGTGGCCCGGTAGCGGATCGTGTGATCCCCGACCTGGTCGACCACCACCGGGTTGGTGTACGGCTGCCACTCGCCGTCCGCGCCCACGGCGTACTCGGTGGTCTTCACACCGGAGCCGCCCTCTTCGTCGGCCGCCGTCACGGTGACCGTGGCGGAACCGACGTACGCGCCGTCGGCGTTCTGCTGACCGGTCACCGACGCGGACGTCTCGGGCGCGGTGGTGTCCTCGTCACCGCCGCCTCCGCCGTCCCCCTCGGTCACGGTGAGGATGCCGCTCATCTGCGCGTGCCCCGGCATGCTGCAGAAGAAGTGGTACGTGCCCGGGGTCAGGGTGACCTCGGCGGTGTGCTTGCCGCCCGCGTCGTCACTCGGGTTGGCCAGGATGTTGAGCGGTACGTCGTTGTTGTACTGCGTGTTCGACACGTCGAACGTCAACGTGTGCGGCATACCCGTGGAGTTGGACTCCGGGGTGTTCTCGAAGACGATCGTGGCCGGTCCGGCCACCGCGGTGGTGGGGAAGCTGAGGAAATGATCGGTGGGATCGCCCGCCGTCCAGGTGAGAGTCTGGGCGGCGGCCCCGGCACGGTCGGTGCCGCGTCCGTACGCGGCTGTCGAGGTCAGCCCCAGCACCAGGAGCAAGGCGCCCAGCAGGGACGCCCAGAGGCGTAGAGGTCGCTGTCTCACTGCGCTGCCTTCCTGGCCAGGTCCGCGGCGGCCGGGGTCGGTTCGCCGCCGTTGTACGTCACACGCCACAGCGCGGACTCGGAGTCGGAGGTGAAGAAGCCGCGCCCGTAGTCCAGGACGTAGAGCGAGCCGTCCGGGGCGAACTTCCAGTCCATGAGGTTGCGGATGCCGCCGTCACCGACCGGCACGATCTTCCGCAACGAGTCGGCGCTGACGGGGAGTCCGCCCTCACCGGCGTTGGCGGGGTTCATCTGGACCGCGTGGCGCGGGTTGGTCGCGTCGTAGAAGTCCGCGACGAACCACTTGCCGTCCCAGTACTCGGGCCACTGGACGTCACTCTTGAGCGTCGGGTTGAACCGGAAGACGGGACCGTCCATGGTCGCCTGGCCGCCGCCCTTGAGCCACGGCAGCAGGAACGTGGCCTGGTCGGCCTGGTAGCTCGGCACGCCGTCGGCGTCACGCGGGTAGTCGGGAGCACCGCCCTGCGGCGAGTACCAGATGTTGTTGGCCTCGGCCGGCGGGATGTTCACCAGGCCGTCGTTGTTCGGGGACTCGTTCTTCAGGTGGTCGCAGTCGTACCAGCCGAGCGGCTTCTCCGGATCGGGCAGATTGCGGTCACGGTAGGGCTGCTTGTTGCCCATGCAGTACGGCCACCCGTGGTTGCCGGCGTGGGTGATCACCGAGAAGGTGTCGTACTTCGCCGGGCCCCACGTGGTGCTCGGCGACTCGGCGTCGGGGCCGACCCAGCCCGCGTAGAGCACGTCGGTCTTCGGGTCGATCGAGATGCGCGCCGGGTTGCGTACACCCATCACGTAGATCTCGCCGCGGGTCTTCCCGCCGCCCTCGGCCGTCTCCTTGCCCGTGAAGAGGTTGCCGTCGGGCAGGGTGTACGTGCCGTCCTGCTCCGGGTGGATGCGCAGGATCTTGCCGTTGAGGTTGTTGGTGTTGCCGGCCGTGCGGCGCGCGTCGGCGAAGGAGACACCCTTGTAGTTGGGCTCGGGGTTGTTGCCCGAGTAACCGTCGCTGTACAGCGACGAGTTGTTGTCACCGACCGCGATGTAGAGATTGCCCTTCGAGTCGAAGGCCATGCCGCCGCCCGCGTGGCAGCAGCTGTGGATCTGCGCGGGCCACTGGAGCAGGACCTTCTCCGAGGTCATGTCCAGCTTGTTCGTCTTCTGGTTCAGGGTGAAGCGCGCGACCCGGCGCTGGCCGATCTGGGTGTCGCGGTTGATCTCCGAGTGCGGCGAGTAGTACACGTACACCCAGCCGTTGGAGGTGAAGTTGGGGTCCAGCGTGATGCCGAGGAGCCCTTCCTCCACCTTGAACAGCTCGTCGCCGCCGCCCTTGTTGCCGAAGACGGTCAGCGAACCCGCGAGGGAGACCTGCTTCGTCTTCGGGTCGTAGATGCGGATGTCGCCCTGGCCCTTGCCGATGTCCGGGTCGTTCCAGTCGGTGACGACCGGGTCATCGGCCGTGCCGCCGCCGCGGCTGATGTAGAACACCCGGCCGTCGGGGGCGATCGTGATGCCGTGCGGCTCGCCGATCACGTCCTGCTGGCCCGGCTGGTTCGGCTGAGTGACCCGCTCCGCCTTGTAGTTGGCGTCGATCGTCGCCTTGCAGTCGGCGCGCGAGAGCCGCGTCGTCCACTCCAGGGCGCCGCGCAGGTGGTCGCGGAAGTCGGTCTCGGCGAACGACTCGGCGGTACCGCCCATGCCGGTGTAGAAGGACCGGCCGCCGTCGTAGTCACGGCACCAGGAGATCGGGTGGTCGGCGCCGTTGGCGCCCTCGCCCGGCTGGTACGTGCTCTCCCTGACCTTGGCGACGGTGTGCACCGTGCCGGAGGGGTTGGTCTTCCAGTTGAACCACGCGTCGGGGCGCTTCCACTCCAGCGGGAGGTTCTTCGTGGCCGGGTGGACCCGGTCACCGACCTCCACGGTCGCCCGCTGGACCTTCGCCGGGCTCGTGTCCGCCGGCCTGGCACCGATCAGTCCGGTGAACCAGTCGGAGTACGGCTCCGTACGGGCCGCGTCATGGATGCCCAGGAAGCCGCCGCCCGCCTCCACGTACGATTCGAGGCCCGCCTCCTGATCGGGGTCGAGCACATCGCCGCCGCCTGTCAGGAACACGACCGCGTTGTACTTGCCGAGCTTGTTGGCGCTGGTGAAGACCGAACCGTCGTCCGTGGCCTCGGTCTTGAAGCGCTTGTCGGCCGCGCCCGACTGGCCGATGGCCTCGATCGCCGCGATACCGGCGTTGACGGCCGGTGTCTCCTCGGAGTCCGAGCCGGTGAAGACGAGGACCTTGACGTTCTCGCCGCCCGGCGGCGAAGGAAGAGCCAAGGCGGCAGCCGGAGCGTCCGGGTACGGCCTGGCGTTGGCGGCGGTACCGCCCAGCAGTGACGCCGCCATGGCGCCGGTCACCAGGGCCACGGTCATCCCGCGCCTGGATCTCGACCGGTGATGTGGTGCGCGCTGCATGTGTTCACCCACCCCTCTTTGGTCACAGCAACAGCCAGGAAGCTAGACCCCTTTCCGTGGATCGCCAATAGGTATGACTGTAATGGTGCCAACTTTGTCCTGAGTGTGGATAAACGGAGATCGCTGGTCTACCGTGTGGCCGTCCGGGGTGTCATGCACCTTGCAACGCCCTGCAATCTCCGTACGGCACTGGGGAGTTCGGTATGGCCATGGACAGAAGGAGCTTCACGCGACGTCTGCTGGCGGGAGGCGCGGCGGCAACGGGCGTGACCTCGCTGGCAGTTGCCTCCGCCCCTGCGGCGACGTCGGCCGAGGCGCCGCCCAGGACCGCGCCCGCGGGCGGACAGGTCCGCCATATCACCCTGTTCGCCGAGACGCTGGCCGACGGATCGATGGGCTACGGCTTCGAGAAGGGCAAGGCGAGCGTCCCGGGACCGCTGATCGAACTCGTCGAGGGCGACACCCTGCACATCGACTTCGAGAACACCACGGATGTCGCCGCCAGCCTCCATGTGCACGGTGTGGACTACGACGTGGCCAACGACGGCACCGTGCTCAACAAGAGCCAGGTGGAACCGGGCGGCAAGCGCACCTACACATGGCGCACCCATGTCCCCGGCAAACGCGCCGACGGCACGTGGGAGGCGGGCAGCGCGGGCTACTGGCACTATCACGACCATGTCGTCGGCACGGAGCACGGCACCGGTGGCATCCGCAAGGGCCTCTTCGGTCCCGTGGTGGTCCGCAGGAAGGGCGACATCCTGCCGGACAAGCAGTTCACCATCGTCTTCAACGACCTGACGATCAACAACAAGCCCGCCGCCGAGACGCCCAACTTCGAGGCCACGGTGGGCGATCGCGTCGAGATCATCATGATCACGCACGGCGAGTACTACCACACGTTCCATATCCACGGTCACCGCTGGGCGGACAACAGGACGGGCCTGCTCGCCGGCGCGGACGACACCAGCAGGATCATCGACACGAAGATCACCGGCCCCGCCGAATCGTTCGGCTTCCAGATCATCGCGGGCGAACGCGTGGGCGCGGGCGCCTGGATGTACCACTGCCATGTGCAGAGCCATTCCGACATGGGGATGGCGGGACTGCTGCTGTTCGCCAAGCCGGACGGCACGATTCCGGGCTACGAGCCGCACCACCCGGACCACGCCACAGCCGAGAAGTCGGCGAAGAAGGCGAAGGAGACCGCCGCGTCCATGGGCGCGGCGCATGGTACGGACGGCATGGCGGACATGCCGGGGATGAGTCACTAGCGGTACGGACGCGGGGGGTGTGCGGAAGCCCGGCCGGGCGGACCGGCCGGGCTTCCGTCGTGTGCTCCCGCGAGCGGTGCTCGCGGGCCCGGCCCCGGGAGTACATGCGGGCCTGCGGCAACAGGTGGAGACTCGGAAAGGGGAGTACAGCGGGATCCCACGAAGGAGCACGCCATGCTCAGCACCAATTTTGTTGCCGGCGCCCCGAGCTGGGCCGATCTGACCACCCCCGACATGGCCGGGGCCTCCGCCTTCTACCAGGGGCTTTTCGGCTGGGACACGATCTCCGGCGGGCCTGATACCGGCGGGTACAGCATGTTCCAGCTGGGCGGCAGGACCGTCGCGGGAGCGATGCCCATGCCGTCGGAGCAGGCACCCCCGGCCTGGTCGGTGTATTTCCAGACGCACGACGCCGACGCCACGGCCGCGAGCGTCCGCGAGGCGGGCGGTTCTGTCCTGTCCGAGCCGGTGGACGTCATGGACTTCGGCAGGATGGCGATCTTCACGGATCCGGCCGGCGCCGGGTTCTCGGTCTGGCAGCCGGGCAAGCTCATGGGGCTCGAACGGGTCCAGGATCCCGGCAGTCTCTGCTGGGTGGAGCTGTACACCTCCGACGAGGGCGCCGCCACCGGCTTCTACAGCTCCGTCTTCCGCTGGGAGACCATCAGCATGCCGATGCCGGGCGGTACCGGCACGTACCGCATGGTGAATCCGGCGGGCGAGGGCGCGGACGCCATGTTCGGCGGCTTCGTGCCGATCGGCTCGGACCAGACGGAGTCCGACATCCCGCCGCACTGGCTCCTGTACTTCGAGGTCGCGGACTGCGACGGCACCGTGGCCGAGGCGGAACGGCTGGGCGGCACGGTGAGGGCGGCGCCGATGGACATCGAGGGAGTCGGCCGGTTCGCGAAGCTCACCGATCCTTACGGGGCGCGCTTCGCGCTGATGCAGGGCGTCAAGCGCGACTGACGCCCGTGCGGTGTGCCGGACGCGACCGGCGGCGGCGCCCGGGGGGCAGCGCGGCCCGACCGCGGTCGCCGTCGCCGCCTTATCAATCAAATGTTTATCGCGGCGGGGCAGCCTGTCCCGTATGCCGACGAACATCACCGCCAGCACCACCGACACGGCCTGCGGGCCGGCGAACGAGCTCTCCTGGCAGGAGAACGCGCTCTGCGCCCAGACGGGGCCCGATTTCTTCTTCCCCGCCCCCGGCTCCTCCACCCGCGACGCGAAGCGGGTGTGCGGTGCCTGCGAGGGGCGAGAGGCGTGCCTCGCGTACGCACTCACGCACGACGAACGGTTCGGCGTCTGGGGCGGGCTCTCCGAGAAGGAACGCAGCCGCCTCCGCCGTACCGGCCGCTGACCGCGCCGTCGCCGCCGTACGAGACGGCGGGGACGGCGCTCACGGGCACGCCCGGCCGGAGCGTCAGCTCGCGGCGCGCGCGGCCATCCGTGCCTTGCGGGCCGCCAGTTTCTCGTCGAACTTGCTGGCCTCGCTGTCGAGACCGCCCATGTACATGCCGATCTCCTCCTGCGCCTTCAGACCCTCGGGGCCGAGCCCGTCGATGTCCAGGACCTTGAGGTAGCGCAGCACGGGCTGGAGTACGTCGTCGTGGTGGATCCGCATGTTGTAGATCTCGCCTATGGCCATCTGCGCGGCGGCGCGCTCGAAGCCGGGGATGCCGTGCCCCGGCATCCGGAAGTCCACCACGACGTCGCGCACGGACTTCATGGTCAGGTCCGGGGCGAGCTGGAAGGCCGCGCCGAGCAGATTCCGGTAGAAGACCATGTGCAGGTTCTCGTCGGTGGCGATGCGCGCCAGCAGCCGGTCGCAGACCGGGTCGCCCGACTGGTGTCCGGTGTTGCGGTGCGAGACCCGGGTCGCCAGCTCCTGGAACGCGACGTACGCGACGGTGTGCAGCATCGAGTGGCGGTTGTCGGACTCGAAGCCCTCCGACATGTGCGACATCCGGAACTGCTCCAGCTTGTCCGGGTCGACGGCGCGCGAGGCGAGCAGATAATCACGCAGCACAATGCCGTGCCTGCCCTCTTCTGCGGTCCAGCGGTGCACCCAGGTGCCCCAGGCGCCGTCGCGGCCGAAGAGCGCGGCGATCTCGTGGTGGTAGCTGGGGAGATTGTCCTCGGTCAGCAGATTGACCACGAGCGCGGTCTTGCCGATGTCCGTGACCTTGGACTGCGCCGGGTCCCAGGACTCGCCGTCCTCGAAGAATCCCGGGAAGTTACGGCCGTCGCCCCAGGGCACGTACTCGTGCGGCATCCAGTCCTTGGCCACGCCGAGATGGCGGTTCAGCTCCTTCTCCACCACCTCTTCGAGGGCGTACAGCAGTCGGGCGTCTGTCCACGCTGCCGAACTGCCGAGCGGGGGAGAGGCGAGGGTCACGGGTACTCCTGGGGACGGGAGAATATTTACCTACGGGTTCGTAGGTTACGAGACCGTAGGTTAAAGCCGCGGTAAGCCCTGGGCCAAGCCCGTGAGGCCGGAAAGGAACGAGAGCCTCCACTCTGAGCGGTCCGATCGAAGTGCCAATACCATCGCCAGAAGGAATGAAAAGCGTATATTCCGGTCGATTCTGGAGGGGCGATGCCCGGACTTCCCCCGACCCCGATCGTGCTGTTGCACGGCTACTGGCACGGGACCTGGTGCTGGGCCCCCGTCGTCGCCGAGCTGGCGGCCCGGGGCAGATCCGCCGTCGCCGTCGACATGGCAGGTCACGGCCTGCACGCGAGACGCCCGGAAGCGGCGCGGGCCCGGCCCTTCAGCGCGAACGGGTTCGCCGCGGAGCACTCCCCGGTCTCGCACGTCTCGCTGGACGAGGCAGGGGAACTGCTGGTCTCCCAGATCAAGAAGACCGGCGGCGGCCGCCCCTGCGTCCTGGTCGCGCACAGCATGAGCGGCACGGTCGCCAACAGGGCGGCCGAGATGGCGCCCGACGTCATCTCCCACCTGGTCTACGTCTGCGCCTTCATGCCGCCGACCGGCATCCCCGCGTCGAAGTACCTGGGCTCACCCGGGAACGAGGGTGAGCTCCTGCCGGCCCTGCTCCGCGCCGACCCCGCCGATGTCGGAGCGCTGAGACTCGATCCGGGCTCCGCCGATCCCGAATACCAGGCGCTCCTTCGCCATGTCTTCTACAACGACGTCGACCCGGTGACCGCCGACGCCGCCATCGCGCTGCTCAGCTGCGACGCCCCGGCCCGCATCGCGAGCGGGTCCACCACCCTCACCACGCGTGGCTGGGGCTCCGTACCGCGTACGTATGTGCACACCACCCGTGACAACATCATCCGGCCGGTGCTCCAGCGCCGCTTCGTGGCCCAGGCCGACGAGGCGTTCCCGGACAACCCCACCCGGGTGGTCGAACTGGACTCCTCGCACTCCCCGTTCCTCTCCATGCCGGGCGTCCTGGCGGGAGTCATCACGCACGCGAGCCCGCGCGCGGGGGACCCGGGCGCCTCGCACCCGCGCGCCGGGGCCCCGCCGTCCGACGAGTTCAGCCGTCGAGCCGCAGCCACCGGGTGACACCGATCGACTCCAGGAACGCCATGTCGTGGCTCGCCACGATCAGCGCGCCCTCGTACGCGTCCAGCGCGGCCGTCAGCCGGTCCGCGCTCGCCATGTCCAGACTGTTCGTCGGCTCGTCCAGCAGCAGGCGCGGTGCCGGCTCCGCCAGCAGCAGTGTGGCCAGCGAGGCCCGGAAACGCTCCCCGCCCGAGAGGGTTCCGGCCCGCTGATCGGCCCGCGCGCCCTTGAACAGGAAGCGGGCCAGCTGAGCCCTGATCTGGTTGTCGGTCGCCGTCGGCGCCGCCAGCGCGACATTCCGCGCGATCGTCAGCCCGTCGTCCAGCACATCGAGCCGCTGGGGCAGGAACCGCAGCGGGACATGCGCCACCGCCTCGCCCGACACCGGCTCCAGCTGCCCCGCGATCGTGCGCAGAAGCGTCGTCTTGCCCGAACCGTTGCGACCGACGAGGGCGACCCGCTCCGGACCGCGCAGCTCGAACTCGTCCCCGATCGCGCTCCCGTGGCGAAGCTCCAGCTCCCGCAGTGTCAGTACGGTCCGGCCCGGACGGACCCTGGTGTGCGGCAGTTCGATCCGGATCCCGTCGTCGTCCCGTACCGCCTCGACGGCCTCGTCCAGCCGTTTCCTCGCGGCGGACAGCCGATTCTCGTGCGTGGCACGGTGCTTGCCCGCGAACTCCTGCGCGGCGCGCCTGCGCATCCCCATCACGATGCGCGGTTCGCTCCCCCTCTCGTTCATTCGCCGCCCGTACTGCGCGCGCCTGGCCAACTTCTCCTGTGCCTCGGACAGTTCGCGCTTCTGCCGGCGCAGATCGTTCTCCGCGGCGCGCACCGTACGCTCCGCCGCCTCCTGCTCGACCGCCAGGGCCTCCTCGTACGCGGAGAAGTTCCCTCCGTACCAGGCGACTTCCCCGTCCCGCAGATCGGCGATCCGGTCGACGCGGTCGAGCAGTTCCCGGTCGTGGCTGACCACGACCAGCACACCGGGCCAGGCGTCGACCGCGTCGTACAGCCGCCTGCGCGCCCGCGCGTCGAGATTGTTCGTCGGCTCGTCCAGCAGGAGCACGTCGGGCCGTGCCAGCAGCAGCGCGGCGAGCCGCAGCAGAACACACTCGCCGCCCGACACCTCGCCGAGAGTGCGGTCAAGGCCGACGTGTTCGAGACCGAGCTGATCGAGGGCGGCCCTGGCCCGCTCCTCGACGTCCCAGTCGTCGCCGACCGCGGCGAAGTGCTCCTCGCGCACGTCACCCGCCTCGATGGCGTGCAGCGCGGCACGCGCCCCGGCGATCCCCAGCGCCCGGTCCACCCGCAGCCCGGTGTCGAACACCACGGTCTGCGGCAGATGCCCGACCTCGCCGACGACCCGGACCTGCCCCTCGGACGGGGTGAGTTCACCGGCGATCAGTTGCAACAGGGTCGATTTACCAGACCCGTTGAGCCCGATGAGACCGGTTCGGCCCGGTCCGAAGGTGAGTTGGAGTCCATCGAACACCTCGGTCCCGTCCGGCCAGGCGAAGGACAGGGCGGTGCATGTGAGGGAGGCGGGGGTGGCGGACATGGCGGTCTCCGGTTGCTGAAGAGGCGTGCGGGGGCAACGGATGGAGACACCGGGACACGGACGACGTCCGTCACGGGACCGGAGAGGAAGGCCCGGTCCGGGAGAGGACGGCTCGGCTGCCGAGGTCGCACACGAGATCCGCACGGCGCAAAGCCGCACGGCACGGTGTCTCAGAACCTCAGTAGCGCAACGTCCCACTCCGATCGACGACAACAAGGCCACGAAGAACGTTACGAAGGCGTCGGGAGCGCGTCAACGCGATTCAAGCAGCCAGGCGGATCCGGCCGCGGTCGCGGACCCCGGACACGGCCTGATCCCCCCCGGCGCGGGGCCGGCGCTCAGCGGGCGTCGCGCAGCAGTTCTGTCAGGTCGTGGTCCAGGTCCAGGTAGAGGTGTTCGTGGCCCGCCGGGACCAGGGCCTCGGCGCGTTCCAGGAAGCGGCGCAGCTCGGAGGTGTGCAGGTGCACCATCGCCGTGCCCTCCGGGGCGTGGAACTCCAGGGCCGTCCTGCCGTAGCCGAACGGCCGTACCCGCACGTCACCGGCGCCGGCCGGCCCGTCCACGCCCGTGGCCAGCAGTTCGCGGGCGAACTCCCAGGTCACGTCGGTGCCTTCCAGCGTCGCCGGGGCCGGGAACGACATGTATACGGTGAAAGGGTCCGAGCGGTCGTAGCGCAGGGTGGCGGGAACGGTCTCCATCCGCGGGACCGCCGCGATCACCCGGGCTCGCACGGCCTGCTCGATGACAGGTGACAGTGACATGGCCTGCTCCCTCGACTTCGGCGCGGCGGACTGACTCAGGATGGTCCTCCACCACTGAGTAAGACGAGAGAACGGTCCGATCCGTGCACCGGAGAGGAGCGTGAGGTGCGTCACCGTACGACCCGGGAACCGTACGGCGGCCCTGAGCGTCCCGGCAGGGTCCGGCACGCGGAGCGCGAGGCGCCGCGCGCCGTCCGCCAGGTGATCAGCGCTGCTGCCGGTACGGCGCCAGCGCCGCCGAGGTCTTCGTCGCCACGAACTCGGTGATCCGGTACGCGCAGACGCCGCCCGTGACGAAGGGATCCGTCGCCGTCAGCCGCTCGATGTGCGCACGGTCCTCCCCGACGGCCAGGATCACCCCTCCGTCGCGCGGATTCTTGCGGCCCGAGGCGATGAAGACGCCGGACTCGTACTCCGCGTCCAGCCAGGCGACATGGTCTTCCACGAGCGCGTCGACGCGCTCGACGGGCGCGGTGTAGGTCAACTCCAGTACGAACATGATCGTCAGGTTACGAGAGCCCTTAGGGTGCGCACATGACGACCCTCAGGATGCCCGCCGACGAGACCGGGGCACGCGCCGTCCAGGACGAGCTGCGAGGCCGCGTGGTCCTCGACGAGGAGGGGCCGGTGCCGGGTACGGGGCTGGTCACCGGCGTCGACGTGGCGTACGACGACGCACACGATGTCGTCGCCGCGGCGGCCGTGGTGCTCGACGCGGCCACCCTCACCGTGGTCGAGGAGGCCACCGCCGTCGGGCGCGTCGCCTTCCCGTACGTCCCGGGACTGCTGGCCTTCCGTGAGCTGCCGACCGTGCTCACCGCGCTCGAATCGCTCACCTCGGACCCCGGTCTCGTCGTCTGCGACGGCTACGGCCTGGCCCATCCGCGCCGGTTCGGACTCGCCAGCCACCTCGGCGTCCTGACCGGCCTCCCCGTGATCGGCGTCGCGAAGAACCCCTTCACCTTCTCGTACGACCAGCCGGGCACCCGGCGCGGCGCCTCCTCACCGCTGCTCGCCGACGACGGCGAGGAGGTCGGCCGCGCGCTGCGCACCCAGGACGGCGTCAAACCCGTCTTCGTGTCGGTCGGCCACCGCGTCGGGCTGTCGAACGCGTGCGCCCACACCCTGCGTCTCGCGCCCGGCTACCGCCTCCCCGAGTCCACCCGCAGGGCCGACACGCTCTGCCGGAAGGCGCTGTGCGAAGCGACCGGCTGAGGCCGGTGGCCCCGGCCGCGCGGCGGACGCCGACTTGTGCCGGGGAGGGGCACCGGCGGCATGATTGCTGTCACATCAGTTGAGTCACAGTGCGGAGACAGCCACATGGCAGGGACAGGGAACGGCCCGCTGACCGGGGTACGGGTGGTCGAGCTGGCGGGTATCGGGCCGGGGCCGTTCGCCGCCATGGTGCTCGCCGATCTCGGCGCCGACGTCGTACGGATCGACCGGCCCGGCGGCGCCGGGCTGGGCATCGACCCGGCGCACGACCTCACCAACCGCAACAAACGGTCCGTGCTGATCGACCTCAAGGAGCCGGACGGAGCCGCCCGCGTCCTCGACCTGGTCGAACGCGCCGACGTGCTCATCGAGGGCTACCGCCCCGGCGTCACGGAACGCCTCGGCATCGGGCCCGGGGAATGCCTCGCCCGCAATCCGCGGCTGGTGTACGGACGGATGACCGGCTGGGGCCAGGAGGGCCCGCTCGCGCGGACAGCCGGTCACGACATCGGCTACATCGCGGTCGCGGGCCCGCTCTCCATGATCGGTACGGCCGACGAGCCGCCCGCCATCCCGGCGAATCTCCTCGGCGACTACGCGGGCGGATCCCTCTACCTCGTCATCGGACTGCTCGCCGCGCTCCAGCACGCCCGTACGCCCGGCGGCGCCGGCCAGGTCGTGGACGCGGCGGTCGTCGACGGCGCCGCGCACCTCACCACCATGATCCACGCGATGATGGCCGCGGGCGGCTGGCAGGACCGACGCGGCGCCAACCTGCTCGACGGCGCCAGCCCCTTCTACGGCTCGTACGAGACCGCCGACGGCCAGTACATGGCGGTCGGCGCGCTGGAGCAGCGGTTCTACAACGAGTTCATCGAGCTGCTCGGCATCAAGGACGAGGTCCCCGCGCGCAAGGACTTCGCCCGCTGGGACGAGCTGGAGGCCGCCGTCGCCGCCCGGTTCAAGGAGAAGACCCGCGAGGAGTGGACCGCCGTCTTCGAGGGCTCGGACGCCTGCGTCGCCCCGGTGCTCTCGCTGCGCGAGGCGCCCGCACATCCCCACCTCGCGGCCCGTGGCACGTTCACCGAGCACGCCGGAGTCACCCAGCCCGCGCCCGCGCCGCGCTTCTCCGCCACGCCCGCCTCCGTACGCCGCGCGCCCGCCCTGCCGGGCGCGGACACCGCGGAGATCGCCCGCGACTGGGACGTACCGAGCATCCGCACCGACTGAACCACCCACCCCGTAGCCCCACTTCCGGAAGGCAGCTGTCGTGAGCACCGAAGCGTTCGTCTACGACGCGATCCGCACACCGCGCGGTCGTGGCAAGGCCAATGGCGCCCTGCACGGCACCAAGCCGATCGACCTCGTCGTGGGGCTGATCCACGAGATCCGCGGCCGCTTTCCCGGGCTCGACCCGGCGGCTATCGACGACATCGTGCTCGGCGTGGTCAGTCCGCTCGGCGACCAGGGCTCGGACATCGCCAGAATCGCAGCCGTCGCCGCCGGGCTGCCCGACACGGTCGCCGGTGTCCAGGAGAACCGCTTCTGTGGCTCCGGCCTCGAAGCCGTCAACTTGGCGGCCGCCAAGGTCCGTTCGGGCTGGGAGGACCTGGTGCTCGCGGGCGGCGTCGAGTCGATGTCACGCGTGCCGATGGGATCCGACGGCGGGGCCTGGGCGATGGACCCGATGACCAGTTTCCGGACCGGCTTCGCCCCGCAGGGCATCGGTGCCGACCTCATCGCGACTCTCGGCGGCTTCACCCGCCGCGACGTGGACGAGTTCGCCGCGCTCTCCCAGGAGCGGGCCGCGACGGCGTGGAAGGAAGGCCGCTTCCAGCGCTCCGTGGTGCCCGTCGTCGACCGCAACGGACTCACCGTCCTCGACCACGACGAACACATGCGTCCCGGCACCACCGCCGACACACTCGCCGCACTGAAGCCGTCGTTCGCCGCGATCGGCGAGGCCGGCGGCTTCGACGCCGTGGCACTCCAGAAATACCACTGGGTCGAGAGGATCGACCACGTCCACCACGCGGGCAACTCCTCCGGCATCGTGGACGGCGCGGCCCTCGTCGCCATCGGATCCAGGGAGACCGGCGAGCGCTACGGGCTCACACCGCGCGCGCGGATCGTGTCCGCCGCCGTCTCCGGGTCCGAGCCGACCATCATGCTGACCGGGCCCGCGCCCGCCACCCGCAAGGCACTCGCCAAGGCCGGACTGAGCATCGGCGACATCGACCTCGTCGAGATGAACGAGGCCTTCGCCGCGGTCGTGCTGCGCTTCGCCGCGGACATGGGCCTCTCGCTGGACAGGATCAACGTCAACGGCGGCGCGATCGCGCTCGGCCACCCGCTCGGGGCCACCGGTGCGATGCTCCTGGGCACGCTCATCGACGAACTGGAGCGCCAGGACAAGCGGTTCGGCCTCGCCACGCTGTGCATCGGCGGCGGCATGGGCGTGGCCACCGTCGTGGAGCGCCTGTGACCGACCGCCCGTCACGGACCGTACGGGGCGCTCGCGGGCGGCCCTCACCGACCTCACACACCGCGGACCTCACGCACTTCACGGACTTTTACGGAGCGGCAGCATGAGCGAGTCCACCACCATCCGATGGGAACAGGACGAGACCGGCGTCGTCACCCTCGTACTGGACGACCCCGACCAGTCCGCCAACACCATGAACGAGGCGTTCGGCACGTCCGTCGCGGCCATCGCCGAGCGCGCGGAGGCCGAGAAGGACAGCATCCGGGGCATCATCGTCACCTCCGCCAAGAAGACCTTCTTCGCGGGCGGCGACCTCAAGGACATGATGAAGGCGGGCCCGGACGACGCCGAGCGGGTCTTCGCCCGCGGCCTGGCCGTGAAGGACGCCCTGCGCCGCCTCGAAACCCTCGGCAAGCCCCTCGTCGCCGCCATCAACGGCGCTGCCCTGGGCGGCGGTTACGAGATCGCCCTCGCCTGCCACCACCGCATCGCCCTCGACGCGCCGGGATCCAGGATCGGCCTGCCGGAAGTCACTCTCGGACTGCTGCCCGGAGGCGGCGGAGTCACCCGCACGGTACGGCTGATGGGCATCGCCGACGCGCTGCTCAAGGTCCTGCTGCACGGCACGCGGTACTCCCCGGGGCGCGCGCTGGAGAACGGCCTGATCCATCAGGTCGCCGCCACGCGCGACGAGATGCTCGCTCTGGCGCACGCCTTCATCGACACCCATCCCGAGTCGTGGCAGCCCTGGGACGTCAAGGGCTACAAGATCCCCGGCGGCACCCCGTCCACCCCGCGGTTCGCCGCCGGCCTGCCCGCGTTCCCGGCGAGTCTCAAGAAGGAACTCGCGGGCGCCCCTTACCCGGCGCCGCGCAACATCCTCGCGGCGGCCGTCGAGGGATCCCAGGTCGACTTCGAGACCGCGCAGACCGTCGAGGCGCGCTACTTCACCGAGTTGGTGACCGGACAGACCGCCAAGAACATGATCCAGGCGTTCTTCTTCGACCTCAACGCCGTCAACGCCGGTGCCGGCCGCCCGCAGGACATCCCCGCGCGCGAGGTCCGCAAGGTGGCGGTCCTCGGCGCCGGAATGATGGGCGCGGGCATCGCGTACTCCTGCGCGCGGGCCGGCCTCGACGTCGTACTGAAGGACGTGACGCGGGAAGCGGCCGAGAAGGGAAAGGCGTACTCCGCGAAGCTGCTCGCCAAAGCGCTCTCCCGGGGCCGTACGACGGAGACCGAGCGGGACCAGGTGCTCGCCCGCATCACCCCGACCGCCGACCCGGCGGATCTCGCCGGGTGCGACGCGGTGATCGAGGCGGTCTTCGAGGACTCCGCGCTCAAGCACAAGGTGTTCCAGGAGATCCAGGACGTCGTCGAGCCCGACGCGCTGCTGTGCTCCAACACCTCCACCCTGCCCATCACGGTCCTCGCGGAAGGTGTGTCCAGGCCCGCCGATTTCATCGGCCTGCACTTCTTCTCACCCGTCGACAAGATGCCGCTCGTCGAGATCATCAAGGGCGAACGGACCGGCGAAGAGGCCCTGGCGCGCGCCTTCGACCTGGTCCGCAGGATCAGGAAGACACCGGTCGTCGTCAATGACTCACGCGGCTTCTTCACCTCGCGGGTCATCGGACAGTTCCTCAACGAGGGCGTGGCGATGATCGGCGAGGGCGCCGAGCCCGCGTCGGTCGAACAGGCCGCGGCGCAGGCCGGTTACCCGGCCAGGGTGCTCTCCCTGATGGACGAGTTGACGCTCACGCTCCCGCGCAGGATCCGTGACGAGGCACGGCGCGCGGCACAGGAGGCGGGCCGCGACTGGTCCGGGCACCCCGCGGACGCCGTCATCGACCGGATGGTGGACGAGTTCGGCCGCCCGGGACGCAGCGGCGGCGCGGGCTTCTACGAATACGGCGAGGACGGCCGGCGGACCCGCCTCTGGCCGGGCCTGCGTGAGCACTTCGGCAGGCCGGACGCGGACATCCCGTTCACCGACATGAAGGAGCGGATGCTCTTCTCGGAGGCGCTGGACACCGTCCGCTGCCTGGAGGAGAACATCCTGACCTCGGTCGCCGAGGCCAACATCGGTTCCCTCATGGGCATCGGCTTCCCCGCGTGGACCGGCGGTGCGCTCCAGTACATCAACGGCTACGCGGGCGGCCCCGCCGGATTCGTCGCGCGAGCAAGGCAGTTGGCGGAGCGATACGGTGAACGATTCGAGCCCTCACGGCTGTTGGCGGAGAAGGCGGAGAAGGGCGAGACGTTCTCCGACGCGTAAGTCCCCCGGCCGCGGGCCGTGTTCACTTCACGGTGAGCGCGGCTCGCGCCCCCGGCGCGCATGGCCCGCGGCGCCGGCCGTACGGCTCTGGCGGACGCCCGCCGCACCAGTTCAGGCGGACGCCCGCCGCACCAGTGTGGTCGGCATGACCACCGAGCCCTGGTCGGGCCCGTCCTCGGGCTCCCCGCCGAGCCGGCGCAGCAACAGCCGTGCCATCAGGCGGCCTTGGCCCTCGACATCCTGCTGGACCGTGGTGAGCGGGGGCTGCGTGGTCTCGGCGACCGAGTCCAGGTTGTCGAAGCCCACCAGCGCCACATCGCCGGGGACCGTACGGCCCCGCTCCCTGAGCACCCGCAGCGCGCCCGACGCCATCAGGTCGTTGGCGGCGAACACCGCGTCCACGTCGGGCCGCCGCTCCAGCAGCTCCGTCATGGCCCGCGCGCCGCTCTCGGTGGTGAAGGCGCCCTGGGCGGTCAGCGCGGGATCGGCGTCCCCCAGCACATCCCGGTAGCCGTCGAGCCGGTCCGTGGCCGACGTCTGGTCGGGCGGGCCCGCGATGTGTGCGATCCGGGTCCGCCCGAGATCGCGCAGATGCCGCACGGCCGCCCGCGCGCCGCCCCGGTTGTCGGCGTCCACGTACGGGACGGCCTGCTGCTCGGGGGCCACCGTCCACAACGGCCTGCCGCCGTAGACCGTGGGCAGCCCGGCCCGGCGGACGATCGCGGGCAAGGGGTCGTCGGTGTGCAGGGAGAAGGCGAGCGCACCGTCGACATGGCCGCCCGCGAGATAGCGCGCGATCCGGTCGTGGTCGCCGGATCCCTCCACGAGCAGCAGCACCAACTGGGTGTCGTGGGAGGTCAGTTCCTTGCTGATACCACGGATCTGGAGCGAGAAGAACGGGTCGGAGAAAATCCGGTCCTCCGGCTCCGCGAGGATCACGGCGACGGCGCCGGTGCGCCGGGTCACCAGCGTGCGGGCCGCGTGGTTCGGTACGTAGCCCAGCTCCTCGACCGCGAGAACCACCTTGTCCACGAGCGACTGCCGTACGCCCGTGCTGCCGTTGACGACCCGGGAGACGGTGGCGCGGGAGACACCGGCGCGGGCCGCGACGGCTTCCAGCGTGGGGCGGTCCCCAGAGAACGGCTCGGGCACGGCATGCGCTCCTCGTCGGCGGATCGGGCTGAAGTGTGTCCTGTCGGACCGCCGGCGCCCACGCGCACGGCAAGATCCACCAGACACGTCCTCCAGCGTAATGCCCCGTCCTCGAACTTTTGAGAGCGCTTTCACAGCCCCTGCACGGGATCGGCGAAACAGCACTGTGCCGCACCGCCCCGGAGGCGGCACGGCACAGGCACGGCACGGACGTTTCGCGCGAGCCGACAGCGGCGGCCCCGGCCGTCCGCCGCGACGATCCCCTTCCACGACGCGGCGCACGCGATTGCCGCACGATTTGCCACGCGGAGGGCACGCCGAGAAAAGGCAGCAGAAACGCGCCGACCGTCCCCCGCTCCTCACCCGCCCCTCGACTGCCCTCTTTTGCAAGGGAGTTGACCGAGGTACCTTCCACCCCCATGAAGATCCGTGCGCGGCAGGTCCGCTGGTCGTACAGAACGCTGGTCGTGGCGGCCTCCGCCGCGCTGATGGGGGTGCTGCTCGCCCCGGCCGGGGCACAGGGGGCGCAGCCGTCGCCCCGCGCCAAGGAGAGCAGCCCGGTCTACTCCTACGAGAACGCGATCCGTGAATCGGTCTGGGTGGACACCGGACTCGACGGCGACGAGGACGGCAGGACCGACCGCGTCGCCGTCGACATCGTCCGCCCCAGCGAGACCGCGCGACAGGGCCGCAAGATCCCCGTGATCATGGACGCGAGCCCCTACTACTCCTGCTGCGGACGCGGCAACGAGAACCAGCTGAAGACCTACGACGAGACGGGCGCGCCCGTCGGCTTCCCGCTCCACTACGACAACTACTTCGTGCCGCGCGGCTACGCCTTCGTCGCCGTCGACCTCGCGGGCACCAACCGCTCCGACGGCTGCGTCGACGTCGGGGGCCGCTCCGACGTCCAGTCCGCCAAGGCCGTCGTCGACTGGCTGAACGGCCGCGCCCACGGCTACTCCACCCGCACCGGCATCACGCCCGCGCGGGCCGACTGGACCACGGGCAGCACCGGCATGATCGGCAAGAGCTACGACGGCACGATAGCCAACGGCGTCGCCGCCACCGGGGTCAAGGGCCTCAAGACCATCGTCCCGATCAGCGCCATCAGCTCCTGGTACGACTACTTCTTCGCCCAGGGCGCGCCCCTCTACGATTCCGGCCCCGACTGGCTCGCCGGCTACGTGGAGAGCCCCGAGGCCCACGACCGCTGCCAGGCCGTACAGCGGCGCCTGGTCGACGGAGCGCCCAGGACCGGCGACCGGACCGCGCTGTGGGACGAGCGCGACTACGTGAAGGACGCGGGCAAGGTCACGGCCAGCGTCTTCGCCGTCCAGGGCATGCAGGATCTCAACGTCCGCACCAGACACCTCGGTCAGTGGTGGGACGCGCTCGCCGGCGCCGGTGTGCAGCGCAAGGTCTGGCTCTCCCAGACCGGTCACGTCGACCCCTTCGACTACCGCCGCGCCGAGTGGGTCGACACCCTGCACCGCTGGTTCGACCACACCCTCCTCGGCTACGACAACGGCATCGACCGCGAACCCATGGCGGACATCGAGCGCGCACCCGACCAGTGGTCCACCGACCGGGTCTGGCCGCCGAGCGCCACTGACGCCACCACCCTGCACCCCGGCAAGGCGGAGAACAGCGGCGCCGGCGTCCTCAGCCTTACGGCCGCCGAGCCCGGCGCGACCGCGGCCTTCACCGACGACCCGGCCCTCGACGAGGACGACTGGGCCGCGGACATCGACACCGCCACCCCCGGCAAGTCCGGCTTCACCACCCCGCCGCTCAGCCATGACCTGCGGCTGTCCGGAACCTCCACGGTGACCGTCACCGCCACCCCGTCCACCGCGACAGCCCATCTCTCCGCGGTGCTTGTCGACCTCGGCCCGGCCACCATCCGCGACTACTCCGCCTCCGGTGAAGGCATCACCACCCTGACCGAGCGCACCTGCTGGGGTTCGAGCACCACTGGCGACAGCTCCTGCTACAAGGAGACCCAGGCCGACACGACCGCCGTGGAGCACACCGTCTTCAGCCGCGGCTGGGCCGATCTCGGCACGGCCACGTCGGCGGACCACGGCAGCCCGCTCACCCCGGGCGCGCCGTACACGATCACGCTGGCCCTCGCGGCGAGCGACCATGTCGTCCCGGCGGGCCACCGCCTCGCCCTGATCATCGGCGGTACGGACCGGGGCCTCATCGACCCGCCGTCCACCAAGCCGACCCTCACCCTCGACCTCGCCAAGACCGCCGCCGCGCTGCCGCTGGCCGGCGGCGCCGAGGCGTTCACCCGGGCCACGACGGACCCGGTCCCGCCGCACAGCGCACCGCGCGAGTCCCGTAAGAGCGGGCCGGCCCAGCCGCGCCCGACACCGCCGATCCCGGGAGAGCACCGCTGATGACACCCCGTTTCCGCACCCTCGCGCCGGCGGCCACCGCCCTGGCGCTCGCGATCTCCGCTGTCACCGTCACCGTCCCCGCCCAGGCGGCGGACAGCCCGCCCCGCACCGAATTCGAGACCACCGACGGCGCACGCTGGACGGGGCAGCCCGAGGAACAGGACTTCCTCGCCGCCGTCGACCGGGGCGGCGACCGGACCTCGCTCACCACCATCGGCACGACGAAGCAGGGCCGCCCGCTCCAGCTCGTCCGGGTCGGCGCCGCGCACGCCGCCACCACCGTGCTGCTCATCTGCAGCCAGCACGGCGACGAACCGTCAGGGCGCGAGGCGTGTCTGACCGAGATCCGCGACCTCGCCTACGCGAAGGACCCCGCCACCCGCCGCTTCCTCGACCGTACGACCGTGCTGGTCGTCCCGACGGCCAACCCGGACGGCCACGCGGCGGACACCCGAGGCAACTCCGACGGCACCGACATCAACCGCGACCACATCGCGCTGGAGACCGCGGAGGCCCGCGCGATGGCCGCCGTCATGCGCGACCGGCACCCCGACATCATCTACGACCTGCACGAATACGGCGCCACCCCGCGCTACTACGACAAGGACCTGTTCGACCTCTGGCCGCGCAACCTCAACACCGACCAGCGGATCCACGACGAGTCGCAGACGCTGTCCGAGCAGTACGTACGCCCCGCCGCGCGCGCCGCCGGATTCTCCATCGGCACCTACGGCATCTGGACCGACCCGGAGACCGGAGACCCCGTCAAACAGACCGCGGGCGACGGCCAGGAACGCATCCTCCGCAACACCGCCGGCGTCAAGAACACCCTCGGCCTGCTCATCGAGAGCCGGGTCGACCCGACGACCGACGCGGAGAAGGCCGACCCGTCGCTCAACAACCGGCGCCGGGTTACCAGTCAGCTCGATTCCCTCGGCGGTCTACTCACCTACACCGACGCACACCGGGCCGCCATCGTGACCGCCACGGCGTCCGCCAGGCTGGCCGGTCTGAAGGACCGGGGCCCTGTCTATCTCGGCGGCGCGGACAACGATCCGGCAACGGCCGACGAGATTCTCCAGGATCCGCCCTGCGGATACCGGCTCGACGCACACCAGTTCGCAGACGTGAAGGATCGGCTCGCTCTGCACGGTGTGCTTTCCGTACCCCTCGGGAAGGCGGCCTTCGTACCGCTGCGGCAGTCGCAGCGGAACCTGGTGCCGCTGCTCCTGGACGAGCGTGCGGAATACCACCTGACGGCCGGAACGCCCGTGACCGCCTGCTGAGCCCGGACCCGGGTTCGGGCCGGCGGGGCGACGCTCCGGCTCCGTGAAACCCGAAAGGTGCAGCTCGTGTCAGAGGACGTACAGAAAGCGGAGAACCGGGGAGGGCCGGCACCGGACCTCCCCGGTGCCCACCGGGAAGGGCGGCCGCACACCGACCGGTTGGTGTTCGGCATCTCGGCCGCGCTGACCCTCGCCTTCGTGGCCTGGGGCGCGCTCGCCACCGACTCGTTGGAGAACGTGTCCACGAGCGCGCTCAACGGCCTGATAAGCAACGGTGGGTGGGCGTTCGTCCTGGCGGCCTCCGGCTTTGTCGTCTTCGCGCTGTGGCTCGCGGTGAGCCGGTACGGGAAGATCACGCTCGGCGAGGAGGGCGAGGATCCCGAGTTCCGTACGGTGTCCTGGGTCGCGATGATGTTCAGCGCGGGCATGGGCATAGGGCTGATGTTCTACGGCGTGAACGAACCTCTCGCGCACTTCACCGAGCCGCCGCCCGGCACCCACCCGGCGTCCCAGGCCGAGTCGCTGCAGACCGCCATGGCCACGACACTCTTCCACTGGACGCTGCACCCCTGGGCCATCTACGCCGTGGTCGGCCTCGCCATCGCGTACAGCACCTTCCGGCGCGGACGGCGGCAGACGATCAGCGCCGTGTTCGTCCCGCTCCTCGGGAAGAAGCACGCGTACGGCACCACCGGCCGGGTCATCGACATCCTGGCGATCTTCGCCACGCTCTTCGGCTCCGCCGCGTCCCTGGGCCTCGGCGCGCTGCAGATCGGCAGCGGACTCCATGAGCTGGGCTGGATGGACAAGGCCGGCACCGGACTGCTCGTCACGATCATCGCCGTACTGACCGTCGCCTTCGTCGCCTCCGCGGTCTCCGGAGTGGAGAAGGGCATCCAGTGGCTGTCCAACACCAACATGGTGCTCGCCGTGGTGCTCGTCCTCTTCGTGTTCATCGCCGGGCCGACCGTCTTCGTACTGGACCTGGTGCCGACGTCCGTCGCCGCGTACGCCGGAAACCTGGCCCAGCTCGCCGGCCGCACCGGCGCCACGGGCGGCAAGGGCGTGGCGGACTGGCTGAGCGGCTGGACGGTCTTCTACTGGGCCTGGTGGATCTCCTGGACGCCGTTCGTCGGCATGTTCATCGCGCGCATCAGCCGGGGCCGGACCATCCGGCAGTTCATCGGCGGGGTCATTCTCGTGCCCAGCACCGTGAGCCTCCTCTGGTTCGCGATCTTCGGCGGTTCGGCGATCAGGGCGCAGGAACAGAACGGACAGCTCGTGAAGGAGGCGACCCCGGAGGGCCAGCTCTTCGCGCTGCTCCAGCAGTTCCCCCTCGCCACCGTGATGAGCGTGCTGGTGATGGTCCTCGTCGGGATCTTCTTCGTCTCCGGCGCGGACGCCGCGTCCATCGTCATGGGCACGCTCTCGCAGAAGGGCGCCTTCGAACCGACCCGGTCCGTGGTCATCTTCTGGGGCGTCGTCACCGGCGCCGTCGGGGCGGTGATGCTGCTCATCGGCGGTGGCGGGGGCGACGCGCTCGAAGGCCTCCAAAACCTCACCATTCTGGTGGCCGCGCCCTTCGTCGTCGTCATGACCGGCATGTGCGTGGCACTCCTGCGGGACCTGCGGCGCGACCCGCTGATCGTGCGCGGTGAGCAGGGCGAGGAGGCCATGGAGTCCGCGGTGATCGCGGGACAGGAGAGGTACGACGGTGACTTCGAGCTACGGATCGGGCCCGCGGAGGACCAGGCGGGCCCGGAGGATCAGGCGGACAGGGTGGACGGGGCGGACCGGGCTGACAGGGTGAGCCTGCCGGACAGGGCGGACCGGGCTGATCGGACTGATCGGACTGACAGGGTGAGCCTGCCGGACCGGGAGGGCGCCGACACGCGGTCCTGAGCCGTGGCTCCGACCCGCGGCAGCCGCCGGGAGCCGTGGGTCGGAGCCGGTCCGGGCTCTCGTTAAGATCTGGGTCTGATGACTGCCACGCTTGTAGCCAAGGATCTCGCCGCGGGACATGGCGACCGTTCGCTCTTCACCGGACTCGACCTGGTCGTCGCACCCGGCGACGTGATCGGTCTCGTCGGAGCCAACGGCGCCGGGAAGTCGACCCTGCTCCGGCTGCTCGCCGGCCTCGACACGCCTGAGAACGGCGAGCTGAGGCTGTCGCCGCCGGGTGCCGCCGTCGGGCACCTTCCGCAGGAGCCCGAGCGGCGTGCGGGGGAGACCGTACGGGACTTCCTCGGGCGGCGGACCGGAGTCACCGCCGCGCAGGCGCTGCTGGACACCGCGACGCAGGCACTGGTCGACGGCGCCCCGGGCTCCGACGACGCGTACGCGGCCGGACTGGAGAGCTGGCTGGCGCTCGGCGGCGCGGACCTGGACGAGCGGGCCGAGGAGGTCGCCGCGTCGCTCGGTCTGACCGTCGGGCTCGACCAGCCGATGACCACGCTCTCCGGCGGCCAGGCGGCCCGCGCGAGCCTCGCGTCACTGCTCCTCTCGCGCTACGACGTGTTCCTGCTGGACGAGCCGACCAACGACCTGGACCTGGACGGTCTTGAGCGGCTGGAGACATTCGTGCGCGGGCTGCGCGCCGGCACGGTGGTGGTCAGCCACGACCGCGAGTTCCTGGTCCGTACGGTCACCAAGGTGCTGGAACTCGACCTGGCCCAGCAGAAGATCACGCTCTTCGGCGGCGGCTACGAGGCGTACCTGGAGGAACGGGAGACCGCGCGGCGGCACGCCCGTGAGGAGTACGAGGAGTTCGCGGACAAGAAGTCCTCGCTGGAGGCGCGCGGGCAGATGCAGCGCGCCTGGATGGACAAGGGCGTCAAGAACGCCCGCCGCAAGGCCACGGACAACGACAAGATCGGCCGCAAGCTCCGTACGGAGTCCACCGAGAAGCAGGCCGCGAAGGCGCGCCAGACACAGCGGCTGATCGAACGCCTCGACGTGGTGGAGGAGCCCCGCAAGGAGTGGGAGCTGCGGATGGAGATCGCCTCCGCCGAGCGGTCGGGCGCCGTGGTGGCGACACTCCGCGAAGCCGCCGTACGGCGCGGCGAGTTCGCTTTCGGCCCCGTCTCGCTCCAGATCGACCGGGGCGACCGGGTCGCCATCACCGGCGCCAACGGCGCAGGTAAATCAACCCTGTTGGCCGCCCTGCTGGGGCGCCTGCCGTTGGACGCCGGGCACGCGGCGCTGGGCTCGGGCGTGGTGGTCGGCGAGGTCGACCAGGCGCGTGCGCTCTTCGCCGGGACGGAGGCGCTGCTCGACGCGTTCCGGCTGGCCGTCCCCGACACGGAACCGGCCGAACTCCGCACGCTGCTCGCCAAGTTCGGCCTGAAGGCGGGCCATCTGACGCGCCCCGCGGTGACCTTGTCGCCGGGGGAGCGGACCCGTGCCGCGCTCGCGCTGCTCCAGGGGCGGGGCGTCAACCTGCTCGTCCTCGACGAGCCGACGAACCACCTGGACCTGCCGGCCATCGAACAGCTGGAGTCGGCGCTCGACTCGTACGACGGGACGCTTCTGCTGGTGACGCACGACCGGCGGATGCTGGACGCGGTCGCCACGTCGAGGCGATTCGAGGTGGCGGCGGGGCGGGTCTCGGAGCGGTGAGTGTCGCCGTGCGGCCCGTTGCGGTGTCTCGGGGCGGGGTGGCCGGTCGGGGTGGTGGTCGGGGTCGCGGTTGTCGCCCCGGAGCCGTGCGGGTCTCTGTGGCCGGGGCGTCTTGGGTGCGGTCGGTGCCGGGTTCCGCGCAGGGGCAGTGTCCGCCACTGCATTATTTACGGGGCGTTGACGCGTAGCGGACACCGGGCCGGTGGTGTCCGCTACGCAAAGTAACGCTTTACGTTCTGGACACAGCCCCTCCGCGGCCCCCTTCCGTCCGCGGACGACCGGTCACCGGTCACCGGTGGTGCGGGTCTCGTGCGCCGGTGAATCGCGGCACACGAGACCCTTGTGGCGGTCAGCTGCCCCGCTTGGGGTCTGTCAGGCCCGCCCTGCGCAGGGCGTCTGCCATCGCGCTGTTGGCCGGGGGTGCTGCCTGGCGCCTGGCGCCGCCGTTGCCGCCGGATCCGCGTGCCTCACGGCGGCCTCCCTGGCGTGGCTGCGGTGGACGGGAGCCGCTGGCCGTCTTCGGCTCCGCCTCGTCCTCCAGGCGCAGGGTCAGGGAGATCCGCTTGCGGGGGACGTCGACTTCGCGGACCTTGACCTTCACCACGTCGCCCGGCTTCACCACCTCGCGCGGGTCCTTGACGAATGTCCTGGACATCGCGGACACATGGACCAGACCGTCCTGGTGCACACCGATGTCGACGAACGCGCCGAACGCCGCCACGTTCGTGACGACGCCCTCCAGGATCATCCCGGGTGTCAGGTCGCCGATCTTCTCGACGCCGTCCTTGAAGGTGGCCGTCTTGAAGGCGGGTCGCGGGTCGCGGCCCGGCTTTTCCAGCTCGCGCAGGATGTCCGTGACCGTCGGGAGGCCGAAGGAGTCGTTCACGAAGTCGGCCGGCTTCAGTGAGCGCAGTACCTGGGCGTTCCCGACGAGGGACGCGACCTCCGTGCCCGCGGCCTTCACCATCGACCGCACCACGGGGTACGCCTCCGGGTGCACGCTCGACGAGTCCAGCGGGTCTTCGCCGTCCCGGATCCGCAGGAAGCCCGCGCACTGCTCGTACGCCTTCGGGCCGAGCCGGGCAACCGCCTTGAGCGACTTGCGGGAGCGGAACGGGCCGTTGGTGTCGCGGTGCGCGACGATGTTCTCCGCGAGGCCGGCGCTGATGCCCGAGACGCGGGAGAGCAGAGGCGCGGACGCGGTGTTGACGTCGACGCCCACCCCGTTCACGCAGTCCTCGACCACCGCGTCCAGCGAGCGGGAGAGCTTCACCTCCGACAGGTCGTGCTGGTACTGGCCGACGCCGATGGACTTCGGGTCGATCTTCACCAGTTCGGCCAGCGGGTCCTGGAGCCTGCGCGCGATCGAGACCGCGCCGCGGATCGACACGTCGAGGTCGGGCAGCTCCTGCGAGGCGAAGGCCGAGGCGGAGTACACCGAGGCGCCCGCCTCCGAGACCATCACCTTCGTGAGGTTCAACTCCGGGTGCTTCGCGCACAGTTCGGCCGCGAGCTTGTCCGTCTCACGGGACGCGGTGCCGTTGCCGATGGCGATCAGGTCGACCGCGTGCTCCTTGGCCAGCCGCGCGAGCTTCGCAAGGGACTCGTCCCACTTGTTGGCCGGGACATGCGGGTAGATCGTGTCGATGGCGACGACCTTGCCGGTCGCGTCGACCACGGCGACCTTCACGCCCGTACGGAAACCGGGGTCGAGCCCCAGCGTGGCGCGCGTACCGGCCGGCGCGGCCAGCAGGAGGTCGCGCAGGTTCGCCGCGAACACCCGGACGGCTTCGTCCTCCGCGGCGGTGCGCAGCCGCAGCCGCAGGTCGATTCCCAGGTGCACGAGGATCCTGGTCCGCCAGGCCCAGCGGACGGTGTCGATGAGCCACTTGTCGCCGGGGCGGCCGCGGTCGTTCACCGAGAACCGCCGCGCCACCATGTTCTCGTACGTGGACGGGCCCGGCTGCTCCGACGGCTCCTCGGGCTCCAGGACCAGATCGAGGATGTCCTCCTTCTCGCCGCGCAGCATGGCGAGCACGCGGTGCGAGGGCAGCGCGGTGAAGGGCTCGGTGAAGTCGAAGTAGTCGGCGAACTTGGCGCCGGCCTCCTCCTTGCCCTCGCGCACCTTCGCGGCGAGCCGTCCACGGCTCCACATCCGCTCGCGCAGCTCACCGATGAGGTCGGCGTCCTCGGAGAACCGCTCGGTAAGGATGGCGCGGGCGCCCTCCAGCGCGGCGGCGGCGTCCGCGACACCCTTGTCCGCGTCCACGAACGCCCCGGCCGCGACCGGGGGCTCCACCGACGGGTCGTTCAGCAGGGCCGTGGCGAGCGGTTCGAGACCGGCCTCACGGGCGATCTGCGCCTTCGTGCGCCGCTTGGGCTTGAACGGCAGATAGATGTCTTCGAGCCGCGCCTTGGTGTCGGCGGCCCGGATCCGCTCCTCCAGGGCCTCGTCCAGCTTGCCCTGCTCACGTACGGATTCCAGGATCGCGGCACGCCGGTCCTCCAGCTCGCGCAGGTAACGCAGCCGTTCCTCGAGCGTACGCAGCTGTGCGTCGTCGAGCATCTCGGTCGCTTCCTTGCGGTAGCGCGCGATGAACGGCACGGTCGACCCGGCGTCGAGCAGCTCGACGGCCGCCCGCACCTGCCGCTCCCGTACGCCGAGCTCCCCGGCGATCCTGTCTTCGATGGACGTCGTCACTATCACGCTCCGCATTGTGGCAGGTGGCGGTGACATCGGTGGGCGTGCGCGCCGTCCACCGGCACGTGCGGACAGCGGACAGCCCGGCCACCCTCGTAAGGGGACCGGGCTGCGAGCATGACAGGTCAGGCGTGACCGGAGGCTCCGCCGAACAACCGGGCGAGTGCGCGGAAGGGAAGCGTCACCACGGACGCGATCGTGGAACCAATGGCGCTGAGTACGTCGGCGATGGCACGGAACACGGGAACCTCCTCGGGAAGCTTCAGATCGTTGTTGTTACCCAACGCCTGTCCGGTCAGGCCGTCGCTAAACGGATCAGCGCTTTCCGATGACGTCCGAGGGGAACGCCCCGGCCTTCAGCGCCGCCTGGGAGAAGGCTGCGGCCAGCTCCGTGAGACGCGCCGTGCCCGCCGCTCCCAGGTGCTCGTACGGGCCGAGGTCGAGCCGGTCGGTCTCCTCCTCCAGGTCCCTGCGCAGCTGGGTGCCGGACGCGGTCAGCACGCCGCCGGCGTCCAGCAGCCCGCGTTCGCGCAGCCGGTCCTGGGCCGCCGTCCATTCCCCGGACGTCCAGCCGCGGCTTGTCCTGGCCCACTCCGACGCCATACCTTTGCCGGTCGCGCTGTGGCTGACCAGCGCTTCCACCGCGTCGAGGCCGTGGTGCACGAGCGCTGTCAGATGACCGTCGCCGCGGTGCTCGCGCAATATGGTCGCGGCGTGCCAGTACGCCAGGTGCGGTGCTTCCGGTACGGGCAGGTCCGCGTTGGCCGCGTACAGGGGCCGCGCGGGGCGCGAGCACCCCTCGGTGGCCCGCAGCGCCAGCTCGGCGGCCTCCGCCAGCTCCCTGGAGGCGACAGCCTCCTCGCCGAGCAGCCGGCGCAGCAGGGAGTCGACGGCGCGCAGCCTGGTGGCGAGCGCCTCCTCGGGCGTGACGGTGTCCCACAGGCCCGGGACATGGCGTGCGACCGTCCTGTGGCTGAAGTTGTAGAAGGTCGCGGTGACCGTACCCGCGCCGACCCGGCCCATCGGCGCCGCGCGCGCGGCGAAATAGGCGGCTCCCTTGTCGTCGAGGCCCGACCGGGCGAACTCGCGCCCGAGGTCGGGAGAGAAGTAGATGGCCGAGTGGACGGGGTTCACGGCGGCGTAGCAGTGGCGCCCGGCCCGTGCGGGGAGAGTGATCATGGGGCGGCATGTTACTCGTAGGTAGGGGCGGCCGGTATCGTCGTCGCCCGATTTCGGCCCGGGGTCTCCGTCACCGGCGCGTAGGCTCCGAGGCCCGGTGGCATCACAGGAAGGCGCGCCGTGCAGATCGCGATTCTCCTCTTCGGCCGTTTCACCGCCCTCGACGCCGTGGGGCCCTACGAGATCCTGTGCCGCACGCCCGGCGCGGAGACCGTCTTCGTCGCGGAGCGGACCGGGCCTGTCGTCAACGACCGGGGCGGTCTCTCGCTCGTCGCCGGGAAGAGCCTCGCCGAGGTCACCGCGCCCGACATCGTGGTGGTGCCCGGTGGCCCCGGGCAGAGTGACCAGATGGACAACGAGGCGGTGCTCGGCTGGCTGCGCGCGGTGGACACCACCACCCGCTGGACGACGTCCGTCTGCACCGGCTCGCTGCTGCTCGGCGCGGCCGGGCTCCTCGCGGGGCGGCGGGCCACCTCGCACTGGCTGGCGCTGGAGCAGCTGCGGCGGTTCGGCGCGCAACCGACGGGGGAGCGCGTGGTCACCGACGGCAAGTACGTCACCGCGGCCGGGGTCTCGTCCGGCATCGACATGGCGCTCACCCTGCTCGGCAGGCTCGCGGGTGAACGCGTGGCCCAGTCCGTACAGCTGGTGACCGAGTACGACCCCCGGCCGCCCTACGACGCGGGATCGCCCGACACCGCGCCCGCGGACCTCGTCAGAGAGCTGCGGGCGAAGAGCCGTCACACCGTCAAGGAGTCCAGCTGAAGCGCGGCTGCCTGCGTTCCAGGAAGGCGGCGGCCCCCTCGGCGATGTCGCCGCTTTCCCTGGCCTGTTCCGCCCAGTACGCGGCCCGGTCCGTCCGCCCGGAGGCGAATTCCTTGGCCGCGCTCTGGGTCAGCAGGGAACGGGAGACCAGGATCCGGGCGAACTCCGCCACACGCTTGCCCAGCTCGCCCCCGGGCAGCACCTCGTCGACGAGTCCGGTGCGCAGAGCCCGCTCCGCGTCGATCAACTCGGCCGAGAACAGCAGATACTTGGCGGTGGCGGGCCCCACCAGCGAGACCAGCCGTCGCGTGGACGACGCCGCGTAGGCGATGCCGAGCCGTGCCGGGGTCACGCCGAACGAGGCGCCCTCCTCCGCGAACCGCAGGTCGCAGGCGGCCGCCAACTGGCAGCCGCCGCCCACGCAGTAGCCGCGTACGGCGGCGATCGTCGGCTTCGGGAAGGCAGCGAGCGCGTCCTCGGCGGCCACCGCGAGCGGTTGGGGTTCCTCCGTGGGGTCACGGAGCGAGGAGATGTCCGCGCCCGCGCAGAAGGTGGCGCCCTCGCCGGTCAGCACCAGCACACGTACGGCGGGATCGACCGCCAGCCGCCCGAGCAGCGGCGGCAGCGCGCGCCACATCGGCGCCGTCATCGCGTTGCGCTTGGCGGGATGGTGGATGACGACGGTCGCGACGCCGTCCTCGACGGTGTGCAGCAGATGCGGCTCCATGCAGGGGACCCTATCGGGACGAACGCCCGGCGCAGGACCGCCAGAACGGCAGGGGAAGCGACAACTGCTTGTCAGAACCGGTCATTTCTCGCGAACTTTCACACACTCGCGGTCATAGTCCGCCAATAACGACTGACTTCTCTCCAGGAACGCGGTACGCGCCGGTCCCTTCCACACTCGGGGAAACAGCCGGGCCGAGCCGAGGGTGGGTGTCGCGCGATGGAGAGTCACGGGAGCGTTCCGGCCGGGCCGCTGTGGTACGTGGGGGACTGGCGCTTCACCGCACCGGCCGTCGACGCGTCCGTACCGCGGGCCAGGCACACCGTGCGGGACCTGCTGAAGCAACGGCGCGTGCCGGCCCGCCGCGAGCTGGTCCAGTGTCTCCTGCTGATCGTCTCGGAGCTGGTGACCGACGCCGTGCGGCACGCGGGCCCGCTCTCGCCGGACATCGCAGTCGGAGTGACCGTCACCGAGGGGTGGGTCCGGCTGTCGGTCGAGGACGGCCGCCCGCACCGTCCGGCGGCGGACCGCGCGCGGACGGAGGGACGAGGGCTGCTGCTCGTGCGGGAGATCGTCGGGGAGGCGGCGGGCGGCTTCGGCGCCGAGCACACCACCGAGGGCGGGAAGGTCATCTGGGCGGCACTGCCGCTGATGCCGCCGCTCGGCGGGTGCGCGTAACCCCCCGGGTGCGTGGTCCCGGGCCTCCGGGGTGTGCGGGCGCGTCTCCCGGGCAGCTGGCTCCCGGGCCTCCGGCCTGCGACGCGCGGGCGTGTGGCTCCCGGCACGGGACGCCCGGGCGTGTGGCTCCGGGCGTGTGAACCGCCGGGCGTCACCAGCCCCCGGCAGACCCGGTGAGTTCTTTGATCGCCGGGCGCGCCGCGTCCAGCACGGTCATGAACCACTGCGAGAACGGCGCCTCGCTGTGCCGCGCGGCCAGCTCCGCCGGGGTCACGAACGCGGTCTCGCCGACCTCCTCGGGGTCGGGCCGCAGCGCCGACTGCGCGAGGCCCACGAACAGGTGGTTGAACTCCTGCTCGACCAGGCCGGAATCGGGGTCCGGGTGGTTGTAGCGCACCGTACCGGCCTCGGCGAGCAGCGTCGGCGAGATGCCCAGCTCCTCGTGGGTACGGCGGGCGGCCGCCGCGAACGGCGCCTCGCCGGGGTACGGGTGCCCGCAGCAGGTGTTCGACCAGACACCGGGGGAGTGGTACTTGCCCAGCGCGCGCCGCTGGATCAGCAGGCGGCCCTCCTCGTCGAAGAGGAAGACCGAGAACGCGCGGTGCAGCTGTCCGGGAGCCTGGTGAGCGGCGAGCTTCTCCGCGGTGCCGATGGTCCGGCCACTCTCGTCGACCAGTTCCAGCATGATCGCTTCTTCTACGCCGTACGGCTCTCGCGCGCCGTTCGACGAGCTGTTCGCCGCAGTGACTGGTGTGGTCGGCATAACCATCCTTCGCTTCGGGCCTCGAACCTCAAGTCTGCCGCACAAAGGCCCGCTGTCCGCACTTCGTGGGCGCTCGCATGTCCGTTCCCCTGCCCGCCGGGTCCGGGATCAGTGGCAGAGCTTCGCCTCGTGCTCCGCGTGGCCGCCGGGCTCCAGCTGGAAGGTGCAGTGCTCGACGTCGAAGTGATGACCGAGACAGCCCTGCAGGTCATGGAGCATCTTCTCGTGGCCCACCGTATCCAGCGCCTCCTGGTCCACCACGACGTGGGCGGAGAGCACCGGCATGCCGGATGTGATCGTCCAGGCGTGGAGATCGTGGACGTCGGCCACCCCGGGCAGCGCCAGCATATGAGCCCGCACCTCGGACATGTCCACGCCCTTGGGAGCGGCTTCGAGCAGTACGTTCAGCGTCTCCCGCAGCAGCTTCAGCGTACGTGGAACGATCATGAGCCCGATCACCAGGGAAGCGATCGGGTCGGCGGTCTGCCATCCGGTGGCCAGGATGACGCCGGCCGAGATCAGGACCGTGACCGAGCCGAGTGTGTCCGCGAGGACTTCCAGATACGCCCCGCGTACGTTGAGGCTCTCCTTCTGTCCGCGCATCAGCAGCGAGAGGGAGATCAGGTTGGCGACCATGCCGATGAGCGCGAAGACGATCGTGAGACCGCCTCTGGTGTCGGGCGGCACGATGAACCGCTCGACCGCCTCGAACACCAGGAACCCGCCGACGCCGAGCAGCAGCAGGCAGTTGGCCAGCGCGGCCAGGATCTCGGCGCGGGCGTAGCCGAAGGTGCGGTTCTCGTCGGCGGGCCTGGCGGCGAAGTGGATCGCCAGCAGGCCCATCGCGAGGCCGACCGCGTCCGTCGCCATATGGCCGGCGTCCGCGATCAGGGCGAGCGAGTCGGAGGCGAGCCCCCCGATGACCTCCACCACCATCACGGCGAGCGTGATCGCCAGCGCGATCCGCAGCCTGCCCTTGTAGGCGGACGTGGTCGTCCCGGGCGGCGGTGTTCCTCCGTGGCTGTGGCCGTGGTCGTGCCCTGCCCCCATGCGGACGCCTCCCGGTCGCGTCGGAGAATGTGCGGACCTGCCGGTGAACTACCCGGACCCGGCCAGTGAACTACGGGCGGGGGGTATCGGGCAACACGGAGCTGAACACCGTTGTCATCTCATCTGACCTGCGGAAATGACCGCAGGTCAGGCTGCGGACAAGCGGTCTGCAAGATCATCCGACTGGTAGACGCGGGTGGCGCAGCTGCCATCCTTCCCACGCGGACTCGACCATCTCGCGTACGCCGCGCTGCGCCGTCCAGCCGAGTTCGCGGGCGATCCGCTCCACCGAGGCGACGGCCTTCGCCGCGTCCCCGGGGCGGCGTCCCTCCACCACCGGCGGCGCGCGGTGGCCCGTCACCTCGGCCACCAGATCGGCCAGCTCCCGCACCGAGACACCCTCGCCGCGCCCGATGTTCACCGTCAGGTCCGTGCCGCCCGGACGGCCGGCCAGCCACCGCGCCGCGGCCAGATGGGCCCCGGCCAGATCGGCGACATGGATGTAGTCGCGGATACAGGTGCCGTCGGGGGTCGGGTAGTCGGCGCCGAAGATGCGCGGTGCCTCGCCCCGGGTGACCCGGTCGAAGAACATCGGGATGATGTTGAACACTCCGGTGTCGGACAGGCCGGGCTCCGCGGCCCCCGCCACGTTGAAGTAGCGCAGGCAGCCCGTCGCGAGATTGTGCGCCTGCCCGGTCGCCCGCACGAGCCATTCGCCCGCGAGCTTCGTCTCACCGTACGGATTGATCGGTACGGCCGGCGTCTCCTCCGTGATCAGCTCGGTGTCCGGGACCCCGTACACGGCGGCGGACGAGGAGAAGAGGAAGCGCGGTACCCCGGCCGCGACGACCGCTTCCAGCAGCACCGTGAGACCGTGCAGATTCTCCCGGTAGTACCTCAGCGGCTCCTCGACCGACTCGCCGACCTGCTTCTTCGCCGCGAGATGGACGACACCGGTGACCGCGTGTCCGGCGAGCACGCGGTCCACGGTCTCCCGGTCCTGCAGCGAGCCGCGCACCAGCGCCGTCCCGGCGGGCAGCCGCTCGGCGACACCGGTGGACAGGTCGTCGAGCACGACCACCCGCTCGCCGGCCGCGGTCATGGACCGCGCCACATGTGCCCCGATGTAACCCGCTCCACCTGTGATCAGCCATGTCATGGCGTCACTCTAGATCCTGGGGGCAGACGGTCAGCAGGCCTCGGGGGTGCGGTTTGTGGGGCGCGAGCCGATCGATGATGATGATCATCGCTCGGATCCGTCCCTGCCAGACCGTGGCATCCGCAGCGTAAACGGCCGGTGAACTCAGCCTTCCGGTCATCCGATAGCCTCTGCCGACGTGCGGCCGCCCGGATGTCCGGGCCGAGTCGCCGCACATCCCGCCCTGATCAGTGCCAAGGAGTGAGTTCGTCTGTCGACCGCAATCCTCACCGGGCCTCCGGTACCCGGATCGCCGCTCGAAGGCGACCTGCGGTCGCTGGGATTCGACGTACGCAGCGCGCCGGGCGCGGCCGAGGCGGGGCGGCTGCTGGCCGCCACCCCGGCCGGCGAGCGCGTCGCCCTCGTCGACCCCCGGTTCGTCGGTCACCTCCACACGCTGCGGCTGGCACTGACCGACCCCCGCTTCCCGGTGGCCGCCGTCACGGGGGCGCTCACCGCCCAGCCCGAGGCGCGCGGAGCGCTGGCGCGCGCCGTGGGCGCCGTGCTCCACGGCGAGTCGGCCCTCGCGTCCCCCGCCGGCCCGTCACCGGCCCTTGCCACCGCACCGGAAGCCACCGCACCGGAAGCCACCGCACCGGAAGCCGCCGGCACCCTCGCCGAACCCGTCGCTGATCCTCTCGCCGACCGGGTCGCCGCCGCACTCGACGCCGAGGACACGGAGGTGCGGCGGATCGAGCTCGGCTCGCTCGTCGCCGCCGTACCCGCCGACGCGAGCGCCCGCGCCGGGGCCGAGGCCGCGGTCGCCGCCGTGGACGACGAAGCCGTACGGCTGCGCTCCGCGGTGAAGGCCCGCGACGGCTTCTTCACCACCTACTGCATCAGCCCCTACTCCCGCTACCTCGCCCGCTGGTGCGCGCGCCGCGGCCTGACCCCCAACCAGGTCACCACCGCGTCCCTGCTCACCGCGCTCGTCGCGGCGGCCTGCGCGGCGACCGGCACCCGCGGCGGATACGTCGCCGCCGGGCTGCTGCTGCTCTTCTCCTTCGTCCTGGACTGCACGGACGGGCAGCTCGCCCGTTACTCCCTCCAGTACTCCACGATGGGCGCCTGGCTGGACGCGACCTTCGACCGGGCCAAGGAGTACGCCTACTACGCGGGCCTCGCCCTCGGCGCGGCCCGGGGCGGCGACGACGTATGGGCGCTGGCCCTGGGCGCGATGGTCCTCCAGACCTGCCGCCATGTCGTCGACTTCTCCTTCAACGAGGCGAACCACGACGCCACGGCCGCCTCCGCCGCCGGGAAAGCGGTGGTCGGCACCCCCACGGCAGCCCTCTCCAGCAAGCTCGACAGCGTCGGCTGGACGGTGTGGGTACGCAGGATGATCGTGCTGCCCATCGGTGAGCGCTGGGCGATGATCGCCGTGCTCACCGCCGTCACCACACCCAGGATCGTCTTCTACGCGCTGCTCGCCGGCTGTGCCTTCGCCGCCTGCTACACGACCGCGGGCCGCGTCCTGCGCTCGGTGACGCGCAAGGCGATCCGCACCGAGCGGGCCGCCGGCGCGCTCGCCGACCTCACCGACTCGGGCCCTCTCGCGGAGGGCGTGGCAGCCCTGCTGCGGCGCCCGGCCCGCCGGCTGCCCGGCGTGCTGCCCTTCCTGGTGGCGCTCCTGGGTGGCGCGGCGGTCGTCGCCACGGCGGCCTTCGCGCGGATCGACGGACCCTGGCCTTCCGCTGCGGCCCTGGTGTACGTCCTCACCTCGGGGCTCGCGGTCGCCCGCCCCCTGACGGGCGCGCTCGACTGGCTCGTACCGCCGGTTTTCCGGGCCGCCGAGTACTGCACCGTACTGGTGCTCGCGGCCCGTTCCGGGGTGGACGGCGCGCTTCCCGCGGCCTTCGGGCTGGTGGCGGCCGTCGCCTACCATCACTACGACACGGTGTACCGCATCCGCGGCGGCACCGGCGCACCGCCCCGCCGGCTGGTCAGGACGACCGCAGGGCACGAGGGCAGGACGCTGGTGGTCACCGTGCTCGCCGCCGTCCTCGTGACGCGCGGCACCGCGTTCACCACGGCCCTCACAGTGCTCGCGGCCGCCGTGGCCGTGGTCGTGCTCGCCGAGTCCATCCGTTTCTGGGTGTCCTCCGGAGCCCCCGCCGTACACGACGAAGGAGAACCCGCATGATCGGCCTCGTACTGGCCGCCGGTGCCGGACGGCGTCTGCGCCCCTACACCGACACGCTCCCGAAGGCCCTCGTGCCCGTCGACCCGGCGGGGGAGGGGACCACCACGGTCCTGGACCTCGCGCTGGGCAACTTCGCCGAGGTCGGCCTGACCGAGGCCGCGATCGTCGTCGGTTACCGCAAAGAAGCGGTGTACGCCCGCAAGGCGGATCTGGAGGCCACCTACGGCCTCAAGATCACCCTGATCGACAACGACAAGGCCGAGGAGTGGAACAACGCCTACTCCCTCTGGTGCGCCCGCGAGGTCCTGAAGCAGGGCGTCATCCTCGCCAACGGCGACACCGTCCACCCGGTCTCCGTCGAGCGGAATCTCCTCGCCGCGCGCGGCGAGGGCCGGAGGATCATCCTCGCCCTCGACACGGTGAAGCACCTCGCCGACGAGGAGATGAAGGTCATCACGGACGCGGACAAGGGCGTACGCCGGATCACCAAGCTCATGGACCCGGCCACCGCCACCGGTGAGTACATCGGGGTGACGCTGATCGAGCCCGAGGCCGCCGAAGACCTCGCGGACGCGCTGCGGACGACCTTCGAGCGCGACCCCGACCTCTACTACGAGGACGGCTACCAGGAACTGGTCGACCGCGGTTTCACGATCGACGTGGCGCCCATCGGGGACATCCCCTGGGTCGAGATCGACAACCACGACGACCTCGCCAAGGGCCGGGAGATCGCGTGCCAGTACTGACCCGGCTCATTCCGTCCCCGGTCGTCGTCGACATCAGCGCCGGAGCGCTGGACGATCTCGCCGGCCTCCTGGCCGACCAGCGGATCTCCAGCTCCGGACAGCTGGCGGTGGCGATCAGCGGCGGTTCGGGCCAGGTACTGCGCGAGCGGCTGGCGCCCGTCCTGCCGGGCGCCGACTGGTTCCCGGTCATGGACGGCACGATCGACTCGGCGGTCCGGCTCGCCGACGACATCAAGGGCAAGCGGTACGACGCCGTGGTGGGCCTCGGCGGCGGCAAGATCATCGACGTGACGAAGTACGCGGCGGCCCGGGTCGGGCTGCCGATGGTGGCCGTCGCGACGAACCTCTCGCACGACGGCATCTGCTCGCCCGTCTCGATCCTCGACAACGACAACGGCCGGGGCTCCTACGGAGTCCCGCCGCCCATCGCGGTGGTCGTCGACCTCGACGTCATCAGGGACGCCCCGATCCGCTTCGTGCGCTCCGGCATCGGTGACACGATCTCCAACATCTCGGCGATCGCCGACTGGGAACTCGCCCACCGGACCAACGGCGAGCCGGTCGACGGTCTGGCCGCCGCGATGGCCCGTACCGCCGGTGAGGCGGTTTTGCGCCACCCCGGCGGCGCGGGTGACGACGAATTCCTCACCGTGCTCTCGGAGGCACTGGTCCTTTCGGGCATCGCGATGTCGATCAGCGGGGACACCCGCCCCTCGTCCGGCGCCTGCCACGAGATCAGCCACGCCTTCGACCTGCTCTACCCCAAGCGTTCCGCGCTCCACGGCGAACAGGTCGGCCTCGGCGCCGCGTTCGCCATGCACCTGCGCGGAGCCGAAGAGGAATCGCAGCTGTTCGCCGAGGTGCTGCACCGGCACGGACTGCCCGTGCTGCCCGAGGAGATCGGCTTCTCCGTGGACGAATTCGTACGGGCCGTGGCCTACGCGCCGCAGACCCGCCCCGGCCGCTTCACGATTCTCGAACACCTCGACCTGTCCACCGACCAGATCAGGGACGCGTACGCCGACTATGCCAAGACCATCAGTAGCTGAACTCCGCCCGGTCGTACACCCGGACGGGGTGAAGGACCGGCGCAGCGGTGAACACTGGGCCGGGCGCATGTACATGCGGGAGATCTCGCTGCACATAGACCCGTACCTGGTCAACACCCGTATCTCGCCCAACCAGCTCACGTACCTCATGGTGGTCGTGGGTGTCATCGGCGGGGCCACCCTGCTCGTGCCCGGCATCGCCGGCGCGATCCTCGCGGTGGTGCTCTTCCAGATCTACCTGCTGCTCGACTGCGTCGACGGCGAGGTCGCCCGCTGGCGGGGGCAGACGTCGATCACCGGCGTCTATCTCGACCGTGTGGGGCACTACCTGTGCGAGGCCGCCCTGCTGGTCGGCTTCGGCATCCGCGGCGCGGACGTCTTCCACCAGAACGGCTCCGCGAGCAACTGGCTGTGGGCGTTCCTCGGTACGCTCGCGGCCCTCGGAGCCATCCTGATCAAGGCGGAGACCGACCTGGTCGACGTCGCCAGGCAGCGCAGCGGGCTGCCCGCGGTCAAGGACGAGGCGTCCGCGCCCCGTTCGTCCGGTCTGGCGCTGGCCAGGCGGGCGGCCGCGGCGCTCAAGTTCCACCGGCTCGTCGGCGGAATCGAGGCCAGCCTCTTCATCCTGGTGGCGGCGATCCTCGACATCGTCCACGGCGATCTCTTCTTCACCCGTCTCGGCATCGCCGTACTGGCCGGAATCGCCCTTGTCCAGACACTGCTGCACCTGGTATCGATCCTGGCGTCGAGCAGGCTGAAATGAGTGAGATGCGGCTCGGTGCGGTGATCATCACGATGGGCGACCGCCCTGCCGAGCTGCGTGCGCTCCTGGACACCGTCGCGGGGCAGGAAGGCGACCCGATCGAGATCGTCGTGGTCGGGAACGGCGCCCCGGTGGGCGCCGTCCCCGATGGCGTACGGACGGTCGAGCTGCCCGAGAACCTCGGCATCCCCGGCGGCCGCAACGTCGGCATCGAGGCGTTCGGCCCCGCGGGCTCGGAGGTGGACGTCCTGCTCTTCCTCGACGACGACGGTTCGCTGCCCAACTCCGGCACGGCCCGGCTGATCCGCGAGGCGTTCGCGGCCGATCCGGAGCTCGGTATCGTCAGTTTCCGGATCGCTGATCCGGAGACCGGCCTCACCCAGCGCCGGCACGTACCGCGGCTGCGCGCCTCCGACCCGCTGCGCTCCTCACGCGTGACGACGTTCCTCGGCGGTGCCAACGCCGTACGGACGAAGGTCCTCACCGAGGTCGGTCCGCTCCCCGGGGGCTTCTTCTACGCCCATGAGGAGACGGACCTCGCCTGGCGGGCGCTGGACGCCGGCTGGATGATCGACTACCGCGCCGACATGGTGCTCAACCACCCGACGATGCCGCCGTCCCGGCACGCTGTCTACCACCGCATGGTGGCCAGAAACAGGGTCTGGCTGGCCCGCAGAAACCTGCCCGCGCCCGTTGTCCCGCTCTATCTCGGCGTCTGGCTGCTGCTCACTCTCGTACGACGTCCCTCCCGGCCCGCGCTGAAGGCATGGCTCGGTGGTTTCCGGGAAGGCTGGGCCACACCATGCGGTCCACGGCGGCCCATGAAGTGGCGTACGGTATGGCGGCTGACCCGTCTGGGCCGACCGCCTGTGATCTGACAGGCTTGGTTCTGAGAGCATCAGGCGTTCTCCCCCGGGGCCTGGCTTTTTGCGGCCTGCGCCCGATCGGCTGCGCATCTTGAACACGGAAGTTTCAACTTGTGAGTGACACAACCCAAGACGGTGCGATCGTCATGAGCGTGCCGGCGTCCCCCGACGACGACCTGCCCCCGGCGCAGTTCGCCGCCAAGTACGGCCTGGCGGTGAGCGGTGCCCGGCCGAGTCTCGCCGAGTACGTCCGGCAGCTCTGGGGCCGGCGCCACTTCATTCTGGCCTTTTCCAGTGCGAAGCTGACGGCCCAGTACAGCCAGGCCAAGCTCGGCCAGCTCTGGCAGGTGGCGACGCCGCTGCTCAACGCGGGCGTCTACTACTTGATCTTCGGTCTGATCCTGGGAACCAAGAGAGGCATCCCGCAGGACGTCTTCGTTCCCTTCCTGGTCACCGGGGTCTTCGTCTTCACCTTCACGCAGAGCTCGGTGATGGCGGGCGTACGCGCCATCTCGGGAAACCTGGGTCTGGTCAGAGCACTGCACTTCCCCCGGGCCTCGCTGCCGATCTCCTTCGCCCTCCAGCAGCTTCAGCAACTGCTGTTCTCCATGATCGTGCTGTTCGCGGTCGCTGTGGCCTTCGGCAGTTATCCGTCGCTGAGCTGGGTGTTGATCCTTCCGGCGCTGGCGCTGCAGTTCCTCTTCAACATGGGACTCGCGCTCGTCATGGCGAGGATGGGCAGCAAGACGCCGGACCTCGCGCAGCTGATGCCGTTCGTGATGCGCACCTGGATGTACGCGTCGGGCGTGATGTTCTCCATCCCGGTGATGCTCGCGGGCAAGCCGAGCTGGATCGCCGACGTGCTCCAGTACAACCCCGTCGCGATCTACATGGATCTCATCCGGTTCGCGCTGATCGACGGGTACGGCTCGGACAACCTGCCCGCGCACGTCTGGTTCGTCGCGCTGGCGTGGGCCGTGTTCGTGGCCCTCATTGGATTCGTGTACTTCTGGAAGGCTGAGGAGCGTTACGGCCGTGGCTGACGTGACCGAGCAGGGACGTATCCCCACCGTCATCGCCGACGACGTGCACATCGTGTACCGCGTCAACGGAGGCAGCGGCGGCAAGGGCAGCGCCACCGCCGCGCTGAGCCGCATAGTCCGCCGCGGCAAGGGTGAACCGCGCGGGGTCCGCAAGGTCCACGCCGTACGGGGAGTGACCTTCACCGCGTACCGCGGTGAGGCGATCGGCCTGATCGGCACCAACGGTTCCGGCAAGTCGACCCTCCTGCGCGCCATCGCCGGCCTGCTGCCCACGGAGAGCGGCAAGGTCTACACCGACGGCCAGCCCTCACTGCTCGGTGTGAACGCCGCGCTGATGAACGACCTGACGGGCGAGCGCAACGTCATCCTCGGCGGCCTGGCCATGGGGATGTCACGCGAGGAAATCCGCGAGCGCTACCAGCAGATCGTCGACTTCTCCGGCATCAACGAGAAGGGCGACTTCATCACGCTGCCGATGCGCACGTACTCCTCCGGCATGGCCGCCCGGCTCCGTTTCTCGATCGCCGCCGCCAAGAACCACGACGTGCTGATGATCGACGAGGCACTCGCCACCGGTGACCGGAAGTTCCAGATCCGTTCCGAGCAGCGCATCCGCGAACTGCGCAAGGAGGCCGGTACGGTCTTCCTCGTCAGTCACAGCAACAAGTCGATCAGGGACACCTGCGACCGGGTGCTGTGGCTGGAGAAGGGCGAGCTGCTGATGGACGGCCCGACCGACGAGGTCATCAAGGCGTACGAGAAGGAAACGGGCAAGTAGCCGCTGTCACCGGCGACTCCCCGTCCGCCACTCCCCGTCACACTGCTGCCACCGAAACGCACCGACAGCGCCTCCGCCGGATCACGCCGGCGGGGGCGTCGCTGTGCCGGGGCCACTGCCCTGCGCGTGATCGTCTTTCGTCAAAGATCGGTCAAGTCATCGGTTGCCGGGGATGGTTGGGCGGGAGTGTGGCGTTCTTGCAATGCGCGCGGGACCCGGGCATGGTCATGCGCGTTCTACAACGTAAGCTGTGGTGGTTCTGAATCGCGGCAAGTGGGGTCGTACCCCCGGGGCCTCGGAGCCGCCCGTCGGCCCGCGTACTGGGGGTGGCGGGGCGGCGTGTCCGAAATGGGATGTATTGGGTGAGCAGTGTAGAACGGGAGATGTGACGGCAATGACGGATGATCTCCAGCTCCGCGAGGGTGTCGCCGTCCGCGCACCGGGAAGCACGCAGTGACGGGCGGCCCGCAGGTGCGAGCCGACGCCTCCTCGCGCGCCACGCTGGACAAGGCCACGGAAGAGAACTTCCCCGTGGCCCCCTTCTTCCTGCCGCGCGCCTGGCGAGACGATCTGATGGCGGTGTACGGCTACGCGCGTCTCGTCGACGACATCGGTGACGGCGACCTCGCCCCCGGCGGAGCCGACGCCCGCCACCTCGGTGTGGACCCCGCCCGCGCGGACGACCGCGTCGTGATGCTGGACGCCTTCGAGGCCGACCTGAGGCGCGTCTTCGCCCCGGAAGGCCCCGCCCCGGCCCACCCCCTGCTGCGGGCCCTCACACCGACCGTACGGCGCTGTTCCCTCACGCCCGAGCCGTTCCTCGGACTGATCGCCGCCAACCGCCAGGACCAGCTCGTACGGCGCTACGAGACCTACGACGACCTGCTCGCCTACTGCGAGTTGTCGGCCAATCCCGTCGGCCGGCTCGTCCTCCAGATCACCGGGACAGCGACCGCCGAGCGCGTCCGCAGGTCCGACGCGGTCTGCACGGCACTGCAGATCGCCGAACACCTCCAGGACGTGACCGAGGACCTCGGCCGCGACCGGATCTATCTGCCCGCCCAGGACATGAGGCGTTTTCATGTCGGCGAGACGGACCTCAAGGCGAAGAGCGCGGGCGCCGCGGTGCGTTCGCTGATCGCCTACGAGGCCGAACGCGCGGGCCTGCTGCTGAATGAAGGCACCCCGCTGGTGGGTAGCGTTCCCGGCAGGCTCAAGCTGTTGCTTGCGGGATTTGTGGCCGGAGGGCGTGCCGCCCTCGCTTCGATCGCGGCCGCCGGGCACGATGTGCTCCCCGGACCGCCCAAACCCACCAAGCCACGCCTGCTGCGCGAGGTGGGAGCTGTCTTGCGACGAGCGCACAGAGAGGGGTGAGCCGGAACGTGGAGGGAACGACACCCATGTCCGCGCCGGTACAGGCGGCCTACAGCTACTGCGAGGCCGTCACCGGCCAGCAGGCACGCAATTTCGCCTACGGCATCAGACTGCTGCCGGCCGACAAACGGCAGGCCATGTCCGCGCTGTACGCACTCTCCCGGAGGGTGGACGACATCGGGGACGGCACACTGCCGCCCGACGTCAAGCACACGCGCCTGGAGGACACCCGCGCCCTGCTCGCCAGGATCAGGGACGGTGCGGTCGACGAGGACGACACCGACCCGGTCGCGGTCGCGCTCGCGGACGCGGCAGGCCGCTTCCCGATCCCGATCGAGGGCCTCGACGAACTCATCGACGGCGTCCTGATGGACGTGCGCGGGGAGACGTACGAGACCTGGGACGACCTCAAGACGTACTGCCGTTGTGTCGCGGGCGCCATCGGCCGTCTCTCGCTCGGTGTGTTCGGCACGGCGCCGGGCGCCCCGGGGGTGGAGCGCGCCGCCGAGTACGCCGACACGCTGGGGCTCGCACTCCAGTTGACCAACATCCTCAGGGACGTACGCGAGGACGCCGGCAACGGCCGTACGTACCTGCCCGCCGACGACCTCGCCAAGTTCGGCTGCTCCGAGGGCTTTCACAGCGCCACCGCCCCCGCGGGATCCGACTTCGCGGGCCTGGTGCACTTCGAAGTCAGGCGCGCCCGCACCCTCTTCGCCGAGGGCTACCGCCTGCTGCCCATGCTCGACCGCCGCAGCGGGGCCTGCGTCGCCGCCATGGCCGGCATCTACCGCCGCCTCCTCGACCGCATCGAGCGCGACCCCGGGGCCGTCCTGCGCGGCCGGGTCTCGCTCCCCGGGCGCGAGAAGGCGTACGTCGCCGTGCGCGGTCTCTCCGGTCTCGACGCGCGGTACGTCTCCCGGCAGACCGTCAGGAGGCGCGGCTGATGAGCCCCGGCGTGCCCGCGGCCACCCCCCGCGCCCAGAGGCGTTCCGTGGCAACCCTCCGCCGGTCTGACGCGTCCCTGACTGCGACAGCCCGAAGGGAGCACGTATGACCGGAGCCGACGGCATCCGCCCCGGCCACGCCGTTGTGGTCGGGGCCGGACTGGCCGGGATCACCGCGGCCCTGCGGCTCGCCGACGCGGGCGTGCGGGTGACGCTGGTCGAGGGACGGCCACGGCTCGGCGGTCTCGCGTTCTCCTTCCGACGGGGCGACCTCACGGTCGACAACGGCCAGCATGTGTACCTGCGTTGCTGCACCGCGTACCGCTGGTTCCTGGACCGGGTGGACGGCGCCGCGCTGGCCCCCATCCAGGACCGCCTCGACGTACCGGTGCTCGACGTCGGCCGCGCCCGCGGGCCGCGGCTCGGACGGCTGCGCCGCAACGCGCTGCCCGTACCGCTGCACCTCGCCGCCGGACTGGCCACGTACCCGCACCTCTCGCTCGCGGAACGCGCCTCCGTCGGCCGCGCCGCGCTCGCCCTCAAGGCGCTCGATCCGGCCGATCCGGCCCTGGACGGCGTCGACTTCGCCACCTGGCTGCGCCGTCACGGCCAGTCGGACCGCACCATCGAGGCCCTGTGGGACCTGGTGGGCGTGGCGACCCTGAACGCGACCGCGCCGCACGCCTCCCTGGGGCTCGCCGCGATGGTCTTCAAGACAGGACTGCTCTCCGAGCCGGGCGCCGCCGACATCGGCTGGTCGAACGTCCCGCTCGGCGACCTGCACGACACCCTCGCCCGCAAGGCCCTCGACGCGGCCGGTGTACGGACCGAGGTACGCACCCGCGTCGGCGCGCTCACGCGCGCGGCCGGCGGCGGCTGGCACGTCGAGACGGACGGCGAAAGGCTCGACGCGGACACCGTCGTCCTCGCCGTACCCCAGCGCGAGACCCACGGCCTGCTGCCGGAAGGCGCGCTGGACAACCCCGGCGATCTGCTGGACATCGGCGTCTCGCCGATCCTCAACGTCCATGTCGTCTACGACCGCACGGTGCTGCGCCGCCCGTTCTTCGCCGCGCTCGGCACCCCCGTGCAGTGGGTCTTCGACCGCACCGGCGCCTCAGGACTGAAGGACGGCCAGTACCTGGCGCTGTCCCAGTCCGCCGCCGGTGACGAGATCGACGCCCCCGTCGCCGAACTGCGCGCACGCTATCTGCCCGAGCTGGAGCGGCTGCTCCCCGCGGCCAGGGGCGCCGGGGTGCGGGACTTCTTCGTCACCCGGGAGCGGACAGCGACGTTTGCCCCCGCCCCCGGTGTGGGCAGGCTGCGTCCCGCTGCCCGTACCCACGCTCCCGGCCTCTTCCTGGCCGGCGCATGGACCGCCACCGGCTGGCCCGCGACCATGGAGGGCGCCGTACGCAGTGGTTTCAGCGCCGCGGACGCCGCACTCTCCACGCTCGGCCTGCCCCACGAGAGTCCCTTGCAGGAGGCGGCATGAGCCCGAGTACCGCACCTACGAGTACTGGAACCAGAGGAGAGACCGTGCCGACCGTGCCCCCGGCCCACGAGGCTGTCGACACCGCGGACGTCCACGCGCTGCTGGAGCGTGGGCGGACCCTGTCCACCCCGGTGCTGCGCGCCGCCGTCGACCGGCTCGCGTCGCCCATGGACACCGTCGCCGCCTACCACTTCGGCTGGATCGACGCCGAGGGCCGGCCGGCCGACGGCGACGGCGGCAAAGCGGTGCGCCCCGCGCTCGCGCTGCTCTCCGCGGAGGCGGCGGGCGCCGCGCCCGAGTGCGGTATCCCCGGCGCCGTCGCGGTGGAACTCGTCCACAACTTCTCGCTGCTGCACGACGACCTGATGGACGGCGACGAACAGCGCCGCCACCGCGACACGGTCTGGAAGGTGCACGGTCCGGCCCAGGCGATCCTCGTGGGCGACGCGCTCTTCGCGCTCGCCAACGAACTGCTGCTGGAGATCGGCACCGCCGAGGCCGGCCGCGCGACCCGCCGGCTGACCACCGCCACGCGCAAGCTGATCGACGGTCAGGCCCAGGACATCTCCTACGAGCACCGCGAGCGGGTCACCGTCGAGGAGTGCCTGGAGATGGAGGGCAACAAGACGGGCGCCCTGCTGGCCTGCGCCGTGTCCATCGGCGCGGTCCTCGGCGGCGCGGACGACAGGACCGCCGACACCCTGGAGGCGTACGGCCACCACCTGGGCCTCGCCTTCCAGGCCGTCGACGACCTGCTCGGCATCTGGGGCGACCCGGAGGCCACCGGCAAGCAGACCTGGAGCGACCTGCGCCAGCGCAAGAAGTCACTGCCGGTCGTCGCGGCGCTCGCGGCAGGCGGTCCCGCCTCGCAGCGCCTCGGTGAACTGCTTGCCGCCGACGCCAAGAGCAACGACTTCGACAGCTTCTCGGAGGCGGAGTTCGCCACCAGGGCGGCGCTGATCGAGGAGGCGGGCGGCAGGGAGTGGACCTCGCAGGAGGCCCGCAGGCAGCACACCGTCGCGATCGAGGCCCTGGACCGCGTCGACATGCCGGAAAAGGTCAGGGCACAACTGACCGCGCTCGCCGACTTCGTCGTCGTACGAAAGAGATGATGGCCATTCCCATATCCGCTCTCACCGGGCGCTGAGGACTCTCGTACGGATCAGGCCGGACAGCGGCTCAAGAGCACGGCAGGATCCGAACGGGAGGCCCCGGCACCCCAGACCCCGAAGTAGTCGCCGTCCGTGTCCGAAGAGGGCGCCGGGCGACGGAGACCCCAGCACAGCAGCAGGACCACTGCACGAAGGGGAAGCCATGACAGCGACGACCGACGGAAGCACCGGGGCCATGGGACCCCAGGCAGCCTCGGCCAACCGACCGATCGACACCACCCTCTCCGGGGCCGGCGAGTTACTGGCGGCCGCCGAGCGGGCCGCCGCACGATCCGTCGAGCATCTGCTCGGCCAGCAGGACGCCGAAGGCTGGTGGAAGGGCGACCTGCAGACGAACGTGACGATGGACGCCGAGGACCTGCTGCTGCGTCAGTTCCTCGGAATCCAGGATCCCCGCACCACCGAGGCGTCCGCTCTTTTCATCCGCGGTGAACAGCGGGCGGACGGCACCTGGGCCACTTTCCACGGCGGCCCGGGGGAGTTGTCCGCCACCATCGAGGCGTACGTGGCGCTGCGGCTCGCCGGAGACAGACCGCAGGACCCGCACATGGCGCGCGCCTCCGCGTGGGTCCGGCAACAGGGCGGGATCGCCGCGAGCCGGGTCTTCACCCGGGTGTGGCTGGCGCTGTTCGGCTGGTGGAAGTGGGACGACCTTCCCCAGATGCCGCCCGAACTGATCTTCTTTCCCAAGTGGTTCCCGCTCAACATCTATGACTTCGGCTGCTGGGCACGGCAGACCATCGTCCCCCTCACCGTCGTCTCGGCGAAGCGGCCCGTACGGCCCGCCCCGTTCGCCCTCGACGAGCTGCACACCGATCCCGGCCACCCCAGCCCGGCCAAGCCCCTCGCACCTGTGGCGAGTTGGGACGGTGCTTTCCAGCGTCTCGACAAAATGCTGCACACGTACCACAAGTTCGCGCCGCGCACCCTGCGCAGAGCGGCGATGAACGCGGCGGCGCGCTGGATCATCGAGCGGCAGGAGAACGACGGCTGCTGGGGCGGGATCCAACCGCCCGCCGTCTACTCGGTGATCGCCCTGCATCTGCTCGGATACGACCTGAACCACCCGGTGATGCGGGCGGGCCTCGCCTCGCTCGACCGGTTCGCGGTCTGGCGCGATGACGGCGCCCGGATGATCGAAGCCTGTCAGTCCCCGGTCTGGGACACCTGCCTCGCGGCCATCGCGCTCGCCGACGCGGGACTGAGACCGGACCACCCCGCGCTCGTCAGAGCCGCGGACTGGATGCTGGACAGGCAAATCGTCAGACGCGGTGACTGGTCCGTACGCAGACCTGAACTGACCCCCGGTGGCTGGGCTTTCGAGTTCCACAACGACAACTATCCCGACATTGATGATACCGCGGAGGTCATCCTCGCCCTGCGCCGGGTCAGACATCCCGCACCCGAGCGCCTCGACGCGGCCATCGAGCGCGGCGCCCGTTGGACCCTGGGCATGCAGTCACGGAACGGAGCCTGGGCGGCCTTCGACGCGGACAACACCAGTCCGTTCCCCAACCGCCTGCCGTTCAGCGACTTCGGCGAGGTCATCGACCCGCCGTCCGCCGACGTCACGGCCCACGTCGTCGAGATGCTCGCCTACGAAGGCAAGGCGCACCACCCCGACACCCAGCGCGGTGTGGAATGGCTCCTCGCCGAACAGGAGGCGAACGGCGCGTGGTTCGGGCGCTGGGGCGTCAATTACGTGTATGGCACAGGTTCCGTGGTGCCCGCACTGACGGCCGCCGGCCTCGCCGACACCCATCCCGCCATCCGCAGGGCCGTATCCTGGCTCGAATCCGTGCAGAACGACGACGGCGGCTGGGGCGAGGACCTGCGCTCGTACCACGAGGAGGCGTGGATCGGGCACGGCGCCTCGACCCCCTCCCAGACCGCCTGGGCGCTCCTCGCGCTTCTCGCGGCCGGCGGACGGGACACCAAGGCCGTCGAACGCGGTGTCGCCTATCTGGCCGAGACGCAGCGGGAGGACGGTTCCTGGGACGAGCCGTATTTCACCGGCACCGGTTTTCCGTGGGACTTCTCCATCAACTACCACCTCTACCGGCAGGTCTTCCCGCTCACGGCCCTCGGCCGGTACGTCCACGGGGAGTCCTTCGCCGCACCCAGCCGGAAGGCGGGCTGATGGAAGCCTCTCCCGGAACGCCGGAATCCCACACTTCGCTGCTGATCGCCTGCGCGCTCGGCATCGAGCGGTTCGCCCTGCGCGGCAACGGCGGCGGCGCGGCCGGGCCCGTGACCGTCGTCCGTACGGGCATGGGCCCCAAGAACGCCGAGCACGCGGTGACGCGCGCGCTCGGAGAGGCCCGGAACAGGGACGCGGCCGTACTCGCGTCCGGTTTCTGTGCCGGGCTGATCCCCGGGATGAACCCGGGAGATCTGATCGTCGCCGAGGAGACCCGGGGCCCGCACGGCTCCACGCCCTGTACGGGCACCGGCCTGCTCGTCGACGCGCTGACCCGGGCCGTGCCCGGACACACGGTCCACACCGGTCCCATGACCGGCTCGGACCATGTTGTACGCGGCCAGGAACGGGCCGCACTGCGCACCACGGGTGCCATCGCGGTGGACATGGAATCCGCCGCCACGCTCCGAAGCGCTCTGAGCGCCGGGCCACGGCCGGTTGCGGCCGTCCGGGTGGTCGTCGACGCCCCAGAGCATGAGCTCGTCCGAATCGGCACGGTGCGCGGTGGAATATCGGCCTTCCGTGTACTCCGTGCCGTCCTGCCGGCTTTCTATGAATGGCACCGTTCTTTGCTGCTCCCCAGGAGGTGAGCTAGATGGCCATGCCGCTCCGCCAGACCATCAGGGTCGGGACGTACCTCGTCGAACAGAAGCTCCGTAAGCGCGAGAAGTTTCCGCTTATTGTCGAGCTTGAACCGCTGTTCGCGTGCAATCTGAAATGTGAGGGCTGCGGCAAGATCCAGCACCCGGCCGGCATTCTGAAGCAGCGGATGCCCGTTGCCCAGGCGGTCGGGGCCGTGCTGGAATCCGGCGCACCCATGGTCTCCATCGCCGGCGGCGAGCCGCTGATGCACCCTCAGATCGATGAGATCGTGCGGCAGCTGGTGGCCAAGAGGAAGTACGTCTTCCTGTGCACCAATGCCATGCTGCTGCGCAAGAAGCTCGAGAAGTTCACCCCCTCGCCGTACTTCACCTTCACGGTGCACATCGACGGGCTGCGCGAGCGGCACGACGAATCCGTCGCGAAGGAGGGGGTGTTCGACGAAGCCGTGGCCGCCATCAAGGAGGCCAAGAAGCGCGGTTTCCGGGTGACCACCAACTCGACCTTCTTCAACACGGACACCCCGCAGAACATCATCGAGGTACTGAACTACCTCAACGACGAACTGCACGTGGACGAGATGATGCTGTCGCCCGCCTACGCCTACGAAAAGGCCCCCGACCAGGAGCACTTCCTGGGGGTCGAGCAGACCAGGGAGCTGTTCAAGAAGGCGTTCAGCGGTGGCAACAGGCGCCGGTGGCGCCTCAACCACTCGCCGCTCTTCCTCGACTTCCTCGAAGGCAAGGCCGACTTCCCCTGCACGGCGTGGGCCATTCCCAACTACTCGCTCTTCGGATGGCAGCGCCCCTGCTACCTGATGGCCGACGGGTACGTCACGACGTACAAGAAGCTCATCGACGAGACGGACTGGAGCAAGTACGGCCGCGGCAAGGACGACCGCTGCGCCAACTGCATGGCGCACTGCGGCTACGAGCCGACCGCCGTCCTCGCCACCATGGGCTCCCTCAAGGAGACCATCCGCGCGGCCCGGGAGACGGTCGCCGGAACACGGTGACGACCTGACCGCCGGGGAGCCCGTCGTGCACGTGCTCCCCGCTGCCGCGGGCCCGGGTCCCACACCCGGGCCCGCGGCGATCGGCGGCTCGGCGTCGGCGCCGGTGGAGCAGGTGCCCGGGAGGCTGAGCCGATGAGGATTCCGAGAGGGGCCCGCCGTGTCGGTCCTGGACATCCCCGAGCAGTTCCGGGCCCCTGCCGAACGGAGTGAGGTGGCCCGCACCGGCCTCACTCCGGTGGAGATCGCAGGACGCGTCAGTGCCGCCCCGGCACACAAGGAGAGCACGGAATGACCCCTCCCACGGAGCCCGCTTCGCACCGATCGGCCGAAGCGCTCGACGAACCGGAAGGCTTCGACCTCACGCGGCTCCTCGCGGAGCGCGGGGCCGAGCGCTACGAGCTGCACACCAGACACCTCAACCACCAGCTTCCGCGGATGCTCCACACCATCGGTTTCGACCGGGTCTACGAGCGAGCGGAAGGCGCCTACTTCTGGGACGAGGACGGCAACGACTACCTGGACATGCTGGCCGGCTTCGGTGTGATGGGGCTCGGCCGGCACCACCCCGTCGTACGCAAGGCACTCCACGACGTGCTCGACGCCTCGCTCGCCGACCTCACCCGCTTCGACTGCCCGCCGTTGCCGGGACTGCTCGCCGAGAAGCTGCTGTCCCACAGCCCCCATCTCGACCGGGTCTTCTTCGGCAACAGCGGCACCGAAGCGGTCGAGACCGCGCTGAAGTTCGCCCGCTACGCCACCGGCAGGCCCAGGATCCTCTACGCCGATCACGCCTTCCACGGACTCACCACCGGATCGCTGTCCGTCAACGGCGAGGACAGCTTCCGGGACGGCTTCGCGCCCCTGCTGCCCGACACGGCCATCGCGCTCGGCGACCTCGGCGCGCTGGAGAGGGAGCTGAAACGCGGCGACGTGGCGGGATTCGTCGTGGAGCCGATCCAGGGCAAGGGCGTGCACGAGACGCCGCCCGGCTTCCTGCTCGCCGCACAGGAGCTGCTGCACCGGCACAAGGCGCTGCTCATCGCCGACGAGGTGCAGACCGGGCTCGGCAGGACCGGTGACTTCTACGCGTACCAGCACGAGGCCGGGGTAGAGCCGGACCTCGTCTGCGTGGCCAAGGCCCTCTCCGGCGGGTACGTGCCCGTCGGCGCGACCCTCGGCAAGGACTGGATCTTCAAGAAGGTCTACTCCTCGATGGACCGCGTACTGGTCCACTCGGCGAGCTTCGGCTCCAACGCCCAGGCCATGGCGGCCGGTCTCGCCGTCCTGTCGGTGATGGAGGACGAGGAGACCGTCGCCAGCGCGCGGGCGACGGGAGATCTGCTCAGGACACGGCTGGCCGCGCTCGTTCCGCGCTACGAGCTGCTGCACGAGGTACGCGGCCGCGGTCTGATGGTCGGTATCGAGTTCGGCAGGCCGGACTCGCTCAAGCTCCGCAGCCGCTGGACCATGCTCCAGGCCGCGCGCAAGGGGCTCTTCGCGCAGATGGTGGTCGTCCCGCTGCTCCAGAAGCACCGCATCCTCACCCAGGTCTCCGGTGACTTCCTGGAGGTGATCAAACTGATCCCGCCGCTGACGATCGGCGAGCGCGAGGTGGACCGGTTCGTGGACGCGTTCACCGCGGTCATGGACGACGCGCACGGCGGTGGCGGGCTGATGTGGGACTTCGGCAAGACGCTGGTGAAGCAGGCCGTCGCGAACCGGTAGCGGAGCCTGCGGGAAGCTTTTTTGCCTCCGGGGCAATTGATTTGCCCCGGAGGAAATGACCTGGCGCAATGGAGGCATGAGTACTTCTGCCGAAGGAGGGGCGGCCGACGAGCTGCCCGAGGTCGCGCCCCGCCTGCGCGAACTGCGCCGAGGCCGCCGTCTCACCCTTGAGGCGGCCGCCCAGCGCGCCGGGCTCTCCCCGGCGCATCTCTCCCGGCTGGAGACAGGGCGCAGGCAGCCCTCGCTGCCCATGCTGCTGGCGCTGGCCCGGGTCTACAGTACGACGGTCTCCGAACTGCTCGGCGAAGTCCCCCCGGAACGCGACCCGATCATCCGCGCCGGGCGCATGGAGGCCGTCGAGGCCGACGGCTGGACCTATCACCAGGCAGGCAGCGGCGCGGGTCGTGCGATGCAGCCGCTGCGGGTCCGTATCCCGTACGGGGCGCAGGGCGATCTCGTCCGGGTGCACGCGGGAGAGGAATGGCTCTACGTCCTGGAAGGGCGGCTGAGGCTGGGCCTCGGGGACGCCGTCCATCTGCTCGACCCCGGCGACAGCGCGCACTTCGACTCGCTCACCCCGCACCGCATCGCCGCGGCCGGGCCCGGCGCGACGCACCTGCTCTTCGTCCACACCCTGCTGCAGAGCCCCGCCGCCGAGCTGTGTCTCGGCGGCGGGCGCCGTCGCGGCTGAACCGCCGGGAAAGGTCCGCTCTCATGTCAGAGAACCGAGTCCGCAGAGAATGGACGCTCCCCCGGGGACTGGTCGTCCGGCTCTTCGCCTATCTGGTGGCGGGGCACCTCTTCGCCGGATTCCTCTACGTGCTCTTCCTCGTGGGCTCGCGCAGCCAGTAGCGCCGGTCGTCGCCGCTCCTTGTCACGCGCCGTCGAGGAGGCTGCCGCGCAGCTTCTCCAGGGTCTGGGGGGTGAGTCCCAGGCCCTCGGCCAGATAGCGCTCGGTGGTTCCCCACGTCTGCTCGATGGTCTCGAAGGCGGCGGCGAGATACTCGGCGCGCGCGTCGAAGAGCGGGCTGAGCAGCTCCATCACCTCGTCGGACGTGCCGGCGGGCGAGGTGTCGCTGCGGCGGACCAGGTAGCGGTGGGCCGGGGCGTTCGACTTCAGATAGTCCGCCTCGACGGCCCCGGGCTCGACCCCCACGGCGAGCAGCGTCACCGCGACGGAAACCCCCGCCCTGTCCTTGCCCGCCGCGCAGTGCATCAGCGCGGGGACGCTGTCCTCGGCGAGGGCGTGCAGCACCCGGCTGTGCTCGGCGGTGCGGTCCGTGATGACCGACCGGTACGACTCCGTCATCCGCGCGGCCGCCTTGCCGTCCGAGAGCAGCGCGCGCAGCTGGTCGAGGTCGCCGTGCCGGATCATCCGCCAGAACTCCGCGCCGTGGGCCGGGTCGGAGAGCGGGATGTTCACATGGCGTACGCCGGGCAGCTCGACGTCCCTGCCGTCGAGCTTGAGGTCGGCCGCGTTACGGAAGTCGAAGATCGTGTGGAGACCCAGCGCGGACAGCGCAGCGGCGTCGGCCGCGGTCGCGTTGGCGAGGTGGCCGCTGCGGAAGAGACGGCCCTGCCGCACAACCCGGCCGTCGGTGGTCGGCAGTCCGCCCACGTCGCGGAAATTACGCACGCCGGTCAGTCCGGGCTCTGTCGGCGGGACGTGCGGCAGGTGCTGCGTCATGGGAGCTGCTCCTCCGGATCAGCCGCCGGCGCTGCTCGCCGACGGTGGCGGGCTCTGACCCTACGACATGATCACCAGACTAATCTGTCCGTATTGTTCGTTTGATTGCAACCTGTCCCCATAAATGGGCGGATGGGTTTGTGCCTCGTGAGCGGGATCATATTCGTGACGGTCCGTGGCGGTGCGGCGAAGCGGAATTCCTGCGTCCTATGGAAAACGAAGATCCTTAATCCACGGAGGGTGACCGCTAATCCCGGGAAATATCGGAGCGTGTATTGCCGGCGGGAATACACGGGCTTGTTCCCGCCGGTTCGCTCGCTTACGGTCACCATTTGTCCGAGCGGAACGCCGAATCCTGCCGCCGCCCGGAATTCCATCCACCCACGTGTGGCAGGAGCGGGGGACCCAGGTAGTACGCCGAACCGGCTCGTCCGGACGGCTCGGGGTGAAGTCGCGCGACAGCGCGACCGGGCAACTCCAGCTCGAACCCGACAGCTCACCTCGCAGGCGCCGGAGAGGAAATTCGTCATGCCCGCAAAGGGTAAGCACCGCCGTCCCATGTCCCGTTCGATCAGACGCGGAATCATCGCCGTCAGCGCGGGTGGCGCCGCCCTCGCGCTTCCGCTCATCGGTGCCACCGGCGCGCACGCCGCCGAGAAGGCGACGCCCACGCAGACCGTCGCCGCCGCCCAGACCGCGAAGACCTACTCGGTGGTCTCCGGCGACACGCTGTCCAAGATCGCGCGAGACCAGCACGTCGCCGGTGGCTGGCAGAAGCTCTACGCCGACAACCGCCCGGCCGTCGGCGCCGACCCGTCGGTGATCCGCCCCGGTCTCAAGCTGGCCGTCGGCGCGGCTGCGGCGACCGCCGCTCCGGAGGCCCCCGCGGTCAAGAAGGCCGCCGCTCCCGCCTTCAACCTCCCGGTCGCCATCGACGCGATCGGCACGCCGTACCACCAGGCGGGCAGCAGCTGGGCCAGTGGCTACCACACCGGTGTGGACTTCGTGGTTCCGTCCGGCACCCCCATCAAGGCGATCGGCGCGGGTACCGTCGTCACCGCCGGCTGGGGCGGCTCGTACGGCAATCAGGTCGTCATCCAGCACCCGGACGGCACGTACTCGCAGTACGCCCACATGACCTCGATCGGTGTCTCCGCGGGACAGACCGTCGGCGCGGGACAGCAGATCGGCATCTCCGGCGCGACCGGCAACGTCACGGGACCGCACCTGCACTTCGAGGTCAGGACCGGACCGGACTACGGCTCGGACATCGACCCGGTGGCGTACCTGCGCGCCCACGGCGTCACTGTCTGAATCGGTCGATCTCTGACGCCTGACGCCCGACGCCCGAAGCCCGGCGTCTGAACAGGCGAGGACAAGCCACCGCCCGGCAGCGGAAATGCCGGGCGGTGGCTATTCCCGTTTGGCCGAAACTTGACCGATGGTATATCTCACCCGCCGTCAACCCTTCCTTACGGTCGCGTAGGTCACACGCGCGGGAGCAAAATCCTCAGCTGTGTTCAACGATGAGAGATCAAGAAGAGAAGGCGTATTCGGGTCGTACGCGGCGATCGGCGACAGCTTCACCGAGGGAGTGGGCGACCCGGGACCCGACGGTCTCTATGTCGGCTGGGCCGACCGGCTCGCGGTCCTGCTCGCCGACCAACTGCCGGTCACCGGCGACCCGGCGCACAACACCGCGCACGGCGACGACACGGTGCACGGCGACTTCCGGTACGCCAATCTCGCCGTACGCGGCAGGCTCCTCGACCAGATCGTCGCCGAGCAGGTTCCGCGAGCGATGGAACTCGCACCGGACCTGGTGACCTTCTGCGCGGGCGGCAACGACATCATCCGCCCCGGCACCGACCCCGACGACGTCGCCGAGCGCCTGGAGCGCGCCGTCGCCGACCTCACCGGCGTCGTCGGCACGGTCATGGTGACCACCGGCTTCGACACCCGCGGCGTGCCCGTCCTGCGTCGTCTGCGCGGCAAGATCGCCACGTACACCGCCCATGTGCGGGCCATCGCCGACCGCTACGACTGCCCCGTCCTCGACCTCTGGTCGCTGAAGTCCGTGCAGGACCGGCGCGCCTGGGAGGGCGACCGGCTGCACCTGTCGCCCGAGGGGCACACCCGCGTGGCGCTGCGCGCCGCCCAGGTGCTCGGCGTCGACGTACCCGCGGACCCCGACCAGCCGTGGCCGCCGCTGCCGGCGCGCGGCACGTTCGAGGAGCGTCGCGACGACATCCACTGGGCCAGGGAGCATCTGGTGCCCTGGATCGGCCGGCGGCTGCGCGGCGAGTCGTCCGGTGACCACCGCGCGGCCAAGCGTCCCGATCTGCTGCCCCTGGAACACTGACGCCACCGCTGCCCGCGCCGGGCCGCCGCTCCCGGCGTCCGGCAGGGGCGCCGGTCAGACCGTGTGCGCGAGGAGGCCGTCGAGGCCGATCTGCGCCGCGCTGCCCTCGCCGGTGCACGCGTACGCGCCCGCCAGCGCCCCGAGCCGCGCGCACTCCTCCAGGTCCCGGCCCGCGAGCCTCCCGTAGAGGAAACCGCAGAGGTACGCGTCCCCCGCGCCGTTGGAGTCCACGACGGGGCCCGGCGGGACGGTCGCCTGAATCGGACGGGGCGTACGGCTGCCCTCCCGTTCCATCAGGTACGAGCCTCCTGCGCCCGCGGTCGCGATGACCGCCTCGGCCCGGCCCTCGCGCAGAATCTCCCGCATCACGGACGCGATGCGCCCGCTGGCCCCGGAGGCGCTGAGGAACACCAGGTCCGAGCGGAGCGCGAACTCCCTGTGGTGGTCGGTGAGTCCGTCCCAGTCGTGCAGATCCGTCGAGACCGGCACACCAAGCTCCGCGATGTCGTCGTAGAGGAACCGGGCGAAGTCCGTGATGGACAGATGGACATGACGGGTACGCCGGAGATGCGGCAGATAGAACTCGCGCGGCATCCGCAGCCCCTCCGGGTCGCGGGCGTCGTGGAAGGACATCCTGCGGCCCGTCCTGTCGACGAGATTGACCGCGCGCCGCGTCCCCGCCGGGGAGATCAGCGTCTCGAAGTCCACCCCGCCCTCGGTCAGCCGGTCGCGGACCTGCTCACCGGTCCAGTCGTCGCCGATGAAGTCGAGGAATTTGACGGACAGGCCGAGCGCCGTCAGACCGAGCGCCACATTGCCACCGGTGTGTCCCGGCGATTCGAGGATCGGTGCCACACCGACCGAGTCGGCCAGCGGCACCGGCAGCGAGTCGACGCGGACGACGGTGTCCACTCCGCTGCCTCCGACGACCAGCACATCGTGATCGGACGGGTCGTTCTCCTGCTGTGCCACAGTCTCCCCTTGTGTCGCGGTCGTTCACGGTAACCACCCAGAATTTCCGGTGCGTTGAGGATCTGGGCCCTGGGCCTGCCTCGCACTCTCGCCGCGCTGCCACCTTACTCAGCCGTCTCACCGCCCCCGGCCGTCCCTGACGGATCAGCCGTCCCGCGCGTGGTCACGAGCCGCCGAACGGCCGGTCGGGGGCTCCGGGACTCCCGGTCTCCCGGTCTCCGGGACCGCGTGTGTCCGGCTGATCGGCGGGGTGCCCCGTACGGGGAGTGACTGACGGTGTCCCGTACGGGAGTGACAGGGAACCTGTGGGGCAGCAGTGACGTTGTCCGTGCGTGCACACGACAGGTCCGCTGTGCCGGAGACGTACCGCTGATGGCGGACTCGAACCGCACCGTTGTACGACCCCGGCCATAATGGGGACGACACCGAACCTCCAGGAGGTGCCGTGACAGGCGCTGGCTCCCCCCACTCGTTGCGCTCCCGGCTGCGCTCGCTGCGGCCCGCCCCTTTCGGGGCCGACTCGGCGGGAAAGCGGCTGGAGCGGATCCATCGCTCGCCCAACTTCGCCGACGGGGTGTTCCAGAACCCGGTGGGGGCGAGGACCCGGCCGTCCGGCGGTTCAGGACTTGAGCTGGCCAAGGTCTACGTCGACAAGGAGTCGCGCGCCCGGCGGGGCCCCGCGGGCACCATTCCCGTGTACCCCACCACGCTCGCCGACATCGCCGAGCCCCCGGCCTCCGGGCTCCGGCTCACCTGGATGGGCCATTCAAGCGTGCTCGCGGAGATCGACGGCCGGCGCGTGCTCTTCGACCCGGTGTGGGGCGAGCGCTGTTCGCCGTTCGCCTTCGCGGGGCCGAAGCGGCTGCACCCCACCCCCGTACCGCTCGCGTCGCTGGGCTCCGTCGATGTCGTGGTCATCTCCCACGACCACTACGACCACCTCGATCTCCCCACGATCAAGGCGCTCGCCACCACGGACACGGTCTTCGCCGTGCCGCTGGGTGTCGGCGCGCACCTGGAGAGCTGGGGGGTGCCCGCCTCGCGCCTGCGCGAACTGGACTGGAACGAGTCCACGGAGGTCGGTGACCTCCGGCTGACCGCCACCCCCGCCCGGCACTTCTGCGGCCGCGGCCTGCGCAACCAGCAGCACACGCTCTGGGCGTCCTGGGCGGTACGGGGGCCCGAGCACCGGATCTACCACAGCGGCGACACGGGCTACTTCCCCGGCTTCAAGGACATCGGCGCCGAGCACGGCCCCTTCGACGCCACCATGATCCAGATCGGTGCGTACAGCGAGCACTGGCCGGACATCCACATGACGCCGGCCGAGGGCATGCGCGCTCATCTCGACCTCCAGGGCGGCAGGCCGTCGGGTGTGATGCTGCCGATCCACTGGGGCACGTTCAACCTGGCGCCGCACCCGTGGGCCGAGCCGGGCGAGGGCACGCTCGCGGCCGGCGCGGAAGCGGGCGCCGCGCTGGCGCTGCCGATCCCCGGCGAGCCCTTCGAACCCACCGGCGACGCCGTCCCGGCCACCCCGTGGTGGCGCCCGGTCGCGACCGCGCCCCCCGGCGGCTGGCCCGCCACCCCGGGCGTCGCGGTCCACGAGATCGTCGGCGGCGGCCCGGACGCGAGCCCGGGTGCCGGAAAACCGGGGGAGACGGCCGACACCGCCACACCCGCGTAACCCACCGCCGCGAGCCGGCCGCCCCGAACACCGGGACGGCCGGCTCGCGCCGTTCCGAAGCCCGTCACCGTCTCGTTCACCGGACAGAGCCCTGCCTGCCCTCGCGGCTCTGACATCAGAAACACGCATCGGTTCCGGGGAATTGGAGACGCGTATGACGCATGTGGAGACGGAACTGGCCAGTCAGCCCGAATGCTGGGAACGGGCCGCGGAGCTGGCCGGTGGTCTGCGGGACGAGTTGCCCGCGCCCGGGGAGCGTACGGCCGTGGTCGGCTGTGGCACCTCGCTGTTCATGGCTCGCGCCTACGCCGCGCTGCGAGAAGGCGCCGGCCTCGGTGAGACCGACGCCTTCGCCGCCTCCGAGTTCCCCGCCGGAAGCCGCTACGACCGGATCGTGGCGCTGCGTGTGGGGCGGCCGTCCCGTCGTCAGCGCATGCGCCATTTCGGGCAGATGTGCGAGGGCTCATACCAGAGCGGGACGCTTTAGGGGCAACTTCGTCAACTGCCCTCCACGTGCGACCGTTCGGCGCCTACCGTGTGTGTTCGGAGAGCAACGGAGGGCTAAGGACCTGTGCGGCATGCGTACAAACCCGCCGCTGCGCCACAGCACTCACTCCCGCATGGTGCCGCACTCCCGGGGCCCCACGTACCGAGGACACTGATGTCTCAACTTCGCGCACCCGCCGCGCGGCCGGAACGCCGCGAGGGCGGGCGGCACGGCAGGCCGGGCAGCCGCCCGCTGTCATCCGCGGCCCGCAGCGTCGGCAAGTCCGCCGGCCGGCTCACGGACACCCCCTCGGGCAGGCCCCCGGGCAGGCCGACGCCCGGAGGACCGGACGCACCGGCCCCGCCCGACGCGCGCATACGTCCGCAGCTTCTGCGCGCGGCCGTCCTGCCCGCCATAGTCGCGGCGCTGAGCGGCGCCGCCGCCGTGGTGCTCGTCCTGCGGTCCACCGGAGTGGAACCGACCGCCGGAGCGTGGTGCGGCCTCACCGGCATGGCGCTGCTCGCCTTCGCCGCCGTCGCGGTCGCCGCGCTCGGAGCGGAACGCGCCGTCAGGTCCGTACTGGACCGGGGCAACGCGCTGCGCCGCGCCAACGCGCGCCACCAGGCCGAACTGCGCGCCGTCGTCGAACAGCTCAGACGCGGTGAGCGGCTGCCCGCGCGCCGGACACCGCCCCCGGTGGCCGCGGCCGGAGACGAACTCGACCTGCTCGCCCGGGAGCTGGGCCGGACGCACGAAGCGTCCGTCGCCGCCGTGGTGCAGGCGTCCCAGCTCTCCAGCAGCGTGGGAAACGAACAGAAGGTGGAGGTCTTCGTCAATCTGGCCCGGCGGCTCCAGTCCCTGGTGCACCGGGAGATCCAGCTGCTGGACGACCTGGAGAGCGAGGTGGAGGACCCCGAACTGCTGAAGGGGCTCTTCCACGTCGACCATCTCGCCACCCGGATCCGCAGGCACGCGGAGAACCTCGCGGTGCTCGGCGGTGCCATCTCCCGCCGCCAGTGGAGCAATCCGGTCTCGATGACGGAGGTCCTGCGCTCGGCCATCGCCGAGGTCGAGCAGTACCCGCGGATCAAGCTCGTGCCGCCGATCGACGGCACACTGCGCGGCCACGCCGTCGCCGACGTCATCCACCTGCTGGCCGAACTGGTCGAGAACGCCACGCTGTTCTCGTCGCCGCACACCACTGTGCTGCTGCGGGTCCAGCACGTCACGGCCGGGCTCGCCATCGAGGTGGAGGACCGCGGCCTCGGTATGCCCGCCGACGAGCGGAAGAAGATGAACGCGCTGCTCGCGGACCCGGACCAGGTCAACGTCGCCCACCTGCTCCAGGACGGGCGCATCGGCCTCTTCGTGGTCTCGGCGCTGGCACGCAGACACGGCATCGCGGTCCGCCTCCAGCCGAACATCTACGGAGGCGTCCAGGCCGTACTCGTCCTGCCGCAGGCGCTGCTCGGCGCGGACCAGGCCGCCGCCGGCGGCCAGGGGGCGCCGGCCGCACCGGCCCCCGTCCCCGCACAGCAGCCGCCCGGCCCGCAGCAGGCCCCTCATCCACAGCAGGTTCAGGCTCCGCAGCAAGTCCAGGCCCCGCAGCAGACTCCGCACCGGACGGCCCCTCAACAGGCCGCGGCTCAGCCGCAGTACGGGGCCGGCCCCGCCTCCGCCGGAGTCGGCCCGCTCCCCATGCGCGGCCGGCACACCGGTCGGCCCACCCCCGCCGCCGCGCGGCCCGGTGTCACCCACGGCGCGCCCGCGCGGATCACCACGGCCGAACAGGCCCATGCTCCGGCGCTTGCCAGCGGCGACAGCCCACCGGACAGTCCGGCGGGCGGCCCCGCGGAAGACGCCATGAACAGACCGCTACTGCCCAAGCGCCGGGGCCTGGAACACCTGGCCCCGCAGTTGCGGGACGCGCCCGCCCCGCTGCCCACCGACGTGGAGCCCGTGCTGCACGACCCCGGTCTGATGGCGGCCTTCCGGCGGGGCATCGGCCTCGCTGAGTCCCAGGAGGACCTGCTGCCTCAGGAGGTCCTGCTGCCTCAGGAGGTCCTGCTGTCGCAGGAAGGCCCGCTGTCGCAGGAGGTCCTGCTGTCCCAGGAGGACCCGCTGTCGCAGCCGCCCCCGGAGCAGCGGGAACAGCAGCGCCACGACACCACCCCCAAGGAGTAGATACATCATGGCGAGCGATGCGCCGACCGGCCATGTCTCGGACCTCGACTGGCTGATGAGCGGTCTGGTCCAGCGAGTCCCGTACACCCGCAGCGCGGTGCTGCTCTCCGCCGACGGCCTGGTGAGATCCGTACACGGCCTGGACACCGACAGCGCCGACCACATGGCCGCTCTCGCCTCCGGGCTCTACTCCCTCGGGCGCAGCGCGGGGGTGCGGTTCGGGGACGGCGGTGAGGTGCGCCAGGTCGTGGTCGAACTCGACTCGACGCTGCTCTTCGTCTCCACGGCCGGCTCGGGCACCTGCCTCGCGGTACTCGCGGGGCGTGAGGCGGACGCCGCCGTCCTCGGCTACGAGATGGCGATGCTGGTCAAGAGCGTACGGCCGTATCTGAGCACTCCGCTCCGGCAGGCGGCGGGCACCGCGCAGAGTGCCGCGGGACGGTGAGGGTGTCGGCCCCGACAGACGGGCCATGGCTCGACGACGCGGCGGGGCGGCTCATCCGCCCGTACACGGTGAGTGGCGGGCGGACGCGGCCCACCACCGCGATGGACCTGCTGACCCTGGTGATGTCCACAGGCACCGCGCCCCAGGCGTATCTCGGCCCGGAACACGCGGAAGCCCTCGGGCTCTGCCAGGGACCCACCTCGGTCGCGGAGGTCGCGGCCTGTCTGCGGCTCCCCGCCACGGTCACCAAAGTGCTGCTCTCCGACCTGATGGACTGCGGAGCGATCACCGCGCGACCGCCCGACAGCTTCCACAACCCCACCGACCGTTTCCTGCTGGAGGCAGTGCTCGATGGTTTACGACGACAGCTCTGAACCCTTCACGTCCGAACCCGCCCTGTCCGAAACCGTATGGGGCGAACCCGCCCAGTCCGAACCGGCTTCGTCAGGTCCTGTTCCGTCCGGTCCTGTCTCGTCCACACCCTTCCCGACCGCGCTGAAGATCCTGGTGGCCGGCGGTTTCGGGGTCGGCAAGACGACCTTCGTGGGAGCGGTCAGTGAGATCGCTCCACTGAGTACGGAGGAGTTGCTGACACAAGTCAGCTCGGCCACAGACGACTTGACCGGTATCGAGGCCAAGACCTCAACCACGGTAGCCATGGACTTCGGCCGGATAACTCTCGACGAGCGGCACGTTCTCTATCTCTTCGGCACGCCGGGACAGCAGCGCTTCTGGTTCATGTGGGACGAGTTGTCGCGCGGCGCGCTCGGCGCGATCATCCTCGCCGACACCCGGCGGCTCGAATACGCCTTCTCCGCAGTGGACTTCTTCGAGCAGCGCGGCATCGGATTCGTCGTCGCCGTCAACGAGTTCGACGGCTCGTACCGCTATGCCCCCGAGGAGGTACGGGCCGCGATCGACCTCAAACCCGAGGTGCCCATCGTGCTCTGCGACGCCCGGATCGCCAGCTCCGGAATCCAGACGCTGGTCACGCTCGTCCAGCATCTGCTCACCACTTCACCGGCACCCGAGCGCGCGCATGACGTATGACCCCATCGGCAGGCTGCTGCTCACCCCCGTCGACCAGGACGCGCCGGAGCGGGTGCGGCGGCTGCGCCTGCTCGGCCTGGGCGAGCGGCCCGAGCCCGCCTTCGACGCGGTCGCGCGGCAGCTCGCGGAGCTGACGGGGGCACCGTACGCGATGGTCAACTTCATAGACGAGCAACGGCAGTTCTTCGCCGGGCTGTACGCCCCGCCGGGCGGCGGGGCCGCGCGGTCCATGGCCCGCGACCACGGCTACTGCCCGCATGTGGTGGTACGCCGGAAGGCACTGGTCCTGGAGGACGTACGGGACTTCCCCCGGTTCGCGGGCAATCCGCTGGTGGACGCTGCCGGGATCCGCTCCTACCTCGGCGCGCCGCTCATCGACCGCACGGGCCTGGCGCTCGGCACGGTCTGTGTCGCCGACACCGAGCCCCGGCACTGGGGGCGGGCGGGTCTGGACACCATCAAGTCGTTCGCGGCGGAGCTGATCCGGCAGATTCACCACAGCGAGGACGGCCTCATCTGACGGGCCCTGTCGGCCGGACAGGGACTGCGGGCATGAGTGGCGGAGGACGGGGGAGTCGGGGCTACAGGCCCCGACACCGAACCGGAAGGCGCCGCCTGATGACCGAGTACCGCCCAGGGCTCCTGCACGCCCACGACGGAGTCCAGATCGCCACGTACACCTGGCTGCCCGAGAACGGCAGGCCGCGCGCGCTGGTGCAGATCGCCCACGGCGAGGGCGAACACGCTCTGCGTTACGACGGGTTCGCGCAGCATCTGGTGGCCAGGGGGTACGGAGTGCTCGCGACCGATCACCGCGGGCACGGGGCCACGGCCCAGTACACCGGTGGGTACGGCGTCGCGGAAGCCGGGGCCGGGGACGACGCCAACGGCGCTGCGGGCAGAGGAAGTTGGCGGGCGATCGTTGAGGATCTGAAGACCGCAGGCGATCAGGCGCGCACTCTCCACCCGGGCGTGCCCGTGGTGCTGCTCGGCCACAGCCTGGGCTCCATGCTCGCCCGCGACTACGCACAGGAGTACTCCGACGGACTGGCCGGGCTCATCCTCACCGGCACGTTCCGCACCCTGCCCGGCGTGGACATCGAGCAGGCCGTCGACCGGCTGGAGCGGGAGTGCGCGGAAGCGGGACGCGCCGCGCCGAGCACGTACTTCTCCGAACTCTTCGGTACCTTCAACGACCCGTTCCCGTACCGCACCGGCTTCGAGTGGCTCTCCCGCGACGAGTCGCAGGTCGACGCGTATGTAGTGGACGAGCGGTGCGGTTTCCCGCTCAGCGCCGGTCTCGCCCTGGACTGGGTACGCGCCATCCGCAAGATCAACGATCCGCGCAACCTCGTCAGGATCCCCGTCGACCTGCCGGTCCACATCGCGGTCGGCGCGAACGACCCGTGCAATCTGTGGCTGACCCTGCTGTACGAACTGCTCGAGGATTTCCGCTACATCGGCACCGAGGACCTGACCTGGCGGAGCTACCCCGGCGCCCGTCACGAACTCCTCAACGAGACCAACCGCATCGGGGTGCGGGAAGATCTCACCGGCTGGCTCGACCGACACGTCTGAGAGGTGCCGGCCGAGCCGTTGGGCGGAGAGGGAATTCCGGCGTCAGGCTGCGTCCAGCTCCGCCAACTCGTCGGCCGAGAGCACCAGTTCGGTGGCAGAGACCGACGAGCGGATGGTCTCGGGACGGCTGGAGCCGGGAATCGGCACCATCACCGGTGACTTCGCGAGCAGCCAGGCCAGGCACACCTCCTGCGGGCTCACGCCGTGGGCCCCGGCCACCTTGGCGAACGGCGCGAAGGTGCTGCCGAACCCGGCGGCCTTCGTGATGCCGCCGAACGGGCTCCACGGCAGGAACGCGATACCCAGCTCCTCGCACAGCTCCAACTCCGGCTCGCTGGAACGGAACGCGGGCGAGAACTGGTTCTGCACGGACGCGAGTCGGCCGCCGAGGATGTCGTTGGTGACCCTGATCTGCTCCGGGTTCGCGTTGGAGGTACCGGCCCGCTGGATCTTGCCCTCGTCGAGCAGATCGCGGATCGCGCCGATGGACTCCTCGTACGGCACCTTCGGGTCCGGACGGTGGAACTGGTAGAGGCCGATCGCCTCGACACCGAGCCGGCTGAGCGACGCCTCGCACGCGGCCTTCAGGTGCTCGGGCGAGCCGTCCAGCGTCCAGGTGCCGTCGGCGAGGCGCAGATGGCCGCCCTTGGTGGCCACCAGCACCTCCGAGCTGTCACTGCGGGACGCCAGCGCCTTGGCGATCAGGGCCTCGTTGTGGCCGTGCTCCCCGCCGTTGAGCGAGTACGCGTCCGCCGTGTCGATCAGCGTCACTCCGGCGTCGATCGCCGCGTGGATGGTGGCGAGGGAACGGGACTCGTCCGGCCTCCCCTCGATCGACATCGGCATGGCGCCCAGACCGATGGCGCTGACCTCGGCGGTCCCGATGCGGCGAGTCTTCATGGTGATGACGCGTCCTTCCTGCTGAGAAGTCCCACCGGTTCCGGCGCGACGTCTCCCACCCTGGCCGCAGTCGGGCGGGGAGTCCAATAGAAGAAAGCGAACGCATTGAGCAATTATCCTTCTCAATCATGGAACTTCGGCACCTTGAGTACTTCGTCGCCGTGGCAGAGGAACGCCACTTCACCCGGGCCGCCCAGCGGCTGATGGTCTCGCAGTCCGGGCTCTCCGCGTCCGTACGCGCTCTGGAACGCGAGCTGGGCGCACGCCTGTTCGTCCGTACGACCCGCAGGGTCGAACTGACCGGCGCGGGCACGGCGTTGCTGGCCGAGGCGTCCCGAGCGCTGGCGAGCGTACGAGCGGCCAAGGAGGCGGTCGCGGCGGTGCAGGGGCTGCTCAGGGGGGAGTTGGCGGTGGGCGCCGAACAGTGCGTCGCCGGCGTTCATGTGCCGGCCCTGCTGGCCAGGTTCAGGGCCGAGCACCCGGAGGTAGAGGTGCGGCTGCGGCAGGCCGGGTCCGCCGCGCTCGTCGAGGACGTGGCTGCCGGCCGGCTGGATCTGGCGTTCGTCGCGGTGTGCGGCGGTGTGCCGGAAGGCGTCAGGCTGGTCCCGCTGGCCCGCGAGCCGATGGTGTTGCTCTGCCACCCCGATCACCCGCTCGCCGGTGCGGAGAAGGCGGAATGGGCCGCTCTCGGCGATGAGGTCTTCGTGGATTTCCAGGCGGACTGGGGAGCCCGCCGTGTCACCGACCAGGCGTTCGCCGCCGCCCGTACGGAACGCCGGGTCGCGCTGGAGGTCAACGACGTACACAGTCTGATCGAGCTGATCGGCCATGGGCTCGGCATCGCCGTCGTGCCGCGTCCGGTGGCCTGCAAGGAACAGGCTGCGGCCCTGTGCACGGTGCCGCTGGTCGGTGCGGACGACTGCCTCTGGGAGGCCTTCGTGGCCCTCCCCGAGGACCAGCGGACCGGTCCGGCGGCCCGGGAACTGCTCTCGTATCTGCCGGACACGACGCCGCCCGCGCGCACGGATGCGTCGGCCGGCTGAGCCCGCGGTCACTGCCGCTCCAGGAACCCTCGGACGAAAGCCGCCTGGCCGGCGTGCTGGAGGTCGTCGGAGACGACGCTGACGAGCCGTACACCCAGCGTGACGGCCGGCGTCCACGCGTCGTCCACGACGCGCGCGTAATCCGCGTCCTTCAGCGTCGCCAGATACGCGACGGTGCGGTCGTGCACGGCGTCGTGGTACTCCACCAGCAGCTCGCCGGAGACATCGCCGAGCGCGGCCACATCGCGCGGGGAGTGCCCGTAACCGGTCGCTCCGGGCTTGAACGGCAGCCCGAACCGCTCCGCCCAGTCCCCCTCCAGCCACACCTGCTCGCTCCCGGCCGCGTCGGCGACGTGATCGTCCTGGATCCGGGTGAGATGCCAGACGAGCCACGCGACCGAGTTCGCGCCGTCGTCCGGACGGGCCGCGAGATCTTCGGGTCCGAGCCCCTCGACCGTGTCGTGGACGACCTCACTGATGCGGTCGAAGGCGTCGATGAGCAGGTCACCGCTTACGGACATGGCTGGCTTCCTTCCCTGCTACGGCTGCGTACGTCACGACCAGGGTCCCCCGTGGCGCCCCGTGATGCCCGGCGAGATCAGGCCGGAGAGGGGCATCCGGCCGGGTGACGCAGGCCGGATGCCCTGGGGACAGCGGAGATCAGCGCGGCAGGAACGCGGAGATCCGTCCGCGCAGCGAGCGCGCGTCCAGGCCCTGCGCGGCCAGGTGCTCATCGAGTTCGCCGTACGTGCGCAGCTCACGCCGGGCCGAGCCCGAGCACCCGGTGGGCGCTGTCGGCCGGCGCGTCGTTCGCGGCGGCTGTGGAGGTCCCGGCGGGATACGGCTCGACCAGCACGACGTCCGCCGCGTCCGCGCGCCCGGCCGCCGAGCGCAGCGCGGCGCCGTCGAAGGGCCGCACGGTCGTGGCGTACAGGACCGTCGTGTCCAGCCCCTCGGTCGCCGCGAGAACGTTGTCCAGCATCCGCCCGACGGCGATCACGACCCCGGCGCGGCCCTCCCGGACGGTCAGAAACCCGGCCCCGGTCACCGGACGCGGCGCGTCGTTGCTCTGCGGGGACAGCCGTACGTAGTCCCTGCCGTCCCCGGCGGCGGCGCGGCGCAGCACCGCCTCCGCCTCGTCCGGGTGACCGGGTACGTGGATCCGCCAGCCGTCCAGGGTGTCCATCAGCGCGACATCGCCGGGCGGCATATGGGTGATACCGGCCGCCGGCCAGTCGTACGAAGCCCCCGCGCTCACCAGCACCCCGCCCACCCCCTGATGGCCGAAGTCCAGCTTGACCTGCTCGAAGGGGCGGCTCGACGAGGAAACCCGCGAAGGTGTGCACGATCGGCCGGAGCCCGGTGAGGGCGATCCCGCCGCCGACGCCGACCAGCAGTTGTTCGCGGATCCCGACATTGATCACCCGGTCCGGATGGGCGCGTCTCGCCGCGCCGAAGCCGTCCGCGCTGATGTCCGCCAGGACGAGCGCGAGCCGTGGATCCTCGTCAAGCAGCCGGGACGTGGTCGAGATGAAGCGGTCACGCATGGTGTCCATGAAAGAAGTGCCTCTCTCCGGTCGTCTCAGGACATGGGCCGGGCCAGGACATGGCTCAGGATTTGGGCTCGACACGGGCGACGACCGCGCGCGTCCGGCCCGGATGGGGCGTGGTGAACGCCGCGTACAGGGCGTCGTGATCCCGTCCGTCGACACTCGCCGCGGACCAGCCGGCTGCCTCGAACCGGGAAGCGATGCCGCCCGGCCGGCCGTGGGTCGCGGAGGTGTTGTCGATCACCAGCGTGTGCAGCTGTTCGAGTCCGGCGGGTCCGGCGAACGCGATCACCTCATGATGCTCCCCTCGTCGAGTTCGGCGTCGCCGATCAGCACCCACACGCTTGGCCCGGTGATCCCCTGGGCCCGCAGCCCGAGCGCGCTGCCCACGGCCAGTGGCAGCCCGTGCCCGAGCGAACCGCTGCCGATCTCCACCCCGGGCAGCAGGGTCCTGTCGGGGTGGTACCGAGGGGCGACCCGTACGTACCGAAGCCGCCGAGCAGCGACTCGTCGAGGAACCCCTTGGCGGCGAGGACGGCGTAGTACGCCATCGGGCCGTGCCCCTTCGACAGCAGGAAGCGGTCGCGGTCCGGGGCCCCTGCGGTCTCGGGGGACACCCGCAGCACTCGGTCGTAGAGCACCCAGAGCGCGTCCAGGGTGGAGGTGGCGGCGGAATCGTGCTTCTCGTCGCCCGTCATCAGGGCCATCAGCCGATGAAGGTCCCGGTAACCCGGCCGGGCCATGCCGGAGGTCGCGGAAGATGTCGTCGTCATGAAAACCAGCCCGCAACCTCAACCGGACTTCAGGTCAACACCTCCTGTGCCCGTTCCCGCGCACAGCGGTTCGTGACCAGTGACCCAAGTGCGGTAGAGTTCTCATGCACGTTCGGCCAGGGAAAACCCCAGGTCACACGGGCATCGGGACGTGGCGCAGCTTGGTAGCGCACTTGACTGGGGGTCAAGGGGTCGCAGGTTCAAATCCTGTCGTCCCGACCAGCGTTTTCGCAGGTCGCAGGCGGTATCGGAGAAATCCGGTACCGCCTTTTCCGATTTCTTGGGGGCCAATCGGTCCAGCGCCCGCGTCCGGCGATCCTGCGCAGGACAGGGGCGGGGGCGCCGCCCGGTGTCGACGGCCGGACCGGTGCCATGGTCGGACTGGCCCGCCCAGCAGAAGTGGAAACGACAACCTTCTCGACGAGGCCGAGGCGCGCGCCGAGATCCTGGCCAACCTGTGGCAGGTCGAGCCCAAGCCACCGCAAATCCTGCGGGACGACGGGGCCACGGTGCTGCCCTGGGCCTACATCGAGGGCGGCGGCGCCATGCTGTACTGGGTGCGCCGGCCCGGGCAGAATCCGGCGGAGTGAACCACCCTGTTCAACGAGGGCCGGGGCCCGGAATGGGCAAATCATCCCCAGGCCTGTGCGCACTTCCTCCTCTCCGTTCTCACCGGAGAATCCGCCACGATCTACTTCGACGAATTTCCCCCTGAAACGCACCTGTTCGAGTCGAACGACAAGTACCTGTAAATCGGGGAGGGATTTGTCGGACGAGCGCGGCCAGTTGGACGGACCGCAAAGGATGCGCGCCCCCGCCGCCTGTGCTCCTCGCGTCGGGAAGCTGCTCCTCGCCCGGGACCGGCGGGACGGCTGCCGATCTGGCGGCGGGCCGACACCTCCCCCGCGCGGTCCGCTCGGCATGCGCCTTGACAGCCGCGCGACCGGGAGCGGTTGCGGTACGGGCCCCCGTGCGCCCGGATCGCGGCGGCGGACGCAGACGCGGCGTGGGGGGCCCCCCCCCCCGGGGGGGGCCCCCCCCCCCGGGGGGGGCCCCCCCCCCCCCCGGCGGGCGCCCCCCGGGGGGGGGGGGGGGGGCAGGTGAGGGGGCACCTCCTGGGAGTGGTGCC